>DATCKZ010000097.1:0-100901 GCA_036564175.1 Natronosporangium sp.
ATCTCATACGGGGTCAGCTGGTACGCATGGACCGCCCGCCCGGAGGCGGCCAGGTCGACCACCTTCGCGGACCCGGCTACCAGCCACACGCCGGCCAGCAGCAGCCGGGCCACCGTGCCCAGCCATACGCGCATCACGACAGATGTGTCGTCGCGCTCGCCGATCTGGTTCCATTTCCCCCAGAATGTGACCTACTCCGCAGCCGGGCCGCCGGAGCCGGGCGGCCGGGCCCCGGCGCGACCGCCAGCGCCGAGCCGGACCGCGGCGGGTACCGGACGAGGCGGGAATCCCCTAGTGGACGGCGGCTTTGCTTGCGAAGCGCAGTCGGAACTTGGAATCCTGACCGTCAATCAGAGCGATCGTCACCCAAGCCCGGGAGGTCTGCTGATGCGGCGGCGGGACTGGTTGCGATGGGGGCTCGCCGGTGCGCTCGGCGTCGCCGCCCCGGGTGCGACCGCGCTGCTCGCCAGCAGCCGAGCCGGCGGGCGCCGGCCGGATCGCGCCGCCCCGACCACCGCCCCGCCCCCGTCACCACCGCCCGGCGCGTTCACCGTACCGCTGCCGATCCCGGAGGTGCTGACACCGGTGTCCACATCGGGCGATGTGGATCGGTACGAAATCTGGCAGCGGGTGGGTAGGCAACAGATCCGGCCGGATGTCGAGACCGAGGTGTGGGGGTACGAAGGGAGCTTCCCCGGACCCACCATCGAGGTGCGGGCCGGCCGCCGGGTGGAGGTGACCCACCACAACGAGCTGCCGGTGCCGACCGTGGTGCACCTGCACGGGGCGGTGGCGGAGGCGGAACACGACGGCTACCCGACCGACTTCGTGCTGCCCGACGGCGGCGACTGGGCGAACGACCCCGCGATCCGGGCGCACGCCGCGCACGCGGTCGCCGGTACCGCATCGGGCAGCCGCACCTATGTGTACCCGAACCAGCAGCCGGCGGCGATGCTGTGGTACCACGACCACCGGATGGACTTCGCCGGGCCGCAGCAGTACCGAGGGCTGGCCGGCATCTACGTGATCCGGGACGAGATCGAGGACCGGTTGCCGCTCCCCCGCGGCGAGCGGGAGCTCCCGCTGATGATCGCCGACCGCCGGTTCGACGCCGACGGTGCGCTGTTCTACCCGTCGCTCGACCCCGAGCTGCGGGAGCCGGGCGTGTCGATGGACTACCACTGGAGCGGGATGCTCGGTGACACCATTGTGGTCAATGGCGTGGCGTGGCCGTACTGCGAAGTGGACGCCGCGCTCTACCGGCTGCGGCTGGTCAACGCGAGCAACGCCCGCCGCTACCAGCTGGCGCTGGACCCGCCGCCGCCGGACGGTGACGGGTTCATCCAGATCGGCAGCGACCTCGGGCTGCTGGACCGGCCGGTGCGCTACGAGACGTTCCTGCTCAGCCCGGGTGAGCGCTACGACCTGCTGATCGACTTCGCCGCCTACCAGCCCGGCACCAGCGTGCTGCTGCGCAACACCGCCGAGCCCGGCCCGGCCGGCTACGTGATGCGGTTCGACGTCACCCGCCGAGCGACCGACGACGCCCGGGTCCCGGACGTGCTCTCGACCGAGCTGCGGCCGCCGCCGGCGGAGCGGCCGGCGGACCGGTCGTTCGCCTTCTTCAGCGGCCCGGACGGCACCGGCCTGCCCGGGATGATCAACAACCAGGTGTTCGCGCCGGACCGGATCGATGCCCAGGTGCCGCTGGGCAGCACCGAGATCTGGGATCTCACCGCCGACCCGGACCACCCGGTCCACCTGCACCTGGCCCACTTCCGGGTGCTCAGCCGGGACGGTTTCCCGCCGGAGCCGCAGGACGCCGGCGTGAAGGACACCGTGTTCGTGCCGGAAGGCGGCGTCCGGGTAGCGGTCACGTTCACCGGGTACCGCGGCAAGTACGTGTTCCACTGCCACAACCTGGAACACAGCGACGCGGGCATGATGGCGAACCTGGAAGTCGTATGAGCAACCGGCGACGGATCTCCAGACAGGCCCGCGGCTACGCCGCCCGGGTCCAGCGCCGGTCCGCCCGGCTGCCCCGCCGGCCCGGCCGGCCCGGCGGGTGGCGGCCCAGCGCCGGCTGGCTACCGCCGGGGCTGGCGGTGCTCGCCGAGGCCGGCCACCTCACCGCCGCGTACCTGGCCTGGCCCGGTTCCTCCGGCACCGGCGCGTACCACGTCGTGGTCGGCGCCGTGCTCGGCTGGTTCGCGGCGATGGTGCTCACCGGCGAGACCGGCCGGCAGCTCCTAGTCGCCGGGGTGGCGGTGGCCGGGTTGGGTCCGTTGCTGTGGCTGGCCGGGCTACTGTTCGCCGGCTCGCCGTACCAGCACCTGCCGGCGGCGGTGGTGGCCGGCATCGTCGCCGCCGATACCGTGCTGGCCGGGCTGCTGGTGCCGGCCGCCTGGCGAGTCGGACCCGCCGCCCAGCTGCGCAGCCAGTAGGGCAACGCACCCCGAGCTCGGCGGGAGCTGGCCGCGGGTCGGATACCCTGGTGGTGGCGCCTTGCCACGGCCAGCCTCGTGCGGCCCCAGCCTCGTAAGGCCCCCGGACGAGCGCGTCGTACCCGGTGATGACAAGACGACGCAGCCAGTTTGCCGAGCCGTTCGGGAGGTCGTCGCCATGGCATGGCTGGTGCTGGTTGTTTCCGGTGCACTCGAGACGGTGTGGGCGGCCGCCCTCGCCGCGTCGAAGGGGTTCACCCGACCCGTCCCGACCGTCCTGTTCGGGGTCGCACTGCTGCTGAGTATGGCCGGTCTCGCGTTCGCGCTGCGGTCGATCCCGGTCGGCACCGGCTACGCGGTGTGGGTGGGGATCGGCGCGGTCGGCACCGCCCTGTTCGGGATGGTCTGGCTCAACGAGCCGGTGACGGTAGCCCGGGTGGTCTGCCTGCTGCTCATTGTCACCGGGGTGGTCGGGCTACGAGTCCTCCACTGAGGACCGCACGGCTAGCTTGTCCACGATGGCCGCTCGGCCGCCCCGGTGGTGGCGAGGATCTCCCGGGCCACCAATTCCGGCTGGTCGCTCATCGGCACGTGCCCGCAGTCGGGCAGCAGCACGTGCCGGGCGTGCGGGAGCTGTTCGCGCGCCCGGGCCGCCTCCCGCGCCGGCAGGATCCGGTCGTCCGCCCCCCAGACGATGGTGACCGGGATCTCCGGCCGCTCGGCCAGCCGCTGGCCAGCCGTGAACCGGTAGCTACGGGACGCCCGGGCGACCGGCCGGAATGCCTTGGCCCGCCGCAGCGCCAGCGCGTCCCTGACCATCCGCTCCCGGTCGAGCCGCTCCGGGTGGGCCACCAGCCGGCGGTAGTTGCCGGTCCGGATCGGCGGCAGTCGCAGCGCGGCCCGCAGCACCGGTTCCGGCAGGAAGGTCTGCACCCGAAGTCCATTGAGGATAGCGATCGCTCGCCGCCGCTCCCAGTTCGCGTAGAAGCCGGCCGGCGCGAACGCGGTGACCGAGGCGGCCAGCCCGGCGGCGGCCAGCTCCAGCGCGATCGCGCCGCCCAGGCTGTTGCCGGCCACGTGTGGCCGCGCCACTCCCAGCTCGGCCAGGTACGCCGGGAACCGCGCGATCGTGTTCGGCATGTCCAGCGGCCGGCCGTCGTCGGGCAACGGCGACTCGCCGAACCCGGGCAGGTCGACGGCGATCACCTCGTGCGCGGCGGCCAGCCGGTCCAGCACCGGCTCCCACGCCTGCCACCGGTGCCCGATCCCGTGCAGCAGCAACAGCGGCGGGCCGGTGCCGCGCCGGTGGACGTTGAGCCGGCCACGGTCAGCCACCGCCGCGCTCCGTCGCCGTACCGCTCATTACTCATTAGTAACATGACGGCGGCGGATGTCAACGGCGTCAGAACGCGATCGGCACGGTCCGCCGCGGCAGCGCCGAGACGTCGACCGGGCAGATCCCCGGGGTCGCGACTTCGATGATCTCGCCGGCGATCGCCTGGTACGCGCCGCGCCACGCGATCGCCCCTTTCACGGTCACGATCGCGGCCCGGCGCGGATCCACCCCGACCGACGTCAACTGCTCGGAGTGGAACGGCGGCACCGCCAGCTCGGTCACCACCACCGTGTTGCCGGCCACCGACAGCACCGCGGTGGTGCCCATGCTGAACTCCCGGCCGGTCATGTAGTAGCCGCCCGACCGGTAGCGGCCGTCGGTCACCCGCTCCACCCGGCCCCGGACCCGGACCGGGTCGCCGTGCATCCGGTCGGTCTTGCCGCCCAGCAGGGTGTCGATCGCGGCGCCGGGACCGAGCCGCGCCGCCTCCCGGGCGACCTCCCGGTCGGCGATCGTCACCACCGCGTTGGTGGCGCCGGCCGCCAGCAGCTCCCGCAGCAGCGCGGTGCCGTCGCCCGGGCTGCCGCCGCCGATGTTGTCGGCCACGTCGACCAGGAACACCGGCCGCCGGGTCGACCGGATCGCCTTCGCGACCGCGGTCGCCGGGTCGTCCCGGGCCACCGCGAACTCGTCCGCCCGGGCGGCGATGTCGGCGACCGTCGCCTCCATTGCGGACGCGGCCGCCGCCTCCTGGCCCTCCTCGTGCACGACCAGCACGCTCATCCCGGCCCGCTCGACATCGCTGTACGCGAACCCGCCGACGATGCTGATCCGGGCCAGCCCGGCCGCCCGGGCCCGCTCGGCCGCGGCCCGCTGCAGGTCCCGCATCGGGTTGGCGGCGGTCGCCTGCGCCAGCGGGCAGACCAGCAGTGGCAGCTTGCGTACCTTGGTCCGCAGCCGTGGCCCGCGCAGCGACCGGCTCAGGATCGCCGCCACCTCGCTGCCCCGCTCCCGCATGTCCACGTGCGGGAAGGTGTCGTAGCTGACCAGCACGTCGCACTCGCGCACCAGCTCCGGCGACGGGTTGGCGTGCAGGTCGAGCACCCCGCCCAGCGGCAGCTCGCCGGCCGCGTCCCGGATCGCGCCGACCACCGCCGCCTCCACGTCGGGCACTCCTTCGGCGACCATCGCGCCGTGCAGGTTCAACAGGATCCCGTCTAGCCGGCCGGCTCGCCGTACCCCATCGGTGACGCCGTCCAGGATCCGGGCGAATGCCGCCGCGTCCACCGGCCCGGACGGCCAGGCGCCGGCCGAGAAGATCGGCACCAGCTCGACCTCGGCGTGGTCGCAGAACCCGCCGATCACCGTCCCGAGGCCGCGGTTCTGCTCGGCGACCGACTCGCCGGACAGCAGCTCGAACGCCTCGAAGTCGGCGAGCGTGGTGGGCCGGCTCGAGTAGGTGTTGGTCTCGTGCCAGACCCCGACGATCCCGACCCGCCGGGTCATGACCCGCCCTCCGCCAGCGCCGCCTCGAACCGCTGCAGCGTGGTCGCCAGCTCGGCCTCGCCGTGCGCGGCCGAGACGAACCAGATCCCGCGCCGCATCACCCACAGCCCGTGGCCGACCAGCCGGGTGGTCAGCGCCGCGTAGCCGTCGAGGTCCAGCCGCTGCAGCCCGGCCAGGTTGTCCACCGGGTCGGCCGGGCCGAGCGAGGCGAAGAACGCGCTCGGCGGGCCGTGCAGGTGCAGCGGGACACCGTACCGTTCGGCCACCGCCGCCAGCCCCTTCATCAAGTCATTGCCGTACGCGGTGACGCGCTGGTACGGCGGATCGTCGGCGAGCTCGCGCATGGTGGCGATCACGGCGGCGACCGCCATCACCGAGCCGTTGAACGTGCCGGAGTGGTTGACCCGGCCGGTCCCGAACCACTCCATCAGGTCGGCCCGGCCGGCCACCGCCGACACCGGCCAGCCACCGCCGATCGCCTTGCCGTAGATCGCCAGGTCCGGCACCACCCCGTACGCCTCGACCGCGCCGCCCAGCGCCAGCCGGAACCCGGTGATGACCTCGTCGAAGATCAGGATCACCCGGTGCTGGTCGCACAGCTCCCGTACCCGCTGCAGGTAGCCGGGGCGCGGCTCGATCCCGCCGGTGTTCACCATCACCGGCTCCATGATCACCGCGCAGATCTGGTCGCCGTGCTCGGCCAGCAGCGCCGCCAGCGCGTCGGCGTCGTTCCACTCCAGCAGGTACGAGTCGCCGAGGTAATCGGCGACCTGGCCGTCGCTCGCCGGCCGGGGTCCGGGCTGGTCCGGTCCGATCAGGACGTTGTCGAGCCAGCCGTGATAGTGGCCGTTGAACCGGACGAACTTGCGCCGGCCGGTGACCGCCCGGGCCAGCCGCAGCGCCGCCTGCACCGCCTCGGTGCCGGTGGCGCCGAACCGGATCCGCTCCGGCCACTTGAGCGCCGCCAGCACCCGCTCGGCCGCCTCGATCTCCAGCCGGTGGGTGGCACCGAACAGCATCCCGTCCCGGCAGGCCGTCGCCACCGCGTCGGTGACCGCGGGGTTGGCGTGCCCGAGGAACTGCGGCCCCTGCCCGAGCACGTAGTCCACATAGTCCCGACCATCGACGTCCCACAGGGTGGCGCCACTGGCTCGGTCGAACACCACGCTCGGGGCGGCCAGCCGGATGTTCGAGTTGACCCCGCCCGGGATCACCGTGGCCGCCCGCTCGTGGAGCCGCTGTGACTCGGGTCCCACCGGAGCTTTGGTCATTGCGCTTCCCCCTTCTCGGTACGAGTCCGTCAGTGCCGGGTCAGGAACAGGTCCCGAACAGGCGCTCGGCGTTGTCCCAGTAGCTGCGGTCCAAGTCGGACTGTGGCAGCCCGAGGTCCTGGTAGAGCCCGACCACCCAGGCCGGGTTGATGAGCGGCGAGTCGGAGCCGAACAGCACCCGGGCCGGGTCGGCCGCGGCCACCAGGTCGCGGGCGTCCCGAACATCGGCCTTGCTGCTGGCGAGCTCGAGATAGACGTTCGGGCAGTCCGTGACCACCGGGATCGAGCACCGCTCCGGCCGGTGGTAGCCGGCGTGGGCGATGATGATCGGCAGCTCCGGATGGGTACGGGCGATCGCGGTCAACGCGTCCGGCCAGCCCTCGCCGTAGTTGTGGATCTTCACCGGCCGGCGGTAGCGGGCCAGCACCCGGAACAGCTCGGCGACCCGGCGGTCCCGGGTCGGCACCCCGGACATCTCGGTGTGCACCTTCACCCCGACGATCCCTGGCTGGTCGCCCCACTGCTTGAGCTGCTCGGCGGCGAGGTCCGGGTCGTCCGGGTGGGCGACCAGGTAGCCCAGCTGCCGCGGCTCCGAACGGCAGATCTCCACCGTCCGCCGGTTGCCGCGCACCAGGTCGCCCATGATCGCCGGCACCGAGGACGCCACCTGGGTCCGGATCCCGTACCGCGCCAGCTCGTCGAGCAGCGAGTCCTCCGGCGGTTGCGGCACCTCCCACGGCGCCGGGAAGAAGTGACCGTGCACATCGAACAGCCGGTCCGGCACGGTCACCCGCAGCTCGGTGGCTGGCCCCGGGTCGAGCCCGAACAGCTGGGCGGCGTTGCCGGCGAGGATCGCCCGTTTCGCCGGCTCCGGTAGGTCTGCGTGCAGCACCGCCGCGATCGGCGACAGCGGGGTCCGGACCGGCGCGCCGGAGCCGAACAGGATCCGTTCGTGGCCGGCGATCCGGACCATCCGCTCGATCGCCCGGTAGCTGCCGAGGCTGCTGGTCTCCAGGTGCAGCTGCGGGTAGCGCTGGAGCGCCGGGATCACCTCCGGGTAGTCCGGATAGCGGGCCTCCACCAGCACCACCGGCATCCCGAGCGGCTCGGTGAGCTCGCCGATCCGGGCCGCGTCGGTGGCCCGCCGGTGCGGCACCAGCAGCGGCAGCCCGGTGTCGGCGACCGCCCGCAGCAGCCGGCTCGCGGCCACGGTGCCCGCGTCCCAGCCGTCCTCCAGCCACACCGCCCGGGCACCGGATCGCACCGCGGCGGCCAGCTCGCCCGGCAGCTGGTCCGGGTGCAGCGCGGAGGCGGTCACCACCGGCGAGACGCCGGGCTCGCCGGCCAGCGCCAGCACCGCCGCGTTCCCCAGCTGCCGCGACACCCGCACCGCCGCCGAGCTACGGACCAGGCAGTGGCCGATCTGGTACCGCTCCTGCAGCTGCCGGACGTCGGCCAGATCGGTGGACCGGCGGGCCGGCACGTCCGGTCCGATCAGGACGTTGACGTCCAGGATCGGCGCGGTGAGCGTGACGGTGGTCGGCATCGGCTACTCCGGCAACGGTTGGGACAGGATCACTCCGGCAGCGGTTGGTACATCGGCTCGTCGGCCGAGCTCCGGCCGGCCAGGAACGCGAAATCCGCGCCCTTGTCGGCCTGCTCGACGTGGTTGGTGTAGAGCCAGGTCCAGCCGCGCGGTGAGGCAGCGGCCGGCGGCCGCCAGTTGGCCCGGCGGCGGGCCAGCTCCTCGTCGCTGACCAGCAGGTTCAGGCGGCGTCGGTCGATGTCCAGCTCGATCTCGTCGCCGTCCTCGACCAGCCCGAGCGGCCCGCCGACCGCGCTCTCCGGCGCCACGTGCAGCACGCAGGTGCCGTACGAGGTGCCGCTCATCCGGGCGTCGGAGATCCGGACCAGGTCGGTGACCCCCTGCCGGACCAACTTCGCCGGGATCGGCAGCATCCCCCACTCCGGCATCCCCGGCCCGCCGACCGGCCCGCTGTTGCGCAGCACCAGCACCGAGTCGGCGTCGACCGGCAGGTCCGGGTCGTGGATCCTGGCCGTCAGGTCGGCCTTGTCCTGGAACACCACCGCCCGGCCCCGGTGCCGGCGCAGGTGCGGCGAGGCGGCCGCCTGCTTGATGACCGCGCCGTCCGGGCACAGGTTGCCGCGCAGCACCGCGATCCCGCCCTCCGGCTGCAGCGGATCGGTCCGGGGCCGGATCGTGGCCGGGTCCAGGGTCTCCGCCTCGGCGCATTCGTCCCGGAGGCTCCGGCCGGTGACCGTGATCGCGGTCGGGTCGATCAGGTCACCGAGCGAGTGGATGACCGCCGGCAGCCCGCCGGCGTAGAAGAAGTCCTCCATCTGCCGGCCGCCGACCGGCAGCACGTCGGCCACCACCGGCGTACGCCGGGAGATCCGATCGAAGTCGTCGAGAGTGAGGTCCACCCCGGCCCGGCGGGCGATCGCGCACAGGTGGATGATCGCGTTGGTGCTGCCGCCGACCGCCATCAGCGCGGTGATCGCGTTCTCGAAGCCGGCCCGGGTGAGGATCCGCTCCGGCCGCAACCCTTCCTGTACCATGTGGACGATCCGGTAGCCGCTCTCCTCGGCGAGCACCAGCCGGCGCGCGTCGACCGCCGGAATGGCGGCGTTGCCGGGCAGAGTCAGGCCGAGTGCCTCGGCGACAATCGCCATCGTCGAAGCGGTGCCCATCACGCCACAGTGCCCGGCCGACCGGCCCAGGCACCCCTCCAGGTCCCGCCAGGCCCGGTCGTCGAGCTGCCCGACCCGGTGCGCCGCCGCGGCCTTCCACAAACCACTCGGCCCGCCCAGCTCCTGCGTGCCGCGGATGCTGCGCAGCATCGGTCCACTGGTGACGATGATGCCCGGAACGTCGGTGCTGGCCAGCCCGAGCAGCATCGCCGGCGTGGTCTTGTCGCACCCGGACAGCAGCACCACGCCGTCGAACGGGTAGGCCCGGATGCATTCCTCCACCTCCATCGCCATCAAGTTGCGATAGAGCATGGTGGTCGGCTTCATCAGCGTCTCGCCCAGCGACATCACCGGCAGCTCCAGCGGGAACCCGCCGGCCCGCCGGACGCCGCGCTTCACGTGCTCGGCGACGCTCTGCAGGCTCACGTTGCACGGAGTGGTGTCGGCCCAGGAGTTGATGACGCCGATCACCGGCCGGCCGTCGAACATGCTCGGGCTGTGCCCCTGCGAGCGCAGCCAGGCCCGGCTCGCCATCGGCATCAGCTCGTGGCCCTGGAACCACTTCCGGCTACGGAAGCCGGTGCCCGCCGGCGGCCGCTCGGTCACGCCGCTCCCCCTTCCACGCGAACCGGCGCGCCGGTCCGGTAGGACCGCTCGATCGCCGCCAGCAGTCGGGTCACCTCGACCGAGTGGTCGAGCGGGATCAGCGGTTCCCGGCCCTCGGTGACCACGTCGATGAAGTGCCGCACCGCCGAGGCCGGTGGCCCGACGTGCCGGCCGGCGATCTGGGTACCGCCGGTGCGCGGGTACCGGATCCCGTCCGCGGTGGCCACCTCCAGCTGCTCCACCTTCCGGTCGATGTGGATGTGCCGGTTGCTGGTGAGCACCTCCACGAACGACTCCACCACCGTCGGGTAGCCGTCCGGCACCACCCAGCAGGACTCGAACGTCGCCACCGCCCCGTCGGCGAATCGGACCTGGGCGTGCACCGCGTCCGGCGTGTCGATGCCGCGGCCGGCCAGCACCTTGTGCACGGCGGTGGCGTACACCTCCACCGGCGGCGCCTCGAAGAACCAGGTCACCAGGTCAATGTCGTGTGAGGACAGGAACCACGAGGGCGAGGATCGGTCCGCCCAGGAGAGCATCCCGGTCGGCACGTACAGGGTGTCGTTCTTCCGCGCGTACGCCATGATCGGCTGGCCGGCGTCCGGCTGCGCCAGCTCCTGCTTGGCCTGCCAGTAGGCGGGTGCCCAGCGCTGGTTGAACAGGGTCATCGCGTGCACGCCGGCCGCCTTCACCGCGTCCCGGATCGCCTCGGCGTCCTCGATCGAGGTGGCGAGCGGCTTCTCGATCAGCACGTGCCGGCCGGCCCGGGCCGCGGCCACGCCCGGCTCCCGGTGCGCGAAGTCGGGCGTGGCCACGATGACAACCCGGACCGACTCGTCCCGGAGCAGGTCCTCGATGGACTGATAGACCGGCACCGGGCCGAACTCGGCCAGGCCCGGCGGATCGGCCCGCCGGCTGACCCAGCCGGCGAGCCGGACCCGCGGGTCCTCCCCGACCACCCGGGCGTGGGCCTTGGCCATGATGCCGGTCCCGACGATCCCGACTCCGATGGGCTCGGCCTGGTCAGTGGTGGTAGCGGTGGTCACGTGTCGGCTCCCGGAATTGAAGCGATCAGGGTACGGGTGTAGTCGTGCTGTGGGTTGTCGAAGATCTCGCGGGTCGGGCCGTCCTCGACGAACCGGCCCTGCTGCATCACGTAGACCCGGTGCGCGAGATACCGCACCACCCCCAGGTCGTGGGTGATGAACACCATCGCGATCCCGCGCTCCCGCTGGATCCGGCGAAGCAGGTTGAGCAAGCTCGCCGCGATCGACTGATCCAATGAGGAGGTCGGCTCATCGGCGACCAGCACCCGCGGTTCGGCGGCGAGCGCCCGGGCGATCGACACCCGTTGCCGCTGGCCTCCCGACAGCGACCGGGTCTTCATCCGGCTCTGCGCCGGCGAGATGCCGACCGACCCGAGCAGCTCGCCCGCCCGTACCAGCGCCTGCTTGCGCGGCAGCTGCTGGCACACCTGCACCGCCTCGGCGACCGCCTGCAGCGGCCGCTGCCGCGGGTTCAGCGAGGTGTAGGAATCCTGGAAAATCATCTGTACGGCGGCGGCGTCCTGCCGGGAGCGCCGGCCGCGCAGCGGCCGCACCGGATGGCCGTCGACGGTGACGCTGCCCTGCTGGGCCGGCACCAGCCCGACGATGCACCGGGCGAGCGTCGACTTGCCGGAGCCGGACTCGCCCACGATCCCGACCGTCTCGCCCGGGGCGACCACCAGGTCCACGCCCCGCACCGCGTGCACCTCGCCGCGGTCGGTGGCGAACCTGACGTGCAGGTCGGCCACCTCGATCACCGGGTCGGCCGGGGTCGGGACCGCGTCGTTCACCGCCGTGCGCGGCATCGGCTCACTGGTCATGGGTACCGCTCCTCGGTCCGGATGCAGGCCGAGAACCGACCGTCGAAACTGCGCAGCGCCGGCTGCTCACCCTCCTTGCAGGCGTCGATCGCGATCGGGCAGCGCGGCCAGAACCGGCAGCCGGCCGGCCAGGCCCCGGCCGCCGGCGGCTCGCCCGGGATGGTCACCAGATCCTCGCCCGGCTCGGCTCGGTCCACTCTGGAGTTCATCAGCGCCTCGGTGTACGGGTGCAGCGGGGCGCTACGGACCGCGCGGGTGGCGCCGATCTCGATCACCGACCCGGCGTACATGGTCATGACCTCGTCGCAGACGGTCTCGATCACCGCTAGGTCGTGCGAGGTGAGCATCACCGCCATCCCGAGCTCTTCGCGCAGCTCGACGATCAGCTTCAGGATTCCGGCTTGGACGGTGACGTCGAGCGCGGTGGTCGGCTCGTCGAGGATCAGCAGCTGCGGCCGCTGCGCCAGCGCGGCCGCGATCACCACCCGCTGCCGCATCCCGCCGGAGAGCTGGTGCGGCGTCTCCGACACCACCTGCTTCGCACGCGGGATCCGGACCAGGTCCAGCAGCTCCAGCACCCGGGCCCGGTGCTCCGGGGTGGCCCGGTAGCGGCCGCGCGAGACCGCTTCGATCAGTTGGTCGCCGATCGGCAGGATCGGGTTGAGCCCGGCCATCGAGCTCTGCGGGACGTAGCCGATCTCGGTGCCGCGGATCCCCCGCCACGCCTTCTCCGGCAGGCCGACCAGCTCCCGGCCCTGCCACCGGATCGAGCCGCGGGTGACCCGCCCGCCGTACCGGGGCAGGGTGCCGATCAGTGCCCGGCTGAGCATGCTCTTGCCGGAACCGGACTCGCCGACCACCCCGAGCGCGCCGTTGCGCGGCACGGTGAAGTTCGCGGTGTCGACCACCAGCACCTCGTCGTACCGGCGGCGCAGCGCGATGCTGACCCCCTCCACCGCCAGCAGCTCAGCCGGTTCGGCCCCGGGGTCGGGCTGGTCGCGCAGAAGCGTGGCGTCACGCGGCTGGTCAGGCATAGCGAGTCATCCGCTCGTATCCGTCGGCGATCAGCTGGATGCTCAGCGCCGCCAGCGCCAGCACCGCGCCCGGGAAGATCGGGATCCACCAGGCCTGGCTGAGGAACAGCCGGCCTTCGGAGATCATCGCCCCCAGCTCGGCGGTGGGCGGCCGGACTCCGGCGCCGAGGAAGGAGAGCGCGGCGATCGCGAGCACCACGATCACCAGCTCGCTGAGCGCGAACGCGAAGCTCTCCGAGTAGACGTTCGGGAAGATGTGGCGGGTCATCACCCGCCACCGGCTGTACCCGAGCAGCCGGGCGGCGCTGACGTACTCGGCGCCGGCCACCACCGCCGCCCGGGCCCGGGCCACCCGGGCGTAGCGCGCCCAGCCGGTCACGATGATCGCCGAGACCACTCCGGCCGGGCTGGGCCCGACTACCGCCACCACCCCGAGCGCCAGCACGATGAACGGGAACGCGTTGATGCTGTCCACCACCAGTGACAGCGCGCCGCTCAGCTTGGACCGGCCGGCCACCCCCATCACCGCCCCGATCAGCGTGCCGACCAGCAGCGAAACCCCGACCGCGGTGACCGCCAGGGTCATGTCCAGCCGGATCGCCGCGAGCGACCGGACGAACATGTCCCGGCCGAGGTTGTCGGTGCCGAACAGGTGCGTGCCCGACGGCGGCTGCAGCGGCTCGGCGGTGCCGCGGACCGGGTCGAACGGGCTCACCAGCGGCACCACCAGGCTGGCCGCCACCACCAGCCCGAGCAGGGTAAGGCCGGTGACGAACATCGGGTCCGCTCGCCGCAGCCGGGGCTCGCTGGTCATCGTCATCTGGCCTCACCCACCCGGAAGTCGAGCCGCCGGATGACCAGTTCGGACAGGGTGCTGATCAGCACCACCAGCACGCCGAAGATCAGCAGGATCCCCTGCACGGTCGGGTAGTCGCGGGTGGTGACCGCCCGGACCAGCCGGGTGCCGATCCCCGGCATCCCGAACACCATCTCGATCATCACCGAGGCGCCGAGCAGCTGGCCGGTGATGTACCCGAGCAGCGCGATGGTCGGCGCCACCGACGGCCGGATCAGGTAATGCCACTGGAACCGGGACCGGGAGACGCCGCGGACGATCGCCGCCTCGATGAACTCCTCGTCCAGGGTCCGGGTCACCGAGGCCCGGAACACCCGGGCCAGGATCGGCACCAGCTGCGCGCTGATCACCAGCGCCGGCAGCCAGACGTAGGCCAGTGCGGCCGGGAAGCCCGGCTCGAACCCGGCCACCGGCGCCAATCCCAACCTGATCGAGAACAGCAGCAGCGCCAGCAGACCGAGGAAGAACCCGGGGGTGGCCAGTGCGAACGAGGCCACCACCCGGAACACCCGGGCGAACCACCCGTCCGGCACCAGCGCTACCCGCAGCCCGATCGGGATCGACAACAGCAGCGAGATCACCGCGGTCATCGCCACCAGCGTCAAGGTCGGGGTGATCGAGTCGGCGATGATCCGCACCACCGGCACCCCGCTGGTGATCGAGGTGCCG
Organism: Natronosporangium sp.; assembly: GCA_036564175.1. GTDB lineage: Bacteria > Actinomycetota > Actinomycetes > Mycobacteriales > Micromonosporaceae > Natronosporangium. The sequence continues at coordinate 14,302 of DATCKZ010000097.1, forward strand.
AGATCCCCACGGACCGCGTCCCACAGGAACCGTCCGTACTGGACCAATAGGTGGCCGTCTAGGCCGAGCCGCTTGCGCATGTCCTCGATCGCCTGCGGGGTGGCCTGGTCGCTGAGGATGGCGAGCACCGGGTCGCCGGGCGCGAGTCGCAGCACGGAGAACGCGACGGTCGCCACGATGAAGCTGACCGCCACGCCCCGTGCCACGATCCGCACGGCCCAGTGCCGACGCAACGCCGCGAACACCGGTTACAGGTCTCCGGCCCGGACGCCCTGCTCGGCCTCGGCCACCGTCTGGACGATGACCTTCTGGTCGTTCTTGATCTGCGGAACGAACAGATCGCCCGAGACGTTGGTGGCGCTCGCCTGCACCCGCTCGACGATCGGGATCACGTGCATCGCCTCGATCCAGATCTGCTGCGCCTCGGTGTACGCCACCCGCCGCTCCTCCGGGTCCAGTGTGGAAGCGGTACGCTGCAACACCTCTTCCGCCTCCGGCGGGGGTTCCCAGCCGGTGGCGGCGACCCAGAAGTCGCCCTCGGCGAGCATCTGCGACAGCGTGGACTGGTGGTGGCCACCGCCGCCGGTGAAGAACAGCTCGTAGTTCTGCTCGGTGATCGAGCTGTAGTGCTGCCCCTCGTCGACCGGCGTGATCTCCGCCCGGATACCGATCTCGGCCAGGTTCTCGGCGACGATCACCGCCGCCTCCTGCCAGCCGCCCCGGCCGCTGCTCACCTTCAACTCGACGTCGAACCCGTCCGCGTATCCGGCGTCGGCCATCAGCTGGCGAGCCAGGTCGAGGTCACGGGCGCCGCCGTTCGGCAGCAGGTTCCGCTCACACAGGTCGCCACAGTCGAACATCGGCGAGGTCGAGGCCGGCTGCAGCCCGAAGAACGCCCGCTGCGAGACCGCCTCCCGGTCGATCGCATACGACATCGCCTGCCGGACCCGGGCGTCGGCGAGCGGGCCGCCGAGGGTCTGGTTGGCGATCAGGTAGTTGGTGCCGCCGACCCCGGCGTAGGTCGGTTGGGTCTGCTCCGGCAGGGTCTCCAGGCTGGACAGTGGGATGTCCAGGGCGGCGTCGAGCTCACCACTGGTCACCTGCAGGATCCGGGAGGCCGCGTCCGGGACCGAGACGATCTCGATCGCCTTCGCCATCATCGGGCCCTTCGGGTAGTTCGGGTTCTCCACCGCCCGGAACACGTCGCTACCGGGCACCCAGCCCTCCTCCACCATGTACGGTCCGCCGCTGACCGGGTGGCTCCAGTAGTCCGGATCGGACTCGATCAGCTGCTTCGGGTGCAGCTGGGTGCCCCGCTCGGCGAACCACGACAGCAGGTCCGGGTCAGGGCCGTTGAGGTGCACGATCGCGGTCCGGTCGTCGACCACCTCGACCGAGTCGATGGTGGCGACGAACGAGGCGCCGGTCCCGTTCCGGTTCCGCTCCACCGCGTACGCCAGGTCCTCGGCCACGATCGGGGTGCCGTCGGAGTACTTGAGGTTCGGCAGCAGCGTGACCGTGGCCGACATCCCGTCCTCGGCCACCTCGATGCTCTCGGCGAGGTCGAGCACCGGCTCCCGGTCAGCGTTGAACCGGGTCAGCTGGCCGGAGGTCAGGTAGATCCCGTTCATGGAGGTGGCGTCGCCGGCCACCGTGCCGTCCAGCGTCACCACCGGCCCGGGGCCGGCCCACTTCAGCAGCTCCACCGGCTCGGTACCGCCACCACCGTTCTCGTTACTCGTCCCGCCGCCGTCCGAGCACGCCGCGAGTGCCGCCGCCAGCAGCACCGCGCTCGCGCCCGCGAGCAGCTTGGTCGTCGATCGTCTCATCTGGTCAACCTTTCTCCACCCAACTGAGAGCTGGTTCTGCTCGTGTGCGCCGCGCCGTTGTCGCTGGTCCGGTCCACCAGTGAGGCACCACCGCCGTGACCCAGCCCGGCCCCGGCCGGCACCGGCAGCCGGCCGCGGACCGGGCCGCCGAACACCTCCGGTGCGGTCGTGTCCCCGTCGACCATCAGCGGACCCACCAGGTCGGCCGGGACCGAGCCGGCCGGTGCACCGGCGGCGAGGTGCAGCCCGGCCAGCGTCGCCACCGCCAGCTCCGGCATGCTGCCGACCTTCACCGCCACCCCGGCCGCCTCGGCGATCGCCATCACCTGCCGGGCCCGGTACAGCCCGCCGACCTTGAGGATCTTGACGTTGATGACGTCCACCGCGTCGGACTTAACCGCCGCGTAAACGTCGTGAATGGACTGCACGCTCTCGTCGGCCATGACCCGGATCCGCAGCCGGCGGCGCAGCTCGGCGAGCCCGGCCAGGTCCCAGCCGGGCAGCGGCTGCTCGACCAGGCTCAGGCCGGCCTCCTGCATCGCCAGCAACGCCGGCAGGGCGGTGGACCGCGAGTACCCTTCGTTCGCGTCCAGCGCCAGCTCGACCCCGGCCGGCACGGCGTCGGCGAGCGCCCGGACCAGCCGGACGTCCCGGTCCGGATCCGCGCCGCCCTTGACCTTGAGGTGGTTGAACCCGTTCGCCGCGTACTCGCGCGCCTCGGCGACCACCGCGTCGATCTCGCCCAGCCCGATCACCCAGGCGATCGGCACCTCGGTGCGGACCGCCCCACCGAGCAGTGCGTGCACCGGCAGCCCAGCCGCGGACGCGAGCAGGTCGTGCAGGGCGATGTCGATCGCCGCCTTGGCCAGCCGCTGGCCGCGTACGGTGGCGTCCATGATGGCGTGTGCCTCGGCGATCCCGGCCAGCCGGCGGCCGGTCAGCGCCGGCGCCAGCAGTTCGGTGACCGCGGCGTGCAGGCCGGCCAGCGTCTCCCCGGTGTAGGCGGTCATCGGCGAGGCCTCCCCGACCCCGATCCGGTCGCCGGCCACCACCTCCACCAGCAGGCTGGTCAGGCACTCGCTGTCGCCGCTGCTGATCCGGAACGGCCGCCGGTACGGCCGCTCCACCACTCGGGTCGAAACGTGGTCGATCACCAGCCCGGTCATGCCGACCCGTCCAACCATTGTGGATCCGCGTAGACCCGTTCCACCGCAGCCAGCGTCTGCTCGATGTCCGCGTCATCGTGCGCGGTCGACAGGAACCACAGCCCCCGGCTGACCGTGTTGACCCCCTGCTCCAGCAGCGCCGCGTGGAACCGCTGGGTGCGGGTCCGGTCGATGCTGGCGAAGTCCCGGTAGTTGCCGATCGCCGGCCGGTCGGTGTGGTAGACCTGCACCATCGGCCCCGGGCCGCTGGTGAGCACGTCCACCCCGGCCGCCTCGGCCCGCTCGGCGATCCCGGCGGCGAGCCGGCGCCCCCGTTCCCGGAGCGGCTGGTAGAGCGCGTCCCCGTGCTCCTGGATCAACCCGAGCGCGGCGGCCGCGGCAGCCATCACGATCGGGTTGGAGTTGAACGTCCCGGCGTGGCCCACCTTCCCGGTGACGATCGGCTCCAGCACGTCCGCCCGCCCGGCGATGCAGGACAGCGGGAACCCGCCGGCCATCGCCTTGCCGAACACGGCGAGGTCCGGGGTCACTCCGTACCACTGCTGGGCGCCGCCGGGCGCCAGCCGGAACCCGGTGATGACCTCATCGAAGATCAGCACGATCCCGTCCCGGCGGGTACGCTCGCGCACCGCCGCCAGGAACCCGTCCGCCGGCTCGATACAACCGGTGTTGCACAGCAACGGTTCCAGCACCACCGCCGCGATCTCACCGGCGTGCTCGTCCAGCAGCCGCTCGAAGGCCGGCAGGTCGTTCCACGGCGCGATCACCAGGTCGTCGGTGGCGGACCGGAGCTGGCCGGCCGAGCCGGGCACCGGCCGCGGCCGGTCGGCCGGGCCGGCCTCGGTCACCGGTGGATGCACGCTGACCAGCGCCTGGTCGTACCAGCCGTGGTAGTGGCCCTCGAACTTCAGCACCTTCGGCCGGCCGGTCAACCCGCGCGCCAGCCGCCAGGCCGCCTGCACCGCCTCCGACCCGACGCTGTTGAACCGGACCAGCTCCGCGCACGGCACCAGCTCGCACACCAGCTCGGCGACGGTCACCTCGAGCGGGTGCTGGGCGGAGTAGACCTGGCCCCGGGCGAGCTGCCGGCTGACCGCCTCGATGATCGCCGGATGCGAGTGCCCGAACAGCAGCGGCCCCTGCCCGAGGACGTAGTCCACGTACTCGTTGCCGTCGACGTCCCACAGCCGGGAGCCGTACGCCCGGTCGACGTAGAGCGGCGGCCGGTCGCTGCTGCTACGCCGGATGTCGCTCGACACCCCGCCCGCGATCACCCGGCAGGCGGCCTGGTAGAGCCGGCTGGTCTCGGTCAGGCTGCGCATTGCGGCACCTCCGGTCGGCTCGCCAGCTGGGCGGTCTCCGGCACCGGGGTGAGCGCCCGGCCGCGCTCGAACCAGCTGCGCAGGTTGTCCACCACCAGCTGGCCCATCGCCCGACGGGTCTCCACAGTGGCCGACCCGACGTGCGGCAGCAGCACGGCGTTCGGCAGGTCCAGCAGCGCCGCCGGCACGTCCGGCTCGGACTCGTAGACATCCAGTCCGGCGGCGAGGGTGGTGCCCGACCGCAGCGCCTCGATCAGCGCGGCTTCGTCCACCACCGAGCCACGGGCCACGTTCACCAGCACCCCGCGCTCCCCCAGCCGCCGCAGGATGTCGGCGTCGACCAGGTGCCGGGTGGCCGGCCCGCCCGGAGTGGCGACGATCAGCGTGTCCACCCGGTCGGCGAGCTCGGCCAGGCTGGGACAGTAGTGGTACGGCGCGTCCGTGGGCCGGCGGTTGTGGTAGCTGATCTCGACTCCGAACGGTTCGGCCCGCCGGGCGATCGCCGCGCCGATCCGCCCCAGCCCGAGGATCCCCAGCCGCCGGCCGCGCAGCCGGGTCGGCGCCAGCCGGTACGGCGCCTGCCGCCAGCCGCCGGCCCGCAGGTGCCGCTCGGCCTGCGGCAGCTCCCGGATCGCCATCAGCAGCAGCGCGATCGCCAGGTCGGCGACGTCGTCGGTGAGCACGTCCGGGGTGTTGGTGACCACCACCCCGCGCTCGGCCGCGGCGACCGCGTCGATCGAGTCGTAGCCGACCCCGAAGCCGGCCACGATCTCGAGGTTGGGCAGCTGGTCGAGCAACTCTGTGTCAACCGGCCGCGCGCCGGCGGTCGCCACCGCCCGGACCGCCGGCCCGCGCTCACGGAGCACCGCGGCCGGGTCGGCCGCCTCCCACAGCTTGATCAGATCGAAGTGGACAGCACAGCCGGCGATCACGTGCTCGGTCATCGGACCGGGCAGCAGGACCACTGGACGCGTCATCGATCTGGCTCCTAACCGGGAGGGATCTGGCTCCTTACCGGGAGAGGGTTCGGGTGGGGCTTACCGGACGGCCGGGCCGGCGACGAACCGGTGCCGCATCTCGCCGATTCCCTTGACGTAGCTGACCAGCTCGTCACCGGGAGCCAGGAACCGCGGCGGTTGCCGGCTGAAGCCGACCCCGGACGGAGTGCCGGTGAAGATGACGTCGCCGGGCAGCAGCGGCAGCACGTGCGACAGCCGGCTGATCAGCTCCGGCAGGCTGAACACCAGGTCGCGGGTCCGGGCGTGCTGCACCAGTTCGCCGTTGAGCAGGCAGCCGATCTCCAGGTCGGACGGGTCCTCGAACTCGTCCAATGTGACCAGCCAGGGCCCGCTCGGGGAGAACCCGGCGAACGACTTGGCGAGGCTGAACTGGGGGGTCTCCCCCTTGGTCTGGGAGGCCCGTTCGGACAGGTCCTGACCGACCGTGAGGCCGGCGACGTACCGCCAGGCCGCCTCGGCCGGCACCCGCTCGGCCCGCTCGCCGATCACCCCGACCAGCTCCACCTCCCAGTCGGTCTTGCCGCCGGCCGGCAGTGGAATCTCGCCGTACGGGCCGGTGAAGCTCGCTGGAAACTTGGTGAACACCGTCAGGTCGGCGGGCACCTGGAAACCGGACTCGGCGGCGTGGGCCCGGTAGTTGAGACCGATCGCGAAGACCTGCCGGGGCGCGGGCGCCGGTGGCCCGAGCGTGGCCGGGTCGATCTCCTCACCGACCTCGGGCAGCTCTAGATTGGACAGCCAGTCCCGGAACGCGGGCCATTCCCCGTACACGCTCTGCGGGTCCGGCCCGAACCGGCCCTCGCTGAGTTTCTCAACGTCGACCGCCCGGTCCCCGCTGACCAGAGCGAGCCGCCCCGCCACGTTAGCTACCCGCACACAACTCTCCGTTACATAGACGACAGCCAATTCTCAATATTGAATATGCGGTTGGTGGCCAAGATTGTTGCCGCGGGTGGCGGGATTGTCAAGGGGGTAGGATGCAGGCCGCTGAGGAGGTTGGAGATGCCCCACCAACGAGTGCAGGATTGGCCGCTCGCCCATCTCGCCGCGGAGCGCATCGCCACCCTGGTGCAATCCCTGTCCCCCGGGGCCCGGCTAGGCACCAAGAACGAGCTGCGCGAGACGATCGGGGTCAGCGTCGGTACGTTCAACGAGGCGCTGCGGCTGCTGCAGTCCCGCGGCCTGGTGTCGGTCCGATCCGGACCTGGTGGCGGCATCTTCGTCGCCGCCCAGTCGCCGATCGTCCGGCTGGGAAACTCGGTGCTCGCGCTGGACGCGGACGAAACGCTGGTCGCCGACGCGGTCCGGATCCGCAACGCGCTCGACCCGCTGCTGGTGGCCGACGCGGTGCGCCACTCCTCGGCCTCCGACATCCAGGCGATGCGCGAGCCGCTGCGGAAGATGGCCGCCGCGGTCAAGGCGCAGGATGCGACCGAGTTCGCGCGCGCAAACTGGACCCTGCACGCGAAGATCGCGGACGTCAGTCCTAGTGCGATGCTGCGGTCCTTCTACCACAGTCTGCTGGAGATCATCCAGTCCCACACGATGTTCGTGCTGCCGGTCCACGAGCAGCCGCAGACCGACCTGCAACACCGCTACGACCTGCACGCCGCGCTGGTCGACGCGATCGAGGCGCGGGCGGCGGACAAGGCCGACCAGCTGATCCACGCCCACAACACCACCGCCCACGAGGCCGAGCCGGCGGCCGCCGGCCAGCCGGCCGCCATCGGCCAACCGGTCACCACCGGCAAGCCGGCGATCCCCGGCCAACCGAGCCGGGGCAAGCAGCGGCCGGACCGCACTCGCCGGCGGCCGCGCTGAGGCAGAATGTCCGGTGTGACGACATCTGATCCGGCGGCAACGCTGCCAGCCCTGCCCGAGGAAACCTTCCAGCGCGTGCTCTGCGTCGCCGCGCACCCCGACGACGTGGAGTACGGCACGTCCGCGGCGATCGCCCGCTGGACCGCCCTCGGCATCGAGGTCGGCTACCTGCTGCTCACCCGCGGCGAGGCCGGCATGCCGAACCCACCCGAGGAGACCGCCCGGCTGCGCCGGGCCGAGCAGGAAGCGGCCTGCGCCGCGGTCGGCGTCACCCAGCTGACCATCCTCGACCACCCCGACGGCGTGCTCGTCTACGGCCTCGACCTACGCCGGGACATCTGCCGGGAGATCCGGCGGTTCAAGCCGGACGTGGTGGTCGGCGGCGGCTTCGAGATCGAGACCCCGCTCGGCTTCGACCAGGCCGACCACCGGGCCGCCGGGCTCGCGACCATCGACGCGATCCGGGACGCCGGCAACCGGTGGGTCTTCCCGGAGCAGATCGACGAGGAAGGTCTCGAGCCGCACAACGTACGCTGGCTGCTCATCCCCGGGTTCCCCGGCGACACCCGGGCCACCCACGGGGTCGACGTCAGCGGCGAGCCGCTGCGGCGCGGGGTCGCCTCGCTGGAAGCGCACGCCCAGTATCTCGCGGCGATCCCGGGCCACCCGGCGCCCGCCGACTTCATCCCGATGCTGCTGGCGATGAACGGCCGGGCGATGGGGGTCGAGCACGCGGTGCTGTTCCGGGCGATCGACTTCCAGGCGCCGCCGGCCTTCCTCAACCAGGACCAGCCCGGCTGAGCATAGTGGACGGCTACTGTCGACGATCGGCCCGGCGGCTCAGAGCCGCAGCAGCTCGAGCGCCCGGTAGACCACGAATGCCGGCCAGACCAGGGCTTTGAGCAACCCGATCACCACCTCCCAGAAGCCGTCCGCCTCACCGACAAAGTAGACGGCCGCGCCGATGATCGTTATCAGGTAGACACCACTGAACGGCGCGGCGGCTCCGGGGTTACCGGCTCGCCTCGCTGGCGTACTGTGCTGGGACATGATCGCCTCCGGTCGGCCGGCGCCGGCGGTGGCTCAGGTGCCGGCGCTGAGGATCCGGGCCTTCTCGGCCTGGTACTCCTGGTCGGTGAGCTTGCCCCGGTCGTGCAGGTCCGCCACCACCTGCAGCTGCTGGGCCCGGCTGTCCGGGGAGTACTTCTCGACGAACTCCCGGCTGGCGGTGTCGATCGCCCGCCGCTCCTCGGGCGTGGCGCCGGACGGCCGGAAGATCAGGTAGATCAGCGTGCCGAAGAACGGCGCCAGGATCACTACCACCAGCCACAGCGCCTTCAGCCAGCCGTTGAGGTCATCCCGCCGGAAGATGTCGACGACCGCGAACCCCCACACGAACAGCAGCGGGATGAAGATCACGAGCAGCCAAAAGATGTCCCAGAACCCAAGATCTTCTTGCGCGAGAATCATGGTCCCGCCCTCCTCCGCACCCCGTCTGACTTAGGGTAGCGTGAGGACCACTCACAGTACGCGCATTTTGGCGCGGCCGCCTGGAGGTACCGATGGACGCGTACCCCGCAATCGAAGACCACGGGCTGATCGGTGACCTGCAGACCGCCGCGCTGGTCGCGACGGACGGCACGATCGACTGGTTCTGTGCGCCGCGGTTCGACTCACCGAGCATCTTCGCCGCGATCCTGGACCGGGAACGCGGTGGGCATTTCCGGATCAGGCCGGACGGCACCCCGTACGTCACCAAACAGCTGTATCTGCCCGGAACGCCGATCCTGATCACCCGCTTTCTCACCGCCGACGGCGTCGGCGAGATCACCGATTTCATGCCGATCGCCGGCGATGTCGCCACCGACCGGCACCGGCTGGTACGGATGGTGCGGGTGGTACGCGGCACCATGCGCTTCCACCTGGACTGCCAGCCCCGGTTCAACTACGGCCGGGACCAGCACGAGGTCTCGGTAACCCCGGACGGCGCCACTTTCCGGACCGCGAACTTCGCGATGAACGTCTGCGCCGCCCGCGGCGAACGCCGGGTGGCCCGGCCGGAGGACATCCGGGTGACCGAGCGCGGCATCGAGGGCTCCGCCACCCTGGTGGCCGGGGACGTGGCCGGGCTGGTGCTCGAGACCGCGCCGGACGGGCCGGCCCGGAACGTCTCGCCGGACCAGGTGCTCCGGCTGTTCGAGCAGACCCGGGACTTCTGGCGTGGCTGGATCGGCCGGTCCCGGTACGCCGGGCGGTGGCGGGAGATGGTGGAGCGCTCGGCGATGACCCTCAAGCTGATGACCTACGCGCCGACCGGCGCGCTGGTCGCCGCCCCGACCACCGCGCTGCCCGAGCAGATCGGCGGCGAGCGCAACTGGGACTACCGGTTCACCTGGGTACGGGATGCCTCGTTCTCGGTCTACGCGTTGCTCGGGCTGGGCTACACCGACGAGGCGGCGGCCTTTCTGCGCTGGCTCAACGAGCGGGCGCACGCGGCGGTCGAGGGGACCGCCCGGCTGCAGATCATGTACCGGATCGACGGCTCCCCAGAGCTGACCGAGGAGACCCTCGACCACTTCGAGGGGTACAAGGGATCGCGACCGGTCCGGATCGGCAACGAAGCCGCCGACCAGCTGCAGCTCGACATCGTCGGTGAGGCGCTCGACTCGATCTACCTGGCCGACTCGCACGGCCTACAGATGGCGCACCGAGGCTGGCAGAACGTGGTCCGGCTGGTGGACTGGCTGTGCGACCACTGGGACCAGCCCGACGACGGGATCTGGGAGACCCGCGGCGGCCGGCAGGACTTCGTCTACGGGCGGCTGATGTCGTGGGTCGCGTTCGACCGGGCGATCCGGCTCGCCCAGCAGCGCGGCCGACCGGCCGACGTCAACCGGTGGACCAGCAGCCGGGACGCGGTCTACCAGCAGATCATGGAGCGCGGGTTCCACCCGAAGCGGGAGGCGTTCGTCCAGCACTACGCGACCGACGTGCTGGACGCGTCGCTGCTGTACATGCCGCTGGTCGGGTTCATCGCCCCGACCGATCCGATGTGGCAGTCGACGCTGCGGGCGATGGACGAGGAGCTGGTCTCCGACAGCCTGGTCTACCGGTACGACCCGGCCGCCTCGCCGGACGGGCTGCGCGGCTCGGAGGGCACGTTCACGATCTGCACGTTCTGGTACGTCGACGCGCTGGCCCGGTCCGGCCGGCTCGAGGACGCCCGGCTGACCTTCGAGAAGATGCTCACGTACGCCAACCACCTGGGCCTCTACTCGGAGGAGATCGCCCCGACCGGCGAGCAGATCGGCAACTTCCCGCAGGCGTTCAGCCACCTGTCGCTGATCAACGCGGCGATGAACCTCGACTACCAGCTCGACCACGGCTCCGGCTGGGTCGAGCCGGTGCTAGCGCACGGCGTCGCCGACGGGTGATGGGCATGCGCGGGGTCGCCGATCCGGTTGGCGGACGCCGAGGCGGCCGGCATGGCTCGGCGTGAGGCGGCCCGGCCACCGGCGAGCGCGATGAAAGGGGTGCTCGCGCCGCTCGCGCTCGCCCAGTTCATCTGTAGCTTCGCCGGCTCGAACATGAACGTGATGATCAACGACATCAGCCACGACCTGAACACGACCGTCCACGGCGTACAGATCGCCATCACCGCCTTCCTGCTGGTGATGGCCGCGTTGATGATCCCCGGCGGGAAGCTGACCGACAAGTACGGCCGGAAGCGGTGCTTCATCGCCGGACTGGTGATCTACGGGATCGGGGCACTGTTGAGCGCGGCCGCGCCCGGGCTCGGCGTACTCATCATCGGTAACTCGATCCTGGAGGGAGTCGGCACCGCGCTGCTGATCCCGCCGGTCTACATCCTCACCACCCTGCTGTTCACCGGAGTCACCGACCGGGCCCGGGCGTTCGGCGCGATCATGGCGCTGGGCGGGCTCGGCGCCGCGGCCGGGCCGCTGATCGGTGGCCTGATCACCACCGCGATCAGCTGGCGGGCGGCGTTCGTCTTCCAGGCGCTGGTGATCGCGGCGATCGTCCTGCTGAGCCGGCGGATCCCCGACCCGCTGCCGGCCGACCCGACCCGGCCGTTCGACATCGGCGGAGCGATCCTCTCCTCGGTCGGGCTGATCCTGATCGTGCTCGGCGTGCTCGCCGCAGACGACAACGGTTGGCTGATGCTCGCCCTGCTCGTCGCCGGCGCGATCGTGCTGGTCTGGTTCTTCGCCGGGGCCCGGGCGAAGCAGCGAGCCGGCAAGGAACCGCTGCTCTCGCCGGCGCTGTTCCGCAACCGCACCGCCAACCTCGGCCTGGTCACCCAGAATGCGCAGTGGCTGGTCCTGATGGGAGCGTCGTTCACGGTCTCCGCCTATCTGCAGGTGGTGCGCGGCTACAACGCGATCGAGACCGGTGTCATCTTCTCGGCGGCCACGCTCGGCCTGCTGCTGTCGTCACTGACCGCCGAGCGGCTCGCCAAGCGGTGGTCACAGCGGACCCTCATCATCGCCGGCTTCGCCATCACGATCGCCGGGATCGGGGTGCTGCTCGCGATGGTGATCGGCTCACCCAGCGCGTGGGCGTTCGCACCCGGCCTGTTCCTGATTGGACTAGGGCTGGGCGGCATGCTCACCCCGTCGGTCAACCTGGTGCAGTCGAGCTTCCCGGAGTCGCAGCAGGGCGAGATCTCCGGCCTGTCGCGCACCGTCTCCAACCTCGGGTCGTCGCTCGGGACCGCGGTCGCCGGCACGATCCTGGTCGCCGGCATCACCGGAGCGGCCGGCCGGGCGTACGGGTGGGCGATGGTCGCGCTGGCAATCGTCGGCGTCGGCGGGCTGGTGGCCGCCGCCCTCCTGCCGCGCCGGACCGCCACCGGCTGACGGCGCCGGTCGGGCGGATGCGACACTGCCGGGATGCCTGCTGAGTACGGCCGGACCGACCAGTTTCGCGGTGCCCGGATCCACCAGTCCGACCTGGCCGGCCTGGAGATCCGCGACTGCGAGGTCACTGGCTTGAGGATCGTGGACTGCTACGGCGGCGAGGTGTACGTCGGTGGCGCGTTCGCGCGGGTGGTCGTCAACGACGTCGACGTGACCGACTACGTCGAGGCTGAGCTCGACCGCCAGCACCCAACCAGGGTGCTGGCGCGAGCAGCCAGCTCCCCCGCCGACTACCGGGCGGCCTGGGACGCCATCGAGGCGGAATGGGCAGCGACCCTCGACCGGGCCAGGCGGCTGCCGGAGGCGAAGCTGCACGAGCGGGTCGGCGGCGAGTGGTCGTTCGTCGAGACCCTCCGGCACCTGCTAATGGCCAGCGACGCCTGGCTCGGCAACGCGGTGCTGGAAGAGGACGCGCCGTTCCACCCGCTCGGCCTGCCGTACAGCGGGATGCCGCCGGCGGAAGCGGCGAAGCTCGGGCTGACCCTCGACGCCACCCCGACCCTCGACCAGGTGCTCGCGCCGCGGCTGGCCCGGATGGCCACCATGCGGCGGGTGGTCGACGAGCTCACCGACGCCGAGCTGGACCGGGTGTGCGGCCGCAAGCCGGCCGACCCCTACCCGGACAAGGAGTACGTGGTGCGCGACTGCCTCACGGTGGTGCTCAAGGAGGAGGCGGAGCACCACCGGTATGCGGTGCGTGACCTCGCTGCGCTCGGATAGGCCGCCGCTACCCGCTCACCGCGTTGGCTTGCCGTTGGGGTCTTCCTGCAGCCGCTTCACCACCGCCAGCGCCTCGTCGATGTGGCCGCCGATATTGGTCATCGAGTTGAAGACGTGCCGGACCGTGCCGTCGCGGTCGATCACGTAGGTCACCCGGCCCGGCAGCACCCCGAGCGTGGTCGGCACCCCGTACAACTTCCGGACCTTCCCACCCTCGTCGGCGAGCAGCGTGAACGGCAGCGAGTGCCGGCTGGCGAACCGACCATGCGACTCGACCGAGTCGGAGCTGACCCCGATCACCTCGGCACCGGCCTCGGTGAACGCCTCGTAGCTGTCCCGGAACGAGCACGCCTCGGCGGTGCAGCCGCGGGTGTTGTCCTTCGGGTAGAAGTAGAGCACGACCACTCGCCGGCCGCGGTAGTCGCGCAAGGAAACGGGCGCACCGGTCTGGGACGGCAGCGTGAAGTCCGGTGCCTGGTCGCCTACCTTGACGCCAGTCGATTTCATCAGGTCTCCTGTCAGCTGCTCGGGCGGTCAATCTCCAGTGAACCACGGGACCCACCGGCGCCGCCGCCGGCCGCGGCGCGGACTGTCGTAGGTCGCTGGCATGCGCCACCGGTGACCCCGACGGCGGTGTCGCGCGGGCCACGCCGTACCGCTCGCCTCGGATAGGGAGGATGATCAGATGGGGGGCCGCCGGATTGCCACGATTGGGGTGTACGGGTTCACCGTCGACGCGTTCCTCGGGCGGCTCGCGGACGCGGGGGTGGGGCTGCTGCTCGACCTGCGCCAGCGCCGCGGGGTCCGCGGCCCGGATTACGCCTGGGCGAACGCGGCGCGGCTGCAGGCCGCGCTCGCCACGGCCGGGATCGGCTACCGGCACGTGAAGGAGCTGGCGCCGACGACCGAGCTGCGCCACTTGCAGTACCGGGAGGACGACCGGCAGGGCGTGGGCAAGCGCAGCCGGGTCGCGCTGGCACCGGGCTACATCGAGCGCTACACCCGGGAGATCCTCGATCCGTTCGACCTCGGTGCGCTGGCGGCGGAGCTTCCGGACGACACGGTCACCGCCCTGTTCTGCGTCGAGCGGGACGCGCCGGCCTGCCATCGCTCCCTTGTGGCCGCCCGGCTGTCCGCCGAGCACGGCCTGTCGGTCACCGACCTCCGGTAACGGCTCCGGGGCGCTACGGCCGGCTGAGGGCGAGCGCGTCAGTCAGCTCCTTCGCGGCGCTGCGGACCAGCATCCGGATCCGTTCCCTGGCTCCGGTGTCCACCCGGTAGTCCGGCGCCGCCACCGTCACCGCCGCCGTCACCGACCCGCCGACCGACACCGGCGCCGCCACTGCCCAGACCCCTTGGTCCACTTCGGCCGCGCTCTCGCCCCAGCCCTTGCTGCGGATCTCGTCGAGCTCCGCACCCAGCCGGCGCCGCTCCTCGGCGGTCATGGTGTCGATCCGGTTCAGGTACGCGCGCGCCCGATCCCGGCCCAGCGCGGCCAGCAGCACCTTCGGCGCGGCACCGCGGTGCAGTGGAAACACCTGGCCCGGGACGAACGACAGCCGGACCGGATGGTCGGGCTGGCGGATGTCCACGCACACCGCCAGCTCGCCCAGCCGCTCCACGACGATCGCCGCTTCCCCACAATCGGTGGTGAGCCGATGCAACACCGGGCCGGAAACGCTGGCGATCCGGGAAACGGCCTGAGCGGTGCGGGCCAGCGCCAGCACCCGCGGTGACAACGAATAGCGGCCGCGGTGGCGCTCCTCCACCAGCCCGACCTCGCGGAGCAGGGCGACGTAGCGGTAGGTGGTGCTCACCGACGCCGAGACCGCCTGCGCCAGCTCCTCGACGGTCACCTCCGGCTGCGCCTCGAACTGCAGGAGCACCTGCAGCACCTTCCTGGCGCTATCGACGCCCGGGGTGCGGGCACGCGCCGCCAATTGGCATTCCTCCGGTTCCGTATCAGCACCGATGCGACCTCGCCCACGGTCGCCGGGTAGCCAGCCAAATCATACCGGCCTGTTTCGACGCTCACCGTGCGAGCCGCACCCGTCGAGGCGGTCCTGGTTTCCGTGGATCGCGGCTAGTTTTCGTAGATCCCGACGATCCGGTTCTGCTCGATGATGTGGTCTGCGTACCGCGCTAGGAACTCCTCTCTGGTGGGTGTGCCTTCGACCCTGGTGTCGAGGGCGTAGACCCAGAAGTAGTAGTGGTGTGGACCGTGGCCCGGCGGCGGCTGCGGGCCGGTGTAGCCCGGTTGGCCCAGCCCGTTCGGTCCGGCCCGGAACTCTTTGTCCGCTTCCGGGCCGATTTCCCGGGTGTCGGTCGGGATCCCGTACAAGGTCCAGTGTGTGAATCCGTGGGCCAGCGGCGCGTCCGGATCATGGCAGATCACGGCCAGCTCGACCGCCTCCGCCGGCACACCGTGGATGGTCAACCGCGGCGCCTCGTTGCCCTTGTCGGCGGCGTGGCGGTGGGCCAGCCGGCCGCCGTCGGTGAAGTCGCTGCTGGTGACCTTGAGATCCTTGATGTTGAGCGGCATGCTAGGTCTCCTTTCCAATGGCTAGTCGGGCTTCCTCGACGGTCTTTCCGCCGACCCGGGCGTGTGGGCGGCCGCCGCTAGCGACCGCGACGCAGATCAACAGCTCGTCCGGGGCCGGCGCGTCGGGGACCGTGATCGTGATCGCGTCGTAGTGGGACCGGACGTACAGCTCGTCCTTGAACGCCAGCGGGATGTCGATCGCCGTACCGGCGGTGGCCCGCTTGGTGACCGACGAGATCCACGCCCGGCCACCGCCGACCTCGGCCCGGAACGCGTCGCCGAACACGGTGGTGATGCAGGCCACCGCGTGCTCCTGCTCCCCCGCCAGGCCGGCGATGCCACCCTTCCCGTAGCTCTCAACTGGACGGCCGCCGAGCAGCGCCACCGCCCGGCGCCCGAGCGCGGTGCCGAGCGCGGCGCTCGGCTCGATCAGCGGCGACAGGTCCTCCGCATACCGGCCCGCGAACGGGTTGTGGAGGCGGACCGCGGTGGCGGCCTTGACCAGCGGCTGGTCGACCAGGCGGCCGGCGTGGTGCACCTCCTCCACGAACGCGTACCAGCCGCGCACCTCATAGCCCGGTAGCTGGCTTTGGGTCATCAGTCTCCACTCCTGGTCTGGCTAGCCGATCCGCGCGTTCCGGCGCGGGGCCGCCCCGGTCGGCTCGTACATCGCGGTTTCCAGCACGGTCGGGGTGAACTGGTTACCCCGGGACATGCTGCGGGTGGCCGCGTAGAAGGCCGAGCGCTCCTGGCACCGGTCGGTGATCGGCCGTTCCCGCTTCTCCCAGGTCTGCAGCGCGTCGGGGATCTCCGGCGTCTCGTCCAGTGCCGCCGCCAGCCCCAGCGCGTTCACCATCGCGCAGCCGGCGCCCTGGGCGAGCGCCGGGCACATGCCGTGGGCCGAGTCACCGACCAGCGCCACCCGGCCGTTGCTCCAGGTCGACAGCACGGTGGTCTGGTACCGGTCGTACCGGCCGGCCTGCTGCCCCGCCGCCTCGATCACCGGCGCCAGGTGCGGGAAGTGCTCGCTCCACAGTGCTACATCCAGCGGGGTACGCGAGCCCTGCTCGTCGTCGCTCGGGGCCATGAACGCGACGTACAGCAGCTCTTCGCTCGCTGGCACGTAGAGGATCCGCAGCACCCGGGGCGCGAAGTTCCAGAAGTCGATGACGTTGTCCCACTCCGGGCCGGTGCCGAGCCGCTCCTTGAGCCTGGGCACCAGCAGCCGGGTGATGCCGTCCCGCGACTTCTCCCGCTTCATCTGGAACCCGATCGAGTCGCGCACCTTGGAACCCACCCCGTCCGCACCGACCACCAGGTCGGCGGTGTAGGTCCGTCCGGAGGCGACGGTGAGGCTGCCGGCCGGGTCGGCGGCGACCACCTCCGAACCGGTCTCGATCTCGACTCCCTCGCGTTCGGCGGCGTTGAGCAGCGCCCGGTAGAGATGCGGCCGGGTCATCGTCCGCCACCGGATGGCACCGAACGACTCCCGCGACACGGTCATGTTGTGGACCCGGGTCTCGTAGAACGGAGGAGTTAGCGAGCCGTTCATGACATCGTCGTAGGCGCCGATCGTCTCCAGCACCCGCAGGCCGTTCTCCCACAGGAAGATCCCGGCACCGAACTCCCGGAGCTCCGGGCTCTTCTCGTGCACCCGGACCGTCCAGCCGCGCTGGCGCAGGGCGACGGCGGTGGTCAGTCCGCTGAAGCCGGCCCCCGCGATCTCCGCGTGCCGGGGCTTGCGAACTCCGACGACTCCTGCCTTACCCATCTTCACCTTCCATCCTCGGTTCGTTTGTGGTTCTCGCTGCCTCGCGGCACCGGGCTCCGGCCGGCCTCACGGCGACCCGGGGGCGGGCGGGCGCCGCGAGGCCGGGTCCGGGTGGGGACTAGCCCGTACGCCAGAGCAGCTCGTTCGCGTCCACCGACCCGCCGTCCAGGATCCCCTCGGAGTTGGCGGCGTCCACCCAGAACTGGATGTCCTCCGTGGACGACGACGCGTTCCACTCGCCGAGCCGCATCGACGCCACCAGCTCCGGGTCGATCTCGGTGTGTTCGGCGATGGTGTCCCGGGCGACCTGCGGATCGTTGTTGAAGTCGTTGATCGCCTGGTGGATCGCGGTGACGAACCGCTCGACCACGTCCTCGTTGTCCTCGATGTAGGAGTCGAGCGCCACCATCCCGGAGAACACCACCGGCGACCTGACCTCGGTGAAGTAGTTGCCGAGCACCCGCAGGCCGTCGTTCTCACCCTGGGTGTAGAACGGCTCGGCGACCCCGGCCGCGTCGACGGTGCCGTTGCGCAGCGCCGCCAGCATGTCCGGGAACGGCAGCTCCTGGAAGTTCACCGACTCCGGGTCGACCCCGTGCTGGCGCAGCCACATCCGCATCATGGTCCAGTCGGTGTTGTAGCTCAGGTTCGTGGCCACCGTCTTGCCGGCGAGGTCGGCCGGCGAGCTGACCTCCGGATTGCCGGTGAGCACCGCGTGCACCGGATCCTCCGCGCTCTGCGCGAAGTTGAACGACACGTAGGTGGCGTCGATGCCGCCATTGCGGGCGTTGATGACGCCGAGCGCGTCCGAGATCCCGAACTGGAGCGAGCGCGACTGCAACGCGGGGATGATCTCCCCGCCGCCGGCCATCGGGACCAGCTCGACTTCCAGGTTCTGCTCCGCGAAGTAGCCGGCGTCCTCGGCGCGCCAGAGGTACGAGTAGACCCCGATCGGGATGAACCCAACCTTGATCGAGGTCACCCCGTCGGCGCTTTCATTCGAGCCATCATTGCCGTCGTCGCAACCCGACAACGCGATGGCGGCGATCGTGGCCGCCACGGCCAAGGCGGCGATCGTCCGATATCTCCTAAGCATTGCTTCTCCTCGTAGCCAGAACTCGGGCTAACCGCCCGCAGTCGCCGGAGCCGGCCTGGCCTGCCGCCGGACCTCGGTGAAGACCCGGTGACGAAGCTCAAGGAACCGCGCAGACTCCTTTGTGGTGAGCTGGTCGCGGTGCGGCCCCAGATCGATGTCAATCTCCTCAACCACCCGTGCCGGCCGGGTCGACAGCACCGCCACCCGGTCGGCCATGAACACTGCTTCCTCGATGTCGTGGGTCACCAGCAGGGTCGACAGGCGCAGCTCTCGACAGATACCCAGAACCATGTCCTGCAGGTCGATCCGGGTCTGGGCGTCGACCGAGGCGAACGGCTCGTCCAGCAGCAACACCTGCGGGGAGGCCGCGATCGCCCGGGCCAGCGCGCACCGCTGCTGCATCCCGCCGGACAGCTGCCACGGGTAGAGGTCGGCCGAGTCCTCCAGGTTGACCGCTGCCAGCGCCCGCCGTACCCGCTCGTCGCGTTCGCGCCTCGGCAGCTTCCGCAACCCGAACCCGACGTTGCGCCGCACCGACAGCCACGGGAACAGGCTCCGGTTGTAGTCCTGGAAGACAATCGACAGCCAGGGCGGTGGCCCGCCGAGCTGCTGGCCCCGGTGCAGGACCTGGCCGGAGTCCGGTGGCAGCAGGCCGGCGATGCACCGCAGCAGGGTCGTCTTGCCGCAGCCGGACGGTCCGACGACCGCCAGGAACTCCCCCTCGGTCACCCGCAACGACAGCTGGTCCAGGATCTGGACCGAGTTGCCGGCGTACCGTTTGGACACCTGCTCGACCGCCACGACCGATGCGTCATTGGTCATAGTTGCTCCAGTCGCCATGTCACGCCTCACTCCGGCAGGCTCCGCCAGCCTCGGTGCCAGCGCAGCATCCGCTTCTCCGCTTGCAGGATCGCGGTGGTGAACACCCAGCCGACGGTGCCGATGACCAGCACGCCGGCGTACACGTCGGCGGTCCGGAACAGCCGCTGGTTGCGCAGGATGTACTGGCCGATCCCGTTGTCGGCGGCGATCAGCTCGGAGATGACCATCATGATGAGCGCGATCCCCAGCGCGATCCGGACCCCGGCGAGGATCTGCGGGAGCGCGGCCGGGAACACCACCCGGACCATCGTTTGTGGCCGGGAGAGCCCGGCGATCCGGGCCGAGTCGAGCATCAGGTCGTCGACCCGCCGGGCGCCGTCAATCGCCGCCAGCAGCACCGGGAACGTGCAGCCGAACGCGATCACCAGCACCCGCATCGTGTCGGTGGCACCGAACAGCAGCAGCGCCCCGGGCAGTACGGCGGCGACCGGGATCGCCCGGTTGAATTCCAGCACCGGCCGCACCCACGGCTCGACCGCCCGCAGATAGCCGACCAGCAGGCCGACCGAGATGCCGACGGCCACGCCGATCCCGAACCCGGTGGCCACCCGGTACAGGCTCGGCAGCAGCTCCTGCGTCAGCAGCTCGCCGTGGAACAGGCTCACGTACCCATCGGCGATGTCACCGAGCGGCGGGAGGTATGGCACGTCGGCGGTCTTCGCCGCCCGCTCCCAGATGGCGAGCAGCACCACGACAAACCCCACCTGCCACAGCAGCTGCCACAACCGGGTCCGCCAGGGCGGTACGCGGGAGCGGCCCGGCCCGGTGGCGGCGGACCGCACCTTGGACCGCGCCTCCGCGGGCACTCCGTACGGCGGCTGGGCGGCTTCGGTGGGGATCGCCTTACTGGACACGGTGCTCCTGACTCCACGACAACGCCCGCCGCTCGGTCACCAGGAAGGCGGCGTTCAGGGCGTACCCGAGCAACCCGGCGGTGAGGATCGCGGCCCAGGTCTGGGCGGCCTGACCGTCGACTCGGGACGTTTGCAGGTAGAGGCCGATGCCGGATTGGCCGGTCACCAGCTCGACGGTGATGGCGAGCACCAGCGCGATCGCGGCGGCGGTCCGGACCCCGGTCGCGATCGCCGGCAGCGCATTCGGTAGGACGATCCGCCAGATCCGGGCGCTCCGGCTGAGCCGGAGCACCCGACCGGTCTCGAGGTGTCGCGGGTCGACGCTCTCGACTCCGGCCTTGGTGTTGAACAGCACCGGCCAGATGCTGGCGAAGGCGATCAGGATCACCTCCATCCGCAGCCCGAGCCCGAAGACGATGAGCGCGACCGGGATCAGCGCCACCGACGGGATCGGCCGGACGAACTCCAGCAGCGGTCGGGTCACCACCTCGACCTGCGGCAGCAGTCCTAACGCGATCCCCAACCCGACGCCGCCGGCGGTGGCGATGGCGAGCCCGATCGCCCACGCGCGCAGGCTGGCGGTGACCGCTTGCGCCAGCGGGCCATCGATCAGCTCGGTGACCGCCGTGGTCACGACCGTCTGCATGGACGGCAGGTCGCGCCGGTCCACCAGGCCGGCCGCCCGGATCGCCTCCCAGAGCCCGATCGCGACGGCGATGCCGGCGAGCCCCTTGCCGGCCCGGACGGTGGCCGTCCGGGTCGGCAAGGGGCGGAGGGACATGAGGGTGTTGATGCTCACTGTGGACCGTCCTTCGCGAAGGTCCGGATTGCTGCACAGACCGCGTCGGGCTGCTCCTCCGGTACGTAGTGGTCGGCGCCGGCGACGACGATGTGCGCGAAGTCAGGGCGGAGCCGCAGCGTGCGCTCGAACGCGGCCGGCGACACCAGCGTGCTGTCCGCGCCCCGGATCAGCAGGGTCGGGCAGCGGACCTGCCGGACCGCCGGGGCGAGGTCCGCCCGCAGGCCGTCGGCGGTCTGCGCCATCGCGTCCGGATCGGCCAGCGGCCGGTAGCCGCCGTCCACCGCCCGGTATCCGTGCCGGGCCCGGCGCTCGATCGCGTCCAGCGGCAGCCGCGGGTAGCGCTCGGACAGGTACGCGGTGATTTCGGCGGGCGAGCCGAACAGCCGGTCGCCGCCACGGACTCGCGTGCTCAGCGCGTCGAAGACCTCCGGCTCGATGTACGGCGTGAAGTCGATGGCGACCACCGCCGCGACCAGCTCGGGTCGCCGCGTCGCGGCTACCAGCGCGTTGCGTGCCCCGAGCGAGTGGCCCACCAGCAGGGCGGGCCCGGCGTCGAGCGTCTCCACCAGGCTCAGCACGTCGTCGCTGAGTTCTTCGGCGGTGTATCCGGTGGGCGGCTTGTCGGTGAGCCCGTGGCCGCGCTGGTCCATCGAGACCACCCGGAAGGCCGAGGCGAGCTGGTCCAGCACCGGATCCCAGATCGCCGCGTTGGCGGTGATCCCGTGCATGAAGACCGCCGGCCGGCCCTGGCCCGCCTCCCGGACGTTCACGGTGAGGCGCCCGGTGTCGATGCGGTGTTCTCGAAGTGCCAACGGACTTCCTCCCATCCGTCGATCACTGCCTGCCGGCCGGCCGCACCGGCGGTCCGCCGGCGCGCCACCGGTTCTCATTGCGTGAGAATAACGTCGTATGTTATGCGAACTAGCAGCTCATGTCAACGATCAGTCACGCAATTCGATACACACACCCGCTCCTGACCCACCACCTACGACGGTTCGTAGTAGAGTCCGGACCACCGTGGCCGGTCGATGAGCGGAGGCGAGGATCGATGACGGAGCAGACGCTGGCGGCTATCTCGGACGGGCTGGTGGTAGCGGCGCTGATCGGCTACCTGGCGGCCATGGTGGGGCACGCCGTCGAACTGGCGGCGGCCCTGCGGTCGGCTCGGCCGGTGCCCGCGGCGGCGCCCGCCCGGCTAGGGTCCACTGTGGCGACGGCGGAGGCGGCGACACCGGCCAGGGCCGCGGCTCCGCTGTGGTGGCTGAGGCGGGCGGTGGTCGTACTGACCGTCGGCGCGACGGTGGCACACGCCGGCGCCGTGGTCGCCCGCGGCTGGGCGGCCGGCCGCGTGCCGCTGGGCAACCTGTACGAGTTCATCCTCGCGGTCACCCTCGCCGGGGCGGTGGCGTGGCTGGTGGCGCAAGCCCGCCGGCCGGTACGGGAAGCCGGGCTGTTCGTCACCCTCGCGCTGGCACTGCTGCTGGGCGGCGCCGCCCGGGTCTACACCCGGGTCGAGCCACTCGTGCCGGCACTCGAGTCACCCTGGCTGCGGGTGCACGTGAGCGCCGCCGCGACGGCGACCGGACTGCTGCTGGTCGGGTTCGTCGCCGCCGCGCTCTACCTGCTCCGGCTGCGGCACGACGCGCTGGTGAGCGAGGGCCGGCACCCGAGCCCGGTGATCGGCCGGTTGCCCGCGCCGGCGGCCCTGGACCGGCTCGCCATGCGGTTGCACCAGGTGGCATTTCCGATTTGGACGTTCGCGATCGTGGCCGGTGCGATCTGGGCGGAGGCGGCCTGGGGCCGCTACTGGGGCTGGGACCCGAAGGAGACCTGGGCGTTCGTCAGCTGGGTGCTCTACGCCTGCTACCTGCATGCCCGGTCGACCGCCGGGTGGCGAGGCCGCCGGGCCGCGCTGGTCGCGATGGTCGCCTGGGCCACCATGCTGGTCAACCTGTTCGTGGTGAACCTGCTGTTCACCGGCCTGCACTCGTACGCCGGCCTGTAACGACCGCCGCGGTTGGCCGCTCGGCTAGGCGAACCGCTTCGGCGAAAGCCGGAACACCCGGCGGTCACGCCGGTACGCTGCGAAACAGGATGGTTTGCCCGAGCGCCCGGGAGGTGGGTGACGGGTGATCGCAGGCGACATCACTGAGATCATCGGCGTCGACATCGGCGGCTCCGGGATCAAAGGCGCCCCGGTGGACTTGGCTGCCGGTGCGTTCGCCGCTGACCGGGTCCGGCTGCCCACCCCCGCCAAGTCGACGCCGAAAGCGGTCGCGCGCGTGGTCGCGGCGGTCGTCGACAAGCTCGGGCACGATACCGGCCGGGCCGGCGGTCCGGGTTCGCCGATCGGGGTGACCATCCCGGCGGTGGTCCGCGATGGCGTGGTGTTGACCGCGGCGAACATCGACGAGACCTGGATCGGCACCGACGCCACCGCCCGGTTCGAGCAGCAGCTCGGCCGACCGGTGGTGGCGATCAACGACGCCGACGCGGCCGGCCTGGCGGAGATGCGGTACGGCGCTGGGCGGGATCGGGGCGGGTCGGTGCTGATGCTCACCCTCGGCACCGGCATCGGGAGTGCGCTGTTCATCGACGGGGTGCTGGTGCCCAACACCGAGCTCGGCCACCTGCCGCTGCACCACGGGGACGCCGAGCGGTGGGCCGCCGCCGCGGTCCGGGAGCAGGATGACCTGAGCTGGAAGAAGTGGGCCCGCCGGCTGCAGAAGTACCTGGCGCTGGTGCAACGCCTGCTGTGGCCAGATCTGATCATCCTCGGCGGTGGGGTCAGCCGCCGGGCCGACAAGTTCCTGCCGCATATCGACGTGCCGACCGAAGTGGTGCAGGCGCAGCTGCACAACGACGCGGGCATCATCGGCGCCGCACTCGCCGCCTCACAGAAACCGGCGACCGATGACGTACAGGAAACGTTGCTGTGACCGACTCCAGCACCGGGTAGCGGTTGTCCTGTCGGTGGGCGGCGCCTACCCTTCTGCGCCACGGAACGGGTTCTCGACCCGCAGTCCGTCGTAGCTGGCTCCGTCTGCGAGGTCCTCTGTCAGCAGCCGGTCACACCCGGCCTGTCGCGCCGCCGCGACCATCAACGCATCCCGATGCGACAGCTGCCAACGCTGCCCGACCTTGATCCCGCGTAACACGAGGTCGGCGTCGACCGGGACGCAGCTGAACCGGGTCATCCACTCGACAGCCGTGGCCGCTTCGTCAAGAGGGAGCGGCTCAGCCAGCTTACGAGTGACGATCGTGTAGAACTCGTTCAGAACCTGCGTCGAGATCACCAGGTCGGGAGTGGTCTCGATCAGCCGTTGTGCCAATTCCTGCTTCTTCGGCTCAGCCGTGTCCACGGAATACACGAACACATTCGTGTCGACGAAGGCCCTACCTGCCATAGCGACCCACACGCTCCTCATAAGCGTCGTCGCGGGTCCAGCGTCGACCAGCTGCCCCGCTCGACGCACGGCTACGCCTGGCGACAGCGAGGAACCCCTGCGCAGCGCTTCGCTGGCGGTCCACGTCGGCGTAGTTCTCCAGCCATTCACGCACCAGCGCGTTCACGCTGGTGCCCTGTTCAAGGGCGCGGATCCGCGCTTGCCGCAGCAGGTCCTCGTCGATGGTGAGGGTAAGGCTGGCCATCTTTACCTCCCGTTTAACACGGAACCGGTGTAGCACTGGTTGTAGCTACCCGCCGTCCGGATAGAAAGGGGCGGCGCCAGCGGGTCCGCCGCTGACGAACGCGGGTCACGGGTTCTTCGGCGCGATCGCCGGATCGTGAGCGGCGGCCGTACCGGTTGGGCGGCTCGGTGACCCGGCCCGCGCCCGCAGCGTAGCCAAGCCCACCAGGTCATCCGGCTCGGCGTCGGGCTCGGTGAGGTCGAACCGCGCTAGCGGGGTCCGGACCAAGCACAGCGCCGCCAGCCCGGCCAGCAGCAAACCGCAGATCAGGTAGAGCAGGGCGATCCCGCGCCCCGGGCCGGTGCCGACCAGCACGCCCACCGAGTCGGCCAGCCCACCACCGGGCTGCAGCTTCGGCTCCAGCCAGTTGCCGGCCAGCGGCGCGACGATGAACCCGGCCGAGACCACCGACTGGGCCACCATCTGGTTCAGCGAGATCACCCGGGCGTGGAACCGGTGCGGCACCTTCGTGTGGATGATCGTGAGCCAGATGCCGTTGACGACCACCAGCGTGAACGACATGCCGACCGCCCCGACCGCGATCAGCCCGAGGTTGGGCAGGATCCCGACCACGAACGCGCTGGCCCCGTAGGCGGCCGCGCTGACCAGCATCCCGCGCATCCGCCAGCGGCTCGGGCCGCCCCAGATCGCCATCACCAGGCCGCCGGCGACCGCGCCGGCGGTGGCGGCGGTCGCCACCCGAGCCGCGTCCTGGACATCGCCGATCGTGAGCACCAGCGGTGACACCAACACCAGCACGATCGCCAGGAACAGGTTGGTGGCGACGAAGAACAGCAGCATCGCCCGCAGCCGCGGCCGGCGCCAGAAGTACCCGAACCCGTTGCGGATCTCCTGCCCGATGGTCTCCCGGCGGCGTAACGCCATGGTCGCCGGGAACCGGACCGCCAGCAGTACCACCGCCGCCACCAGATAGCTTGCGACCTCGAAAGCGAGAATGCCGGCCATCCCGATCGCGGCGAGCAACCCGACCGCGACCAGCGGCACCAGGAAGTTGGCGAAGCTCAACGCGAGCTGCACCACCCCGTTGGCGTTGCCGAGATAGTGCTTGGGCACCAGCTGCGGGATCGCGCTGGTGTACGCCAGCCGCTGGAACGCGGCGGCGACCGACAGCAGCGACAGCAGCCCGTAGAGCAGCCAGGTCTGGACGGTGTCCGCCCACACCAGCAGACCGAGCGCGCCCTGGATGGCGCCCGCGGCGACGGTCGCCGCGAGCAGCATCCGGCGCCGGTCGGTGCGGTCGACCAGCGCGCCGGCCACCGGCGCGACCAGCACCCCGGGGAGCGTCCCGGCGAGCGAGAACATCGCGAACCGCAGCAGCGAGCCGGTGTCCAGCAGCGCCCACAGTGGCATCGCGAACGCGGTCAGCGCGGCGCCGAGGTTCGCGACCAGCTGGCCGCCGGCGACCACCAGGAACCGGCCCATGCTCGGGCGTACCTCGTCGGTCGCCGCCGCACCGGCCGCCGGACCGCCGGGCCGGCCCGGTGGGTGGGTGCTGGTCGCGGCGTGCCACCAGGTCGCGCCGGGCGGGACCGGCTCGACCACCTCACCCGGCCCGCTCGCCGGGAGTCGCTCGTGGACGGTGGTGATGATCTCCGCCAGCTCGTCGGCCCGATACCGGACGAAGTAGTGGCCGGCCTCGTCGAGCACGACCAGCGCGGTCCGGCCGGTGAGGATCCCCCACTCCCGATACCGCTCCTGGTAGAACTCGGTGCCGGGATCGCGCTCGCCGACCACGCAGATGATCGGCGCGGAGAGCGGTTCGGCGCCGCGGGCGAGCAGGTCGGTGTAGTAGTCCTCAGCCTGCTCGGCGTCGCGACGCATCGCCCGGATCAGCCGCCGCCGCTCGGCGGCGTCCAGCTCGCCCAGGTCCGCGCCGATCGCCTGCAGCCAGTTGGCGTAGACGGTATCGCTGCGCCACCGGTCCAGCCGGAGCGCTTTGGCGGCGCGGCCGAGCAGCCCGGGCGGCCGGGCGAACGGGAACACGCCCCCGAGGTAGACCGCGACCGGCGGGCGGCCGGCCTGCTCCAGCCGGCGGGCGATCTCCACCGCGAGCGCCCCGCCGGGTCCACAGTGGCCGTAGACGACGATCGGGCCGGGCACCCGGTCGAGGATCTCGGTGACGCACCGCTCGGCGACCTCGCCGACCCCCGCCCCGCCGGTGTCCAGCGCACCGATGTCGTTGCCGGGCGGGGTCACCGCGAACAGCCGGTGCCCGGCCGGCAGCGCCCGCGCGAGCGGGTGGAAAACCGCTCCGGTGGCCCCGCCGTACGGCACCGCCACCACCGACCGGACGGTGTGGTCGGTCGCGCCCGGTGTGGTCAGCTCGTGCAGCAGCGCCGGCGGCTGGTCTGCCGGCTCCTCGCCGCCAGCGGTGACGTGGCGGGCCAGCGCCGCCACCGTGGGATGGCTGAACACGTCCATCACCGCGACCGGCCGGGAACCGGCGGGCAGCTCCCGGCGCAGCCGAGCCACCACTTTGGTCACCAGCAGCGAATGCCCGCCGAGGTCGAAGAAGTCGTCGTCGGCACCGACCGCGCTCACCCCGAGCACGTCCTGCCAGACCCGGGCGATGGTCTGCTCGACCGGGCTTTCCGGCGCCCGGTACGCCGCGGCCTGGTCGGGCCGGTCCTCGGCCGGCTCCGGCAGTGCCCGCCGGTCGACCTTGCCGTGCGCCTGCAACGGCAGCCGGTCGAGCCAGACCACCCGGGCCGGCAGCATGTACTCCGGCAGGGTCCCGGCGAGCCGTTGCCGGATCGTACTGATATCCAGGTCCGCCTGCTCGGTGCCGGCCTGGGCGCGTTCGAGGTAGGCGACCAGCCGGTCCTGCCAGAGCACGACCACCGCCTGCGCCACCCCGGGCAGGTTCGCCAGCGCCAGCTCGATCTCGGCCGGCTCCACCCGATAACCACGGACCTTCAGCTGGTGGTCGGCGCGGCCGAGGAACTCCAGCCGGCCGTCCGGCAGCCACCGGGCGAGGTCGCCGGTGCGGTAGAGCCGGTCCGCCGGCGAATCGCTGAACGGGTCCGGCACGAACCGTTCCGCGGTCAGCTCCGGCCGGCCGAGGTAGCCGCGGGCCAGCCGATCGCCGCCAACATAGAGCTCGCCCACCCAGCCGGGCGGCACCGGTCGCATGGCGGCGTCGAGCACATGCACCCTGGCCCCGGGCAGCGGATGCCCGATCGGCGTGGTGGGTCGGTCGGCCTCACCGGGCGGCACCCGGTAGGTGGTCACCCCGACCGTCGCCTCGGTCGGTCCATAGTGGTTGATGACCGCCGCCTCGCCCAGGCTGGCCAGCTCGGCGGTCCACGCCGCCGCGGACGCCTCGCCCCCGAGGAGCAGCGCTCGGCGCGGCAGCAGCGCCGCGGCACCACCGTCGGTCTCGCCGGCCAGCGCGGCCAGGTGCGAGGGGGTCAGCTTGAGGTAGTCGATGCCGGTGCGGGCCAGGTAGCCGGCGAGTTCGGGTCCGCTGATCCGGTTGCTGAGCAGGTGCACGCAACCGCCGGTGGCCAGCGCCAGGTGGAACATGGTCACGCCGAAGTCGAACGCCAGCGACTGCAACAGGCCGAACCGGGCGCCCGGGGCGACCGCCAGCCGGTCCGCGATCCCGCACAGGTAGTTGGCGAGCTGGCGGTGGGCCACCGCCACGCCCTTCGGCACGCCGGTCGACCCGGAGGTGTAGATGACGTACGCGAGGTCGCCCGGCGCCGGCCGTACCGGCTCGGGTGGTTCGCCGCCACCGGCGGTGGGTGCCAACACCACCCCGCCGAACCCCTCGAACCGGTCCGCGCACGCCGGGTCGGCGATCAGCACCGCCACCCCGGCGTCGGCGAGCATGAACGCGAGCCGGGACGGTGGCAGCTCCGGGTCGAGCGGGAGGTACGCGGCGCCGGTGTACAGCACCCCCAGCAGCGCGGCGGCGAGCTCCGGCGACTGCGGCAGGCTGATCCCGACGATGGTGTCCCGGCCGACCGGCCGGGGCAGGCGGCGCAGCCGGTGCGCCCACTGCCGGGCCCGGCGGTCCAACTCCCGGAAGGTCAGGGTGGTCGCGCCGTGCACCACCGCCGGGGCATCCGGGGTGTCGCGCACCCACCGCGCCATCAGCTCGACCAGCGTGGTGGCGGCCGGCGCCGGGCCGCCGTCGGACCAGCGGGCGAGCAGCGCCCGCTCCGCCCGGCTGGTGAGGTCCACATCAGAGATTCGCCGGTACGGATCGGCGCACACCGCGCGCAGCAGGGTCTCGAACCGGGTGGCCAGGGCGACGACGGTTGCCCGGTCGAACAGGTCGGTGTTGTAGGTCACGTGCACGGACAGCTCGCCGCCCTCCGGCCGGACGTAGAAGGCGAGCTCGTGCCGGGTGGCCGGACTGTCGATCGGGAACTCGGTGACCTGCAGGCCGGTCCGTTCGTCGACCCCGCCCGGACCGCCGTCGGCGGCCGGCATCGCACCGGGCACGTTCCAGTTGAGCATGCTGAACTGCACCTGGAACACCGGTGGCCGGCGCACGTCCCGAGCCAGCCGCAGCTCGGAAACCAGCTGCGCGAACGGCACATCCTGGTGGGCGTACGCGTCGAGCGCGGTCTGCCGGACCCGGCCGAGCAGCTCCGCGAACGTGGGGTCGCCGCTCACGTCGGCCCGGAACACCAGCGTGTCGACCAGCAGCCCGATCATCGACTGGGACTCCCGGCGGTTGCGCCCGGCGACCGGGCTGCCGATGCCGAAGTCGGTCTGGTTGCAGTAGCGGGCGAGCAGCGCCTGCAGCCCGGCCAGCAGGGTCATGAACGGGGTCGCCCGGTGCGCCCGGCCGGTCGCCTCGACCGCCGCGGTCAGCTCGGCGTCCAGCCGGAACATGTAGGAGGCGCCGTTGGAGGTCTGGGTCGCCGGGTACGCGCGATCGGTCGGTAGTGCCAGCGGCGGGATGCCGGCCAGCTGCCGCTTCCAGTAGGCCAGGTTCTCCCGGGCCCGGTCGGTCCGCGCCCAGGCCCGCTGCCAGGCGGCGAAGTCGCCGTAGCCGACCGCCGGCGGGTCGGTCCGCGGCGCCCCGCCTTCGCGCAGCGTCGCGTACGCCTCCCAGAGCTCGCTCAGCAGCAGGTCGTTGGACCAGCCGTCGGTGATGATGTGGTGCACGACCAGGCAGAGGACGTGCTCCGCCGGCCCGAGCCGGACCACCAGGCCGCGCAGCAGCGGGCCGGCCGCCAGGTCGAACGGCTTGCGAACCTCAGCCTCGACCGCTGCCCGAGCCCGCCGCTCCCGCTCACCATCCTGATCGGACAGATCGGTGAGGTCCAGCTCGGCGATCGGCACCTCGACCTGGTCGGGCAGCTCGACCACCGGGAGCCCGTCGGCGCTGGCCGGGAACCGCATCCGCAGGCTCTCGTGGCGGCCGACCACCGCCCGCACCGCGCCGGTCAGCACGGACAGCTCCAGCCGCCCCCGCAGGCGCAGCGTGAGCCACATGTTGTAGGTGGCGGTGCCCGGCTCGTACCGGTCGAGGAACCACAGCCGGGCCTGCGTGAACGACGGGGGCGGCGCGGCGCCGGCCGGCCGCGGCCGGATCGCGGCGGCCAACCAGCGCGCCATCAGCTCCCGGCGTTGCGCCGGCGACCGGCCGGCGATCTCCTGGCTGGTGACGGTCATCGCCCGCGGTAGTCCACGAGCTCAACCACCAGCCCGGTCGCCGGCCCGAGGTAGACGAACGCGACCCGCATGCCCTTCCGGGCGCCGGCCCGGGGCTGCTCGTCCAGCGGCATCCCACCCGCGCGCCGGAGCCGCTCCAGAGCGGCGGTGACATCGTCCACCTCGATGGCGAGGTGATGCAGGCCGGGCCCGCGCCGCGCGAGCGGGCGGTCGACCGCTGAGCCGGCCCGGACCGGGCTGACCAGCTCGACCATCGGCGCGCCGGGACTGCCGGCCGGTGTCCAGAACTCACAGCTCACGCCGTAGTCCTCGGCGAGCCCGACTTCGATTCGAGCGAAACCCAAGCGTTCCAATTCGGAGCCTGCTTGGGTTGGTTCGTCGGTAACTACACCAAGGTGGTCGATAGTGGCCTGCACGGGGCGATTATAGCCACTTGGATAGTTCTTACTGTCGATCAATCACTGTATGCTTCTCGCCAATGCCTTGAGGCCGGGCGGAGACGTCGAAGATGGGAGGCCCTGTTGGCTACTGCGCGGATCGCGATCGCGGCAAACTTCACCGCCGAGGCGACGGTTGACGCACTGGACTTTTGGTCAGCGGAGCTTGACCTTCCGTTCGAGGTGCGGTTCGCGCCCTACGACCAGGTATTCCAGTCGCTACTGGACAGTAGCGGTGCGCTCGCCACCAACCGGTCCGGCTACAATGTCGTGCTGATCGACCGTGGTGCATGGGTCAGCAGCACTGGTGAAGAAGCGTTAAAAGCGATCGACGACCTGGTAGGCGCAGTCCGGAGCTGCGCCGACCGATCCGGCGTGCCGCACCTGGTGGTCTCCTGCCCGGCCGCCACCGGTGCGCCCGAGCTGCTCGCCGCGGCCGAGCGCCGGCTGGTCGACGGCCTGGGTGAGGACGCCCGGGTCCGGGTCATCACCGAGCGACAGCTCTCGGCGTGGTACCCGGTAACGGAGCGGTTCGACCCCTACACCGACCGGGCCGCGCGGCTGCCGTACACCCGGGAGATGCTGGCGGCGCTGGCCACCGCGACCATCCGGGCGCTGATGGCCTGGCAGGTGCCGCGGCCGAAGGTGATCGCGGTCGATGCCGACCACACCCTGTGGGACGGGGTGGTCGCCGAAGACGGGCCGCACGGGGTGACGGTGACTCCCGCCCACCGCCAGCTCCAGGAGTACCTGCTGGCGCAGCGGGCGGCCGGCCGGCTGCTCTGCATCGTCAGCCGCAACCTGGAGTCGGACGTCCGGCAGGTGCTGGCCAGCCACCCCGACATGCTGCTACGGGAGGAGCACATCACCGGCTGGCGGGTGAACTACGAACCCAAGTCGGAGAACCTCGCCGCACTGGCGCGCGAGCTGAACGTCGCGCTGGACAGCCTGGTCTTCCTCGACGACAACCCGATCGAGCGGGCCGAGGTCGACGCCGCGCACCCGGCGGTGCTGACCCCGGTCCTGCCGCGGCACGCCGACGAGGTGGTGGCCTACCTGGAGCGGTGCTGGCCGCTGGACCTGCTGCCGGTGACCGACGACGACCGGGCCCGGGCGCTGCGCTACCAGCAGGACGCCGAACGGACCCGGGCTCGGGCTGCCGCGACTTCGCTGGCGGAGTTCTTCGCCACGCTGGCGCTGGAGGTGGAGGTCCGGCCGCTAACCACCGCCGACCTGGCCCGCGCCGCCCAGCTGTCCCAGCGGGTCAACCAGTTCAACCTGACCACCCGGCGCTACCACGAGGCCGAGCTGGCCGCGCTGCCGGATGGGCAGGCGCTGGTCGTCCACGCCCGGGACCGGTTCGGCGACTATGGACTGATCGGACTGGTGGTCACCGACTCCGGCGCCGGCGGCACGCTGACCGTGGCGAACCTGCTGTTGAGCTGCCGGGTGCTCGGGCGGGGCGTGGAGCACGCGGTGCTGCGGCGGCTCGGCGGGCTCGCCCGGGAACGCGGGCTGGCGTCGATCCTGCTGCGGTTCGCCCCGTCGGCGCGCAACCAGCCGGCCCGCGACTTCCTGGCGTCGCTGCCGGCCGAGGCCGAGCCGGAGGTCGGCTACCGGCTCACCACCGAGGCCGCCGAGGCGCTGCGGTTCGAGCCGGCCAGCTCCGCCGACCGACCCGCCACACCGGAGGCCGAGGCTGCGTCGACGAAGCCGGCTGCCGCCGCGATGCCGGTGGAGCTGGTGCACCGGATCGCCACCGAGCTCGGCACCGCGGCGCAGGTCGTCGCGGCGGTCGACCAGCGCCGGAGGTCGGCCGAGCCGGCCGCGGTCGCCAGCGACGACCCGGTCGAGCGGGAGGTGGCGGCGATCTGGGCGGAGCTGCTGGAGTTCCCGCCGGCCTCGGTGGACGACGACTTCTATCAGCTCGGTGGAGATTCGCTCAAGGCACTGCAGTTCGCGGCTCGGGTCCGCGACGACTACGGGGTGGAGCTGCCGGTCGAGGTGCTGTTCACCGACACGTTCACGGTCGCCAGCATGGCGGCCGCGATCCGCGACCTGCGGGCTGCGCGGTCGGAGGATGCCGCCATGGCCGAGCTGCTCGCCGAGCTCGAACAGCTCCCCGACGACGAGGTGCGCAGCCTGCTCGAGGAGGATCGGGCGTAGCCATGGCGACGTTCGCGCTCTGCACCGACGGCACCCACGGCGACGTGCTGCCGTTCGTCCAGCTTGGACAGGCGCTCGCCAGCCGTGGCCACGAGCCGGTGCTTTACACCCACGCGTTCTACGCTCCGACCGCCGAGCAGGCCGGGCTGCGCTTCGTACCCACCGACACGCTCGAGGACTACACCCGGCTGCTCGCCGACCATCGGCTGTTCCTGCTGAACGTGCTCAGCGACGTCAACCACGTGCTCGACTTCTACCGGCGCAACCGGATCTTCGAGCAGACCCGTACCGAGTTTCAAGTGATCGCCGAGCTGGTGCGGTCCCGGCCGGCCGGTGAGGTCGTGGTGGTCGGGCGGCACACCTCGCGGTTGTCGGTGTTGATGCTCCGCGAGGCGCTCGGGGTGCCCGCGGTCTGGGTGTCGGTCACCCCGCAGCAGCACCTCGGCCTGCCACTGACCGAGCGGCTGTACCCGCAGGTGTTGGCCGGCGACCTGAACCAGATGCGGGCCACCGTGGGGCTGCCGGCGGTGACCGACTGGTCGGCCTGGCTGCGCACGGCCGACCTGGTGCTCGGGCTGTGGCCGGAGTGGTTCGACCGGGCCGGGCAGCCGCTGCTGCCACCGGACGGCGCCGCCGACCCCGGCGGGTCGGCGGCGGCGCTCGCCGGGTTCCTGCCGCACGACCAGACCGAGCGTGGCGAGCTGCCGGCCGACCTGGCCGCGCTGGTCGCCGACGAGGTGCCGGCCGAGCGCCGGCCGATCCTGGTCAGCGGCGGCTCCAGCCGGTTCCTGCACGCGGACTGGTACGGGGTGGCGGTGCACGCGGCGGCCCGGGCCGGCCGCCCGGTGGTGGTGGCCTGCCGGCACCGGGACCTGTTGCCGGCGGAGCTGCCGCCGGCCGTGCGGTGGTATCCGTCGCTGCCGTTCGCCACGCTGATGCCGCGGGTCGCCGCGGTCGTCCACCATGGGGGGATCCTGACCTGCGCCCGGGCGGTCGCCTCCGCCATTCCGCAGGTGATCCTGGCGCACGGGGCGGACCGGCCGGACAACGCCCGCCGGCTGCGATCGCTCGGGTTGGCGGAGTGGCTGCCGGCGGCCCGGTGGCGGGTGGACGCGGTGGCAGGGCTGGTCGACCAGGTGCTCGCCGACCCGGGCTACCGGGACCGGGCGCTGGCGCTCGCGGACACAATGGACCCGGATCGCGCGGCCGCGGCCGCGTGCACGGCGCTCGAAGCGCTGGTCGGCCGGGTACCGGTACGGTGAGCCGGCGCGGCAGGTCATGGTGACGAGGGCTGCCGCCAGTCGGTATAGGGTGTCGCGCATGAGCGACGCGGAGACCGCCCGGCGGATCGGCCGCGAGCTCCCGGAGGTCGAGGACCAGTCCAGCCCGGATTTCGTCCAGCTGCGCGTGCGCGGCAAGCAGTTCGCCTGGACGTTGCTGGAGCGCGTCGAGCCGGACGGGCCGCGGGAACCACAGCTCGGGGTGCTGGCGATCCGCTGCACCCCGGCCGACAAGCAGGCGTTGCTCGAGAGCGACCCGGCGAAGTTCTTCATCACCGAGCACTACCGGAATTTCCCCGCGATCCTGGTCCGGCTCGCCAACGTCGACGACGACGAGCTGCGCGAGCTGCTGATCGAGGGCTAGCGGTGTCAGGTGCCGAAGCGGCTCGCGAAGGAGTTCGACGCGCGGCGCGGCGCCTGACCCGCGCCCGACCGGTCGCCGGGCCGGGTCAGCCAGCGGACGGTGTCGCGGATCGTCTCGGCGGCGGGACGGAACCCCACGCCGAGCTCCTCGGTGGTCGCCGAGGCGTCCACCGGTGGGCAGTGGCGGGCGGTCCACGGTCCCTCATAGTTGACCGGCAGCCGGACCGGCACCACCCGCTGCGCCAGCTCGGCGAGCCGGGCGGTCGCCAGCAGTACCGGCGCCGGGACCGGCACCCTGGGCGCCCGAGCGCCGACCGCCGCCCGGATCAGGCGCTGGACCTCGGCCAACGGCAGCACCTCCGCGGCGGCGAGATAGCGGCGGCCACCCTTGGTCAGCGACGCGGCGAGTACGGCGGCGACGTCCCGCACGTCGACGATCGGGACCGCGCCGGGCAAGCGGAACGGGATCAGGCCACCGAGCACCGCCCGGGCGAGCAGGGTGCTCTCCCCGGCGACCGGGTCGCCCGGCCCCCAGACCATCCCCGGATAGACGATGGTCACCGGCGCCCGCTTCGCCTGCCAGTCGCGGGCAACCCGGTCCGACCGGGCCTTCGACCTGGCGTACGCCACCGGCGGATCACCCACCGGCGAGCCCGGGG
Organism: Natronosporangium sp.; assembly: GCA_036564175.1. Classification (GTDB taxonomy): domain Bacteria; phylum Actinomycetota; class Actinomycetes; order Mycobacteriales; family Micromonosporaceae; genus Natronosporangium. The sequence continues at coordinate 49,316 of DATCKZ010000097.1, forward strand.
TCAGCACCCCGGCGGCGGGCAGCAGCGCGGTGAACGACGACACGTGGACGATCGGGTCCAGGCCCAGCCGATACGCCTGCCCGAGCACCAGCTCGGTGCCGAGCGGGTTCACGCGCAACAGCTCCCGGCGCCGGCGGACATCGAACGAGTAGACCGCGGCTGCGTGCACCACCGCGTCACAGTCGGCCAGCGCCCGGCGTACGTCGTCGGCGTCGGTGACGTCCGCCGCGACCACCTCAACCGGTCCGGCGCGATCCTCGAGCGCCTGCCGGACCCGGTGTGCCGACCGGGCGGTGGCCCGGACCTGATGACCGGCCGCGAGCAGCGCCCGGACCGTGTGCGAGCCGAGGAACCCGCTCGCGCCGGTGACCACGACCTTCATGCCGCCACCTCCTGAGCATGGACCGCCCGATCCGGCGGTAATCAGCAGCGACAGTACGGTCGGCGACTGCTCAGTCTCCAGACCAGAAACTGCTCAGTCCGGCCCGGACAGCTCCCGCTGCCACAGCCACTCGGCGATCCGGTCGACCCCGGCGGTCAGGTGGCGCCGGTAGGTGCTGAACGGCAGCCCGAGCCGCTCGGCGGCCAGCTCCTGAGTGGCGGCCGGCTCCAGGTAGGTGCGGTGCACCGCCCGGTAGAGCTTCTCGTCCCGCGGGTTGCCCCGCAGCGTCTCGGCCGCCTCGCGGAGCACCCGCCGCAGGTCGTCCGGGCCCGGTCGCGGGTTACCCGGCGCCATGGTGACCCGGGAACGCAGCAGCGGGCTGGCGGCCAGCGCCCGCGGGCGCGAGTAATCCCGCAGCGCCCGCCGCACCGCGGCCACGAACTCCGGCTCGGACAGGACCACCAGCGGCGGCGCCGCCGGCGCCGGCCGGGTCGGGATCTCCGACTCGGCGGTGAGCAGCTCCCGCTCCTCCATCAGCTCGAACCAGACCGGCAGCGGCTGCGCCCGCCAGTCGTGGGCGAACACGCCATACCGCCGACCGACCTCGAAGTCCGCCTCCGCCGCCCGCCAGAAGTCCAAGTAGGACATCAGCGGCTGCCAGAAGTCCGGATCGGACACGGCGATGAAGGCCCACGCCAGCCGGGGCCTGGTCAGCCAGTGCCGGTTGGCGGTCACGTAGAACAGGTTGGTCGCCGGCGAGACCGCCTGGTAGCGGTCCCGGCTGATCGAGAAGCGGTGGTACACCAGCTCGTCGCCGGGCCGCGGCGGGGCGTACCGGCGGGCGTACCCCATCGCCGCCTTGGTGGCCGGGTCGGCGTCGAGGTCCGCGGGCGCGGCGTCGTGCAACGACACGGTCGCCTGCATCCCGACGATGTCGCCGGCCGGGTCGCGGAACACCGAGAACCCGTCCGGTTGCCGGGCATACCAGCGCCGGGCGATCGACGCCGACTGCCGGCCCTCGTACCGCTCGATCATCGCCAGCAGCTCCGGCAGGTCGGCGTCGGTGGCGGCGACCGGCTGGACCGATCCGAAGCTCTCCCAGTCCGCGTATCTGCCCATGACCGCGCTGTTGCGGTGCAGGAACAGGAAGTCCAGCATCGCCCGGTCTTGCCAGACCCCGGCGGTCGCCTGCACCCGGCGGACCGCGGCGGCGCGGGTGGCGGCGTGCAGGCTCCGGTAGCCGGCCGGGTTCCGCCAGCGCAGATCGGCGTCGAGCAGGTCGCGGGCCAGGTCATGCGGGAACAGGCCGTGCGGGCCCTGCTCGACGAACGACCGCCCGCGGAGCCACTCGAACAGCTCGGCAGCATCGTCACCGCCGAGCACCTCGGCCAGCACCGCTTCGGTGGTCACCCGGACGTGGGCACAGACCGCCAGGGCCTCCCGGCGGCGGCCGGTGGGCAGCCGGTCGACGAACCGCTCCAGCAGGATCCGCACGAGCTCGGGCTCCTGGTCGGCCCGGACCGGAGCCAGCTCCTCGCCGCCCGCGAGCATCTCGGCGACCAGCGCCAGCGCCAGCGGATGCCCGTGGGTGAACCCGATCGCCGACGCCTGCGCCGGCCCCACCACGCCGCGCGATGCCAGGAAGTCGCGGCTCTCTTCCGGCCGGAGGTTCCGCAGCGGCATCGGCCGTAGCAAGTCTCGCCAGCCCGGATCGGCCAACCATCGCGCGTCCGGCGGGTGCCGTCCCGCCACCACCAGCACCCCGTCGGCCGGCCAACCGGGCAGCAGCGACTCCCGCAGCCAGTCCGCCAGCGGCGCGCACCGCTCGAAGGTGTCCAGCACGGTCACTCGCCCCGGCACCGGCTCGCCCAGCGCTGCCGCGAGCCCGGCCCGGGTCAGCTCGACCTCCCGGGCGTCCACATACGTCACCGGTCGGCCAGCCGCCCGCGCGAGTTCCTGGAACTGGCCGCAGAGCGCGGACTTGCCGACGCCACCTGGGCCATGCACCCACACCAGCCGGAACTCCGGCTGCCGTGCGGCGAGCAGCTCGGCGAACCACGCCAGCTCGGCGGTCCGGCCGACGAACCGGTCGCGCCGCACCGCCCGCAGCCGCTCCCCCACGCTCGGGAGATCGAGGTCGTCCGCCATCGCCGCAGCTCCAGGTCAGCTATCGCCCCCATCCTGCCCTAACCGGCCGTGCCCGACACCGGAACCCGAGATTCAGGGTCGGGTTCCGGCAGGCGGCCGGCTGATCGGCCGCCCGCGCCGTCCGTCCGGAGGTGGCCGCGTCCGGTGAGGGCGAGCCAGCGGGGTCTGTTGTGGAGGATCGCTCGGGATTAGGTGGCTGTGAGCAGCATGCGCGAATTGTCCATGCATCCAGAGTGTCCCATTTTCTACTATTGAGGCTTCGTTAAGTCGTTGATACGCTGCTGGCAAGTTCCGGCCTGGAGAAAGGAGTGCGCATATGTTGAGCTTCTCCGGTCACGTCGGCAGCACGGCGACGGGTGGCCTGACGGTGACGGTCGCGCCCGGCGCGTCCACCACCTGCGGCGGCGGCAACTGCTGCTGCACGAGCTGCTGTTCCTGGTAGCTCGGATAGCTCGAAGGGAGGTCGCCGACCCGGCGCCTCCCTTCCCTCCTTTCCGCCCAATTCGACCGTCCCGTAAGGAGTGTCATGCCCTACCGGCGGACCCGGGAGGAAGTGGAAGCGGCACTGGCCGAGCACGACCATCTCCGACCAGTTGGCGGGTTCGCGATGCAGCACAGCATCGTGTCCGTCTACACCTCCTCCACCGTCGTGCGTACCCCCGACACGGTCGTACGTGGACGCTGGGAGGCTGCGGACGATGGGTTCGCCGGCGAGCAGCTCCTGCTGAACTTCCGCACCGACAACACCCGGCTCGGCTTCCAGCTCGGCATCGGCCGGTTCTACGAACCCGACGCGGTGCTCGCCTCCTGCCACGCCGACCTGGCCGAAGACACCCGCGACGCGATCGAGCTGCCGGCCCCGAAGCGGCTCAAGACCGGCCTGACCGCCGCGGTCACCTCCCGGCGGAGCACCCGCCAGCTCTCCGGCGAGCCGGTCGACCTGGCCGACCTCGCCACCATCCTGCACCATGCACAGGGCATCTCCGGCGGCCTGCCGTACGGAAACCCGGCGGCGCCGCACGGCGTGATCCGGCTGCGGAACGCTCCGTCCGGCGGCGGGCTGTACCCGGTCACCCTGTTCCTGTCCGCGGTCAACGTCGCCGGGCTCGCCACCGGGGCGTACGAGTACTACCCGTACGCCCACGCCCTCAAGCCGGTGCCGGCCGGCGAAGCGCCGCCGCCGACCGAGCTGTTCGCCTCCCCCGACCTCGACGTCAGCCGGGCCGGTGCGGTCCTGACGTTCGTCTACAACCTGTACGACAACTCGCGCAAATACGGCGACGGCGGGGTGGTGTTCGGGCTGATCGAGGTCGGCGCGATTCTGCAGAACGTCCACCTGGCCCGGACCGCGCTCGCGCTGGCCGGCTGCGACCAGGGCGGGTTCGACAAACAGCGGATCGAGCGGGCGCTCGGGCTCGACGGCGTGAGCCGGCACGTCGTCCACGTGACCGTGATCGGGCAGGAGGGATAGGGCGATGACCGAAGAACTGGCGCTGGCGAGCACGGCCAGGGTGCTGGTCGACGGGGACGGCCGGATCCGGATCCGGACCGGCATCTGGAACTTCGAGGAGGCGATCGTCGACACCAGCCGGGAGCCGGCCGCGGTCGCCCGGACCGTCCAGGCCGCGCTCCGGGCGCTCGCTACCGGCCCGACCCGGCTCGCCGACCACCTGGACCCGGAGCTGGCACCGATCGAGCGGGCCAATGTGGAGAAGCTGTTCGCCGACCTGACCCAGGCCGGCGTGCTGGTCCCGGCCGGCGACCGGGCCGACCAGGACGCGATCACCGCCGCGCTGCTGGGCCGGCTCGCCTCGCCGTACCCCAGCTCCGGCGAGCCGCCGGACAAGGAGGTCGCGTTCCTGTCCGACTCCCCCGCCGCCACCGCGCAGGCCGACCACCTGGCGGCGAGTCTCCGGCTCCGCCTGCACCACGTCGAAGATTCCGTTGCGGACGACCTCAGGTCCGTCGACCTCACGTCCCGGACCGACGGGCACGCCACCGACCTGGCCACCACCCGGCTGCGCCGGGAACTCACCGGATATGCGGCGATCGTCACCTGCTTCCAGCGGCCGTCGTTGCCGGTGCTGCGCAACCTGAACCGGGTGCTCGAGGGCGAGGACGTGCCGTGGGTGAGCGGGTTCGTGGACGGGCCGTTCGTGTCGGTGGTCGGGGTGAAGTCGCCGCACACCGGCTGCTTCGAGTGCTTCGAGCAGCGCTCGCTGGCCCGGTTGGAGGACCACGTCGCCTACCACGAGTTCGCCCGGGCACCGGTCGGCCAGCCGCCGCCACGAGCCACCGACGCGCCGATGATGATCATGCTGACCGTGCTGGCGCTGACCGAGGGCTACCTGCACGCGGCGGTCGGCTCATCCCGGCTGTCCGGCCGGGCGGTCTGCATTCACTTGCCCACGATGGAAATCCAGGCGCAGGATCTGCTGCGGATGCCGACCTGCCCGGCGTGCGGCCGGGTGGCCCGGCAACGCGTACAGGAAATCAACTTCAACAGCCGGACGGCGGTCGACCGGATCGTCGCCGAGGTGCTGCGATGACCGCCCTGACCTACTACCCGTCGATGGTCCACCAGCTCGCCCGCTACCGGCGGCTCGGCGGCAACCAGACCGGCATCCTGCCCGGCTACTTCGTCTCGGTCACCGACATCCCCGGAGAGCCATTGCTCCGGTCCGCGACCGCCACCATGCCGAAGTACCACCGGCTGGTCATGGACGACCCGCACATGCAGGTGCAGTACCACCTCAGCGGGTACGGCCGCTACCAGGAAGAGGCGCTGGTCAAGCTGATGGGCGAGAGCGTCGAGCGGTACGCGGCGATGGCGGCGATCCGGCTGTTCGACCAGGATTTCCGGTACGCCAGCCGGCGCGAACTGAGCGCCGAAGCGCCCTGCCTGCCACTGTCCTATCTGGGCATCCTCGCCCCCGAGCAGCAGGACGCGCTCGGCAGCAAGCTGCACCGCTACCAGCGCCGGCCGCCCACTGAGGACGATGTGATCGCGTGGGTCCGGTGCCCGTCGCTGTGCCGGCCGGGCGAGCAGTTGTGGGTGCCGGCGCAGCTGTTCTTCCTCGGGTTCACCGCCCGGCCCGAGCATGGCGACCTGCTGTTCACCCCGTCGTTCTCCACCGGTACGGCGGCGCATGTCAGCCTGGAGCGGGCGCTGCGCAACGCGCTGATCGAGGCGGTGCAGATCGACGCGTTCATCCTCAACTGGTACACCTCCCACCCGGCCCCGGCGGTGGTGGTCGACGACGAGCACGTCCGGCGGACGCTGGCCGCGATGCGGCTCGGGCCGGACAGCGACTACCGGGTACGGCCGATCTACCTGACCCGGCCGGACCTGCCGCTGCCGACGATCGGGGTGTTCCTGGAACACCGGCGCGCGTCGCTGCCGAAGCTCAGCTTCGGGGTGCACGGCGACGCCGATCCGCGGTACGCGTTCCTGCGCGGGACGATGGAGAGCGCGGCCATCCTCGGCCTGGGCATGTACAGCACGATCTTCGACACGACCACCGTGCACGCGGCGGTGAACAGCTCGCCCTACCTCGACCTCGACACCAACGTGCTGTTCTACGCCAGCCCGCAGGACGCGGAGGCGAAGCGGGCGGTCGTCGACGCCCGGTTCGACGGGTCGGTGAAGCTGTCGGAGATCCCGCGACTGGCCGGCGACGACGGCGGGCTCGCCGAGCTGATCCGGATGGTGGCCAGGGTCAGCCAGTGGGCGACCTATCTGGACATCACGCCCCCGGAGCTGGCCGACACCGACTGGAAAGTGGTGCGGGTACTCATCCCCGAGCTGCTGAGCATGTGCCTGCCGGGCCTGCCGCCGAAGGCGCACCCGCGGATGGTGGAGCATGGTGGAGTCACCAATGAGTACCCCCATCCCCTACCTTAGTGCGCTGGTGCTGCTCTGCTCGGCGTTCCCGACCCAGCTGTTCCGGGTCGTAATGGTCGCCGCGCCGGACCGGGCGCGGTGGCTGTCCGCGCTCGCCCCGCCGGCGCTGCTCTCGCTGCTCGCCGGGCTGGTCTGGTACGTTGCCCCGACCTCCGGCGTGCTGCAGGCACCGTCCACATGGCTCTGGTGCGCGGTCGCGGTGGTGGTCGGCGGGTCGCTGCCGGCGGTCGAGCTGGGCACCGGCCTGCTGTTGGCGAAGCTCGGCCGGCGCCGGGTGGCCGGGATCGGGCTGCACGAGCGGGTCTCCGGCGGCGGTTGGCTCACGCTGGTGCTCGTCCCGGTGACGATCGCGGTCGCCGAGGAGGTGATCTTCCGCGGGGTGGCGCTGGAGCTGCTGGTCGGCCCGCTCGGCTGGCCGGCCGCGCTGGCGGTGGCGGCGACCGCCATCGGCTACGGCCTCAACCACACCTACTTCGGCTGGCTCACGGTCGCCCAGAAGGTGGTCAGCGGGGCCGGGTTCGGGGTGCTGTACCTCGCCGCCGGCGGCAGTCTGCTGGTCCCGGCGATCGCTCACGCGGTCCAGAATCTGGTCGTGTACGTGGTGCTGCCGAGGCTGCGGGGGCGCCGGTGAGCTGGCTCGAGTTCGCGGGCGTGGCGACCGCCGGGGCGGCGGGCTGGCTCGCGCTCTACCGGCTGCCGCTGCGGCGGCCCCGCACCCGGCAGCGGTTCCGGCTGGCGGTCGCCTCCCGCACCGGCCTGCCGGCCAGGTATGTCTTTCCGGTGGTCGGCACCGGCATCTACCTGGGGTTGGGGATCCTGGCCGCGGTGGCGGTGGCGATCGCCGCGCCGGCCGGGCTGGGTGGCGCGCTGGTCGCTCCGGTCACCGGCCGGACCGTCGCGACCACCCTGCTGGTGGCGGTGGGTGCCATGACCCTGATCGGGTTCGCGATGACCATGCTGTACGCGGCCCGCCCGACCGTGGACGTGCCGGGCGCCGTCGCCGGAGTCCACTGGATCCGCGAGGTGCTGGCACTGCCGCCGGCCTGGCGCTGGCTGGCGCCGATGAGCAGCGCCGCGGTGGAGGAGTTCTACTTCCGCGGCGTCTTCCTCACCGGGCTGCTGCTCCCCGGTGCCCCGGTCTGGGTCGCGATCGGAGTCTCCGGTGCGGTCTTCACCGCCGGCCAGGTGCTGCTCACCGAGCGGGCGCTGCCCGCGCTCGTGCTGGGGCTGTCCAGTGTGGTGCTGTCGGTGCTGTGCGGGCTGCTGGTGGTGGTGACCGGCACCGTACTGCCGGCTATCGTGGTGCACGCGTCGTTCGCCGGGTTCTACACCAACCTCGGTGCCGACCGCCGGGTGGTCACCGGCTAGGGAGGACACATGGGACAGACAGGTGCCAGCGTCGAGGTCTCCGGGCTGACCGTCCGGTACGGCGACCTGGTGGCGGTCGACCAAGTCGACCTCACGGTCGGCGCCGGCGAGATCGTCGGCATCATCGGCCCGAACGGCGCCGGTAAGACCTCGCTGCTGGAATGCATCGAGGGCCTGCGGCCAGCGGCGGCCGGGCAGGTACGGGTGGACGGGTTCGACCCGGTCGCCGACCGGAGCCGGATGACCGCGATCGCCGGGGTCCAGCTGCAGGCCGGCGCCTACCCGCCGCGGGTGCGGGTGGGCGAGATCTGCCGGCTGTTCGCCGGGTTCTACCCGGGCGGCGAGGACTATCGGGACCTGTTGGGCGAGTACGGGCTGGCCGCAGCCGAGCGGAAGCCGGTGACCGCGCTCTCCGGCGGCCAGCGGCAGCGGCTGTCGCTGGTGCTGGCGCTGCTCGGCCGGCCCCGGATCGTGTTCCTCGACGAACTCACCACCGGCCTGGACCCGGAGGCCCGGCGTACCGTCTGGGAAGGGCTGCGGCGCCGCAACGACGACGGCCTCACGGTGCTGCTCACCTCGCACCACATGGACGAGGTGGAGTACCTGTGCGATCGGGTGGCGGTGATGGTCGCCGGCCGGTTCGTCGCCGAGGGCTCGGTCGGTGGACTGGTCGCCGAGCACGCCGGCGGCACGCACCGGCTGGTGGCCGAGGGCGCCGGCGGCAACCGCGAGCTGCGAACCACGCTGGAGCAGGTGGAAGGAGTCCGGGTGACCCGGGCCGGCAACCGGTTGGAGGTGGAGCTGAGCGGGCCGGACCAACGGGCCACAGTGGAGCGGATCCTGGCCGACGCGCGGGTGTCGAGCCGGCCGCTCGGCGCCTCGCTGGAGGACGCGTACCTGGCGCTCACCGGCACCCGGGCCGGGGCGGAGGCGCAGTGATGTTCGGCAACGTGCTCGCGTTCGAGGCCCGGCGGATGTCCCGCAACTTCCTGCCGCTGTTCTTCGGGCTCGCCTTCCCGGTCCTCGTGCTGATCCTGTTCGGCAGCATCTACGGCAACGACCCGTCCGAGCAGTTCGACGGCGAGGGCACAGTGGACGTCTCGGTCCCGGCGTACATCGTGCTGGTGCTGGCGGTGGCCGGGCTGATGAGCTTCCCGCTCGGGATGGTGGAGTACCGGTCGCGCGGCTTCCTGAAGCGGCTGCGGGCGACCCCGGCCCGGCCGGCCGCGTTCCTCGGCGCCCAGCTGGCGGTCAACGCCGCGATCTGCCTGGCCGGGATCGGGCTGCTGATCCTCACCGGCGCGATCGGCTTCCAGCTACGGGCGCCGGAGCGGCCGTTCGCGTTCGCCGGTGTGCTGCTGCTCGCCGCCGTCGCCGCGTTCAGCCTCGGTCTGCTGATCGCCTCGCTCGCCAGCAGCGAGGGGGCGGCGCTGGCGATCGCCAACCTGGTCTACTTCCCGATGATCTTCCTGACCGGGGCCACCATCCCGCTCGAGATCATGCCGGACGGGGTACGTGCGGTCAGCGACGCGCTGCCGCTCACCTACGCGGTGCGGGCGCTGCAGTGGGCGTGGCTGGACCGGGGCGGCGAGTCGCCGCTGCTGGCGGTCGCGGTGCTCGCCGGCACCGCGGTGGTCAGCGGCGCGGTGTCGCTGCGGCTGTTCCGGTGGGACTAGCGGGGGTCCGCGATGGGCGTTCCCGAGCCGGTCCAGGCCACCGCATACCTGGCGGCGGCGTGCCGGGCGGCCGAGACCCGGTCGGCCAACCCGCGGCTGCGCGACCCGTACGCCGAGCGGTTCGCCGCCGCCGGGCGCGGCAGCCCGCCGTACCAACGGCTGCTCGCCGCCGGCGGGGACGAGGTGGTGGCCCGGACCGCGCTGCTGGACCAGCTGGTGCTGGCGGCGGTCGCCGACGGCGAGCCGCCGCTGCTGCTCAACCTCGGCGCCGGCTGCTGCACCCGGCCCTACCGGCTGGACCTGTCCGGCTGCGCGCTGGTGGTGGAGTGGGACGACCCGGCGGTGCTGGCGGTCAAACAGCGGGCGCTCGCGGACGCCCGGCCGAGCTGCCCGGTCCAGCGGGCCGGCGCCGACCTCCGCGACCCGGCCCGGCTGCGGGAGCTGCTGGCGGCGCTGCCGCCGGTCCCACGGGTGGTGGTGGTCACCGAGGGGCTGCTGCCCTACCTGAGCCCGGCAGCGATCGCCGAGCTGGCCGGCGAGCTCGGCCGGGCGCTGCCGGGGGCCCGGTGGCTCACCGACCTGGTCTCGTCGGTCTCGGCCGAGGGCATGGCGCAGCTGGCCCGGGCCGCGGGGGTGCCGGTGGAGCTGTCCGGACTGGACACGCTCGCCCCGTTCGAGCAGCACGGGTGGGTGGCGGTCGACTACCGGCTGCTGCCGACCCCCCGGCGTGGTCCACTCCCCCGGCCTTCCCCCGCTGGCGCGGCCAGCCACCGGGTGGTCGACGGCGTGGCGGCGTTCGCCCGGCAGCGGGTTCCGGCCGCTCCGGACCCACCGGCGGCTACCTGCTGACGACTACAGTGGAGCGTTTGCCTCGACATGGGCCGGGTCGGTCACGCCGATCGTGATCTCCGGTGGCTGGCGCAACGAGTTGTGGACGGTGCAGTGTTCCACCGCCTGCTCGAGACCCGGGCGTAGTTCCGGCGGCACCGGCGCCGGTGGGGTGACCCGCAGGCCGATCCGCCCGACCCGGGCGTGGTCGGCGGCGAGCATCCGCCACTCGCAGTCCACCCGCAGACCCTCGAACGGCAGCTCATGGCGCCGCAGATACTCGGTGGCGTAGTGGCCGACGCACGCGGCCAGGCTCGCCACGAACAGCTCGGTCGGGGTGGGTCCGGCATCTTCTCCGCCCCATCGGTGCGGCTGGTCCACCAGTAGCCGATGTCCCCGGACCTCGATCTGGAACCGGTTCCCCGCCAGCTGGGTCACGCTGATGGTTGCCATCCCTCCCACCTCCGCCACCGACGCTAGGCAACGGAACGGCTGCCACACAGGCCAAAGGTCCCGACCGAACTCCGCACCGGTCCCGACCCGTTGCGCGACGGCGCTGACCCGGGACCATCGGGCCGGTGATGACGGGAGGTTGGACCCTGCCGGCAGCGGGCAGATCGGCGGCACCGTGGAGGCATGGCAGGGGTCCGCGATCTGCTCAGCCGGTTCCGCCCGGCCGGCGCGCCCGGCCCGGCCGGCGCCGCCGGCGTGCCGGTCGACCGGCGGGCGGCGGTGGCCGCCGAGCTGGCGCCGGTGTTCGCCGCACTCGCCCCGGTCGAGGCCGAGTGCGAACGGATCCGGCGGGAGGCGCGGCAGGCCGCGGCGGACCGGGAGGCGGCCGCCGCCGAGCAGGCCCGGGCGCTGGTCGCGCAGGCTCGCAACGCCGCGGCCGCGGAGCGGGCGGCCGCGGCGGCGGCGGTGCAGGAGGCGGCCGCCGCCGAGCTGGCCGAGCTGGCGGCGAGCGCCGCCGCCGAGGCGGAGGAGATCCGCCGGCACACCGCGCGGCGGCTGCCCGCGCTGGTGGCGCAGGTGGTGGGCCAGGTCCGCGCCGACCTGGCCGGGCTCAGCCAGCCGGCCGACCCGGCGCCGCTGACCGGGGAGGCCGGCGGGTGAGCGCGGGCTGGGTGGCCGGCGGGGTCCGGGCGCGGGCGATCGCGCGCCGCCGGTTGGGCACGGGCGGCGCCCGGGAGCTGGCCCGGGTCGGCTCGCTCGCCGAGGCGGTGGCGATCCTGGCGGAGTCCCCGTACGGACGCGGCGTGACCGCCGGCACCGACCTGGCCGGTGCCCAGCGCGCAGTCGCCGCGACGCTGCTGTGGCACCTGCGGGTGCTCGCCGGCTGGCTGCCCGGCGCGGGGGTCGGGATGCTCCGGTCGCTCGCCGGCTGGTTCGAGATCGCCAATGTGGACGAACACCTGCAGGCGCTCGCCGACCGGCCCTCCGAGCCGCCGTTCTCGCTGGGCGCGCTCGCCACCAGCTGGCCCCGGCTGGCGGCCACCCGGTCGACCGCCGAGCTGCGGGCCACCCTCGCCGCCTCCCCGTGGGGCGATCCCGGCGGCGAGACCGACCGGGAGATCCGGCTCGGGATGCGGATGGCCTGGGCGGACCGGGTGGCCACCCGGGTGTCCGCCGCCCGCGGCTGGGCCACCGGCGCCGCCGCGCTGCTGGTCGCCAAGGAGCGGTTCGCACTCGGCCGGCCGCTGCCGGAGCGGACCGCGGTGGTCGCCCGCCGGCTGCTGGGCCACCAGGCCACGACCGCGACCACGCTCGCCGAGCTGGCCGCAGCCGTCCCGCCGGAGGGGCGGTGGGCGCTCGCCGGCATCGACGACCCGGCCCGGCTGTGGGAGGCGGAGCTGCGCTGGTGGCGGCGGCTGCGCGAGGACGGCGACCGGCTGCTCGGCGCCGCCACGTTCGGGCCGGACCGGATCGCCGGCGCGGTCGCGCTGCTCGCCGCCGACGCCTGGCTGGTCCGGGCCGCGCTGGCGGCGGCCGCCCACGGTGGATCGCAGGCGGTGGAGGTCTTCGATGCCGTCGGGTAGCCGCGGGTGGCGCGACGAGCTGGTGCCGGTGCCGATGACCCGGGTCGGCATCGTCGCCCCGGTCTGGACGCTGCGGGACGCGCTGGCCCGGGTGGCGGACGCCGGGGTGGTCGAGCTCGACCGGCCGGAGCCGGCGACCGGCAGCGGTGAGCCGGGCGGTGAGGCGGCCCGGCGGCTGCGCCACCTCCGCGACACCGGAAGCGTCACCCCCGCGATCGCCGCCGAGGCACCGGATCTGGCCGCGCTGGAGCGGACCGGCCGGGCCGACCTGCTCGCCGGCGAGGCCGAACTCGCCGACTGGGCGGCCGCGGCGGAGGTACGGGGGCAGGTGGCCGGCCTGGTCGGCTGGGTGCCGAGCAGCGAGCTGCCACGGCTCGCCGATCGGCTCGCCGAGGTCGGGGCGGCGGCGGTCCCGTTGCGCCGCCCACGCGGCGTGGACCCGCCGACCGCACCACCCACCGGCCCGGCCCGGCGCACGTTCGCGCCGCTGGTCGACGCGTACACGGTCGTTCCGTACCGGAACCTGGATCCGAGCGTGCTGGCCGGGCTGGCGTACGTCGTGATGTTCGGCGCGATGTTCGGTGACGTCGGCCACGGCGCGCTGCTGCTGGGCGGCGCCCTGGCGGTCCGGTTCGGACGGTGGCGGAGGCTGGCCAGGCTCCGCCCACATTGGCTGTTCATCGCGGTGGCGGCGGTGGCAGCGATCGGCTTCGGGCTGGCCTACGGCGAGTGCTTCGGGCCGACCGGGCTGGTGCCGGTGCTGTGGCTGCGCCCGACCGACGACCCGGTCGCGCTGCTGCTGGCCGCGGTGGGGTTCGGCGCGGTGCTGCTGGCCGGCGCGTACGCGCTCGGCTTCATCAACCGGATCCGGGAGGGCGGCTGGGCGCGGGCTCTGTACGCACCGTCCGGGCTGGCTGGTTCGATGCTGTTCGTCGCCGGCGGGGTCGGGGTCGGGGCGTGGTTCGCCGGCTCCACCGCCCTGCTGGCAACCGCCGGCGCGCTCGCCGCGGTCGGGCTCGGGCTGTCGTACGCGGGCCTGCTCGCCGGCAGTGGTGGCGGCGCGGCCGGCGCGGCGCAGGCGGCGATCGAGCTGGTGGACCTGGTGGTCCGGCTCGGCGCGAACGTGGTCTCGTTCGCCCGGCTGGCCGCGTTCGGGCTCACGCACGCGGTGCTCGCGGCGGTGGTCTGGGACGCCACCACCGGGCTGTGGCACGCCGGCGGCGCCGCGGCGGCCGCGGCACCGGTGATGTTCCTCGCCGGTACGGCGGTCGCGGTCGGCCTGGAAGGGCTGGTCGCCGCGGTGCAGGCGCTGCGGCTGGAGTATTACGAGCTGTTCAGCCGGGTGTTCCAGCTGTCCGGCCGGCCGTACCGGCCCTGGCACATCAGGTTGGTCGACGGGCCGAGCGCCGGACCAGGACGGTCGCCGGTGGCCGGCAGCCACCCGGAACCGTCCGCAATCGACAAGGAGGGAGCGGGGAGATGGCGCTGATAGCAGCGGCGATCGCGGTCGCCGGCGCGGCGATCGGGGCCGGGATCGCGGTCGCCTACACCGGTGCGGCCGCACTGGCCGCGATGAGCGAGCGCCCGGAGGCGTTCGGCCGCGCGCTGGTGGTGGTCGGGCTCGCCGAGGGGATCGCGATCTACGGCCTGATCATCGGGATCATCCTGATCGGACAGGCGTGAGCCATGGGCACGGTCGCGGTGATCGGTGAGGAGACCCGGGTACGCGGATTCGGGCTGGCCGGGGCGGTGGTGTGCGCCGCCGACACCCCGGCGGCGGTCCGCGCCGCCTGGGCAGAGCTGCCCGGGAACGTCCGGCTGGTGATCCTCACCCGGGCCGCGGCGGCCGCGGTGCCGGACCGGGGCGACCGGTTGGTGGCGGTGATGCCATGAGCGGCAACGGATTCGGCGCCCCGGACGGCACCGGCTTCGAGGCGGCGCTGCGGCCGGTCCGGGCGGCGTTGCTCGCCGCCGCCCGCGCCGACGCCGGTCGGATCGTTGCCGAGGCGGAGCAGGCCGCGGCGGCGACCCTGGCGCAGGGCCGGGCAGCCGCCGACCGGATCCGGACGGAGGCCCGAGCGCAGGGCACGGCCAGCGGCCAGGCGGTCGCCGCCGCGGCCCGCCGCCGGGCCCGGCGAGCCGCCCGGGCCCGGGTGATGCTGGCCCGCCGGGAGGCGTACGAGCAGCTGCGGGCGGCCGCCCGCCGGGCGGTCGCCCGGCTGCCGGCCGAGCCGGACTGGCCACGGCGGCGGGCCGCGCTCGCGGCTGCGGTGACCGCCCGGCTCGGACCGGGCACGGTGATCCGGGAGACCGCCGACGGCGGGGTGGTCGGCGAGCGGGCCGGCCGGCGGGTCGACTGCTCGCTGGCGGTGCTCGCCGACCGGGCGGCCGACGCGGTGGCACAGCAGCTGCAGACATTGGAGGCGCGGTGACCGGGACCCAGCAGCCGCGCGGGATGGTCCGGCGAGTCAACGGGCCGCTGGTGGAGATCGCCGGGCTACCCGGGTTGGCGATGGCCGAGCTGGTCGAGGTCGGCCCGGCCCGGCTGCCGGCCGAGGTGGTGGCGATCGACGGCGAGCTGGCGACCGCCCAGGCGTACGAGTACACCGGTGGCCTGGCGGTCGGGGCGCCGGCGGTCCGGTTGGGCCGGCCGCTCGCGGCCCGGCTCGGGCCGCACCTGACCGGCGGGGTGTTCGACGGCCTGCTGCGGCCGCTGGCCGGCGCCGGCAGCTGGCTGGCACCCGGCGGCGCACCGCCACCGGACCGGCGGACCTGGCCGTTCACGCCGGTGGCCCGGGCCGGCGCCACGGTCGGCCCGGGCGAACTGCTCGGCACCGTCGAGGTCGCCGGCCTGCCGGCCTACCGGCTGCTGGTGCCGCCGAACCTGGGCGGTGCACTGGAGCTGCTGAAGCCGGCCGGCCGGTATCCGGCGGACGAGCCGGTGGCGGTGGTCGGCGGCACGCCGATCGCGCTCGCTGGCTGGTGGCCGGTGCGGCAGCCGCGGCCGTACCGGAGCCGGCGCGACCAGCAGCAGCCGCTGCTGACCGGGCAGCGGGTGGTGGACGCGCTGTTCCCGGTACTCAAGGGCGGCACCGCGGCGGTGCCGGGCGGGTTCGGCACCGGCAAGACGGTGCTGCTGCAGCAGATCGCGAAGTGGTGCCACGCCGACGTGATCGTCTACGTCGGCTGCGGCGAGCGCGGCAACGAACTCGCGGACGCGCTCGCCGAGCTGGCCGAGCTGACCGACCCGCGCACCGGCGGCCGGCTCGCCGACCGGACGGTCATCATCGCCAACACCTCCAACATGCCGATCATGGCTCGGGAGGCGAGCATCTACACCGGCGTGACGGTGGCCGAGCACTACCGCGACATGGGCTACGACGCGGTGGTGATCGCCGACTCCACCTCCCGGTGGGCGGAGGCGCTGCGCGAGTTCGCTTCCCGGACCGGGGCGCTGCCGGCCGAGGAGGGGTACCCGGCCACCCTCGCCTCCGCGCTCGCCGCCTTCTACCAGCGGGCCGGGGCGGTGACCACGCTCGGCGGCCAGCCCGGCTCGGTCACCATCATCGGCGCTACTTCCCCGCCCGGCGGTGACCTGACCGAGCCGGTCACCGCCCACACCAGCCGATTTGTCCGGTCATTGTGGACGCTTGACCGAGACCTCGCGTACTCCCGCCACTACCCGGCCGTAACCTGGGCCGGCTCGTACAGCCGGGACGTGGATGCGGTCGCCCGCTGGTACGTCTCCGACGGCCAGGACGCCTCCTGGGCGGCCCGGCGGGCCCGGGCGGTGTCGCTGCTGGCCGAGGCCGACCGGCTGACCGCGCTCGCCGAGCTGGTCGGGGTTGGCTCGCTACCGGGCCGGGAACGGATGGTACTGCTCGCCGGCCGGCTGCTGCGGGAGGCGGTACTGCAGCAGAGCGCACTGTCCAAAACCGACGCATACAGCACCCCGGCGAAAACCGCCGCCCTGCTCGAGCTGGTGCTCGCGGTCGCCGACAGCTGCCAGCGGCTGGTGGCCGCCGGGGTGGACCCGGCCGCCGTTGAGCAGGTCGACTTCACACCCGCGGTCCAGGCCCGGGAGCAGACCCCGCCGGACGACCCGGCCGGGGTCCGCCGGTGCCGGGACGCCGTCCTCGCCAGATTGGAGCGGTTGCGATGATCCCGGTCGAGTACACCACCGTCACCGGCGTCCGCGGCCCGTTGCTGGTGGTGCGCGGAGTCAGCGGCGTCGGCTGGGACGAGCTGGCGAGGATCCGGCTGCCAGGCGGCGAACAGCGGCACGGGCTGGTGCTGGAGGTGGACCGGGACCTGGCGGTGGTCCAGGTCTTCGAGGGCACGTCCGGCATCGAGCCAGCCACGGCGTCGGTGGCGTTCGAGGGTACGCCGATGCGGATCCCGGTCGGCCCGGGCTGGCTCGGCCGGGTCTGCAACGGCCGGGGCGAGCCGATCGACGGCGGCCCACCGGTAGCCGGCGCCACCACCGCCCCGGTCGCCGGGCTGCCGCTCAACCCGGTCGACCGGGAGCCGCCGGCCGACCCGGTGCTCACCGGGGTGTCCGCGGTGGACGGTCTGACCACGCTGGTTCGTGGCCAGAAGCTGCCGATCTTCTCGGTCGCCGGGCTGCCTCACCTGGAGCTGGCCACCCAGATCGCCGCCCAGGCGACGGTCGCCGGCGAACCGTTCAACGTGGTGTTCGCCGGGATGGGGCTCACTCACGCCGACGCCGACGCGGCCCGCGACGCGCTGGAGGACCGGGCCGCTGCCGGGTCGCTGACCCTGCTCCTCAACACCGCCGACGATCCGGTGATCGAGCGGATCCTCACCCCGCGGCTCGCGCTGACGATCGCCGAGCACCTGGCGTTCTCGCTCGGCCGGCACGTGCTGGTGGTCGCCGCCGACCTGACCAGCTACTGCGAGGCGGTCCGGGAGGTGTCCGCCGCCCGCGGCGAGATCCCGGCCCGGCACGCCTACCCCGGCTACCTCTACAGTGACCTCGCCTCGCTCTACGAGCGGTGCGGCCGGATCCGCGGTCGCCCCGGGTCGGTGACGATCGTGCCGGTACTGACCATGCCGGCCGGTGACATCACCCACCCGGTCCCGGACCTGACCGGTTACATCACCGAGGGGCAGGTGGTGCTCTCACCGGAGGTGTACGCGGCCGGCACGTACCCGCCGGTGGATCCGCTCGCCTCGCTGTCCCGGCTGATGCGGCACGGCGCCGGCCCGGGCCGCACCCGCGACGACCACCTCGACCTCGCCGCCCAGCTGCTCGCCTCGCTCGCCCGCGCCCGGCAGGTCCGGGAGCTGGCCGAGCTGATCGGCGCCGACGCGGTCGGCGAGACCGACCGCCACTACCTCAGCTTCGCCGAGGCGTTCACCACCGGCTTCCTGGCCCAGCGCCCGGACGAGCGGCGGGAGCTCGCCGACACGCTCGACCGGGCGTGGCGGGTGCTCGGCACGCTCCCCCGGCACGAGCTCACCATGCTGCCCGCCACCGCGGACCGACCCGGCGAGGCGGGTGATGGTTAGGGTGCCGCCCGGCCGGTCCGGCCGGCTCTGGCTGATCCGCCGGCGCGCCGCCGGCGAGCACGCCGCCGACCTGCTCGACCGGAAGCTTCGGATCCTGCGGTCCGAGCATGGCCGGCTCCGGCAACAGGCCAATCGGGCCGCCGCCGAATGGCGCGCGGCCTGCCGGCGGGCGGATACCTGGGGGCTGCGGGCAGCGCTCACCGGCGGCCAGCGGGCGCTCCGGCTGGCCGCCGCCGAGCCAGCCGTAGTGGAGTTCGGTTGGGAGCAGCTGATGGGCACCCGTTACCCCGGCACCGCCAGCATTGTGGACGGCGCAACGCCGGCGATCGGTTGCCCGGGCGGGGCGGCGCTGGTCGAGGCGGCCGCCGCCTACCGGACCGCCCTGCGGGCGGCCGCCTCGCACGCCGCCGCCGACGCGGCGCTGCGGGTGGTGACCGCCGAGATCGACGCCACCCGGCGCCGGCTACGGGCGATCACCGAACAATGGCTCCCCCGGCTGGACACCGCGCTGCGGGAACGGAACCGCCAGCTGGCGGAGGCCGAGCTCGCCGAGACCGCCAGGC
Organism: Natronosporangium sp.; assembly: GCA_036564175.1. Classification (GTDB taxonomy): domain Bacteria; phylum Actinomycetota; class Actinomycetes; order Mycobacteriales; family Micromonosporaceae; genus Natronosporangium. The sequence continues at coordinate 67,753 of DATCKZ010000097.1, forward strand.
TGCGCTGGGCCACCCGACCCGCGCGCCGGGACCGTATCCATTGAGCTGAGTCCAGATGGGAAGCCCTGCCGGCGGGCCGGTGCTCTACCCTGTCAGCCGTGACCACGCACCCTGTCCTTCCGGTGACTCAGCCGGCTCCGAACCGATCCGCGGCGACCATCGGTCGGGTGCTCCGCTGGGTCGGGCTGGCGCTGGCGGTGGCCATGATGCTGGCCGGAGGTCTGAACCTGATCGTTGCGCCATGGGGCGTCGGCGGTCTCGGCCCGCGGCTCGGCTTCCAGATGATCAGCTACCTCGGGAGCCACGACTACCTGCTCGAAGACTTCCACCCGTTCGCCCAGTACTACCTCGACGAGGGCGCCATCATCCTGTTCGGAATCGGCTCGGTCTACGCGATCACGGCCGGGCTGCGGTCCCGCTGGCTGCGCTGGCTCGGCGTCGTCCTCCAGCTGCTCTGCATGGGGTGTTTCCTGCTCGCGGCGTGGGGGCACGTGCCTGAGGACCGCTGGTTGGACGACCCGGCGGTCTCCGACTGGTTTCACGACGGCCAGGTTTTGGTGTACTGGCTGCGGGGATTGGCGGTGGTCCCGGCCGTCGCCGCGCTGATGTTGGCGCTGCGGGCGCACCTCCTCTATGACGTGATCGCGGTGGCGATGGTGGTGGGCCTGGCGGTGCTCCACAGCTGGTCGGTGTCGCTGCTGTCGACGGTGCCCCCGAGCGATCCGCCTGACCGCACCGACGGGGTCAGCCTGACCTTCCTCGCCTGGACCCCCGGCGGGTGGTTCCTCCTGGCCGCCGTGGGCGCGCTGCTGGCGGCGATCGGTGCCAGCCGCCGCCACGCTGCCCGCCGCCGCGCCGCCGCCTCACCCTCGATACCAGCGCCCCGCGCCGCCGGCCCCTAGCCCCGACTCACCGGTACAGCGCCGCCACCTCGTCGGCGTGCTTCGCCAGCACCCGCTCGCGCCGCACCTTCTGGGTCGGGGTCAGCTCGTCGCCGACCGCGAACTCGCCCGGCACGATCCGGAACCGGCGGATCGCCTCCGCCCGCGACACGGTCTGGTTCACCTCGTCCACCGCCGCCTGCACGGTGGCGAGCAACGCCGGGTCGTCGCGGATCTCGGCGACCGTCGCCGGCTCCGGCTTGCCGTGCTTCCGCTTCCATTCGGAGAACGCCGCCGGGTCCAGAGTGATCAGTGCACCGACATACGGCCGGTTGTTGCCGATCACGACACAGTGGTCGATCAGCCAGTGGCCGGCGAGCCGCTGCTCGTAGTACGCCGGCGCGATGTTCTTGCCACCGGAGGTGACGATGACCTCCTTCTTGCGGCCGGTGATGGTGAGGTACCCGTCGGCCAGGCTGCCCAGGTCACCGGTGCGCAGCCAGCCGTCGGCGGTGAACGCGTCCGCCGTGGCCCGGTCGTCGCCCCAGTAGCCGTCGAAGTTCCAGGCCGACTTGACCAACACCTCACCGTCGTCGGCGATCCGCACCGCGCAGCCGGGCAGCGGCCGGCCGACCGTACCGATCCGCTGCGCCCCGGGCAGGTTCAGGGTGACGCCGGCGGTGGTCTCGGTCAGGCCGTATCCTTCCAGGACGGTGATCCCGGCGCCGCGCAGGAAGTGTCCGAGCCGGGCGTCGAGCGGCGCGCCGGCGCAGACCGCGTAGCTGACCCGACCGCCGGTCGCCCCGCGCAGCCGGGCGTACACCAGCCGGTCGTACAGCCAGCGCCGGAGCCGCAACCCCGCGCCGGGGACGCCGGCGTCCAAGGCTTCGCTGTACCCGACGGCGGTCCGCTCGGCGGCCCGGAACAGCCGGCCGAGCCGGCGCGCCGCGGCCGCCTGCTGGGCGGTGTGGTACAGCTTCTCGAACACCCTCGGCACCGCCAGCAGGATGGTCGGCCGGAACGCGAGCAGCTCGGCCGGGACCGCCCGCAGGTCCCCGACGTGGCCGAGCCTGGCACCACGGTGGACGACCGCGAGCTGCACCACCCGGGCGAAGATGTGCGCCAGCGGCAGGAACAGCAGCAGCGACGACCGGTCGGTCAACACGGTGTCGCTGACCCGGTCCGCCCGCATCAGGTTCCGGACCTCCGACACCAGGCTGCGGTGGCTGATCCGGCAACCCTTCGGCCGCCCGGTGGTCCCCGAGGTGTAGACAATGGTGGCGAGCTGCCCGGCGGTCACCGCCCGCCGGCGCTCCGCCACCGCCGCGGCCGGGACCGCCGCGCCGGCCGCGGTGAGCCGGGCCAGCCGATCACCGTCCATCCGCCAGATCTTCCGTACGCCCGGCGGGGCCGCTCGGCGTACCACGGTGTGGAGCCGATCGTCCTGGACGAACCCGGCGACCGCGCCGGAGTCGGACAGGATCCACTCGACCTGCGCGGGCGATGAGGTCTCGTAGATCGGCACGGTGACCGCCCCCACCGCCATGATCGCGAAATCGCACAGCGCCCATTCGTAGCTGGTGCTCGACATCAGCGCGATCCGGTCGCCCGGCTGGATGCCCTCCGCCAGCAGGCCCGCCGCCAGCCGGGTCACCTGATCGGCGAACTCGGCACAGCTGACCGGCCGCCATCCGGTGCCAGTGTTCCGGGCAAAGCCGGGATGGTCGGGCCGCCGGGCGGCGTTGTCGAACATGTCGTCGGTCACGTTCACCGGTTCCGGCCCGACATACCGCGGCGGGGTCGCCGATCCGTACTCGCCCACCACCCAAGCCTCCGCGCCGGCGCGCGGCCGCGCCCGGGTCCAAGGTCCGCTGCGGACCGGGACGTTCGACTCCGTCCAGTCCGTGGGTGACGCGGTGCGGAGATGGGCGGCGGGTGGCCATCCCGGCGGGGACCTTCAGCCCTCGACGGTGCCGGCCGGCACCGGTGACGATGGTGGCGGCCACACTGAATGGCCAGACGTTGCTCGCCACGGTGCTGGCGCACGTGGCTGACCAGCAGGCTGAAGTCGGCCAGCCCCAGCTCGGCCGCGTGCAGCACGGCCATCGCGTTGGCCGGGGCGGTGGTCGCGGACGGTCGGGCCGATCACCCGGTAGCCGTCCGCCCGCAACGCCGACACCAGCGGGCTGAGCCCGCCGGTCAGCTCGACAACTCCCACGCTCCCATCGCACCGCGCCGGCGCCCCGGCCGGCAGTGCCACCGGTCCCGGGACCGGCGGGACCAACGCCCCGGCATCAGCGGCGGCTCAGGTGCTGCACCCCGATCCGGCGCCGGAACACCCAGTAGGTCCACGCCTGGTAGCCGATCACCAGCGGCAGGAACACCAGCGCCACCCCGGTCATGATCCGCAGCGGGTACGCGGACGCCGCGGCGTTGCTGGCGGTGAGGCTGAACGCCGGGTCCAGTGTGGATGGCAGCAGCACCGGGAAGGTGCCGGCGAACAGGGTCGCCACCGCCAGTCCGATCGCCACCGCGGTACCGGCGAACGCCCACCCTTCGCGGCCGAGCCGGATCGCCGCCACCCCACCGAGCAGCGCCACCCCGGCCACCACCGCCGGCACCGCCGCCCGCGCGCTGCCGGTGACCGCCACGGTCGCCGCCAGGAACCCGCCGGCGACCACCAGCGTCGCCGGCCCCAGCTGGCCGGCGAGCCGGCGCGCCCGGTGCCGCACCTCGCCGTCGCTCTTCAGCGCCAGGAACACCGCGCCGTGCAGCGTGAACAGCGCCAGCGTGGTGACGCCGCCGAACAACCCGTACGGATTGAGCAGGGTGACCAGGTTGCCGGTGTACTCGCCGGCCGCGTCGACCGGCACCCCCTGCACGATGTTGGCGAACGCGACTCCCCACAGGACGGTCGGGATCAGTGACCCGGCGACGATCACCCGGTCCCAGCGCGCCCGCCACCGGGGGTCGTCCTGCTTGCTCCGGTACTCGAACGCCACCCCGCGCCCGATCAGCGCCAGCAGGATCAACAGCAGCGGCAGGTAGAAGCCGGAGAAGACGGTGGCGTACCACTCCGGAAACGCGGCGAACATGGCGCCACCGGCGGCGATCAGCCACACCTCGTTGCCGTCCCAGACCGGGCCGATGGTGTTGAGCAGCACCCGCCGCTCGGAGTCGTTGCGCCCCAGCACCGGCAGCAGCATGCCGACCCCGAAGTCGAACCCCTCCAGGACGAAGTACCCGGTGAACAGCACCGCCACCGCGATGAACCAGAAGGTCGTCAGCTCCATTGTGGTCCCCGTCTCAGTACGCGAAGTCCAGCAACCGGTCGTCGGCCGTCTCCTCGTCCTCGCCGGCCGGGCGGGTCGACACCTCCGGCAGGCCGGCGCGGGCGTACCGCAGCAGCAGCCGGAGCTCGATCACCGCCAGCACCCCGTAGATCAGGGTGAACGCGGTGAACGAGGTTGCCACCTCGGCCAGCGAGACGTTCGGGGAGACGCCTTCGGCGGTGCGCATCTCCCCGAACACCACCCACGGCTGCCGCCCGACTTCTCGCAGCAGCCACCCGAACGTGTTCGCCGCCACCGGCAGCACCGGCAGCGCCAGCCCGGCCCGCAGCAGCCATCGGGAGGTCGGGGTGCGGCCCCGCCGCTGCGCCCACCACGCCCACAGCACGATCAGCGCGGTGACCGCGCCCAGCCCGATCATCAGCCGGAAGCTCCAGTAGGTGACCGGCAGGTACGGCACGTACGAGCCCGGGCCGAACATCTGCTCGTAGCTGACCTGCAGGTCGTAGACGCCCTTCACCTCGCCACCGGTGTCTCCTGTGGCCAGCCATGACAGCAGCCCGGGGATCCGCAGCGAGAACACCTCCTCGGTGCCGTCCAGGGTGCCGATCGTGAACACCGAGAACGACGCCGGCGCCTCAGTGTCGAACAGCGCCTCGGCCGCCGCCATCTTCATCGGCTGGGTGTCGGTGACCACTTTGGCCTGCAGGTCGCCGGTGACCGCCAGCACGATCGCGGCGATGATGGCGGTGACCCCGCCGAGCTTGAGCGCCGACCGCCAGATCGGGTCGGTGTCCGGGGCCGGCCGCCGGACCAGGTGCCACAGTGCCACCGCCAGCACCGTCGCGCCGGCCACGATGAAGCACCCGGCCAGCACGTGCGGGTAGGTGACCAGCGCCACCGGGTTGGTCAGCAGCGCCCCGATGTCGGTCAGCTCGGCCCGGCCGGCGGCCTCGTCGATCCGGAACCCGACCGGGTTCTGCATCCACGAGTTGGCAGCGAGGATGAAGTAGGCGCTCAGCGCGCTGCCGATTCCGGCGGCCCAGATGCAGGCGAGGTGGACCCGGCGCGGCAGCCGCTCCCAGCCGAACAGCCACAGACCGACGAATGTGGACTCCAGGAAGAACGCCAGCAGCGCCTCCAGCGCCAGTGGCGCGCCGAACACGTCGCCCACGAACCGGGAGTACGAGCTCCAGTTCATCCCGAACTGGAACTCCTGCACGATCCCGGTCACCACGCCCATGGCGAAGTTGATGACGAACAGCTTGCCGAACAGCTTGGTCAGCCGCAGCCAACGCTCGTCGCCGGTACGGTGCCAGGCGGTCTGCATCCCGGCCACCAGGAACACCATGCCGATCGTCAACGGCACGAACAGGTAGTGGTAGACGGTGGTCACGCCAAACTGCCAGCGCGCCAGGTCCAGCGCCGTCATGGGCCTCCTCCGGTCGAGCCGCCCTACTACAAGTCGTCGTAGAGACAAGCTACTACGAGTCGTAGTAACGCGCGAGGCGAACGTGGCGAGGGTCACGCAGCACGGCGCGAATCAGCTGGTCGCGGCGAGCGCCGCCCGGCCCTCGGCGGCCAGCAACTGGGCCTGGTACTGGTCCCGGAACCAGCCGGGAGTCGCGGCCAGCGCCGCCGGCGTGCCCCGCTGGATCACCCGGCCGCCCGCCAACACCAGCACCTCGTCGAAGCCGACCGGCTCCTGCGGCTCGGTTCGCTCCGCCAGCCGGACCAGGCTGAGCAGCTGGTGGGTGACCAGTAGCACCGCCCGGTCCGGACCGGCCGCCGCCAGCACGCCCGCCAGCACCCGGTCGGCCGCCTCCGGGGCCAGCCCTTCGGTCGGTTCGTCCAGCAGCAACACCGCCGGGGCGGCCAGCACCGCCCGGGCCAGCGCGAGCCGCTGCCGCTCCCCGCCGGACAGCTGCGCTCCGTCCTCACCCACCACTGTGTCCAGACCGGCCGGCTGGGCGGCCAGCCAGTCGGTCAGGCCGGCGGTGGCGCAGGCGGCGCGGAGCGCCGCCTCGCTGGCGCCGGGCTGACCGATCCGCAGGTTGTCGCGCACGCTCGCATGGAACACGTGGGCGTCCGCGAACAACCCACCGATCAGCCGGCATCGCAGTGCTTCCGGGTACGCAGCAAGCGGCGCACCCGCCACCGTCAGGGTGCCCCGGTGCACCGGGTGCAGGCCGGCGAGCACCGCCAGCAGGGTGCTCTTGCCGGCGCCGCTCGGCCCGACCACCGCCACCCGGGCACCGGGACCGAGCTCCAGATCGACTCCGGCGACCGCGGGCTCGGGCCGGCCAGAGTGGACGGCCCACAGGCTCTGGGCCCGCAGCACCACCGGCCCGGCCGGTGGCTCCGACACCCGTTCCGGCGCAGTGGTTGGTGCCGGCGGATCCTCGAGCAGGGCGGCGATCCGGGTCAACGGTGCCCGGAGCTCGGCCCACCGCCGGGCGGCGCCGAGCAGCGCCAGGCAGGACTCCACCGCGACCAGCGTCCCGACCCCCACCACCGCCACCGCCGGGCCGTTCGCGCCGCCGCGCACCGCCACCGCGATCGTCCCGGCGGCGGTGAGCCCGGCGAGCAGCATGCCGGCCGCCTGCAGCCCGGCCCCAGTGGCCGCCAACCGGCCCTCCACGCTGGCCAGTTGCGCGGCGGCCGCGCGGAGCCGGCCGGTGGCGGCAGCGAGCGCGCCGTACGCGGCGAGGTCGGCGGCGCCCCGGGTCAGGTCCACGGTTTCGGTGGCGAGGTTGGCCCGCAACGGCGCCAGCCGCCGGGCGGTCCGGTCGGTGGTGACCACCGCCGCCACCGGCAACCCGACGCCGGCCAGCAGCAGGCCGGCGCCGATCACGACCAGCAGCGGCACCGCCGCGCTCGGCGCGACCACCGGCGCGCCGATCAGCGCGGCGGCCGCCACCGCCGCCGCGACCCCCACCGGCACCAGCACCCGCAGCAGCAGCTCCTGCACCGCCTCCACATCGGAGACCATCCGGCTGAGCAGGTCACCGTCCCGCCCGCCGGCGGCCCGCCGGCCGGCCACCAGCCCGGCGTAGAGCCGCTCCCGCACGGCCGCGAGAATCCGGAGCACCGCGTCGTGCCCGGTGAGTCGCTCCGCGTACCGGAGGCTGCCACGGCCGATCGCGAACGCCCGGACCGAGACGATCGCTACCGTCAGCGCCGCCAGCGGCGGCTGACCGGCCGCGCTCACCAGCAACCAGCTGGCGGTGGCGAGCAGCCCTAACCCGGTCAGCTCCGCGGCGGCGGCGAGCAGGCCGGCGCCGACGAGCCGGAGCAGGTATGGCCGGGCCAGCGCGAGCACCGGCCGGACCGCCTGGGTCATCGCCCGCCTCCCGCTGCCGTCCCGGCCACCGCCGCCCCGACCGGGTCGGTGTCGCCGACCAGCCGGCCCGCTTCCAGCCGCACCACCCGGTCGGCGAGCTCGAGCAGGGCTGGCCGGTGCGCCACCAGCACCGCCGTCCGCCCTGCCACCAGTCGTTCGGTGGCTGCGCACACCGCCGCCTCGCTGGCACTGTCCAGCCGCGCAGTCGGCTCGTCCAGCAGCACCACCGGCGCGTCCCGCAGGAACGCCCGGGCCAGCGCCACCCGCTGCCGCTGGCCACTGGACAGCCCGTGGCCGCCCTCCCCCAACCGGGTGTCCAGCCCGTCCGGCAGCTGGTCGAGCAGCTCCCCGAGGCCGGCCGCGAGCGCGGCTTCCCGTACCGCCGACTCGGGCGCGTCCGGCGCGCCCAGCCGGATGTTCTCCCGCAGCGACGTCGCGAACAGGTGCGGCCGCTGCGGCACCCAGGCCAGCCGGCGCCGCCATCCCTCGATGTCCGTTGTGGCTAGATCGATGCCGTCGATCAGGATCCGGCCGCCGGCCGGGGTGACGAACCCCAGCAGCAGCGCCAGCAGGGTGCTCTTGCCGGCGCCGCTCGGTCCGATCACCGCCAGCCGCTGGTCCGGCTCGATCCGCAGCGAGACCCGGTCCAGCGCCGGCCGGTCCGGCGGATCACCGTCGGCCGGCTCCCCGGTCCGCGGGTAGGCGACGGTCACCTCCTCGAACTCGATCACCGGCGGCCCGGCGGCTGGGGCAGCGCGCCTGGTCCGGTCCACTTGTGGCGGTTGGTCGGCGAGGACCCGGAACGCGGCGTCCAGCGCGGTCAGCCCCTCCAGGCTGGCGTGGAACTGGGCGCCGGCGGTGCGCAGTGGCAGGAACGCCTCCGGCACCAGCAGCAGCACCAGCAACGCGACCTGCAGGCTCAACCCGCCGGCCAGCAACCGCAACCCGATCGGCACCGCCACCAGTGCCACCGCCACCGCGGCCAGCAGCTCCAGCACCAACGCGGACAGGAACGCGATCCGGAGCGTCCGCATGGTGGCCACCCGGTGCGCGTCAGCCATCCGCCGTACCACCGCCACCTGCGCCGAGGCGCGGCCGAACGCCCGCAGCGTGCCGAGCCCGGCCACCACGTCCAGGAAGTGCCCGCCCAGCCGGGACAGCCGCCGCCACTGCCGTTCGGTCGCCGCCCGGGTCTGCCAGCCGACCAGGATCCCGAACACCGGCACCAGCGGCAGCGTCAGCGCCACGATCACCGCCGAGGACCAGTCGGCGAGCACCAGCCGGGCCAGCACCGCCACCGGCACGGTCACCGCTAGCACCAGCTGCGGCAGGTACCCGACGAAGTAACCGTCCAATGCGTCCAGTCCGCGACCGGTCAGGGTGGCCAGCTCGCCCGCCCGCTGGCCGGCCAGCCAGCCCGGCCCGCGCCGCCCGACCGCCTCGGCCAGCTGCCCGCGCAGCTCCCGCTTGACCCGCGCGGCGGTAGCGGCAGCGACCACTCCGGACAGCCAGACCCAACCGGCCCGGCCGGCCACCGCGGCCACGAAGCCGAGCAGCGCGCCGCTGGCGAGCCGACCTTCGGCCGCGGCGGCGAGCACGGCGGCCAGCGCGGTCGCCTGGCTGATGATCAGCGCGGCGGCCACCGCACCGAGCCCGCCGAGCACCGCCAGGTGGGCGCGGACGGCCGGCACCTGCCGCGGCAGGCGCGGATCGAACGGCCGGCGGCTCACCCGCCCAGCACCGGCAGCAGCGCCGGGGTGGCCGCGAGCGCCCAGGCGGTCGCGAACAGCAGCGCACCCCGTACCAGCGGCGGCCGCCGGTGATCCTGCAGCCGCTGGACCCGGATCGCGATCGCCCGGTCGGCGGCGGCGAGCGCCCCGGCCGGCGCCCCGACCGCGCCGGAAGCGGCGGCGAACCGCCGCAGCGCCGCGGCGAGCGCCTCCGGATACCGCTGCCGGGCCCGGTCGTCGGCCCGCATCTCCACCAGCAACGCCACCGCCTGGTCGGCACCGCGCAGCCAGCGTACTGGCGCCAACGCCCGGGACAGCGCGGTGAACGGCAGCAGCACCAGGTCGTGCCGCTCGGTGGCGTGGGAGCGTTCGTGGCACAGCACGGCGGCGAGCTCCTCCCCGCGCAGCAGCGCCAGCGTGCCGGCGCTGACCACAATGGTGGGTCGCAGGCCGGGCAGGCAGTACGCCGCGGCGTGCGGGTGGTCGAGCACGAGCGCACCCGGTGCGACCGGGTCCGGCCGCCCGACCAGCGCCAGCAGCTGCCGGTGCCGGCGGCGGGCCTGCCAGGTACGCAGCAGGCAGAGCCCGGTCACCCACAGCAGCCGGGCGGCGATCAGCAAGCCGGCGGTGATCGCGACCAGGTGGGCCGGCCCGAATCCGGCCGGCAGGTCACCGCGGACCAGCTCCGGCCCGAGCCGCAGCAGCGCCTCGGCGACGGTGACTCCGTCGGCCGCCAGGTACGGCGCCAGGCCGAGCGTGAGCGGCAGCCCGATCAGCGCCAGCCCGAACGCCAACCCGAGCGCCTGCCAGCTGGCGATGCCGGCGCGCGGTAGCCGCCACACCCAGCGGGCTCGGGCCAGCAGCACCATGCCGGCCGCGCAGCCGGCCAGCACGACCGCGTAGTGCACCGCCAGGGTGATCGCGTTCATGGCTTCCGCCTCGCCTGCTCGGTGAGCGCCTGTCGCAGCAGCTCGGCCTCCTCGCCGCTGACCGACTGGGCGAACCGCACCAGCGCGGCCGACCGGTCCCGGTCGCTGCCGTCGGCGCCGGCCAGGTCCAGCGCCTCCAGCATCAGCTGCGCGACGTACGCCTCGCGGGGCGCGGCCGGCCGGTATCGCCAGGCCTGGCCGTCCCGCTGCCGCTGCACCAGCTGCTTGCCGGCGAGCCGGTCCAGCACCGTCATGATGGTGGTGTACGCGAGATCGCGGCCGGTCAGGGCGGCGAGCACCTCGCGCCCGGTGAGCCCGGCCGAGTCATCGGCCTCGGAGCCGCACCTCGCCCACAGCACCTCCATGACCGCGCGCTCCAGGTCGCCGAGCCGGGCGGTCTCGTTCCGACGAACCACGCCACCAATCTACTACATGTCGTCGTAGCGCCACCATCGATGACTTAGCCGAACGCGTCACGTTTGGTCAGCGCCACCAGGTACCGGCACGGCCGCTGGGTGGGGTTGTGGAACGTGCAGGGCGCCGGTGGCCCCAACTGCAGGCAGTCCCCGCCGTGCAAGTCGTACCCGGCATCCCCCTCCCGGAACCGCAGCTGACCCTCAAGCACCCAGATCTGCTGGTGGATGAACGCGTACGCCTCCGCCGGGAAGGACACCTCGGCTCCCGCCGGCAGGTCCACCTCGACCAGCTCCAGCGGCCCGCCGGCCGGTGGCGAGACCGCCCGCCGGCGGTAGCCGGTGCCGGGGTCGGTCCAGACCGGCTGGTCGGCCGCCCGGGCCAACCGGCGGTCGCCGCGCTCGGCCCGGGCCACCAGCTCCGAGAGGGTCATGCCCAGCGCGGCCGAGAGCCGGCCGAGCAGGACCGCGGTCGGCTGCGCCTCGCCCCGCTCGATCTTGCTGATCATCGCTCGAGAGACCCCGGACCGGGCCGCCAGCGCGCCGATCGAGAGGTTCCTGGCCAGCCGGGCCGCCTGCAGGCTGGCCGCCAACGAGGCGGTGAGGTCGAGGGCATCCACGTGTTCACTATAGGGCTCACTCTGGCTACTATCGTGACCATGCCTGCGTCGACCACCCTGCCCGCCGGGTTGACCATCCGGGACGCTACCGCGGCCGACGCCGCCGCCTGTGCCGAGATCTACGCGCCGTACGTCCGGGACACCGCGATCTCGTTCGAGACCGAGCCACCCACGCCGGACGAGATGGCGCGCCGGATCGCGACCGCGCAGGCGCGGCACGCGTGGCTGGTGCTCGAGGGCGCCGGCCGGGTGGTCGGGTACGCCTACGGCAGCCAGTTCAAGCCGCGGGCCGCGTACGACTGGTCCTGCGAGGTGAGCATCTACCTGGAGCTGGGCCGGCGGCGGACCGGCGCCGGGCGGGCCCTCTACCAGGTGCTGCTGGCGCGGCTCGCCGACCGTGGCTTCCGGACCGCCGCGGCGGGGATGACGCTGCCCAACGACGCCAGCGTCGGGCTGCACCGGGCGATGGGGTTCGAGCCGGTCGGCACCTTCCGGCGGATCGGCTGGAAGCACGGCGCCTGGTGGGATGTCGCGTGGATGCAGCGCGACCTCGCGCCGGAGCTGGCCACCCCGCGGCCGATCCGGTAAGTAGCGAGCGGTCACTCCGGTACTACGAGCAGCAGGGCCTGCTGACGCCGAAGCGACGGCCCAGCGGCTACCGGGACTACGACGACGACGCGGTGGACACGGTGCGCCGGATCCGGATCCTGCTCGCCGCCGGGCTCGGCACCGCCACCATCGCCGAGCTGCTGCCCTGCATGGTGGACAACGGTGACACGCTCGCCCCGGTGTGCGCCGACCTGCTGCCGGAGCTGCGCCGGGAACGGGAACGGCTGAGCCGCGTGATCGACGAGCTGTCGGCGGCCCGGGCCGGGCTGGACCGGATCCTCGCCGCGCCCCCGCCGGCGAAGCTCAGCCCGCAGCTGGCCGAGCAGGCCTGCGCGGCTTAGCCTGATCCGATGATCCCGGTGCTCGCGCTCGGCCTCTACATCCTCGGGCTGCTGCTCGCGTTCGGCGTCCGCAGCCTGGTGTTGCGGCGCCGCACCGGCGACACCGGACTGCGGTTGGCCGCCGGCCCAGCCGGTTCGCCGGCGTGGTGGGCCAAGCTGTCATTCATCGCGGCGATCGGGCTCGGGTTCGCCGGGCCGGTCGCCGCGCTTGCCGGGATGGATCCGGTGAGCTGGTTGGACCATCCAGCGGTGCGGGTCGCCGGCACCGTCCTGGCGGTCGCCGGGCTGGTGGCCACGCTGGTCGCACAGGCGGACATGGGCCGCTCCTGGCGAGTCGGCGTCGACCCGACCGAACGCACCACATTGGTCACGAGCGGCGCGTTCGGGTTGGTCCGCAACCCGGTCTTCACCGCCATGTGCGCGACTCTGCTGGGCATGACGCTGATGGTCGGCAACCTGCTGGCGGTGCTCGCCACGGTCGTGCTGATCGGCTCGGTCGAGCTGCAGGTGCGGGCGATTGAGGAGCCTTACCTGCTGCGGACGCACGGGCGGTCGTACGCCGGCTACGCGGCCCGGGTGGGCCGGTTCCTGCCCGGCCTCGGCACGATCAAGGGTGGCCCGGCCGGCGGGGCAGCCTCGTGACCAGCAGCCGGCTCATGACCAGCAGCCGGTGGTGCGCCGGAGTCAACAACGCCGGCATCATCGGTGCCCCGGCACCGGTGGCCGGGGGATCCCGGGTTCAGCTCCAGCGGACCTTGATCGACTTGCGCCAGATCGACAGGAAGTCGGCGTCGCCCTGCTCGATGACCTCCTCGCCGCGGTTCCACAGCCCCAGGTAGAGCTGGGCAACCGTGCCGGTGAGCTGGATGTCCGGGCGGTCGGCGGCCCCGATCGTCGTCGCCAGTGGCGCGTTGTCCTTCGCCACGATGGTCCAGGCGTGCCCGGTGTCCTGTGCTGACACCACAATGGTCATCGGCCGGGTCAGCGGTAGCTTGTTCCGGCCGCGGGTGATGAACCCGCAGAGCAGCTCGTCGATGCCGTCGGCGGCGATCGCCGGGTCGACCGGGAAATCGTCCACCGTGGGCGCCCGGCCCAGCACCGCGGCAACCGCATCGGCGGCGTGAATGGTGGTCTCGTGGGCTTGCCGGCGGGCCCAGAACCGGCGCGGCGGCGGCGCGTCCTTGAGGAAGACCATCGCCTTCGCATCGTCCGGCGTAGCCCGGATCGTCTCCACCAACGCCGCCACCCCATCCGCGAACCAGGCCAGCAGATCGGGCACGGCCGCGCCCTCGTCCTGCCAATGCCTGGTCTTGTTCGCCGGCTCGCCGCGCAGGTTGGCCCGCGCCCACCGGTGGACCATGCCGGTGTGCAGCACCAGCTTCCGGACATCCCACGCGGGACAGGTCGGGACCGGCGCGGCCGGGCCGGCCCGGTGCGCGGCATCGCGCAGCCGCTCACCGGCACTGAGCAGCGCCGCCAGATGCTCGTCGGGTCCAAGCTGGGTCGGCATTCCCGCACCGTACCGCCCACCACCGACAGAAACCGGCCGGTTCGCCCAGGTCGCGCGAGGTCGCCGTACGGGCAACCCCCCGGTGCGCCGTCGCATCAGGTTGAGTGAAGGGCCACACGGAGGGAGCGGTGATGGGGCCGGCGCCGAGCGGGACTACCTCGAGTGCATGCGGGCTCGCCTGCATCATTTGTACCGGACCGCGGACCTGCTGTGCGGCAATCCTCACCTCGCTGAAGACCTGGTGCAATCGACCGCACTCATTCTCTACCGGAAATGGCGCCGGGTTCGGGCGGCGGACAACATTGATGCCTACGTACGCCGAGTGCGCGTCAACGAGTTCCTCGGGGAACGGCGGCGACCGTGGTCGCGGGTCGTCCTTGTCGACCGGACCCCGGACGAACCGTGCCGGAGTCACTCAGCAATGAGGGACGGCAGCTGTTGCGGGCGGCGCTCGCCGAGGTGCCGCCACGGCGGCGAGCGGTCCTGGTGCTGCGCTACCTGTGTGACCTCTCAGTGGAGGAGACCGCGGCGGTGCTCGGATGCTCCACCGGCACGGTCAAGAGCCAGGCAGCGCGCGGCCTCGCCGCCATGCGCCAACAGCTCATCGAGTCAGCGTATCCGCTGGGGAGGGGAATACGGCCATGATGACGTACGGATCGGACATCCACGGCTGGCCGAGCGACGACCTGGACGTACCACCGCATAGCATCGACCTGGACACGGTCGTCCAGATCGGACGCCAACAGGTCCGGCGCCGCCGGGTCGCGATGGTCGGTGGCGCGGTCACGATGCTGGCGGCGGTCGCGGTGATCCCGGCGGCGACCCAGCTGTGGCCTCCGGGCGGCGGTGACCAAAGGGCGCCGCCGCTGCAGGCGGCGGGCACGCCGCTGCCGGTGCTCGACTGTGACGTCACCGCGCTGCCGTTGCCGCCGGAGTACGCCGAGCACAGCGTCATCGTCGCGGCCATGGACCCCACCGGGCGGTATGTGGTGGGCACCGCGCATCCCCAGACCACCGGCGCCGCCCGCGGGCACCAGGTTGCCGTGACATCGATCAGTGACGATACCTCGGCGATCGCCGGCGAGGTCTACTACGAATCCCGAGTGGCACCCGACGCTCAACTCGTTACCCCGATGCTCTGGCACTGCTAGCCCGGCGGCGGGCTTCGGCCGGGGCGGCGCGGTACCCGCGCCGCCCCGGCCATCAGCGTCGGCAACTCACCGGATCAGTAGACCCAGTACAGCGCCCACGGTAGGAACAGGCAGCTCGATTCGTCCATTACGGACAACGGTGTCGGCGGCAACGACAGCGGCGGCCATAGTGCCGCCGGTGCCCGCGGCCGTGGCTGGCATTGCCAGCATTGGTGTGACCGCTAGCAGCGTGGCGGCGGCCCACCGTACGGCGTGGGTGCTTGCAGGGAGCATGGGAACGGTGTTCTCCTAAGGTTGGTGGAACGTGCGAGAGGAAACCGCGCCGGTTCACCGGCGCGGTGGTGCATGCGACGCCGTTGCCTGGGCTGCCGAGTTGCGGTCGGCAGCCCAGGACCGTTAACCGTTACTCCACGACGGTGAGTATTCGCTCGATTTTCTCGAGTCGGCCGTGGATCTGGGCCAGTTGCGCGGCGATGTCGTCGAGCCGGCGGTTGGCCTGCTCCTCGGCGACCAGGGCTCGGGCGCTCAGCCCTCGATACTCGTCCTCCCGGGCCAGCGCGGCGCGCGCCCGCGAGGTGGCGAACACCTGCCAGATCAGGACGACCACGACCACCATCACCATGCCCAGGACGGCGAGCAGGAACGCCCCCCTCATCTACTCGGCCTCCTTTCCGTCCATCGTGGTAAGTGTTTGGGCCGCCACCGCGATCGCCTCCGGCGTCAGCAGCACTTTGAACGGCTTCGCCTCGTAGAACCTCATCGCCTTACCTTCCTCTGAGACCTCGGTCGTCGCGGAGATCACGCCGGCGGCTTCCAGCTTTCGCAGGTGAACCTGCAGAAGCGACCGGCTGATGTTCAGCTCGCGGGCGAGCCGACTGACGTAGTTGCGCCTCCCGACCAGCGCCGCGACCACGCGGAGCCGGTGCGGGCTGCTGAGCGCGGCGAGCAGCCGGATCAGCTCGTCGCCGGTTGGTGTGGCCACGTTCGATACGACCTCCTTGGCATGTGCCAACTAATGTTGGCACATGCCAAGGCGCCCCGTCAAGGAGAGCCGGTCTGGTTGTCAAAGGTGTGGGCGATCTGCAGGGTCTCATCGAGACAGTCGAGCGCCGCATGGTAGCGACCCTGCTGGCCGTAGACACCGCCGATGCCGTGCAGGTTGAGCGCCTGGAAGTCGCGGTCCCCAGTTCCAGGAAGATCTCCAGATGGCCACCAGGTTCGCCGACGCGGGCGAGGCTAGCTGGCGAGTGCGGTGGCGAGGAACACGATGCCGAGCGAGCAGACCAGCGCGAACGTGGCCGCGGCACGGGCCAGCACCGGCCGGCGACGGGCGAGGATGCCGTGGCCGGCGGAGGCCAGCATGGCCACGGTGACCAGGATCAGCTTGGCCGCCAACGTGCGTTCGTAGCCCGGCTCGGCCAGCTCGGCCGGGGTGACACCGGCCTGAACGGCGAGCGCGACGCCGGTGGCGACCTGCAGCGGCAGGAACGCGAGCAGCGTGAGCCGGCCAAACCGGCGGCCAACCGCGGTCAGCACCGTCGCGCGCTGCTCGGCGGGTAGCGCACGCCGGGCCAGCGGCAGCACGACCAGGGTGAGCAGCAGCTGGCCACCGACCCACAGCGCGGCGCCGGTGACGTGCAGGAACCGTACGGCTGTCCACCAGTCGATCACGATTACCTACCTGGCCCGGTCACGGTGAAGATACCCGCCGCGCCAGCGTCGGCGTGCCGCAGGTTGTGGTCGACGAACGGGTAGTCGCCCGGCTCGGGGAAGGTCAGCTCGACGAAGCCACCTTGGGCGGCGGCCAGGTCGAGCACCTGCGACCCACCGCGGCCGCTGCCGGGCCGGAGCAGCCAGGCACCTTCTTTGTAGACGGTGTCGAAGCGGGTGCCGATGACGTGGAACGAAACCCCGCTGGAGGGGCCGACGGCGAGCACCCAGACCCGGACCCGCTCCCCCGCCGCAGCCGGTAGCGGGTTGTGGGTGTAGCCGGCGGCGGCACCGTTGAACAGCCACGCGTCCGGGGTGCCGGCACGCAGCTTGGCAACCTGCTCCGGGCTACCCGGCTGGCCGAGGTACAGCTCGCTCGCCACGATCACATATTCGCGGTCAACCGGCGGCAGGTCGGGCGGGTCGATGATGACCGCGCCGTACATGCCGTTGCCGACGTGGTGCAGCACCGGCGCGGTCGAACAGTGGTAGAGCCAGATCCCGGCCTGGGTGGCCCGGAACCGGTAGGTCAGCCGCTCACCGGGCGCCAGGGTGCGCATCGGCCCGTTCGGCGCGAGGGCGCTGGCGTGGAAGTCGATCCCGTGCCCGAGACTGCCGTCGTTGTGGAGGGTGATCTCGAACAGGTCACCGACCTTACCCCGCAGCACCGGGCCCGGCGCGGTCCCGCCGAATGTCCACATCGGCTGCTGGGTGCCCGGCGCGACCTCCAGCTCCCGCTCGGTCACCCGTAGCTCGACCCGGTGCACGGTGGCATCCGGTGCCGGATCGAGCCCGGCCGGATACGGGGTGAACCCGGGGCTGAACGGCGCCGCCAAGTCCAACGGCGTCTGCGGAATGGTGAGCCCGTCATGATGGTGGGCCTCGGCGGGCGGGGCGGCAGGGCCGGCGCCGGGGCGGATCTGCATGGTCATGCCGGCGGCCCGGTGCCCGGCGACCGTGCACCAGCCGCTGATCTCGTGGTCAACCTGACCAACGTCGAGAGTGGCCTGTTCGCCGGCCTCGAGCAGGGCGGTCCGCTGCCCGGAGTCGAGCCGCAGGTCGTGGGGCTGAGTGTCCCGGTTGACCACGACCAGCCGCAGGTAGACGCCTTCGGCGACGGTAAGCACGGACGGCGTGATCCGCAGGTTGCCCAGTTCGACCCGCACCTCCCGGACACCGGTGCCGCCCACCGTCGCACCGGTCGGGGCGATGCCGCTGCCGGCGACCAGCACCGCGAGCACGGTCAGGACTACCCCGGCGATACCGCCGGCGGCCACCCCGAGGCCGGTGCGCCGCTGCGGGGTGAGCCGGCTGATCGCGGGTCCGGCGAGCAGCCAGACCGCGCGGGCCACCACGTCAATCACCGCGACCGCCGCCAGCCACCAGCCAGCGACGCGAACCGGACCGGGTAGCCCGGGCACAGCGAGCAGCCCGACCGCCAGGTTCAGCGCGGCCAGCCGTACCGGCCAACCTCGGTCCATGGTGGACGTGGCCGAGCGGACTGCCTGCGGGCCGCCACCGGCGGCCACCGGCAGCAGGTGAGCCAGCGAGCCGAGCAGCGCCTGGGCGATCACGCCAACCAGCAGCACCGGTCCGAGCGCCGCCAGCCGCTGGTGCAGCTCGGCGGCCGGGGTTACCGCCACGATCACCGCATCGGCGGTGACGCCGACCGCGAGCCAGCCCATGGCGGCGGCGAGCTGCCAGGCCGCGCCGGAGCGAGGCGCCCGGGCGCGGGCGGCGCTCAGCAGCGGCCGGCCGGCCACCGCTACCCCGGCCAGGTAGCCGGCCAGGCCGGCGGCGGCCATCGGCCGGAGGCCGGCGAGCATCCCAGCGATCGCCACCGCCAAACCGGCCCCGACCAGGCGCAGGCTCCACCGCATCGCGGCGACGGTGCCGGCACCGATCCGGGTCCGCAGCACCACCGGCCAGAGCATGAACAGGGTGCCCAGTACGGTCAGCAGCACCCACCCGAGGACGTTGAGGTGCACGTGGGCGGCGAACAGCCGGTCGTGCCAGCCGGTGCCGCCGACCCCCGTGCCCAGCAGCGCGCCGATCGTGCCGCCGGCCAGCAGCGCCACCCCGGCCGCCAGGTAGTACTCGACGATCCCGGCCAGCTGCCCGCGCAGCGCTCGCCGCCGCAGTCGCCACAGCAGCAGCATGTGCCCGGCCACCGCGGCGACCACGGTCACCGCACCGGCCGCCAGCAGTGCCGGCACCCCGGCCACCCGGCCGACCAGCACCGCCAGCGTCCCGGCGTTGAGCGCGGCCAGCCGGGCCACCCGGGTCCACAAGGCTGGCTGGTGGGAGTGCAGCACGGCGACCGCGAAGTGCTCGCTCCAGATCAGGATGGCGCTGCTGACCGCACCGAGCAGGAACATGTGCACCGGCAGCCAGTCCGGCAACCCGAGCGGGTCGAACAGGACCACGCTCCCCGCGACCGCCGCGAGCCAGCCCAGCACCACCGCGTTCGCCGCCACCAACCAGCTGCCGCGCGGCCGGCCTGCCACCGCCACATCCTCCTTCACGGGTAACGGGCTACCTCACCGGAGCCTGGCGGAAGTCGAGGCTCACCGACTAGGCCCAAGGTCACCTACGACCCGGGTCTTTCGGCCCGGGACCGGCCGACCGCGCCAGTGGTTGGCTTGATCGGACCGGGTGTCGCGCGACTGCGCGGGAGGAGGGTGTCGTGACCGCGACCGTGATCGCCGACCTGGCAGCTGAGCTGGAGATTCCGGCTGATGGGACGCTGAGCCGGGTGCTGTATCGGGACGACCGGCTGCGGGTGGTCGGATTCGCCTTCGCCGCCGGCCAGGAGCTCACCGAGCACAGCTCGGCGCTGCCGGTGGTGATCCAGGTGGTGCGCGGACGGCTGGCGCTGACCCTCGGCGAGGACCAGGTCACCGCCGTGCCCGGGTGCTGGATCCACCTGCCCGCGCGACTGCCGCACACGGTGCGCGCAACCGAACCGAGCATCATGCTGCTCACCATGCTCGCCGGGCCGGACACCGGCCCAGCGCAGTAGCGCGACCGTCCGGGCCCGGCGGTCGAGCTACATGGGTTCGGCGAGGTCGGTGATGATGCGGTCGATCTCGGTCACGGCGTAGCCGGCGAGCCGTCCCCAGTCGGATTACCGACTGCGGTTATCCAGGAGCGACAACCGCGTACCCCGGTATTTGGCGCCGGCGGGTATCAGCTTCGGCCTTGTTGGCGGCCGGTCAGGGTTTCCTGCCGACGTACACCCAGGCCTGCTCACCGGAGGCGAGCCGGGCCAACACCCGGTGGTAGTCGCCGACCTCGTACCGGTCGGCCGCGGCCAGCTCCTCGTTGGTGAGCTCGAACACCGAGCCGGAAACTCGATCCGCCGGGTCGCCGGTCTCGACCAGGATCGGGTGATGGGTCTGCCGGCTGACCGCGAGCACGTCGGGATCGGTAATCTCCAGCAGCTCGGTGGCGTAGCCCAGCAGCTGGTCGTCGCGGCCGGTCAGCTCCCGGCCGAACGTGGCCTTCTGCACGGCCGGGTCACGCAGCGTCCCGTACGAGAACAGCAACGGCATGGCCCGGATTTTCTCATGCGGCCGGGGCGCCGGTGATGCCGCCGCGCGGTTCCGCTACATCGGCATCCCGCCGCGGATCGGTCCGGTCGTTTGCGCTTCGGCGCGCTCCGCCAGCTCCTCCATGGTGGTGATGTCCGGATCGGACTCGAGTTCCTGAGCCGCCGCCTGCAGCCGGTCGGCGTTGACGCCGTCGAGCGCCGCGAGATCGACCACGACGTCGCAGAGGGTCTGGCCGGACCGGTGGAGATAGTCCCGGCTGTCCCGGAGCACGGTCTGCAACGTGGTCACGAGCTCGCCCCAGGCCGCCCGGTACGGCACCTGCCCGGACAGGTTGGGGAACCACTGCCCGAACGCGTTCTCTACTCCCAGCGTGAGCAGCTCCAGCCGGGCCGCCGCCCGGTCGTAGTGGGCGGCGGCCGCGGAGAAGTACACCGCCCCCGCCTTGTACGCGTCCTCGTACACCAGCGCCAGGTTCCCGCCGTCCGGCCGGGAGTACCCGGCCGGGTCGGTGGCCAGCTCGTCGAGTACGAGCTTGAAGTCGTCCAGCACCGAGCCGTCGATCCGGTCCAGGGCGTTCCGCACGCCCCTGGCCAGTGCGTCGTCCTGGTCAGCGATCCTGGTCTCCAACTGCGTGATCGCCTGACCCATCGAGCTGATGATCCCCGCGACGCTGTCGCCCTCGACGGTCACGCTCACCTCACCCGGGTCCTCCGGCGCGGCCGACTGCAGCCCGGTGAAGTAGTCGGCGAAGGAGATCGCCACACCGACCCACGGTCCGGCGCCCATGACGCTGGCCACCGCGCCGACCACCCGGAACAGGAAGTCTCGGGAGCCGTTGTCCTGACCGTCGAGGTAGTCCTTCAAGGCTTCGATCGTCGCGTCGATCAGGGCGAGGGCGTCCTGGCGGGCGCGCTCCAGGGTCGCCTTGACCGCCGCGACAACCGCACCGAGCGCGGCGACGTAGACGACCTGGCGGTCGATCACGCCGTGCTCGTCCTCCTCCCCCGCCTGATGCTGCAGGGCGGCGAGGAAATCGGCGACCGTCCCGTGCCAGCCGGAGATCATGGTGGCGATCGGCCCGAACTCCTTCTCGACCGCCCGGATGTGCTCCGCCACCGAGAGCGCACCGGACATGTCGCCGAGGGCCTCGAGCGCCTGGTCGGGGTCGAGTGGCTCGCCCCCGGGGCCCAGCGCTTTGAGCATGCTCTCGCAGATCTGTGGACTGCCCTCCGCGAACTGCCAGAACCGCGCCGTCTCCGTATTGAAGAGGACGTTGAAGTCGTGCTCGTATGCGGCGTAGGAAGGTAGGTTCTGGGGCGGCCCACCGGGCGGTCGGTCCGGGAGGTTGATGAAGAACTCTCGGTTGAGCTTCTCGTAAGCAATTTCGGCAAGCTCGGTCAGCTTCGCTTGAAGATCGGCTGTAAAACCCATGTCGGCCCCTGCCCGCCGTACCCGTCCCCGCCATCCGGTCAGGCTGTTGTGATTACGCACCGGAGGCGCGTGGTCGCGCCTTGATACCCCCCCATCATGGCCGGCCATTGCAATCAGCGCGACGGATGATCACGAAATCTTGAGGCTCGCTTTACACGCGCCGGCTGCTTGGCCGCTCGCCGACGGTCCGTGGCCGCGCGAGTACGGCAACATTCGCGGCAACCCGGTCATCTCAGGGCTGATCTGCGGTTAACCGGCGCATCACCGTACTTCCATCAGCTTGGACTTCCGTGGCGATCAGTACACAACCGACGCTCGGTGGCGGTCCGCGACCTGACCGCTACCCAATCGCTGTCCAACCCCCGTTCCAGGGGTTGGACGGGGCGGGACGCCCGCCCGGACAGCTGACCAGGGCGGCCAATACTGTTCCATTGCGTTCAATCGCTTGTTGGACGGGCCGCGGTCGATTTGGGTGATCTCGGCACGGGCCAGGGCGACCGCCCGACCCGGCCATGACCCCCCGAGTGAAAGGACATTCAATGCCCGAACCGCACCGCAGGCGCGGCGTTACCGACGCCGCCACCGCGGCCCCCCGGCTGCGACGCCTGCGCTCCTGGCGGACCCTGGTACCCGCCGCCATCGGCGTCACCGCGCTCGCGCTCGCGGCCGGAGCGGCCGCCGCCGACGTGCTGCCGAGCGGGGAACCGGCCGAGACCGGCCAGGCCGGCAGCAGCGGATCCGCTGACCCGGCGGCCGCCGCCCAGGAACGGCCGGCGGCTCCCGAAGACCAGCCGGCCGCCGAGGAGCTCGCCGCCCAGGATGAGCAGGCCGGGCCGGCCGCCGCGCCGGCCGCCGGCGACCTGCCCGCCGTGGCCGACACCTATGTGGTCGCCGAGCGCCCCGACCAGGCGTACGGTGGCGCGGCGAAGCTGACCGCGTCAGCCTGGCAGGACTGGCACAGCGAGGCGTACCTGCGCTTCGAGGTCCCGAACGGAACCGCGGTCGGCGAGGGCGTCCAGCTGGTGCTCACCCTCAACCGCGACGACCGCCGGCCGCCGGAGGTGCAGCTGCGCGAGGTGACCGGCGAGTGGGACGAGGCGACCAGCTACGCCGATCGGCCGGAGCTGGGCGGGGTCGTCACCACCGCCGCAGTCGGCGACGGTGACACGCTGGCCTTCGACGTCAGCCGGGTGGTCGACGGTCCGGGCGTGTACGAGTTCGCCCTGGTCAACTCGGCCAGCCAGACGGTGGTGTCGGTCCACTCCAGCGAGCAGGGCAGCCAGGGACCGCGACTGGCGATCGGCGGCTCCGGCGGCCAACCGGCGCCGGGCGGCGGCACCCTCTGCGGTGCCTCCTGGCAGTCGGAGTCCAGCGGCGAGAGCTACCAGGAGGCGCTGGCCCGGCTCGACAGCTACTACGGCGGGCTGGAGTCGGTCCGGGTCTTCTATCCCGGCCTGCCCGCGGACTGGCCCGGCAAGGTGGACGCCGACGGCCGCCCGATGGTGGTCTCGTTCAAGGCCAAGCCGGCCGACGTGATCGCCGGCCGGCACGACGAGCGGCTCAGCCGGTGGTTCCGGGAAGCCCCGCGGGACCAGGACATCTACTGGTCGTTCTTCCACGAGCCGGAGGACAACATCCAGGGCGGCGAGTACACAGCGGATGAGTACCGCCGGGCCTGGCGGCACCTGTCCGAGCTCGCCTCCGAGGTGGACAACCCTCGGCTGTACGCGACCCTGATCCTGATGGGCTGGACCGTGAACCCGCAGTCCGGGCGGGACTGGACCGACTACTTCCCGGGTCGCGAGTACCTGGACGTGATCGCGTGGGACCTCTACAACCCGGGCTGGAAGAACAACGCCTACCGGCCGGTGGAGGACATCTTCCGCCGGGTGATCGAGACCAGCCGCGAGATCGGGTTGCCGTGGGGCATCGCCGAGACCGGCAGTGGCCTGATCGAGGGCGACTCCGGTGAGGGTCGGGCCCGCTGGCTGCGGGAGCTGACCGCCCACCTGAGCGCGGAAGGTGCCCTGTTCGTCCAGTACTTCGACATCGACTGGAGCCAGGAGGGCGCGGCCGACTACCGGTTGCGGGACGAGCCCGGCAAGGCCGCCTGGCGCGACTTCTGCACCAGCTGAGCCTCCGGTAGCCGGAGTCCCCCAAGGGACCCGCATCGGGTCACCCGGTGCGGGTCCCTTCCCCCAACGCACCCAAAACACCCCTCCCCAATTCATCCCCGGAGAACGAATCCAATGAACACCACAACCGCACCGCTCGCCCGGCGGGCGCTGGGCGGGCTGCTCGGCCTGACGATGCTGGCGTCCTTACTGGTGGCCATCGGCGCATCGGCGAACGCGGCGCCGGCCACCCCCCACTTCCCGCCAAGCATCGACGGCTACGCGGCCTACGACCCGCAGGACACCTGCAGCGGCTCGGCCAAGCCGGGCGTCGTCGACTTCAAGAACCTGCTGAACGCCACCTACGGCTCGCACACCTGGGGCATCGTCCGTGCCTGCGGCGACGGCGGCACCAGCGAGCACAAGGAAGGCCGGGCGCTCGACTACCACTTCAACTACAACAACGCGACCGACCGGGCAAAGGCCACCGACCTGCTCAACTGGCTGCTCGCCACCGACCAGTACGGGAACCGGCACGCGATGGTACGGCGGCTCGGAATCATGTACATCATCTGGAACCGGCAGATCTGGGAGGCCTACCGCCCGTCGGCCGGCTGGCAGCCGTACCGCTGCGACGGTTCGCCGAGTAGCTGCCACACCAACCACATCCACTTCAGCTTCAGCTGGGCCGGTGCGCAGCGGCGGACCACTTGGTGGACGGCTGCCGGGCCGCAAGGGTTGGCGTCGGTGTACGGGGTGCTGCCGGATGGTCGGCTCACCTACACCATCGTGGACGCCACCGGCCGCCGCACCTACGGCGCAGTCACCTCGCAGGCCAGCCTCGGCTTCACCCCACAAACGCTGGCCACCCTCAACTTCAACACCCTGCTGGTCACCGACACCGACGGCAACCTCTACCGCATCGACATCGGCACCAACAACGGCACCGTCACCTTCAACCCACCAGTCAGACTCGGCGGCGGCTGGACCCACCGCCTACTCGCCTACGACGGCAATGGCCACCTCTACGGCATCGCCGGCGAAAACCACACCCTCATCCGCTACACCATCAACGCCACCAAGCCAACCACCGCAAACATCAGCGGCCGAACCGAAATCGGCCGCGGCTTCAGCCTCAAAACCCTCACCACCACCGGACCCGACTGGCTACTGGGCAACCACCCCGACGGCCGACTCATCGCCTACCACATCACCGGCCCCGGCCAATGGAACCGCTTCGACCTACGCGGCTCCACCTGGCAAGTCTTCGACCAACTCACCTCCCCAGGCGGCGGCGTCTACCTCGCCCACAAACCAGACGGCTCCATGACCTACTACCTCGACCGCAACCCCCACGACGGCAACGGCACCGACATCACCAGCGCCAAACCCGTCGACCCCAGCGGCTGGACCCAAACCCTCCTCTCCGCCCAACCAGGAACCATCCACTGAGCCAGAGAGCTGGGCAGGACGTGGGTGCCTGGAGCCTCACCACCTGCTAGCACCGATGCTAGCGGCGCCGCACCGGAGTAACCCGGTGCGGCGCCCTCGTCGCGTCGAAGCGCGACGGGGCGCGGGCGGTCACGGTTCCCAGACGACGAAGTCGAAGGAGAGTACGCCGAGCTGCTGGGACGGTTTCTGGGTAAGGACGAGCATCGCGACCCGGCCCTCGCGGGTCCACACGCACAGCGCCGCCCCGGCATCCACATCGTAGAGTCCGCGTACCTGGTCGGTGAGGTCTGCGGCCGGCACCCGGGCACACCGCTCGTAGCTGACCTCGCCCGGCTCCGCAAGCAGCTCGATCAGGGCGTTGTCATTGGCGGTCACGTGGTTGCCCAGCGCCCACGGACTGATGTCGATCCCGGGAGTCTCCTGCGGCCCGACCTCACCGGTGTCCAGGTCGATCCCTTCCTGGTCGGTCAGCGCCGGGACACTCCCCCGCAGAATCTCGGTCGCCGGTGAGATCGGCGGAACGATCGCGGCCGGATCCGCCGGACCATCCTCCCCATTGGTCACGATCAGCGTCCCGGCCAGGGCGAGCCCGGCCGCCGCGACGGCGGCCGCCACGGTCACCGGCCAGCCCGGCCGCCAACTGGCCCGGTGTGCCGGCTTGCCGGATCCGCCATCCCGCTTGCCCACAGTGGCCGGCGAGTCGGCCGGTGAGGCCGCCGGCGCGGTCGCGGATCGCGGACCGGTCAGGGTCTGCCCGCCGGCGAGCCGGTGCCACGCCGCCCGCCACTGCTCCACTTCGGACCTGATCACCGGCTCCGGCTCCTCCCGAGCCCGCAGGCAGGCGGTCACGAACGCCTCGACCAGCTCCAGCCGAGGCAGGCGCGGCAGGCCGCGGCCGTTCAGCAGATACGAGGCGGTGCTGGTCGGCAGGGCGTCAATCACCGCCCCGTTGGGCGCAGTCGTCGTGCCGGCCAGCCGCCGGAGCGTCCGCAGTGACGGCTGACCCGCCCATAGCCGCAGCTCATTGAGCCGCGCGACAAGTTCTCCGGCATCCCGCGCGACCGGCTTTGGTCGCGCCACCTCATCAACGGCCATGATCGGCCGAAGTGTACCAAAGTTCGGCCACTCCTAACCGGCCGTTCAGCCGGCGAATTATGCGTTGCTGGCGGCGATCGCGGTGGTCCGGGCAGCGGGCAGCAGCCCGAGTAGGCCGGCAACCAGCAGTCCCGCTCCGGTGACGATGAGCGCGGCGCCGGCCATGTCGAGCAGGTAGTGCTCGCCTACCGCGATCCTGCCGATCGAAACCATGACCATCGCGGCTACGCCGGCGGCCAGCACGGTGGCGCGCCAGCCGGTCGAGAGCCGGTACGCCAACACCACCGCGGTGACCGCCATCGCTCCGACGGTGACCCCGGTGCCGCTGGGATAGGTCCAGTCCTCGGCCACCACCGGTGGCCCGAGCCGCTGGAAGGCCGCTTGCGACGTCGCGGTCGCCGCGCAGATCAGGAGCACCAGCCCGGCCCGGACCAGCAACCTAAGCCGGCCCGCGGGCAGGCTCCGCCAGACCCCGACGAGCGCCACCGCCAGCACCGCCAGCCCGAGCAGCGTGCCCAGCCCGGTGACCGCCCGCGCGGCCTGCGCAGACACCGAGTCCCCGGGCGCCCGGAAATGCTCCAGCAACCATTGGTCCAGCGGCGGAACCCGGTCGCGCAACAGCACGCCGGCTGCCCCGGCTACCGCCAGGCAGCTAAGCCCGGCGACGATTACCTTCGCCTGCCCACGGGAAACGGCCATGCCGCAAATTGTCGCCCACCCGAGACCGGGTTCGATATCGGTGACCGCCCTGACTTCGGCATCGGTGACATCCCTGAACGGAAAGCATTCAGGAGCCCCGAGGCTACTGGCGCACCGGCCGATCGGCTGGAATCGGGCGGGCGATGCCGAGTTCGGCGGCGCGCGCGGCAGCCGCCTGGCGGGTGCGGGTGCCGAGCTTGTCGAAGATCGCGGCGACATGTCCGTCCACTGTGCGGACTGACAGGACCAGCCGCTCGGCGATTTCCGCATTGGTCAAACCCTGGCCGAGCAGCCGGCAGACCTCCAGTTGCCGGGCGGTGAGCCCGGCCGGGTTGTGGCGGGTGGTC
Source organism: Natronosporangium sp. (assembly GCA_036564175.1). Classification (GTDB taxonomy): domain Bacteria; phylum Actinomycetota; class Actinomycetes; order Mycobacteriales; family Micromonosporaceae; genus Natronosporangium. Next base: position 94,972 of record DATCKZ010000097.1, read on the forward strand.
CGGACCGGACCGCGCGGGAGGTGGGTGACACCTAGCGACCGTAGCCGGCGCCGGATCAGCCGCGCCAGCGGCTCGGCGCCGAGCCGGTCGGCGGTGGCCAGCGCGGCCAACAGGTCGTCGGGGTCACTGCTCTGCGCCATCGCGAGCGCCACTTCGTACGGACAGCCGGCGGCTCGCCAGTTGGCGGCGGCCTCCCGCCACCGGCCGGCGGCGAGCAGCGCGTACGGGTGGTCGGTGTCGATCGGCGGGACTGGCTGGCCGGCGGCGGTCAGCCACCAGCCGAGCTCGGCCTGGAAATGCACCGCGTCCAGCTCACATGCCTCGCGGAACGGCGGTTCGGCCCACGCCCGCGCCGCCTCGTGGTCACCGCGCAGCCAGGCCGCCTCGGCCAGCCCGGCTGCTACGTACCCGGTTCGCTGCAGCTCCCGCATCCGCACCGCGAGCTGCCATGCTTCCGCCAGCGTGGGCTCGGCCTGCGAACTTCCCAGCCGGACCCACATCCGGCCCAGCACCAGCAACGCTCCCCATCTGACTCCCGGCTGGCTGGCCTCCCGCGCGAACTCCACCTCCTCGGCCAGGTCATCCCAGCGGGCCTGGGCGAGCGTGAGCCGCGCCCGCTCCAGCGTCAGGAAGCTGTGAAACGCCAGGTGCTCGGTCTCCTCGGCGAGCTCGATCGCAGCGGCCAGCACCCGGCCCGCCTCGGCCAGCTGGAACTGGTCCAGCAGGTCGGAGGCGATCCCGATGTACGCACGCAGGGCGTGCTCGGTTTCGTTGGCGTCGAGCGCCACCCGCAGCGCCTCCGCGATCGTCGATTGCCCCCGGGGGTCGCCGCGATTGGCGCACGACAGACCGATATTGGTCAGGGCGTGCGCGAGGATCGCGGAGTCGCCGACCTGCCGGGCCAGTGCCGCCGCCCGCTCGCCGACCTCGATGCTCTCGGCGCTCCGGTAGGCCAGCGCGGCCAGCTGCGACCGGTTGCTCAAGGCCAGCGCGAGCAGCCGCGGGTCGCCAGCGTGCTCCAGTACCTCGATCGCCTCCCCGGCGACGCGTTCGGCCTCGGCGGAGTCGCCGTTCCACCAACGCATCCGCGACAGCCACCGGAGCGCGGCACCGAGCCGGGCCGGGTCGCCGAGCTCGCGGCGCAATGCCACGGCGTCCGCCTGCGCCTCGCACGCATCCTGGGCGTACCCAACGTGGTAGCACTCGATCGCGTACCGCTCGAGCAGGTCGGCCCGCTCGGCGGCCGGAAACCGGTCCCGGTGCTCGAGGACGAGCCGGTAGTGGGCGGCCGCTTCCCGGTGGGCACCGCCGCGGGCAGCCTCGCTCGCCGCGGCCGGACCATACCGGGCGATTGCCGCCGGGTCGCCGGCTTCGGCAGCGTGGTGGACCAGCCGGGACAGGTCGACGCCGGGCTGGTCGACCAGTACCGCCAGGACCCGCCGGTTCAGCGCCATCCGCCGGACCCGGGTCAGACTGTCCACGATGGCCCGGCGGGTGAGCTCGTGGCGGAATGACACCCGGTCCGGACTCGCGGCGATCAGGCCCAGCCGCTCGGCGGCGGCGAGTGATCCGACGCCACCGGGTACGAGCTGGTCCACCAACCGCAGCTCCGCGGCGGACGGGATGACCGCCAGCTGCTCCAGCGCCTCCCGCTCGGGCCGGTCCAGCCGCCGGAGCTTGGCGAGCACCGCGTCGACGACGGTCGGCGGGGTCGCCTCACCGGCGCCGGCGGCGAGCAGCTCGGTGACGAAGTACGGGTTGCCGGCGGTGACCGAGTAGACATGCCCGGCGTCCACCGGCAGGCCGGCGCTGAGCCGCCGGACCGCGGCCTCCGAGAGCGGGCGCAGCCGCAGCCGGTAGAGCCGGGGCGCGGCGGCTGCCAACCCAAGCAGCTGCCGGAGTGGATGGTCCTCGGTGAGCTCCTCATCGCGGTAGGTCAGCAGCACCACCGCCGGCAAGGTCGCGATCCGCCGCACCAGGTATCGGAGGGCGTCGCCGGTGGCCTCGTCGGCCCAGTGGACGTCCTCGATGGCGAGCACGGTCGGCCGGTTCGGCTGGTCCAGCTCCTCGTGCAACGCCACCAGGACCCGGTCCCGGTCGCCGCCGGCGGCCAGCGCCCGGGCCAGCTCGGCGCCGACGTCCCCGACCAGGTCTCGGATCGGCCCGAACGTCCGCTTGGTGCTCAGGTCGTCGCAGTACCCCACCAGCATCCGGGCGCCGGTGGGCAGCTGGCGGCGGAACGTGTCGACGAGGGTGGACTTGCCAATCCCAGCCTCCCCATAAACCAGCGCGACACTGCCCGCGCCGCCAGCTGCCCGGTCCACGGCCGCGGCCAGCTCGGCGAGCTCGTACTCCCGCTCCAGGAACTGCCGTTGCATCACCTCATCGTGGCACCTCGGGACGGCCGCCGAGCCAGCATCGAGACGCTTTTGACGCCCCACCTGGCGGTGGCGTTGAGGGCACTGGTGGACCGGAAGCGGTACTGGCGGTTCTCTCGTACCTCCTCGACCTCGAACCCGGCCTGGGTGATCGCGATCAGGTAGTCGCTGGCCTGGGCAGCACCGCCGATACACGCCGCCCAGAGGGCGGCGTTACCGGTGACCTCCGCCGGCAGCGGCCGCTCGGTGACGATGTCGGCGAGCGCCAGCCGGCCGCCGGGCCGCAGCACCCGCGCAGCCTCGGCGAACACGGTCGGCTTTGATGGCGAGAGGTTGATGACCCCATTGGAGATCATTACGTCGGCTACCGCATCCTCGAGCGGAAGTCGCTCGATGCGACCGGTTTGGAACCAGACGTTGCCGATGCCGGCCTCGGTGGCCAGCCGCCGGGCCTTCGTCAGCTGGTCGTCGGTCATGTCCACCCCGATCACCCGGCCGCCGCTTCCCACCTGCCGGGCGGCCAGGAAACTGTCCATTCCGGAACCGCTGCCGAGGTCGACCACCGTCTCCCCGGGCCGGAGCGCGGCCAAGTCGAGGAAGTACCCGACCCCGGCGAACGAGTCGACCGCGCCGGCCGGGATCGCGGCCAGCTCGGCCGCCGGGTAGCCCAGCCGCTCGGCCAGCGCCCGGCCGGTCTCGAAGTGGAACTCAGCGCTGGGATTCGTGGCGACCGTACGGTAGACCCGCCTGACCCGCTCAGCGAGGTCCTCGGTGTCGAGGGTTCGGACCATGACGACGACCCCACCCTCATCAGTAGCTGAACGTGACGGCGCCCTGGTCACCGATCCACTGCCACAGCGGTACCGTGCCACCGATCTCCGCGTTCGGGAGCAGCTGGGCCTGATCGAGCTGCCGGGCGTTGAAACAGATCGGGCAGACCAGGAACCGCCCGCCGGCCTGCTCATAACGCTTCAGCAGGTCCGGCAGCGCCGGGCACCCGTCGCAGGCGACCCCGATGGCGACGCCACTGGTGGCAAGGCGTACCGCTTCCTTGGTGAGGAACATGAGCGTTTGCCGGCCCTCCTCGGCCGCGGCCACCGCGACGAGCATCGCGACGGTGACCTTCTCCGGGTCCTCCATGCCGGTAGTAAGGCTGATCGCTGCCTTCTGCATGCTGGCCTCCTTGAGTCGGTTTCCAGCAGCATCCCGGCATCCGGGGTGCCGGCAACACCGCAACGACTACCTGGTTCAGGGCAGCCGGCTACCTAACTCAGGTGGTCCGCTCTGCGTCTCCGCGGCGCGCTTCGGCCACGATCGCGTTCGCCTCCCGCCGAGCGGCGGCCACGATCTCCTCAGCCTCGCGCTTCGCCTCGGCGCGGAGCTGGCTGGCCTGCTCCTCAGCGAGCCTGAGCAGCTCGTCCACCCGGCCGCCCAGGCCGCTGAGCCGGCTGAGGTCCGGCGAACGCCCCTGGGCCTGCCCGTGGTCGGCGGCACCGGCGGTCTCCCCGCTCGACGCGTCGTCCCCGGCACCGCTGCCGCGAAAGACCCCGGTGCTGGGAGCGCCGCGGAAGGCCTCGGTGCTGGTGGCGCCGCGGCCGCCGTCGACTACGCCATCGTCCGTCGAACTCACAAAGAACAACGCGACCCCGAGCCCAGCGATCGCAAACCCGGACCAGACGGCGGCCAGGCCGACGACCGAACCGACCACGGCACCGAGCCCGAGCCCGACGAGGAGTGCGGCGACCATCTTGACCGGCTTGCGCATGCGTCCCCTTAGGTGATACGGCCTGATTCCGGACTGAGCCTAGGCGAAACCGTCAACCCCGGTCGGCCGTTGGCATCGCGCTCCCAGCGGCGCCATCTCATACCCGGATCATCGCGCCTGCGGCGAAGCAGTGTGGACAGTCCGAGCTACCTGCCGGCCCGGGTCAGGACCATCGTGGCCGGTGCGGGGTTATCCGCTTGCCCTCGCGGCCCTGGGGGCGATCGGGTTCAACCGCGCATCCCGGTCCTCATCGGCGCCACGGGAACGACCCTCCAGGGACGGCCCGTCATCGCTGATGCCGCCCTGCCCAGGCCGCCACGAGCGCGGTGACTCCCGGGAGTGCGGGGATGACCAGCAGCGTCAGCCCCAGCCACGGCGGGACGATCTGGTCGTAGGCGTCCCCGCCGAGCCCGGCGTTGATCCCCAGCAGGCCCATCCCGGCGACAAAGAGCGTGGTCACCGTCCCGCGCACCCGCCAGTCGCGCTTCGCGGCCCAGATGGTGCCGAGCCACGCCGCCAGCCCCAGTACGCCGACGATCGCCAGGTAGATGACGATCGCGTTGCGGTCCAGGGCCACCTCGTCCGGCCCCCACTCCGGGTAAGCCCGCTGTACGTGCCGCTCGACGGACCCGAACACCCACAGGTCCAGCAGCGGCAGCGCGATGCAGACCGCCTGCAGGCCGGCGCCGATCTGCGCGGCCTTCCGCACGTTATCCCAGCGACGCGTCGTTTGTACGGTTTCCGCCAGGGTCATGGCTCCTCCAACTCTTACGGCGTAAGACTTTCGGTTCCACGGTAGTCTTACCCCGTAAGACTTGGCAACGAAAGTGGGAGTGTCGTGGGTAACGCTCGAGCACAGGGCAAGCACGCCGGACTGACCCGGGAGCAGGTCCTCCAGGCCGCGGTGCGGCTGGTCGATCAGGAGGGCGCCGATGCGCTCTCAATGCGCAGGCTCGCCCGTGAACTGGACGTCGAGGCCATGACGCTGTACCACCACGTAGGGAACAAGCATGTGCTCGAAGACGCCATCATCGAACACGTCCTGGCCGAGGCACTCCCCAGCTCCGAGGCACTCTCCAGCAACGAGCCACGTCCCACCGAGGCCGGCGCACCGTGGCAGACCGTGCTCGCCCGCTACGCGTACGCCCTGCACCGAGCGCTCTCGACGCATCCGAACTGCGTGGCGCTCATCGCGTCGCGACCCGGGATCACCGCCCGGAACCTGCTCCAGTTGGAGCACCTGCTCGAGCTGTTGACCGACGCCGGGTTCACCCCGCAGGTCGCGCTGCGCATGGTGCACGCGACCGCCGCGTCAGTGGTCGGCCAGCACCTCGCCCGGCCCGCCGGCGCCACCGAATTGAGCACTGCCGGCGATCCTGAAATCGATGAGCTACCGCTTGTGCGAGAAGCCATCGCCGCCGGGTTCCCCACCGTCGAAGCGCGCTTCACCCTCATCCTTGACGCCCTGATCGCCGGCTTCGAGCGGTTGCTCGGCGACCAGACCGCCGGCCCGGACCGCGCGCACCGGGACGGCGCGTGACGACCGGAACCGGGCCATCCTCGCCACCGCGTTCCGGTCAGGCATCACCGTCCTGCCCGGCGATAGGATCCGAGCTCGCCGAATGGGTCGGCAGGCTCGTTGCATACGCCGGCACAGGTCCAGCAGCGGATCATCGATGTCGGTCATGCCCGTCGGTGTTGTTCGAGGTGGGCGGTGTCGTTGTGCGCGGCCAGCATCCAGACCGCACGTCCGAATCGGTTGACGTGCTGTTGCCAGCGGGCAAGGC
>DATCKZ010000098.1:0-3369 GCA_036564175.1 Natronosporangium sp.
TGCACCCCGCGGGTCTGGAGATTCCCCGGTTGGACTCCGCGAGGTAGCCAAGGTCACGCCGCCGGCCGCCACTCAACGATAGCCCCTTCCCCCCGGGGTTCCACTAGCCAGCCGTCCCCGATACCCGATCGGTCGACGACCGGCGATGGCTAGCCGACCGCCCGGCCGCCGGGGCTAGCCGACCACCCGGTCGCCGTACACCGGCTGGCAGTCGGCCGGCACCCCGCCGCACTCGAAGCTGATTCCGCGGGCCGCCATGAACGCCACCGGGTCGGTCTGCACCCGGGCCCCGTCGGGCGTCAGCAGCTCGACCTCGAAGTGCAGGTGCGGGCCGGAGCTGCGGCCGCTGGAGCCGACCACCCCGATCACCTGCCCGGCGGCGACCTGCTGGCCGACCGACACGTCCGGCCGGCGAGCCTGGTGGCAGTAGCGGGTCACCACGTCGCCGTGCTGGATGTTCACGTACCAGCCGCAGCCGGCGACCGCCGGCGAGCCGTCGACGTCGCAGCTGTACGGCGCGCCGTTCAGGCTGGCGTTACAGGCGACCAGCGTCACCACCCCGTCGGCGGCGGCCCGGATCTCGGTCCCCCGGGGTGCGCCGATGTCGATTCCATAGTGGTCAGGCCGGGCGGCGGTCCGGAAGCCGGACCAGATCGGGCCGGGCGCCGGTCGGGCCCAGCCGGCCGCGGTGACCTCGCCCACCCCGGCGCACCGCAGGTCACCCTCGAACGCGGCGGCACTGGCGGCGCCGCCGGCGACCAGGTTCACCACCGCCACCGCGAGCGGCTCGTGCTTGGCGTACGCGTCCGGATAGGCGGAGCGCTGGACCGCCTGCGCGGCCTCGGTCAGCGGCAGCTGCTCCCAGCCGGGGACCTGCAGCAGCCGCTCGTAGAACTTCCGGCTCGCGTACTCCGGGTCCATGATCTGTTCCGGCGAGCCCCAGCCCATGCTCGGTCGCTGCTGGAACAGCCCGAGCGAGTCCCGGTCGCCGTGGTCCAGGTTGCGCAGGCCGGACTCCTGCATCGCGGTGGCGACCGCGATCACCCACGCCCGCGGCGCGATCCCCATCGCCACCCCGACCTCGACGATGATCCGGCCGTTGCCGAGCTGCTCGTCGTCGAGGGCGGCGGCCGCCGCCGGGTCACCTTCGCCGAGCGGCTGCTGGCAGGCGATCAGCGCCGGGTCGTGGAGACCGCCGCTCACCGCCCCGAACACCGAGAACCCGAGCAGGCTGCTGCCGCAGCAGCAGAGGGCCACGCCGACCACGGCGATCAATAGCAGCGTCCGGCTGGGGCGGGCGCGCCGGCGCAGCAGCCTGCCCAGGGTCATTCCGGCCGCCAGTCCACGCCCGAGACCAGCCACTCACCGTCCACGAGCACCACGTCGAGCACGACCATCCCGTCGTCGGTGGGTACGCCGACCCGCGCCCACTCGGGCGCACCAATGTGGATCTCGCCGTCGCCGGTGACCCGGTGCTCGGCCGCCGGCGGATAGGCGATGGCCAGCTGATCGCCGAGGTGGGGGGTGGTGAGCGCGGTCACCTGGTCATGCCATTGCGGGTGCGGGGTGCCCCAGACCTCGGCGAACCGCTCGGCGGCGGCGATCGCGTCGGCCGCCGCGGCGGGATCGAGCGTCTCCTCCTCGGTCACCCCGGAGTGGCCCTCCGGCTCGACCGCCGGGGCCGGGGACGCTGGGGTGGTCGCCCCGGGGGCCGGCTCGCCGGTCGGGCCGGTGGGTGGGCCGGCCGGATCGGCCACCGGATCGCCAGCCGGCGGCGAGGCCGGCTGCGTGGTCGGCGCGCCGGCGGCGGGCTCGGCCGGCGGATCGTCGTCGCCCGGCCGGTTGAGCAGGAACAGCGCGGCGCCGGCGACCACCGCCAGGATGATCCAGAACCGGTAGCGCGCCATCGGTCACTCCGATCGTCTGGTGATCCGGCGGATCCACTTGCCACGGTTGGCGAGCTTGTCCTGCGCCTCCTTCGCGTAGAGGGTGGCCCGGTAGGTGGCGGCCCGGTCCCGCCGGGCCCGTTGATATCGGTCGATCGGCACGTAGCCGATCGCGGTGGCCCTGGTCCAGCCGGCGTCGCCGGGGTCACCACCGCCTCCGGAGCCGCCGATCTTCATCCGGCTGAGCGCGCCGCCGACCCCGCGGCCCCCGGCCAGCGCGCCGCTGAGCATCCGGCGTTGCAGGGTGAGGAACAGCACCGAGCTGATCCCGACCAGCAGCATGTTGATGAAGTAGAACCGCTGGTGGCTCTGGAGCAGCAGCTCGGTGGTGATGAGCATCAGCGACAGCCCGACCAGCGACACGATGATCATGAAGGCGGCGGCGAGCAGCAACCCGAACCAGCGCCACAGGATCCGGCGGCCACCGCCACCGAGCAGCGCGATCGGCAGCACGAAGATCAGCGCGACCGCGAGGATGGCGACCATCAGCTGCCCGACGATGATCGGGATCAGCACCCCGACCACCAGGAACGTGGCGAGCACCAGCAACGCGAGCAGCAGCAGGAAGCCGACCGCGATCCGGTCGCCGCTGCCCTGGTCGAGGTAGGCGGCGAGCTCCGCGCCCTCCGGGCAGCCGGGGATCGGATCGTCCGGGTGCATCATGTCGTACATATAGCTGTCCGGGTCCGCGCCGGGCGCCTCCGGCGCGGTCGCGGCGTCGGTGAGCAGGATCTGGTTGTAGGTGTCGACGCACGGGTGGTCGCCACCCTCCTCATAGGGCGCGTCGCACCGGTTCCCTTGCGGCTCATCGGTGCCCCGGACGGTGAGCACCAGTGGACAGTCGAGTCGCTGCCCGTACGCCATCTGCTGGTGTGGCCGGCGGACGTACAGGTCCACCAGCCACATCTGCATGATCCAGCGCAGATACTGCGGGTCGCTGCGGGTCGGCGGTGGGCCGCCGCCCAACTCGTCGACGAAGCAGCCGTCCACCAGCGGGCCGCCGCTGCCGGGCACCCGCTGGACGCACGGCGGCGGATCCTCGTCCGGGGTCTGCACCGCGGTGACCGCGAGCTCCACCCCGATGTCCCGGGACCGGCCGAGCAGGCCCTCGTCGCTGAGCAGGAAGCCGCTCGGGTTCGCCAGCACGGCACCGAGCACCACCGCCAGCACGAACGAAAGCGCGATCTCGCCGAACCCCTTGCCGACCCGCCCGCGCAGCGCCGCCAGCCCGAACCAGAACACGCAGATCATCAGCGCTAGCGGGACCAGCCCCCACCCGCCACCGCTGACGTTGCCGACGAAGTTCGTCTCGTAGACGCCGATCAGCTGCTGCACCGGGGAGAGCATCAGCTCCGCCACCCCGAAGTCGAGCGCGTAGTTGAGCAACCAGATCAGCCCGACCACGATCAGCCGGCTGATCGAG
>DATCKZ010000099.1:0-98233 GCA_036564175.1 Natronosporangium sp.
GGGTTGACGCGCGCCACCGATCTCTACACTGATGAAGAACCTGTTACGCGGGTTCCGGCTCAACCGGCTGGCAGCCGCTAGAACGGTGCGAGTCAGAGGATCACCGGCGCAGCCAGCGGCGGAGCTTGGCGAGCGGCCAGGCGGTGATGATGTCGTCGGCGGTCAGCCAGCCACGCTGCGCCATCCCCACCCCGTATCGCAGGAAGTCAAGATGGACCGTGGAGTGGGAGTCGGTGTTCAGCGCGAACTTCACCCCGAACCGCTTGGCGCGCAGGATCAGCTCGTCATTGAGGTCGAGCCGGTCCGGATAGCTGTTGATCTCCATCGCGGTGCCGGTGCGAGCGGCTGCCTTGAACACCTCATCCCAGTCGGCGTCGATCGGGTCGCGCCGGCCGATCTGGCGGGTGGTCGGGTGGCCGATGATGTTCACGTACGGGTGCTCACAGGCGCGCACCAACCGACGGGTCATCTGCTCCCGTGACTGCTGGAAGTGCGAGTGGACGGACGCTACCCGGATGTCGAAGCCGGCCAGGAACTCGTCGTCCCAGTCAACCCCGCCGTCTGGATCGATGTTCAGCTCGGTGCCGTGCAGCACCGTGAACCGCCGGTCGCCGGCGCGCTCGCGCAGCTGATGCCGCTGGGCGAGCATCTTCTCGTCGGTCATCCGCTGCATCGGCAGGTTCTTCGCGTGATCGGTGACCGCGTAGTAGCGCAGCCCGCGGGCCCGAGCGGCGGCGAGCATCTCATCCAGTGACGACACACCGTCGGTGAGGTTGGTGTGGGTGTGCAGGTCGCCGCGAATGTCCTCGATGGTCACCAGCTCCGGTAACTCGCCGGCGAGCGCCGCGTCCACCTCCCCGCGGTCCTCTCGCAGGGTTGGCGGGATCCACGGTAGACCCAGCCGCTCGTACACCTCCTGCTCGGTCTCGGAGACGATGAGCTGGTCGTCCTCGGCCCGGAACAGCCCGTACTCCGAGAGTTTGAGGCCCTTCCTCACCGCGATCTCGCGGATCCGGATGTTGTGCGCCTTGCTGCCGGTGAAGTACTGCAAGGCAGCGCCCCACACCTCCGGTGGCACCACCCGCAGGTCGACCTGCAACCCGTCGACGGTCCGGATCGACGACTTGGTCGGCCCGCGGGCGATCACCTCGGCCACCATCGGCAGCCGGGTGAAGGCGTCCATCAGCGGTGCCGAGACGCGGGCGGCGGCGAGGATGTCGACGTCCCCGATCGACTCGCGCATCCGCCGCAGCGAACCGGCGTACGTGCAGTCGACGCACCCGGGCACTGTAGACAGCTCGGCGACGGTCTCCTCGGCGATCGCCATCGCGGTCGAGATCAGCACCCGGCCGCCGCCGCGCCGGAGCAGCTCGATGCCGCGCCGGATGTTCTCGACCGTCTTGGGCCCGAAGCCGCGCAGCCCGGCCAGCCGGTCGGCCTCGATCGCTTCGGCGAGCTCGGTCACCGACGACACGCCGAGCTCCTGGTAGAGGACCATCGCCTTCTTCGGCCCGAGGGTCGGGATAGCGGTCATCTCCCGTACCCCCGCCGGCACCTTCGCCCGCAGCCGCTCCAGCGACGCGACCTCGCCCGAATGCAGGAACTCGAGGATCTTCTCGGCGATCGACTTGCCGACGTTCGGGATCTGCTGCAGCTCGTCCAGGTCGAGGGCGGAGATGTCGGCGTGGTAACCGGCCACCGCCCGGGCGGCCCGCTCATAGACCCGCACCCGGAACTGCTCACCTCCGGTGATGGAGATGAGGTCAGCGTACTCCTGGAGCAGTGCCGCAACCACCTCGTTCGGCCGAGCCACGGCTCCCAGCCTACTTCATCCGGCCGGACCGGCAGGCTACTTCAGGAGCCCGGCGGTGAGCCCGGCCTGCACCTTCTTCTGGAAGACGATGTAGACGATCAGCACCGGCAGCAACGCGATGACCAGGCCGGCGAACAATGCGGTCCAGTCTGCCCGGAACCCGGTCTGCGCGGTGAGCGAGGCGAGTCCCTGCGCCAGCACCTTCTTGTCGTCGTCGCTCATGATGACCACCGGCAGGATGTACTGGTTCCAGTGGCCGAGGAAGTTGAGCAGGGCCAGGCTGATCAGGCCGGGCTTCGCCATCGGCAGCATGATCCGGAAGAACAGCGAGACGTGCGAGCAGCCGTCGATGATGCCGGCCTCCGCGACCGCGGTCGGCAGGGTACGGAAGAACGCGGTCAAGAAGAAGACCGTGAACGGCATCGAGAACGCCACGTAAACCAGCGCCAGGCTGATGTAGCTGTTGAGCCCGAGGAACTGGCCGACCAGCGGCAGCCCCTCGAAGTTGCGGACCACGAAGAACAGCGGCACCAACGCCAGGAACACCGGGAACGCCAGGCCGCTCACGAATCCCCAGTAGACCAACCGGTTGCCCGGGAAGTCGTAGCGCGCCAGCACGTACGCCGCCATCGCCGACAACAGCATCGTGAGGGTCAGTGAAATGGCGACCACGATCACGCTGTTGAGGAAGTACTGCCCGATGTTGGCCCGGCTCCAGGCCCGGGCGAAGTTGTCCCACGCCAGCCCGGACGGCAGCCCCATCGGGTCGGTCCGGAACTCGCCATTGGTCTTGAAAGCGCTCACGATCGCCCAGACCAGCGGCAGCGTGGTGATGAGCCCCCAGATCAGCAGGAAGCCACCGTTCAGCACCTCGATCGCGGCGGCCCCGGCCCCGACCCCGGGCTCCCGGGCGGGCGCGGTCTGCCGGCGGGCCGGCCGCTCGGCGGGTTCGGCGGCCGCCGACTGCGACCCGGCGGGTTCTTCGGAAATCGTCCTCGTCATGCCAGCTCCACCCGCTCCCGGCGGAGTGCCCGCATCGACACCAACGCGAGCACCATCGTCAGGGCCAGCAGCAGCACCCCGATCGCCGCCGCGTAGCCGTAGTCAGTCTGCTGGAACGCGGCCCGGTAGACGGCGACACCCAGCACGTCACCCTGCCCCTCCGGACCGCCGTTGATGCCGAAGATGATGTGTACCAGCGCGAACCCGTCCATCGCCTGGATCGCGAGGTACACCCAGCCAACCTGGACGGTGTCCCACACCAGCGGCAGGGTGATCTTCCGGAACGTGGTGAACCGGCTCGACCCATCGAGCAGCGCGGCTTCGTAGATGTCCCGCGGGATCGCCTGCATCGCCGCCGAGAACAGCACCACGTAGAACCCGGCGAACGACCAGATCATCACGATCACGATGATCCAGATCAGCGCCCGCGGCTCGCCCAGCCACGGCCGGGCCAGGCTGTCCAGGCCGATCGCCTCCAGCACGCTGTTGAGGATCCCGCCGGCGTTCGACGGCGAGAACACGTACTTGAAGACGACCGCGACGATCGCCACGGACAGCACCTGCGGGAAGAAGTAGACCACCCGGTAGATGGCTGAACCGCGGACGCCGGCGACGGCGCTGCCCCGCCGCCGGCCGCCCACGTTCAACATCGATGCCAGAAACAGGCCGAGCACCACGGTCACCAGCGGGACGACCACCAGCAGGATGACGTTGTTCCGGAACGCCGTCAGTAGCTGCGGATCGTCCAGCAGCCGCCGGTAGTTGTCGACGCCGATGAAGGTCTGGGTCTTCGCGTACCCACTCCAGTCGGTGAACGACAAGGCGATCGCCTGGATGTACGGCGACACCATGAAGACACCGTAGATGAGCACCCCCGGCAGCAGGAACGCCAGGATGAACGGGTACTTTCCGTGTCGCACGGCCGTCTCTTTCGGACTCTCAGCGGGTTACGAGCGAGTCTGCTTCGGAATGCTGTCGTCCTCCCGGATCTGCCGGGTGACCGCCTCGCACTCCTCCGCCCACTGCTCGGGGTTGATGTCGGCCTTCAGCAGCTTACCGGTCGCCTGGTCGATCCCCGGGTTCTCCATGGTCGGGTACCAGGTCGGGTAGAACCAGTTGATGACGTTCTCGCCGGCCGCCGAGAAGGCCTGCTTGGCCGAGTTGAGACCCGGCGCGTCCAGCTCGACGTCATCGGCCGCGCCGAGCACCGAGGTGAGGCTGGAGACCATCTCGGTGAAGCCGCGCGCGCCCTCCTTGGAGAGCATCGCCCGCATGTACTCCATGCCGCCGGCCGGGTTCTTCGCGTCGGCGGGGATGAAGTACGGTTCGCCGGGGGTCGCCCGGAGGGTCTCGTACGGCATGACCGCGTCCTCGGTCAGCAGCGGCTCGAGCATGTACGCCATCTCGAAGGTCGGGTCCTCGGCGATCGCGTCCGCCTCCTCGTTCTCCAGCCAGGAGCCGGACGGGATGATCGCCGCCTCGCCACGCGCCCAGGCCGCCTGCGCGTCCCGGAACTCCATGCCCTCGGTGCCCTCCATGAAGTAGCCGTTCTCGGCGAGCCGGTAGATCGCCTCGGCGGACTGCAGGATCGCGTCCTGCTTCCAGGCGCCCTCTTCCAGGTTGTCGATCGGCACCAGGATCTGCGGCCCGGCTTGCTTCGCCGCCATCGTCAACAGTGGCCAGTTCATGTACCGCGGTGCGGTGACGCCCTGGTAGGTCCACGGCGCGATCCCGGCGCTCTGGATCTCGGCGCACAGCGCCAGCATCTCGTCCCAGGTCCGGGGTGGAGTCCAGCCGTGCTCGTCGAACAGGGTCTTGTTGTACCAGAGGCCGAACACCGTGAACGCGTAGTTCAGCACGTACGGCGTGCCGTCGAAGGTGCCGAGCTCGATCGTGCCCGGGACCAGCGTGTCCCGTACCTTCACGCTCGGGTCGTCCCAGCTCGGGGCGTCGAACAGCGCGCTCAGGTCGTGCAGCTGGCCGTCGGCGACCAGCTGGGCGGTGTCCATCTGCCCGTCGCCGGAGTTGTTGACGAAGTCCGGCGGGTCGCCGGCGACGAACCGGGCCTGCAGCTCGGCTCCAATGTCGACTGCGGCGTGGTGGTCGATCTGCACGTTCGGCCAGCGCTGCTTGAGGATCGGCTGGTGCAGCTCGACCGCGTACCGGTCGGTGAAGCCGCCGTCGAAGATCCAGATCTCGATCTCGCCGTCCTCCGGCATGCCGAACGGGTTCTGCTCGGTGACCTCACCGGTCTGGCGGTCGTCGTCGTCGTCATCGCCGCCGCCGGTGGCACAGGCGGCGAGCAGCCCACTGCCGGGCCCGAGCAGGACCCCGCTGGCCCCGAGCTGCTTGAGGAATCGCCGGCGGCTCCCGCCGGTGGGGATGGAACGGCGTTGCTGACTGCGCGACATCGTGTCTCCTTCGTCGTGTGAAGAGTTCAATGAGGATCGAGCTGGTTCGCTGGGGTGGTGCGCAGCTCGGCGCGGAGCACCCGGTCGCGGTGGGCGGCGAAGACCCGGTCGTTGTGGTCCTCGGCGGCGCCGTTGGCGGTGGGGCTGACGAACGTCGGCAGCTTCACCCCGCGCTCGGCCAACCTGCTGGCGGTGCGGGCGATCAGCTCATTCGTGCAGGCGCAGGCGACGATGGTCGACCCGCCCGCGACCGGGTAGTCCCAGCCGGCGATGTCGACCAGCGCGTCCGCCGCCGGAACCCCGGTGTCGATGACGATGTCGGCGAGCTCGGCCAGCCGCTGCCCGGAGGAGTGGGTCGCCGGCCGGTCGAGGTTGTGGGACGAGGTGATCGCGACCACCGTCGCCTGCCGCCGCCGGCCGTGCGCGGCGGCCTCGACCGGCGCCGCGTTCCGGCCACCGTGCGAGAAGACCAGCATCACGTCACCGGCTCCGATCGGCCGGTGGTTGAGGAAGTTGTCGACGTAGCCCTCGGCCTGCTCCAGCCAGTGGAACTCGCGGACGCCGCCCGGGCCCAGCACGTTCCACCACATCAGCCGGGGATCCAGCAGCGGATGGAACCCGGCGTAGCTCCCGTACCGCGGGAACGCCTCCATCACCGGGATCACCGAGTGGCCGGAACCGAACAGGTGCACCAGCCGGTCGGCGGCGAGCGCGTCGGCCATCGCGTCCGCGGCCGCGGACAGCGCGGCGTCCTGGTTTTCCAGCGCCGCGAGCAGCTCGCGGAGTCGGGCTAAGAACGTCACGTTCGGTGTCCTCTCGGGGACGCTCGGGAGCACCTGCTATGCCGTTAGTATGTTATAATCTTTCCGCTGTGTAAAGCCCTACGAGCCACGCCCACCCCGCCACGGAAGTCTGGACAGATGGCCGAACCCGCCGCCCGGTATCGCACCGTCTCCCGGTCCAGCCGGCTGCCGCTCTACCACCAGGTGGAGCTGGACATGCGGCGGCGGGTGGAGGAGGGCACCTGGCGGGCCGGCGACCGGATCCCGTCCGAGGCGGAGCTCTGCGACCACTACGGCGCCAGCCGGATCACCATCCGGCGGGCGATCAGCGAGCTCGCCGCCGACGGGCTGCTGGTCCGGTTCCCCGGCCGCGGGACGTTCGTGCGCGAGCCGACCTTCACCGCCGCGCCCCGCGGGCTGACTTCGTTCACCCAGGAGATGGCGAGCCTCGGGCTGCGGGCCAGCGCCAAAATCATCGACATCCGCCGGCAGCCGGTGCCGCCAGACGTCGCCGACCGGCTGGGCCTGGCCGACCACGACGAGGTGGTCGTCCTCACCCGGCTGCGCAGCGGCGACGGCAAGCCGATGGGGGTGCAGACCGCGTTCCTGCCGGCCGTGCTGGTGCCCGGCATGGAGGAGGCGGATCTCGGCGAGGGCTCGCTCTACACCTTCCTGGCCGAGACGTACGGGGTGCAGCCGGCCGAGGCGGACGAGGTGTTCACGGTCGGCCCGATCCGCGGTGCCGACGCCCAGCTGCTCGACGTCCGCTCCGGGACCTGCGGGTTCCACGTGGAGCGGCTCACTGTGGACGCTGACGGTCGGCCGATCGAGTATGTGCGGTCGGTGATCCGCGGCGACCGGTACCGGATCCAGATGCGGTTGCACGCCAACCGCGGCTAGCCGATCCGGCTAGGCGGGCGCTCGGCGTGGCATGGTTGAGCCATGAGTGAAGATACGCTTCGGTCGATTTCCCTGCGCCGCACTGGTCCCGGTCAGTTCGTCGCCACCAACAAGCACGGGGTCGAGCTGCCGCTCGGCACCGGCGGCGGGGACCAGTTCTCGCCGGTCGAGCTGCTGCTCGCCGCGATCGCCGGGTGCACGGCGCTGGACGTCGAGGCGCTCACCAGCCGCCGGGCCGAGCCGGACTCGTTCGAGCTGACCGCCACCGGCGACAAGATCCGGGACGAGGAGGGCAACCGGCTGGAGAACCTGCAGGTCACGTTCAAGGTGGTGTTCCCGGCCGGCGAGGCCGGCGACGCCGCTCGGGCGGTCCTGCCGGAGATGGTCCAGAAGTCGCACGACCGGCTCTGCACGGTGACCCGGACCATCGAGCGCGGCACCCCGGTCGCCACTTCGATCGAGTGATCCGTTGCACGTGGCGCTCGTCACCACGCCACTCGATTGACCGACCGATCGTGCTACTGTCGCCGGCATGGGTAAGGGTGCCAGCACCCGGCTAGCGGTCCTGGAAGTGGCGACCGAGATCGCCGCTCGCCGGGGCCTGGCAGGGTTGACCATCGGCACCCTGGCCGAGTCCGCCGGGCTTTCCAAGAGCGGGCTGTTCGCCCACTTCGGGTCCAAAGAGGAGCTGCAGCTCGCCACGGTCGGCCACGCCCGGGACCGGTTCGTCAACGAGGTGTTGCTGCCGGCGCTCGCCCAGCCACGGGGCGAGCCCCGGCTGCGCACGTTCTTCGAGCGCTGGCTGGTCGCCTGCCGCGACGGCATGCCCGCCGGTTGCGTCTACCTCTCGGCCAAACCGGAGTTCGACGACCAGCCGGGGCGGGTGCGCGACCAGCTGGCGAGCGACTACCGTGACCTGCTCGACTCGATCGGGCAGATGGTCCAAGCCGGCATCGCCGAGGGCCAGTTCCGGGCGGACGCCGACCCGGCCCAGTTCGCTCAGGAGCTGGACGGGATCGTGCTCGCCTTCTTCTTCGCCTACCGGTTGCTGCGCGATCCGGCCACCGAGACCCGGGCGCGTCGCGCCTTCGACGCCGCGCTCGACCGGATCCGGGCCACCTGACCAACCGACCACACCGTCCGGGGGGAACGACGCTCGATGGTCAATCGCAGAAATCGCACGATCGTTCGTGCTATGAGACGGGCGAATCTCCGGCTGGTCCGGGCGGCGTTCCGGATCCTCGAGTCGCTCGGCCCGGCGCTGGCCGGCCGGTGGGCGACCCGGCTCTGGTGCACCCCGCCGCACGCGCCGGCGGCGAACCGCCGGGATCCCCAGACCGCGCCGGGTGAGCGGTTCCTGACCCCGCTCGCGGCCGCTCCCGACTGGGCCACCCGGCCGATCTGGCGGAACCGGCTCGGCACTCACGTGGCGGTGCCGGTCGCCGGCCGCGGGATGGTGGTCGCCGAGGCGTGGGGCGAGGGCCCGATCACCTACCTGGTGCACGGCTGGGGCGGCCGCCGCGGCCAGCTCGCCGCGTTCGTGGCGCCGCTGGTGGCGGCCGGGCAGCGGGTGGTGGCCTTCGACGCGCTCGGCCACGGCGAGTCCGGCGCCGGCCGGCTCGGCGGCCGCCGGACCACCCTGGTGGAGGTCGCTGAGGCGCTCGCCGCGGTGGTGGCGGTCACCGGGCCGGCGCACGCGATCGTCGCGCACTCCGGCGGTGGAGCCGCGACCGCATTGGCGATCCAGGACGGGCTGCCGGCCGGCCGGCTGGTCTTCATCGCCCCGTTCGGCGACCCGATGCCGTACCTGCGGCAGTTCGCGCGGACGCTGCGGCTGGGCCGGCGCGGCTTCGCCAACCTGCTCCGGCGGATCGAGCGGCTCGGCGGTCGGGACCTGGCGGACTTCGACGGCCCCGGCCGGGCGGCCGCGATCACCCGCAGCGGCGGCGAGCTGCCGCCGCTGCTGGTCATCCACGACCGGTACGACCGGGAGGTGGGCTACTCCGATGGTCAGGCGTACGCCGAGGCGTGGCCGGACGCCAGGCTGCTGACCACCGAAGGGCTGGGGCATCGGCGGCTGCTCCGGGATCCGGGAGTGATCGACGCCGTGGTGCGGTTCGTCACCGGCGAACCGGCGGCGGAGCTGGCCCCCGCCAGCAGCCCGGCCGGCGAGCCGAGCCGGCGCTGACCGGCGCCCCGGCGACCCGACCGCGCCGCGCCTCGGCCGGCGCCGTCGCAGCGAACGGCCGGGCCGCGCCGGGCAGCCGGGAGACCCGGACCAGCCAGCTCACCCCTACCGCCGGGACAGCGGCAGGCAGCAGTCGGTGTAGCGATCCCCGGAACCGCACCAGCACGGGTCGGTCTCGGCCGGCGGCAGCTCCACCCCGCCGGTCTGGTCGGCGAGGTAACTCCCGTACGCCTCGGCCATCGCGACGTAGTCGATGCTGAGCGGGTCGACGTCCTGCTCCTCCAGCCACTCGGCGAACCCGTCCGCGGTGCCGGTCACCTGCAGCAGCGGCGGCAACCGCCGGGCCGTCCAGCGGGTGATGAGCGACTGGTAGTAGCGCCGGTAGGCGTCCCAGCTGTCCGCCCCGATCGGCTCCAACACCTCCGGCCAGCGCTGGTCGACCTGCTCGTACTCCTCGCGCGGCCAGACCAGCAGCACCGGCTCGGAGTCGCGGGACATCAGGTCGGCCAACCACTCCGGATCGCCACCGAGTTCGTCGAAATCGTCGTCGTCAAGAGCCAGCTCGTCGAGCGCCCCGTCCGGCTCGCCGAAGTCACCCGGCTCGCCGTACCCGTCGTCACGCTCGAACGGATCGCTCAACCCGGCCAGCGGGTCGCCCGGCTCGGCCGGCTGGCCGGGGCCGTCACGAGTGAGCGGTTCTGAGGACACGGATTACGTTACCGCGATCCGTGAGGTGTTCGACAGGCGCGCCCCCACAGTTCGCCGGATTTCCCGAGTACCCTTCGCTCAACTAGTGGCGGAGGTGTGATGGCCGGCATCAGGACGAACTTCGACCGGGCCGCCGCGACGCACCGGGAAGCCGCCGCGATCATCGCCGCGGCGCGCACGGTCATGACCGGATACGTGCCGAGCTCGCGCACGGCAACCACCGAACGCAGCATCCGCGAACTCGCCGAACGGCTCCGGATAGCGGCTGGCCTGCTGGCGCCCGGCTGGCTCGGTGCCCCGCTGGACGCGGTCTCGGCCAGCACCCCGCTCGGCTTCGCCACCCGACCGGAACTGGTCCGGGTCGGCACCGCGTACCCGCTCGACGACGCAAGCTTCCCGGTGGTCGTACCGCTGGGACACCTCGCGATCGACGGCGACGCACGGGACGCACGGGTGGCCGGCCTGCTGCGGGCGGTGTTGCTGCGGTTGCTCGCGTCCGCCCGGCCGGGCTCGCTGGTGGTCCGGGCGGTGGATCCCACCGAGGCGGTGTTCGCGCCGTTCGCGCCGCTGCATGACGCCGGCATCATGCCGCCGCCGGTCACCGGTCGGACCGGCCTGCAGGCGGTGCTCACCGAGGCCGAGGATTGGGTACGGGGTGGCCGCACCGACCCGGAACACACGCTGCTCCTGGTGATCGCAGCCTGGCCACAGTCGACCGAAGCCGACGAGCTGACCCGGTTGTCGACCCTGACCACCCGGACCACCGCCGGCCTGCACGTCATCATCGCCGGCTGGCCACCGCCGCCGGACGAGGAGGTGGTGCTGCCGACCGGGCTGGCCGAGACCCTGCCGAACACCACCCAGGTGCGGTTGCGCAACCCGTACGCGCTGGTCGGCGACCCGCCGGGCGGCTCGTTCAGCGCGCCGGTGCCGCCCGGCCAGCAGCCGACCAACGGGCTCAACGCCTACGTCTACCTCGACGAGTCACCGCCGGCCGAACTGATCTCGCGGGTCTGCGGCGAGCTCGCCACCCGGACCGTGGCCGACGCCCGGGTCTCGCTCGGCGAGCTGCTCCCGGCGGGCGAGCTCTGGACCCAGTCGGCCGAAGCCGGCCTCCGCGCCGTGATCGGCCGCCGGGCCGGCAACGTGCCGGTCACCCTCCACATGAACCCGGTCACCCCGCACTGGCTGATCGTCGGCGAACCCGGTTCCGGGAAGAGCACCGTGCTCCTCAACATCCTCTATGGACTGTGCAGTCAGTACGGACCGGACCAGCTCAACGCCTACCTGCTCGACTTCACGTCCGGCCAGACCTTCGCCGACCTGGTGCCCCGGCCGCACGATCCGGCGTACCTGCCGCAGGTCCGGGCGGCGACGGCCGCACCGGATCCGCCGGAAGGGTTGGCGGTGCTCCGGCTGCTGGCCGGCGAGCTGGCCCGCCGGCAGGCGGGCGAGCCGGCGCTGCCCCGGCTGGTCTGCCTGATCGACGACGTGGCCCGGTTGCTGGCCGGTGACGGCTCGACCGCCGAGCCGGCGACCGAGCTGCTGGCCCAGCTCGCCCAGCACGGCGGCGGCAACGGCATCCACCTGATCCTGGCCAGCCCGGACCTACCGCCTGATCCGATCGCGAACCACTGCCGGGTCCGGATCGCGCTGGCCGGCGGTGGCCGCGCGCTCGACCCGGCCAATGACGCCGCGGCCGGACTCGGGCGCGGGATGGCGGTGGTCAACACCGCCGGCGGGCTGGGTGGCCCGCGCGGCGCGACCCGAGCGCACGAGCAGCTCGTACGCTTCCCGGATCCGGCCGGTGACCGGCTGGCGCTGGCCGGCCTGCGGCACCGGCTCTGGCGGGCCGGCCTGGCGCGAGCCGGGAAGGTGGGTGAGTAGCCGTGGCCGAGCCGCAGCCGCCGGTCGACCCGGACCCGACCCCGACCGCCTCGCCGTGGGTGGAGTACCTGGCCGCCGCCCAGTCCCTCGACCTGGTGCGCCGGGAAGCGGCCACCGCCGCCGCGACCGCGACCCAGGCCGCGAGCGCGGTCCGGGCCGAACTCGACCAGGTCGCCAGCCAACTCGAACTGCAGCGGGCCCGGCTGGTCGCCGAGACGGTGCGGGCCGGGCTGCCGCCGCCGCAGCTGGATCCGACGCCGTCGGAGCAGGCGAGCGCCGAGGCGCTGGTCGGCAGTGAGCCGGCGACCGTAGCCGAGGCGCTGCGGCACAGCCAGCGGCTGCTGGAGTCGGCGAACGCCGAGTTGGTCACCGGCGTCAGCGCGGCGCAAGCGGAACGCGGCTGGTGGCCACCGCCGCTGTGGGTGTGGGTGGTGGCCGGCCTGAGCACGGTCGCCGCGCTCGCCTGCGCGATCCCGTTGGTGCTGATCCTGTTCGGCTGACCGGCCCGGGTACCGGGCCCCGGACATGCGCTAGGGCAGATCCGGGTGGTGGAACCACCCTGATCTGCCCTAGCGCGTCCGGGTCAGCGTCGCTGACTGATCGCTAGCCGGTCGTCACGCTCACCAGGGTGAGCCCGAGGATCCCGTCCGGTCCGGTGTGGGACACCGCCCCGAGGTACGTGCTGGCCGGGTCGAGCCCGCTCCAGCTGACCTCGACGGTGCCGGTCTCCCCGAGCGCGGCCTCGGTCGGCGCGTTGGTCACGGTCAGCGAACCGCCCGTGTCCAGCGACACCTCCCAGGTCCGCAGGGTGTAGCCGACCTCCTGGCCCAGGGTCTGCCAGCCGTGCACGTACAGCGTGTAGGTGTCGTCGGCGGGCAGGGTCAGGTCGATCAGCTCGTCGGTGCCGCCCTGGGTCGAGGACGCCACCTGCTCACCGGCCGAGTTGAACAGGAACAGGTCGAGGTCGATATCCGGGTTGGCCGGCGAGAGGTCGGCGGTGGTCAGCGCCAGCCGCAGATGCGCGGTGCCGCTGAGCTCGAACTCGTGCGCGGTCACCCCGACCGGGTCGTTCGGGTCGAACTCCTGGTCCGGGTCCTGGCCCACCGAGTCGGTCACGCCGACCATCGGGACCAGCCCGTGCCCGGCCGCCGAGTACGCACCGTCGTAGCCGAACTGGACGTCGAAGCTCGCCGAGCCCTCGGTGCCGGTGCCGGTGACCTCGGCCGGCGACGACAGCGCGACCCCCTTCACCGCGATCGGGCTGGTCACCTTGTAACCAGCGCCGGTCCAGGTGAGGCTGCCGAACCGCCACTCGTCGACCGGCGCCCGCCGGTTGGTGATCTCGATCTCGACGGTCGCCGACTCACCCGGGTCGAGCTGGACGTGCCGCGGGGTCACCTTGACGGTGAACCCGTCCGGCGAGTCCGCCAGCGCGTGCCAGTTGATCCGGCGGTCGGCCACGTTGGTGATCGTCCGCTGCACGGTGACCGTGCCGGCCACGTCCGAGACGCCGATCGACGGGTAGTTCAGGTTCTCAGCGGTGGTCGGGATGCCGGCCGCTGCCAGCGCGGCACAGGTCGCCGACGGGTCGGCGAACGCCGCCGGCGCCGCCTCGCAGAGGAACCCGAGGTAGTCGTTGAAGCCGGCGTCGTAGACCAGACCTGGGTTGAAAACCGAGTTCGGCTTGTCCGCGGCCTGGCCCGGGTCGATGTGACCGGCGCCGACGTCGAACACGTCGGCTCGAGTGACACCGTCCTCCTTGAACACACCCTGCCGGGCGGTAGTCATCACCGCCGAGTGCGCCATCGCCGGCGACCAATCGGGGTGCGCCTGCTTGATGAGCGCCAGCAGCCCGGCGACGTGCGGGCTCGCCATCGAGGTACCACTGATCGACATGAACAGCTGACCGGGCGCGCCCAGGTTCGGGGTGGGCGTGGTGCCGGCGAGGATGTTCACACCAGGCGCGGTCACGTCCGGCTTGATGATGTCCGCCGCGGCCGCGTTCGGCCCACGGGACGAGAAGTCGGCCATCACCGAGCCCTTGACCCGGGCCGGCTGGCCGGCGGTGAGGGTCGCGGTAGCGCCATCACCGGCCTCGTCGATGTAAGCCTTGACCTCCTGGCCCTCGCTGAAGGAGATGTGGACGCTCGGCACGTAGTGGTTGTCGGTGATCAGTGCCTCGGCGTCGTTCTCGTTGAACAGGATCATCCCGGCGCCGCCCTGCTCCGCCACCGCCCGGCTCTTGTCCAGCCGGGCCAGCCCGCCACCCCGGGCGCAGAGCACGATCGTGCCGGTGACCGCCGGCTCGAAGGTGATCGCCGGGTTGCACAGCGGGTTGCCGTGGTCCTCCGCGTCCACCAGCGGCAGCGGCCCGACGCCGCCGGTCACCGAGGCGCCGTTGAACCGGGTGCCGTCGCCGAGGGTCGCGGTGCCCTGGAAGGTACGGGTGTGGGTGTTCGCGCCGACGCCCATGACCCACGGGTCGTTGGCCGGCGAGCCGACCGTAGCGGCGCCCGGGCCCTCGTTCCCGGCGGAGGTGGCGATGAACACCCCGGCGTCGTTGGCGAACAGGAACGCGATGTCGTCGGCCGAGATCAGCCCGGGGCCGCCACCGATCGAGAAGTTGATGACGTCGACCCCGTCGGCGACCGCCGCGTCGATCGCGGCCGCGGTGTCGCTGTTGAAGCAACCCAGCGAGCCGCAGGCCGAGTACATCGCCACGTGGGCGCGGGGCGCGACGCCGCTGACGGTGCCGCGGTCGACCCCGAAGATCTCCGCCTGGACGCCGGCGTTACCCGCCGCGGTGCTGGAGGTGTGGGTGCCGTGCCCGTCGTAGTCCCGAGCCGAGTTGTAGACCTCCGGCCCGATCTGCTCCTTGTAGGTGATCCGCATGTCGCGGGCACCGATCAGCTTGTTGTTGCACTCGAACGGCAGGTCAGCCGGGTTGTGCGCGGTGTCGCCGAACTCGCAGGCGATCTCGCCGCCCATCCAGTCCGCCGGCGGCTCCGGGTAGCTGCCGTCATCGGCGAACGACGGGTGCTCCGGCCAGATCCCGGTGTCGATCACACCGACGATGACCCCTTCGCCGTCGTACCCGGACGCCCAGGCGCCGTGCCGGGCGGTCAGGCCGAGGAAGTCCGGCGAGACATCGGTCTGGACCTGCCGCAGCTCGTCGCGGGACACCATGGCCACACCGGGCTGCTTGGCCACCCGATCCGCCTGGTCGGGGGTGAGGTTCGCGCTGAAGCCGTTCAGCGCGTAGGTGAAGCTCTCCCGCAGGGCGGAGGTGGACACGCCCGCGTCGGCGAGCGTCTGCTGATGCTCAGCCTGCAGATGGTTGACATACTCGGCGACCGCCGGGTCGCTTGGGTCGATCTTCTCGCCCGGGTCCGGCCTGGCGGGGGCGAGGCCGGGGACGCCGCCTTCGTAGGCAATGGCGGGATCGGCTTGCATGACGACCACATACGGTTGAGCCTGGTCGGCCGCACCGTCGATGGTTTGCGCGTGCGCTCCGGCGGAGGGTACCGCCGCCAGCAGCACGACACCGGCTGCGCCAGCAACGCCCAGCCGGCGCCACATTGGAGGATTCATGATTCCCCTTCCGGGAAGTGTCATTCAGACGCAATGTGCGCATCTTCACACGACACCTCTGCTGAGGGAAGGACCCGACCGTCTAAGCGCGTGTGTCGTCTGGCGGATGACGACAGGTAAATATCGGGCGATATCGCACGAACCGGCGTGGCGCTCCGGCCTGCTGGGCAGCCTCGGCGGGCTGGTTGACCAGGCGATTCAGCCGGAGCCAGCGGGAGCGGACCGGGGAGTCAGCTGTTGAGGATGAGCGCCATCGCCTCGGCCCGGCTCTTCGCGTCGGTGCCGAAGATTCCCCGGACCGCCGAGGTCACGGTCGTCGCGCCCGGCTTCTGGATGCCCCGCATCGTCATGCACATGTGCTCGCAGGAGAGCACCACGATCACCCCGCGCGGCTGCAGCCGCTCCATCAACAGGTCGGCCACTTGCGAGGTGAGCCGCTCCTGCACCTGCGGGCGGCGAGCGTACACCTCGACCAACCGGGCCAGCTTGGACAGTCCGGTGATCCGGCCGTGCGCGCCCGGGATGTAGCCGATGTGCGCCTTGCCGTGGAACGGCAACAGATGGTGCTCACACATCGACATGACCTCGATGTCGCGGACCAGCACCATCTCCTCGTGGTTCGCCTCGAAGGTGGTGGTGACCACGGTCGCCGGGTCCACCCGCAGCCCGGCGAACAGTTCCGCGTACGCCCGGGCGACCCGGGTCGGGGTGAGCGCCAGCCCCTCGCGGTCCGGGTCCTCGCCGATCGCGATCAGGATCTCCCGTACCGCCTTCTCGATCCGCGCGAGGTCCACCGCCTCGTCGACCGGCCGGCCGGCGACCCGGCCGTTGACCAGCCGAGCCGCCAGATGGTCGAGCTCCGCTTCCCCCGTGAGCGAGTAACCGGCGAGGTCATCGTCGGGCTCGGTCGATGACAACGACCCGTCGCCCAGGTGGGTCAGTTGGATCCCTCCCGCTCGTCGGACCGGGCGATCGGCCGCCCCCACTCCGGCACCGGCTGCGGCTGCCGATCGCTCGATTGCGGCTGCTCCGACTCGGCGGCCTCCGGCTTCGCGTCCGAGGCCGAGTTGCCGGTCGCGTTGTTGTCGGCCTGCTCCAGCGCGGCCCGCTCGGCCGGGGTCAGCACCGGCGGCGCGGTGGACGGCTTGCGCTTGCCGAAGCCGTTGTACGGGGAGATCGGCTTCCGCTTCACCACCCGGGCGCAGATCCGCTTGAGATCCTCCTGCGAGAGGGTCTCCTTCTCCATCAGCTCGAGCACCATGTTGTCGAGCACGTCGCGGTATTCGACAAGGATCTCCCAGGCCTCGTCGTGGGCGAGCTCGATCAGGGTCCGGACCTCCGAGTCGATCTCGGCGGCGATCGCGTCCGAGTAGTCCCGCTCGTGGCCGTAGGTCCGGCCCAGGAACGGCTCCCCCTGATCGGTGCCGTACTTCACGGCTCCGAGCTTCGCGCTCATCCCGTACTGGGTCACCATCGCCCGGGCCAGCTGGGTGGCCTTCTGGATGTCGTCGCCGGCGCCGGTGGTCGGCTCGTGGAAGATCAGCTCCTCGGCCGCCCGGCCGCCCAGCGCATACGCCAGCGTGTCGATCATCTCGGCGCGGGTCTGGGTGTACTTGTCCTCGGTCGGCAGCACCAGGGTGTGCCCGAGGGAGCGGCCGCGCGGCGTGATCGTGAGCTTGTGCACCGGAGCCAGCTCCGGCATCGCCCAGGCGACCAGCGCGTGCCCGGCCTCGTGGTAGGCGGTGAGCTTCTTCTCCTTCTCGCTCATCACCCGGGTCTTCCGCTCCGGGCCGGCGACCACCCGGTCGATCGACTCCTCGAGGAACTCGTTCGTGATCGCCCGCTTGTTGTGCCGGGCGGTCAGCAGCGCCGCCTCGTTGATCACGTTCGCCAGGTCGGCGCCGGAGAAGCCGGGGGTACGCCGGGCCACCGCGTCCAGGTCGACGTCGGGGGCGAACGGCTTGCCCTTGGCGTGCACCCGCAGGATCGCCTTCCGGCCCTCCATGTCCGGCGAGTCGACCGCGATCTGCCGGTCGAACCGGCCCGGCCGCAGCAGCGCCGGGTCGAGGATGTCCGGCCGGTTGGTGGCCGCGATCAGGATCACACCGCCCTTGGTGTCGAACCCGTCCATCTCAACCAGCAGCTGGTTGAGGGTCTGCTCGCGCTCGTCGTGACCGCCGCCCATGCCGGCGCCGCGGTGCCGGCCGACCGCGTCGATCTCGTCCACGAACACGATCGCCGGCGCGTTCTGCTTCGCCTGCTCGAACAGGTCCCGGACCCGGCTGGCGCCGACCCCGACGAACATCTCGACGAAGTCCGACCCGCTGATCGAGTAGAACGGCACCCCCGCCTCGCCGGCGACCGCTCGCGCCAGCAGCGTCTTGCCGGTGCCGGGCGGGCCGAACAGCAGCACGCCCTTCGGGATCTTGGCGCCGAGCGACTGGTACTTCGCCGGGTTGGAGAGGAAGTCCTTGATCTCCTGGAGCTCCTCCACCGCCTCGTCGGCACCGGCCACGTCCGCGAACGTGGTCTTCGGCATGTCCTTGGTGATCTGCTTGGCCCGCGACTTGCCGAAGTTGAGCACCCGGGCGCCGCCGCCCTGCATCTGGGACATGAACAGCAGGATCAAGATCACGATGATCGCGATCGGGATGAGCATCACCAGCATGCTCTGCCAGATGCTCTCCTGCGTGACCTTGGTGTCGACCGCCTCGGTGATCCGGCCGGCCGCCTCCGCCTCCTGGACCTGGTCCCAGAGCAGCTCGGTCACCTCGCCCGGATACTGGGCCTGGATCTGGGTGGTCTGCTCCCCGTCGATCGTCATCGGCTCGGCCAGGTCGAGCTTGAGGACCTGCTCCCGGTCCTCGATCACGACCTTCTCGATGCCCGGTTGCTGCAGCCGCTCGAGAACCACCGAGGTCTCGACATCGGTGTAGCTGTCGCGGCCGGTGAAATACGATCCGATCGCGATCGCACCGATGATCACCAGGATGATCCAGAACACCGGCCGGCGGAAGAATCGGGTCCGTTCCATGCTGTCGTTGAGCGCGTCGCGCCCGGCTCCTCCTGATCGAGCTCGTTGTCACTGCCCAGCGCGTGCCCGCGCCATTTCGGTGATTCGACCGTACACCGTGAGCGCCGCCATCGGCTCCCGACGGCCCCCTGATCTCCCCCCTAGCTCAGGCAACTCACAGCTACCGGGAGCGCGCGGAACCCGGCGCGAGCACCGCTACCTCACGGTTCGCTCATACACCTCCGGCTTCAAGATCGCGACATACGGCAGCTCCCGGTAACGCTCGGCGTAGTCCAGCCCGTAGCCCACCACGAACTCGGACGGGATGTCGAACCCGACGTACTTCAGCGGCGGGGCCGACTTGATCGCGGCCGGCTTGCGCAGCAGTGTGACCACCTCCACGCTGGCCGCGCCCTGGCTGGTCAGGTACTTCAGCAGCCAGGACAGGGTGAGCCCGGAGTCGATGATGTCCTCCACCACCAGCACGTGCCGGCCGCTGATGTCGGTGCTGAGATCGCCGCGAACCCGGACCACCCCGGACGAAGTGACCCCCTGCCCGTACGACGAGGCGGCCATGAACTCCAGCTCCAGCCGCGGCCCGTGCCGGCCCAGCTCCCGGGCGAAGTCGGCGGTGAACATGACCGCGCCCTTGAGGACACAGATCAGCAGCAGGTCGTCCACCGACTCGTAGTCGGCCGCCACCTGCTTGGCCAGCTCCACCGTCTTGTCCTTGATCTGTTCCTCGGTGACGATGACGCGCTCGATGTCCGCGTCGTACCAGCGCTGTGGCATGCCCCGCACCCTAGTACCCGCGCTAGTAGCCGATCGCGCAGCCGTCGGCCCGCGGCTCCGAGCCGGCCACGTAGCCGCCGTCCGGCAGTCGCCAGATCGCCTGTCCGTAACCGAAGAACGCGCCACCGGCCACCACCTCGTGGCCGCGCTCGCGCAACCCGGCCAGCACGGGTTCTCCGTACGCCGGTTCCACATGCACCTGCTTACCGGCGTGCCAGTACCAGCGCGGGGCGTCCAGCGCCGCCTGCGGGTCCAGGCCCTCATCGAGGGTGCGTACGAGCAGCTGCAGGTGGCCCTGGGGCTGCATGTGCCCGCCCATCACCCCGAACGGGCCGACCGGCTCGCCGTCCCGGGTCAGGAACCCGGGGATGATCGTGTGGAGCGGCCGCTTGCCGGGCGCGGCGACGTTCGGGTGGGCCGGGTCGAGCGAGAAACCCGCGCCCCGGTTCTGCAACCCGAACCCGTACCCGGGCACCGCCACGTACGACCCGAAGCCCATGTAGTTGGACTGGATCAGGCTGACCATCATCCCGTCCGAGTCGGCGGTGCACAGGTAGACCGTGCCGCCGCGGGCCGGGTCACCCGGCTTCGGCTCGGCCGCGGTCTCCCCGATCTCCGCCCGCCGCCGGGCCGCGTACTCCCGGCTGAGCAGCGCCTCGGTCGGGACCGGGACCAGCTCCGGGTCGGCGACGTACGCGTGGGCGTCGGCGAACGCCAGCTTCATCGCCTCGATCTGCAGGTGCACGCCGTCGGCACCGGACAGGTCAAGGCCGTCCAGCAGGTGCAGCGCCAGCAACGCGGCCACGCCCTGGCCGTTGGGGGGCAGCTCCCAGACTTGATGGCCCCGGTACCTGCCGGCGACCGGCTCGACCCAGGTCGAGGTGTGCCGGGCCAGGTCGTCGGTGGTCAGGAAACCACCCGTACGGGTGGCGTGGTCGGCCAGCGCCCGGGCGATCTCGCCGTGGTAGAACGCCTCCGCCCGGCTGTCGGCGATCAGCCGGAGGGTACGGGCGGCGTCCGGGTTCCGCCACCGCTGGCCGGCCCGGGGTGCCTGCCCGCCGATGGTCCAGACCCGCCGCCACTCCTCGAACTCGGGGCCGGTCAGTCGGGCCTGCTGCGCGACGGCCTTCGCCCAGCTCTCGGCGACCCCCGGCGACACCGGGTACCCGTGCTCCGCGTACCGGATCGCATCCGCGAACAGGTCCGCGAACGGCAGCGATCCGAACCGCTCGTGCAGGTCCCGCCAGCCCGCTGGCGCCCCCGGGACCGTGACCGTCGGCCAGCCCCGGTCCGGGGTCCGGTTCTCCGCCACCGCTTCCCGGGTCAACCCGGCTGGTGAACGGCCGGACGCGTTGAGCCCGTGCAGCCGGTGCCCGTCCCAGACGATCGCGAACAGGTCGCCGCCGATGTCGTTCGAGCCGGGTTGGACGACCGTGAGGGTGGTGGCCGCGGCGAGCGCCGCGTCCAGCGCGTTGCCGCCGCGTCGAAGCACGTTCGCGGCGGCGGCCGCCGCGAGCGGTTGGGTGGTGGCCGCCACGCCGTGCGGCGCGTACAGGGGTTTCCTGGGGTGATTCATGTGCCCACCCTATGGTCCCCGGCGAGCAGCACCAGCGCGGTCGACCGCCGGAGCTCGACGGTCCGGAACTGCGGGTTGGTGATCTCCCCGGACTCGATCCGCGCGACCGTACTCGTCGGCACGCCGGCCCGCTGCGCCAGCTGCCGCTGGCTGAGGTCTTCGGGCCGGCGCAGGGCGCGCAGCGCCATCCCGAGGTCGAGCGGGCGCTGGTCCCGGGACTGGTCGTCGGTCACCCGGGGAGTGTGGACAACCCCGCGCCCTCACACAAGGCCACCCTCCGAAACCTGTGGATAACCCTGTGTGCCTGTGGATAACCCTGTTGACGGCCACCGGGGATCCCGGTGCCCCCTCTCGACTCCCTCAACACCTGCCAGCGGCGGGCAACACAGTCCTGAGCTGGGGTGGACGGCCGCCGTCCCGAAGCAGGCCGGCTAGGCCGGCGCAGGCGGGTAGGCGGGGAGCAGGTCGGGGCCCCGGCGGGTGACGGTGAGGCCGCCGGGCAGGTAGACCGGGCCTTGACCGTGCCAGTCGGTGATCAGCGCGTCGAGTGCTGCCACGTGGCGATGGGACAGCGCCGACCCGGATACGCCGAGCTCGCGCGCCCAGCGGTGGAGCACCCGGGTCCGGATCGCGTCGGGAAGCTCGCGCAGCGCGGGCACGCGGAGGGACCCGTGGACGGTACGGGCGGCGGCCAGCTCGGTATCGGCGATGGCATCCAGGGCGGCGGTGTCGGCGGCGAGCTGGCGGGCGGTCCGGGCCAGGTTGTCGATCACGCGGGGGCCGAGCGCTTTGACGAGGGCAGGGAGCACGGTCGCCCGCACCCGTGCCCGGGCGTACGCCGGATCGGCGTTGTGCGGATCGTCCCAGGGGTCCAGGCCGAGCACGGCACACGCGGCCCGGGTCTGCGCGCGGGACACGTCGAGCAGTGGCCGCAGCCAGGCCACCCCGTCCCGGTCCCGGCGGGCGGGCATGCCGGCCAGCCCGCGCGGGCCGGCGCCCCGGGCGAGCGCCAGCAACACGGTCTCGGCCTGGTCGTCGCGGGTGTGGCCAAGCAGCACCGCGGCGGCGCCGGACTCCCGAGCGGCGCTGGCGAGTGCCTCGTAGCGGGCGTCCCGAGCGGCGGCCTCCGGGCCACCGGGCCGGCCGGCGACCCGCACCGGCACCACGACCACCGGATCCAGCCCGGCCTCCTTGGCCCACCGGGCGACCGCGGTGGCACGGTCGGCGGAGCCGGGTTGCAGGCCGTGGTCGACGGTCACCAGCCCGGCTCGCCAGCCGAGTCGGGGGGCGACGAACCCGGTGGCGGCGGCGAGCGCGAGCGAGTCGGCGCCGCCGGAGCAGGCGACCAGCGCCAGCGGGTCGGGAGCCGGCGGCGACAGGGGGCTGAGCGCCCGCCGTACGGCGATGCGGACGGTGGCGACCGGCTCGGTCATGCGGCGGCGCCGGCGGCGAGCGAACCGAGCGCCAGCGACACGGCGACCACCCTCAGGCGGCCACCGGCCCGTGCACCCGGGCGATCCAGCTTTCCGGGTCAGTGATCTCGTCGATCCGGGGCAGGGTCTCCGGTGACTCGAAGATCTTGTTGAAGCCGGCCATGCCGACCCGCGCCACCACCGCGTGCACGAACGAGCGCCCCTCTGCGTACTGCCGGAGCTTGACCTCCACCCCGAGCAGCCGCCGCAGCATCTTCTCCAGCGGGTTGGCGGCCTCGCGGCGGCGATTGAACTTACGCCGGATGTCGGCGACGCTCGGCACCACGTCCGGCCCGACCCCGTCCATCACGAACTCGGCGTGCCCCTCCAGCAGGGTCATCACCGCGGTGAGCCGGTCCAGCACCGCCTTCTGGGCGGGGGTCTGCACGACGTCCAGCACGCTGGCGCGGCTGTCCGGGTTGCGGACGGCGTCGGCGAGCGCGGCCACCCCGGCCCGGAGCCGCTCGGCCATCGGCTGGCCGTTCACCCGGGAGGCCTCGACGAACGCCTTCACCTCGGACAGGAAGTGTTCGCGCAACCACGGCACGGCGGTGAACTGGGTGCGGTGGGTCACCTCGTGCAGGCACACCCACAGCCGGAAGTCGCGGGGATGGGCCTCCAGCTTCCGCTCGGCCTCGACGATGTTCGGCGCGACCAGCAGCAGCTGGCCGGGGTCGCCGGTGAACACCTCGTACTGCCCGAGCACCTTGCCGGACAGGTAGGCCAGCACGGTGCCGGCCTGGACCCCGGTGATCCGGGGCGCGACCTGGGCGGCGAAGCCATCGTCCTGCCGGAGCTTGTCGCCGGCGAGCTGGGTCATCAGCGGGGCGACCACGTTCCGGAGCCCTTCGATGTTGACCCCGGCCCAATCGGCCCGGTCCACCACCCGTACCGCCGGATGCGCCACCTGCGGCCGCAGCCCGGTGTAGTCGGCGACGTGCCCGGCCGCCTCGTCGGTGAGCCGCCGAAGCTCCGCTACGACCGCCGCGGCCTCGGCATACGTCACCTTGGGACCGGCGCCGCGCAAGCTGCGCGCGGTCGCCGCGGCCAAGTCCCAGTCCACCAGCTGCGCCATCTCACAACCGTACCCGGCTCAGGCGCACCCGCAGCCGGCGAGCGCCGCGACGATCCGGTCCAGATCGCCCCGGATCTCCTCCGGCGCCTCGTTGGCGAGCAGCGCGAACGCCAGCAACTGGCCGTCGGCGGTAGTCACCAGCCCGGCCAGGGTGTGGACGCCGGCGAGCGTACCGGTCTTGGCCCGGACCCAGCCGACCGCCGGCGCGTACTCCGGGTCGTCGAACCGGTCGGCGAGCGTGCCGGACCAGCCGGCCACCGCCAGCCCGGTGACCAGCCCCGCGAGCTCGGGGTGCGCCGGGTCCACCGCCTTCGCCAGCAGCTGGGTGAGCAACCCGGCGGTGACCCGGTTGCCCCGGGACAGCCCGCTGCCGTCGGTGAAGGTGACGCCGGTGAGGCCGAGCTCGGTCGCCAGCGCCTCCGCCATCGCGGCCGACCCGCCCTGGTAGGACGCCGGCTCGCCGCGGGCCAGCGCGACCTGCCGGGCCAGCACCTCGGCCACCACGTTGTCGCTGTGCACCAGCATGATCTCGACCAGCCGCTGGATCGGCGGGGAGAGCACCCGGCCCAGCTCCTGCGCCTGCGGCGGCGCCTCGCCCCGCTCGACGTCGGCCTCGGCCAGGCCGAGCAGCTCGGCGAACGCCCGGCCGGCGGCGAGGTCGGGCTCCTCCCACCGTTCGGACGCGACGTGCCCCTGCTCAGGGTCGGGGTCCTTCCGGCCGCCGTCGGTCATCAACGCGGTGATCGGCCCGACGTAGCCGCCGCCCGGGATGTCGGAGTCCCACGGACCGTGCACCGGTCCGGTGAACAGGCTGGAGTCGACGGTGACCTCGGTGATCTCGGTGCCCGGTGGCAGGGCGGCCCGCACCTGGTCGGCGAGTTCATCGAGCCGGGCGGCGTCCGGGTAGAACCCGTGCTCGTCGATCGCGAGCGTCGGGTCACCGCCGCCGACCAGCACCACCTCGCCGGGCTGGTCGCCGGCGACCACGGTGGTGGCGAGCTGGTCGGCCGGGTCGAGGGTGGTGAGCACGGCGGCGGCGGTCAGCAGCTTGATGGTCGAGGCCGGGATCGCCGCGGTGGTGGCGGCGCGCTCGTACAGCGGGGCGCCGGTGGTGGCGTCCACCACCGACACGCTCAGCTTGCCGGCCTCGCCGGCCTCGTCGACCAGCTCCTTGATCGCCCGCTCGACCCCGGCCGCGGTCGGGGCCGGCACGGTTTCGGCCGCCGACAGCACCGCCACCGGCTCGGCCGGTGGGGTGGGGCTCGGGGTGACGGCGAGCCCGGTGTCGCCGTCCCACGGCCGGACCAACGCCACGCCGAGCACGGCCGCGACCACCATCAGCACGACCCCACCCGCAAGCACCCACCGGTATCCGACCGCCCGCCCCGTCACGTACGGGAGACTAAGGCATTGCCGGCCCGACCATGAGAGGTGTCATGGACTTCGACGTCACCGTGGAGATCCCGAAAGGCAGCCGCAACAAGTACGAGATGGACCACGAAACGGGTCGGATCAGGCTGGACCGGACCCTGTTCACGGCGACCCAGTACCCGGCCGACTACGGGTTCGTCGAGGAAACGCTCGGTCAGGACGGTGACCCGCTGGACGCGCTGGTGCTGGTCCCGGAGCCGACCTTCCCGGGCTGCCTGATCCGCAGCCGGGCGATCGGCATGTTCCGGATGCGCGACGAGGCCGGGATCGACGACAAGGTGCTGTGCGTGCCGGCCGACGATCCCCGGATGGAAGCGCTGCGGGAGATCGACCAGGTGCCGGAGTACCACCGGCTGGAGATCCAGCACTTCTTCACCGTCTACAAGGATCTCGAGCCGGGCAAGAGCGTGGAGGGCGCGACCTGGGTGGGGCGGGCCGAGGCGGAGGCCGAGATCCGCGCCTCCTACCGCCGGCTGATCGAGCATCGGGGTAAGGCTGCGGCGGCTGGTTCGGGCAGGCCAGAATAGGACCCGTGATCGCCCGCCCCCACGCCGCCCGGCCTCGGCGTGCCGCCAGCTGGGCGCTGGCGGCGGTGGTCGCGGCCGGGCTGGTCGCGCCGGCGCCGGCGGCCGCCGCCGAGCCGGTCAGCCGGCTGACGAGTACGCAGGTCAACTACCAGGCGCACGCGCAGCTGGACCCGCTCGGGGCGGAGCAGGCGTGGCAGCACTCGACCGGCGCCGGGGTGCTGGTGGCGGTGCTCGACTCGGGGGTGGACGCCGATCATCCGGACCTCGCGGGCCGGGTGATCGCCGGGCACGACTTTGTGGACGGTTCGACCGACGGCCGGGTCGACCCGGTCGGCCACGGTACGACGGTGGCCTCGCAGATCGTCGGCGGCGGTGACCCGGCGATCGGGCTGGCCCCGGACGCGACCATCCTGCCGGTCCGGGTGCTCGACGAGCAGAACCGGTACCGGAACGCGGCGACCGTCGCCGACGGCGTACGGTGGGCGGTCGACCACGGCGCCCAGGTGATCAACCTGTCGCTGGGCGGCACCCAGGACAGCGCCGCGCTCGCCGACGCGCTGGCGTACGCGATGGACCACGACGTGGTGGTGGTCGCCTGCACCGGCAACCTGACCGGCGACGGCAACACCCGAGTCTGGTATCCGGCCCGGGAACCCGGCGTGGTCGCGGTCGCCGGCATCACCTACGTGGACGGTGAACCGGCCCGCTGGCCGTCCTCGTTGACCGGGTCGGCGACCGTGCTGACGGCGCCCGCGGTGGTCACCGGCGCCCAAGCCGGCGGCGGCTACCGGGACGTGCAGGGCACCAGCTTCGCGGCGGCGCTGGTGACCGGGGTGGCCGCGCTGATCCGGTCACGGTATCCGGAGCTCTCCGCCGGGGACGTGGTGAACCGGCTGGTCGTCACCGCGCAGGACGCCGGTGAGCCGGGCCGGGACCCGGTCTACGGGTTCGGGACAGTCGACCCGGTGGCGGCGCTGACCGCGCCGGTCGCCGAGGTGCCGTCGAACCCGCTGGACACCAAGGCCCGGTACGGCGCGAACGGGTTCGGCGCCGCGCCCGGCCTCCCGGTCGAGCCGGCCGACGGCACCGAGCTCGACCACGGGCAGGGGTACCTGCTGCCGTGGCCGGCCAACGGCGGCGAACCGGCGCCGGATCGCGGATCAGCGGTGCCGGCCAGCGCGGAGGTGGCCGGCGGGCAGGCCGACCTGGCC
Source organism: Natronosporangium sp. (assembly GCA_036564175.1). GTDB lineage: Bacteria > Actinomycetota > Actinomycetes > Mycobacteriales > Micromonosporaceae > Natronosporangium. The sequence continues at coordinate 26,380 of DATCKZ010000099.1, forward strand.
CGGCGGGCGGACCGGTCCGGGCCGCCGTGGCCGCTGCTGGTGCTGCTCACCGCGTTGCCGGTGGCGGTGGCCGGGCTCGGCTGGCGCCGCGCCCGCGGCTAGCGCGACCGGCGGGTCGCGAGCACGCCCTTGATGATCTTGTAAATGCCGTAGAGCGCGGGCCCCCAGGCGACGATGTACCCGACCCCCTCGAAGTAGGCGATCGACCAGCCGGTGACGCACAGCCCGAACACCAGCCAGAGGATGCCGAAACCGATGTCCCGCGCGCCCTTGTTGGCCCGCGCCTGTTCGGCCTCCGGTGAAACCGCCGCCTGGAGGTAGACCGGCAGGTCGCCCGGTTCCGGCGGGCCGCCCGGCGGCGGCTGCTGCGGATAGCCGGCCGGCGGCTGCGGGTGCGAGTCCGGCGGGTATTGCTGCGGCTGGTACTGGCTCGGTTGGTAGCCGGTCGGCTGGTACGGCGGCGGCTCGGGGCGGTGCTGCTGGTACTCCGGGTACATGCCTGCTCCTTGCTAACGGTGCGGTTGCCAGGTGCGGCGTGGCCGCGCGGTCATCGGCGGACCCGCCCGGCCACGCGTCACCCGGGGGAACCCGAGGGCGGTTTACCGGACCGGCACGCCGGCCTGCTGGAGGGCGCCGATCAGCCGGTCCATGAACTGGTCGCGACCGTCCTCGATCACCAGTGGCACCGGCACCGGCTTGCCCTGCCGCGGCACGAGCTGGTAGCTGAGCAGCTTGCCGGACTGGTCGCCACGCTTGCCGATCACCGGCGCCAGTTCGGCGAGCTCGGGCCAGGTCCACACCTGCAGCCGGCTGTTGCGGCGGTGGATGAAGCCGCCGGCGTAGACGTGGAAGGACTGGGCGCCCCGGACCAGCACGGCGATCGAGGCGGTGAGCGTCCCGACGAAGCCGAAGCACAGGAACAGCACCGCGAACCGGATCACCGCGCCGAGGATCCCGTCGGTGTCCTCGAACACCGTCGAGCCCAGCGCCAGCAGTCCGAGACAGGCCAGCGCCAGCACCAGGTAGAAGCCGGCTACCGCGAACGGGTTGGCGAGGTAGCGGCTGGCGAGTCTGGGCCCGAGCTGGCGCTGGTGGGCCAGCTGGGCGACGTTGGCGGGTGGTTCGTCGCCGTAGGCGGCCGGGCCGACCCCGTACGCCGGGCGCTGCTCCATCGTCACCGGTCACCATCCATCGCTCGGGAAGCTCTGGGAGGGCACCACCGGCCGGGGATAGACTCCACCGGTCTGGGCCCGTCCGCCACTTTGGCCGGCCAGCGGCGCGGGTTCCAGGCAGCTAGCCCTCAACTCACCCTCAAGATTGCGGGGGCCGCGATGGGTGTCGATCGGACCGGCAGCCCGGGCGAGCTGCTGCGCGCGTTCCGGGAGCGGGCGCTGCTCACCCAGGAGGAGCTGGCGGCCCGCTCCGGGGTCAGCGTGGGCACGATCGCCGGGCTGGAGGCCGGCCGGACCCGCCGGCCGCGCAGCACCTCGGTCCGGCTGCTCGCCGACGCGCTCAACCTCGACCCGGCCGACCGGGCGGCGCTGGTGGCGGCGATCCAGGCGGCGCCGGCGAGGGATGAGCCGGTACGGGATGAGCCGCGCCGGCCGGTGCCGGCACAGCTCCCGGCCGACCCGCCGGACTTTACCGGCCGGGCCGACTACGCGAAGTGGTTGGACGAGGCGAGCAAGCCGGTGGTGGTGCTGGCCGGCCCGCCCGGGGTCGGCAAGACCGCCCTCGCCGTCCACTGGGGACATCGAGTCCGGGACCGGTTCCCGGACGGCCAGCTCTACGTCGACCTGCGGGGCTTCTCGGCCGGCCCGCCGCTGCCACCGGTGGCGGTGCTGGCCGGCTTCCTGACCGCCCTCGGCGCCCCCGGGCCGAGCGCCCCGACCGAGCTGGAGCAGGCGGCTGCCACGTACCGGAGCCTGCTGGCCGACCGGCGGATGCTGATCGTGCTGGACAACGCCGCGGATGTGGCACAGGTCCGGCCGCTGCTGCCCGGCACCGACTCCTGCCTGGTGCTGGTGACCAGCCGGGACCGGTTGGCCGGGCTGGTCGCGTCACCCGGCGCGGATTGGCTGCAGCTGGACGTGCTGCCGGCGCCGGACTCATACACCCTGCTCGCCCGGGCACTCGGCGAGCAGCGGGTGGCGGCCGAGCCGGCGGCGGTCGCGGAGCTGGCCGAGCTGTGCGGGTACCTGCCGCTGGCGTTGCGGGTGGCCGCCGCGAACCTCGCCACCCGGCCGCACCAGCCGGTCGCCGAGCTGGTGGCGCGGCTGCGGGAGCGGAACCGGCTAGGGGAGCTCACCGTGCCCGGCGACCCGCAGTCGGCGGTGGCGGGCGCGTTCGGGCTGTCGTACGACCGGCTGCCCGACCCGGCCCGGCAGATGTTCCGGCTGCTCGGACTGGTGCCCGGGCCGGACGTGACGGTGCCGGCCGCGGCCGCGCTGGCCGGGGTGGATCACTCCCACGCCGCTCACCAGCTCGCCGTGCTGACCGCCGCCCACCTGCTCGACGAACCGGTGGCCGGCCGGTTCACCAGCCACGACCTGCTCCGCCAGTACGCCGTCGACCGGTCCAGGCAGGAGCTGGCCGAGCCGGAGCGGGCGGCCGCCCGGCGGCGGCTGCTGGACTGGTATGTCCAGCGGGCCGAGACGGCGACCGCCACGCTCTACCCGGAGATGCTGCGGCTGCCGGGCGCCAGCGACCCGGCCGGTGAGGACCCGGCGCAGCTGCTGGCCTGGCTGGACGCGGAGCACGCCAACCTGCTGGCGGTGATCCGGGACGCCGCCGAACCCGGCTCCGGGCCGGTGGCCTGGCGGCTGGCGCACAGCCTCCGGGGCTACTGGTGGCGGACCGGCCGGCTGGTCGACTGGCAGGCCGCGGCCACCGCCGCGGTGACCGCCGCCGGCGACGACCCGATCGGGCAGGCGGCCGCCCAGCTCGGGCTGGCCGCCGTCCACCACCGGCTGGGCGACCAGCCGCGGGCGATCGAGCACTACTCGGCCGCGGCCGAGCTGGCCCGGCAGGCGGGCTGGCTGGCGGGTGAGTCGTCGGCGCGCGGTAACCGGGCGCTCTGCCATTGGCAGACCGGCCGGCTCGACCAGGCGGCCGCCGACCTCGCCGAGGCGTTGGCACTGGCGGAGCGGTGCGGGTGGCGGGAGCACCAGGCGGTGACCGCGAACAACCTCGGCATGGTCAACCACGAGCTGGGCCGGCTCGCCGAGGCCCGGGCGTGCTACGAGCAGTCGCTGGCGGTGCACCGGGAGCTAGACCCGGCCGGCGGCAACGATCCGTCGCCGCTGAACAACCTCGGACTGGTCGCCCGGGACCTGGGCCAGCTCGAGCAGGCCCGGGCGCATCTCACCGAGGCCCTGGCCCGCTGCCGGGAGCTGGGCAACCGCACCGACGAGGCGACCACCCTGGACTCGCTGGCCGCGGTCCACCTCGACGCCGGGCGGGTTCCGGAGGCGCGGGCGGCGGCCGAGGCCAGTGTGCGGTTGGCCGAACAGATCGAGGACCCGCCCGCGCAGGCCGCCGCCCGGGCCCGGCTGGGCAGCGTCTACCAGCAGCTCGGCGAGTCGGACCGGGCGCTCGCCGAATACCGATGGGCGCTCGAGCTGGCCGAGCAGGTCGGCGGTCGCAGCACCGAGCTGAAGGCGCTGCTCGGGTTGGCGAGCGCGCAGCTCGACCCGCGCCGGCCCGATCCGGGCCAGCTCGATCCGGGCCGGCGGGCGGAGATCTGCGGGCAGCTCCGGCGGGCGCTGGCGATCGCCGAGGGCCACGGCTTCCGGCTGCGTGAGGGGCAGGCGCTGACCGTCGCCGCCGAGGTCCAGCTCGGGCTGGGTGATGACCAAGCGGCGACCGAGTACGCGGCCCGGGCGCTCGATCGCCACCGGCAGACCGGTGCCCGGCTGTTCGAGGCCCGGACCCTGGCGGTGCTCGGCCAGCTCGCCGAGCGGGCCGGGGATCGAGCCGCCGCCCGGGAGCACTGGCGGCAGGCACAGGCGCTGTTCGCGGAGATCGGGGCGCCGGCGGCCGAGCTGATCGCGCCGCTCGCCGGCTAGTCGCCAGCCGCTACGTGCAGTCGCCGGTGTCGGTGGCGGTGGTGCGCTCGAGCGCGGCGTTCGCCACCGGCGCCGCCTCGTCGGCGGTGACCGCGAACCCGGTGTTCGGGTCGTCCGCCGCCGCCGCGAAGATCACGCCGAGCACTTCGCCGGTGGGGGCGATCAGCGGCCCGCCCGAGTTGCCGCTGCGGACCAGCGCCCGGATCGTGTAGATCTCACGGGTCACATCGGACGAGTCGTAGATATCGGGCCCGGTGATGTCCCGGACGTCCCGGACCCGAGCCGACTGGGCGTCGAACGGACCGTCCAGCGGGAACCCGAGCACGATCGCGTCCGCCCCGGACTCCGCCTGCTCGGACGCGAACGGCAGCGCCGGCGCCGGCAACCCGGGCGCGTAGATCACCGCCAGGTCCCGGGCCGGGTCGTAGACCACCACCACCCCGTCATACCGCTGGCCGGCCGACTCCACCGCCACCGTGCCGGTCCCGGCCACCACGTGCGCGTTGGTCATCACGTACCCGGACTCATAGACGAACCCGGAACCCTCGATCCGCCGGCCGCAGCTCGGGGCGCTGCCCAGCACCTTCACCACCGAGTCCGCGACCTCCTGGACGATCGGGTGGACGGCGAGTGCCTCGTTCGGCGGCGCCACGTCCCGCACCCGGGTCGGGGTGAGTCCTTCGAAGACCTCTGGGAAGCCACGGGTGTCGATGGTTTCGCGGAGCGCCGCCGACAGCGCCCGGGCCGGCGGCGGCATCAGCTGGTCGATGCTGCCGAGCACGAACGAGTCCCGGACCGACTTGGCCAGCCACGGCATCGACGAGGAGGCCAGCGGCACCGCCACCAGCCACGCCACCAGCGCGACCGCGACCAGCGAGACCAGCGCGCCACCGACGTCGTCGGCGCGCTGCCCGGACCGGCTGCGGATGGTCCGGCGGACGTGCGAGCCGATCCAGCCGGCGAGCGCCTGCCCGAGCACCGCCAGCCCGAACACCGCCACCAGTGCGACCACCACCCGGGTGCCGTCGCTGTTGACCTCCCGGGCGAGCAGTGGCCCGACCTGCAACCCCAGCAGGGCGCCGCCGAAGAAGCCGACGAACGACAACGCACCAACCACGAACCCCTGCCGGTAGCCGCTCACGGCGAACAGCACCATCAGGGCGATGAGGATCAGGTCGACCACGGACACCGCTTCAGGGTACGGGCCACGCGCGCGCACGTGGCAGATCGGCAACTCGGTCGACCGGCCACGGCTTCGCCCAGCCCGCCAACTCCAGCAGCGTAGCGAGTACCCCGGCGGTGAATCCCCACACCAACAGATCGCCGATCTGGAACGCCGGTCCGATGTAGCCGCTCGGGTGCCGCACCTGCAGCCGGTTGACCGGGTCGACCAGTTCCGACACCGGTAACCGGGCCACCCGCGCCACCTCCGCCGGGTCGCGCGGATACACCGGGTGCGGGGCGTGCCACCAGGCCAGCACCGGCGTCACCAGGAAGTCACTGACCGGAATCCAGATCCGCGGCAGCTCGGCGACCACCGTGACGCTGTCCGGCTCGACCCCCACCTCCTCGTGCGCTTCCCGGAGCGCGGTGTCGGCCGGGCCGCGGTCGGACTCCTCCGACGCGCCACCCGGGAATGCGACCTGGCCGGCGTGCGTCCGCATCCCGGCGGCCCGCTCCAGCACCAGCACGTCCGGCTCGCCGTCCTGCTCGCCGAGCAGCACCAGCACCGCGCTCGGCCGGCCGCGGTCGGTCGGGAGCGGGATCCGGGTGAAGTCCTCGGTCCGGATCGTGGTCACCCGGCTGCGCAATGGCTCGAACCAGTCCGGCAGCTTCATCCGGCCGTCACCACGACACTCCAAGGTGCTCGGTGGCCAGGTCGGCGAGCGTCGACTCGGTCAGCGGCTGGTTCACCACCTGCCGCAACTGGCCGGCACTGTCCACGAACAGCGTCGCCGGCAGTCCGATCGCACCAACCTCGGTACGCAGTGATTCCTCCCGGTCTTCCAGCGCGGGGAACCCGATCCCGAGGTCCTCGGCGAGCGAGGCGGCGGCGGCGTGCCGGTCCCCGGTCACCACTCCGATCACCTTCACTTGCCCCGCCGTACGGTCGGCGTACGCCTGCAGCAGCGGCAGCTCCTCGCGGCACGGGGAGCACCAGGACGCCCACAGGTTCACCACCGCCGGCCCGCGCAGCTCGGCGAGCCGGACCGGCGCGCCGCCGGTGAAGCAGGGCAGGGTCAGGTCCGGCAACCGCTCACCCTCGCCGGGCGGCGGCTCGATGGTTTCCCCGGCGCTCGACTCGGTGAGGCCGGCGCAGTCGGGCAGCGGCGAGTCGACCGCCGCCGCGGTGCCAGCCGGGTCCCCGGCGTCCGGCGAGTCCCGGGCGTCCCCGCACCCGGCGACCACCCCTGCGGCGGCCGCCAGCAGCACCACCGCCAGGAGTGCGCGGATCCTGCGTACGGTCATGAGACCAGCGCGGCGAGTTCAGCCACTCGCGGGCCCTTGAGCAGTTTGATCGCGGTGGCCCGGTCGGTCGGGCCGGTCCCGTACGCCGGGCACCAGCGGGCCAACGCGCAGGCGCCGCAGGCCGGCTTGCGGGCGTGGCAGACCCGGCGGCCGTGGAAGATCACCCGGTGGGACAGCATCGTCCACTCCCGCTTCTCGATCAGCGCGCCCACCGCGTACTCGATCTTGACCGGGTCCTTCTCCTCGGTCCACTCCCACCGCCGGACCAGCCGGGCGAAGTGGGTGTCCACGGTGATCCCGGGCACGCCGAACGCGTTGCCGAGGATGACGTTCGCGGTCTTCCGGCCGATCCACGGCAGGGTCAGCAGCTCGTCCATGGTGCCCGGCACCTCGCCCCCGTACCGCTCGACCAGCTCCTGCCCGAGCTTGATCAGCGCCTCCGCCTTGTTCCGGAAGAACCCGGTCGGCTTCAGCAGCTCCTCCAGCTCGGCCCGGTCGGCCGCGGCGTAGTCGGCGGCGGTCGGGTATCGGGCGAACAGCTTCGGGGTGACCTCGTTGACCCGGGCGTCGGTGGTCTGTGCCGAGAGGATGGTCGCGACCGCGAGCTGGAGCGGCCCGTCGTGGTTGAGCTCGCAGTGCGCGTCCGGGTGGATGACCGCGAGCTCCTTCGCCATCCGCCGGGCCCGCCGCTTCCGCGCCAGCGGCGACTCCTGCAGCGTCATCGGTTGGCTCCAGCGCTGATCGTCACCCGGCCAGCGTAGTCCGGCCTACCCGGGTTCGGAGATCTCGCCGTCCTCGCTCAGCACCGCGCCGGTCTCCGGGAAGTCGAGCTCGGTCAGCTCCCGGACCAGCGCCAGCGACCGCTGCTGGTCGTCGGTCTTCGGCAGCCCGGCGTCGTACATGTGGGTGGAGATCAGCTCGCCGCCGGCGAAGCTGCCGTCCGGCCGCAGCGACACCTTCAGCACCGCGCCGAGCCCGAGGTTGCCCTGGTTGTTCAGGGTGTTGCCGCCGCCGGCGAAGTTGCCGAGGCTGTAGGCGATCAGCCGGCCCTGGTAGAACTCCAGCCCGCGCAGCACGTGCGGGCCGTGCCCGATCACCAGGTCAGCGCCGGCATCGATGACCACCCGGGCGAACGCCATCGGGTCGCCCCGGTTCTCGCCGAAGAAGTCCTCCGGGCCGGGCCGGACCCGGGTCGCGTCGGCGCCCTCGGCGCCCATGTGCACCTGCACCACCACCAGGTCGGCCTGCTCGGTGGCCCGGCTGACCACGCTGGCCGCCTGGTCGTGGTCGTTGAGCTGGTTGGTCCATTCGTACGCGCTGAACCCGAGCACCGCGACCTCGACGCCTTCGACCTCGACCACCGTGATCTGGTCCCGCTCACCGGTGTGCCGGATGCCGTGCTGGTCGAGCGCCGCCTGGGTGTTCGCCCGGCCCTCCGGCCCGAAGTCGTTGCCGTGGTTGTTGGCCAGGTTCATCAGCCCGAACCCGCCGTCGACCAGGTGCCGGGCGTAGGCCGGCGGCGCCCGGAAGGCGTGGCAGGCCTCACTGTTCTCGCCGCACTTGTCGAACCCGGTGTCGTCGGTGAGCGGCTGCTCCAAATTGCCCATCACCAGATCGGCGGCGAGCGCGTCGACGACCCCGCCGAAGAACCCCTCGCCGTCATTCGGCGGCAGGCTGCCCGCGTCACCGAGGATGATGTCTCCGGTGGCGGAGAGTGAAATCGCGGCTGGTGCGGGTGGCTCGGTCGGAGTCGGCTCGGCCGACGACTCGTCGGTCAGCGGGGCCTGCCAGAGCCCGGTCAGCCCGCCAGCGTCGTCGTCGCCGATCACGCCGGCCGCGCTGACGCCGGCGGCCAGCAACCCGAGCAATACCGCCACGACCCCGGTAGCGGTCAGCACCGGGTGCCGCAGGACCGGGGGACGGTTCCGAGGGGATCTGTGTCTCACTGCCCGGCGGAGATTACCGGTCCGGTCCGCCGGCTCCTACCCACCAACCAGCCGGACTTACCGCCCGACCGGACGAACGCGCCGTAAGTCGACCTTGGGGGCGACGCCCGGAGCAGGTGATCCTACGCATAGACTGAGGCTGCGCGCGGGATACGCGCGGGCAGGAGGTGCGCGATGGATGAGGTGCTGGCTCGCAGCGGTATCTTCCAGGGCGTCGACCCGGAGGCGGCCGAAGCGCTCGCCAAGGAGATGGACACCATCGAAGTACGCAAGGGCGATGTGGTCTTCAACGAAGGCGAGCCCGGCGACAGCCTTTACATCGTGCTCTCTGGCAAGGTCAAGCTGGGTCGGCGGGCGGCCGACGGCCGGCAGAACCTGATCGCGGTGATGGGCCCGTCCGACATGGTCGGCGAGCTGTCCCTGTTCGACCCAGGCCCGCGCACCGCCACCGTCACCGCGGTGGTCGACTCGAAGCTGGCCCGGCTGCGCAAGCAGGCGCTGCGGCCGTGGCTCGCCAACCGGCCGGAAATCGCCGAGCAGCTGCTGCGGGTGATCGCCCGGCGGCTGCGCCGGACCAACGACGAGAAGGCCGACCTGATCTTCACCGACGTGCCCGGCCGGGTCGCGAAGAACCTGCTGCAGCTGGCGAGCCGGTTCGGCACCCGGGACGGCGGGGTGCTGCGGGTGACCCACGACCTGACCCAGGAGGAGCTGGCGCAGCTGGTCGGCGCCTCCCGGGAGACGGTCAACAAGGCGCTCGCGGACTTCGCGTCGCGCGGCTGGCTCCGGCTCGACGGCAAGAGCGTGATCATCCTGGACCCGGAGCGGCTAGCCCGGCGGGCTCGCGTCTAGCCCAGGCGGCCCGGTTGGCCCCGGCCCGCTCGTGGCCAGCCCGGGCCGGCTCACCGCGCCGGTTGGCCAGCGCGCTCACGTTGCTCCGCGCGCGGTTTGCGGCGGTTTGCCGCGTTTGCCGGATATCGGCCGTTCGGCCAATTTTTTGGTAACCACCGGTTCTTGCCTGGTTCGCGGTCGTTGGACCCTCCGTCAACCGATCCCCCGGTTTGAAAGGGTTTCAACGATATGAGGACGTGGGTTCGACACTCACTCAACGTCGGCGCGCTCACCGCGGGCGCACTGCTGGCTGGCACCGGCGCCGCACACGCCCAGCCGGCCATGGTGTCCACCGACAACGTCGGGATCGCCAACGGCACCCAGGTGTTCGCGCCGATCCAGGCACCGGTCGATGTCTGCGGCAACGCAGCGGCGGTCGGCGGCTTCGCGACCGCCGGCTGCGAGGGCGGTTCGGCCGCCGAACTCGACCCGGAGTGGACCTTCCGCCACTTCCAGATGTTGAGCACCGACAACGTCGGGATCGGCAACGGCACCCAGGTGTTCGCGCCGATCCAGGCGCCGGTCAACGTCTGCGGCAACGCGGTGGCGGTCGGCGGCGCGGCGGCGGCCGGCTGTGAGGGCGGCGCCAACGCCGACCTCGAGCTGCCCGGCTCGGACCGGCACAAGCCGAAGTACGACTACCAGGCCGCTTCACCGGTCGCGGCCGACTCGCCGGTCGCGGCCCGGGTCAGCACGCCGGGCGTGGAGGGGGTCGCCGACGCCTCCGGCACCGCCACGATGATCAGCTCCGGCAACCTCGGGGTGCTGAACGGCACCCAGGCGGCGATCCCGGTGCAGATCCCGATCAACATCTGCGGCAACTCGATCGCGGTGCTCGGCGTCGCCACCGCGGCCTGCGAGGGCGGCGCTCGCGCGTCCTGACCTGCTCGCCGCGCGCTCCCGCCTGCCACGACTCACCGCTCGCTACCGTCTGCCGCTCCCACCGGGCCGGCTCGGCGGGAGCGGCAGGAGCGGTCCCGGCCCGGCAGGCGGGAGCGCGGCGCGGCGCCGGAGCGCGGCGCCACCAGCGGGTGGGAGAGCGGCCCGGGCCGGGGCGTTGTCTCCAGCGGTCGCCGCTCGTTGGATCGGGTATGGGACTGCTGGAAACCGCTGTCGACCCGCGCACACAGTCCTACTTAGACGCTCGGGAGGCGACGCTGGCGGCGCTCGCGGAGCTGGAAACCGCGCTGGACGCCGCGCGTGAGGGCGGCGGCGAGCGGGCGGTCACCCGCCATCACGCCCGCGGCAAGCTGCTCGCGCGGGAGCGCATCGAACTGCTCGTCGACCGGGACTCGCCGCTGCTGGAGCTGAGCCCGGTCGCCGGCTGGGGCACCCCCACTCCGGTCGGCGCGGCGGTGGTCACCGCGATCGGCGTCATCGAGGATCGGGCCTGCGTGATCGTCGCCACCGACCCGACCGTCCGCGGCGGCACCACCAACGCCGCCACCCTCCGGAAAATCCTGCGAGCGCAGGAAATCGCACTGCAGAACCGGCTGCCGGTGGTCTGCCTGCTGGAGAGCAGCGGGTACGAACCGGCGGAGCACTCCGAGATTTTCATGCTCGCCGGCCGGGTGGTCGCCGGGTTCGCCCGGCTCGCCGCCGAGCGGATCCCGACCACCGGCACCTTCTTCGGCGAGATCGGCAGCCGCAGCGACAAGCCGATCGGCGACCTGACCAGCCTCTCCGGCGCCGACCTCACCAGCTCGTTCGACTACCTGATCGCGCTCGCCCCGCGGGCCGGCGGCCGGCAGCTCGACCACCTCGCCGAGGACGAGCGGGACGCGCTGCGGCTGACCCGGCAATGCGTCCAGCGGTTCCCGCGCGGCCCGCGGCACCGGCCGGGGCCGGTCCCGCCACCGCTGCACGATCCGGAAGACCTGCTGGCGATCCCGCCGACCGAACCGCGCGAGCTGCTCGGCCGGATCCTCGACGGGTCCGAGTTCGACGAGGTGCAGCCGGAGTACGGCGGCGCGGTCTGCGCCGGCTGGGGCACACTGCACGGGCACCCGGTGGCGGTGCTGGCGAACGCGATCGGCGCGCCCGGGCCGGCCGAGGCGGAGAAGACCACCCGGCTGGTCAAGCACGCCGAGCTGAGCGGTACGCCGCTGCTGTTCCTCCGGCACGGCGAGCAACCCGCCGCCGGGGCCGAGACCGCGATCACCGCTGCCGTGGCCGACGCGGCGGTACCGGTCCTCGCGGTCCGCGTCGGCAGCTGGCACGGCCCGGCCTCGGTCGGCAGCCAGGCCCGGTTCCGGTTCGCCTGGCCGCGCGCGGACGCCGCGCTCGCCGCCGGGCCGGACGGCGCCGGCCCGGCCGAGCCGGCGTCCGCGCTCGCGCTCTCCGGCCAGCTCGACGACGACGGGGTGATCGACCCCCGGGACACCCGGACCGTGCTCGGGTTCTGCCTGTCGGTGATCCAGCCGGAGGCGCGGCGGTGATCCGGCGGCTGCTGGTGGCGAACCGGGGCGAGGCGGCCCGGCGGATCTTCGCGACCTGCCGGCTGATCGGGATCGAGACCGTCGCCGTCTACTCCGACGCCGACGCCGGATCGCCGCACGCCCGGGAGGCGGACTGGGCGGTGCACCTGCCCGGCAACGCCCCCACCGCCACCTACCTGCGCGGTGACCTGCTGATCGCGGCCGCCCGGAAGGCCGGCGCCGACGCGCTCCACCCCGGCTGGGGGTTCCTCGCCGCCGACCCGGGGTTCGCCGCCGCGGTCGCCGACGCCGGGTTGACCTGGGTCGGGCCGCCGGCGAAGACGCTGGCGCTGCTCGCCGACAAGAAGGCGGTGCAGACCCAGCTCACCGGGGCCGGGCTGGCGGTGGTGCCGCGCTACGACGATCCGTACCAAGTGACCGAGTTTCCGGTGCTGGTCAAGCCGGTCCGGGCCGGTGACGGGCGCGGGGTTCGGCTGGCCCGCAGCGCCGAGGAGCTCGCCGAAGCGGTCGCGTCGGCCCGCCGGGAGGCGGCGACCGCGTACGGCGACGGCGGTGTCTACTGCGAACAGTACATTTCGCCGGCCCGCCACCTGGAGATCCAGGTGATTGTGGACAGCCACGGCAACACGATCACGTTCGGCGAGCGGGAATGCTCGATCCAGCGCCACCACCAGCAGCTGCTCGCCGAGACCCCGTCCCCGGTGGTGGCGCCGGAGCTGCGCGAGGAGCTCACCACCACCGCGATCAACGCGGTCACCACGCTCGGCTACGTCGGCGCCGCCACCGTGGAGCTGCTGCTGGCGCCGGACGGGAAGTGCCACGTGCTGGACGTGAGCCCGACCCTGCCGGCCGGGCACGCGGTCACCGAGTGCGCGGTCGGGCTCGACCTGGTCCGGCTGCAGCTGCTGATCGCCGAGGGCGGGCCGCTGCCGTTCACCGGGGCGCCGGCGATCCGCGGCCACACGATCGGCGTGCAGCTGCGGGCCGAGGACCCGGCGTACGCCTGGCGGCCCAGCACCGGCACCCTGCACCGGTTCGCGGTCGACCCGGTCACCTCCGAGTTCCGGCCACCGCCCACGCCCGGGCTGCGGCTGGACAGCGGGGTCGGGGACGGGGTGGTGGTGGGCGGGCACTACGACTCGTCGATGGCCACCCTGGTCGCCTGGGCGCCGACCCGGTACGAAGCGGCCCGGCTGCTCGCGATCGCGCTGGCCCGCGCCCGGATCCACGGCGTGGTCACCAACCGGGACCTGCTGGTCCGGGTGCTACGCAGCCCGACCTTCCTGGCCGGGGCGGCGAACACCGGGTTCCTCGACGAGCACCACGAGGTATTCGCACCGCTGCTGTCCTCGGTGGACGGGATGCGGTTGTCCTGCCTGGCGGCGGCGCTGGCGGCGGCCGCGGACCGGCGGACGAACGCGCCGATCCTGGCCAGCCTGCCCTCCGGCTGGCGGAACGTGCCGTCCGGTGCCCAGACCGCTGTCTACAACGGACCGATGGGGACTGTGGAGATCGGCTACCGGCTGGACCGGGCCGGCGAGCTGGAGAGCTGGTGGGTGCGCGCGGTGGACCCGGACGAACTCGACCTGGCCGGGCTGGGCCAGCCGAGCAGCCTGCCCGACGACCACCCGCCGGTGGCGATCGTCGCCGCGGATGCCGAGCAGGTGGCGCTGGACGTGGCCGGGGTGCGGCTCACCTTCTCGGTGCACCGGGTCGACCAACTGTCATATGTGGACAGCACCGAGGGGTCGGTGGTGCTGACCGAGGTCCCCCGCTACCCGGTGCCGGTGCCGGTGGACGAGGAGCCACCGTAAGGTCTGTTCACAGCGGCCCGCCGGCTGACCGCCGCGCGGCTACGGCCGGGCGTACGGCCGCCGGTAGTCCGGGCTGGCGTCCGGCTCGGTCGGCTCGCCGGCGCTGCGGCGCGGCGCCGGCACCGGCGCGGTCGCCCGGACCGTGTCCGTGCCGGAGCGCTCCAGCGGCAGCTCGGCCAGCAGGTCCCGGAGCCGGCTGGCGGACGGCCGGGCCAGCGGGTCGTTGGCCATCCCCATCCGCAGCAGGTCGACGAACGCCGTCGGCACCCCGGGCAGGTCCGGGATCGGCTGCTCGAACAGCTCCAGCAGCGCGAGCAGGCTCGGGTTCGGGTCGTGCTGGAACCGGGGTGGCCGGCCGCACAGCATCGCGTAGAGGCTGGCGCACAACCCGTACACGTCCACCGCGGCGGTGGGCGGTCCGTGCCGGAACGTCTCCGGCGGTGAGTACGCCGGGGTCAGCACCTCCAGCGTGATCGAGGTTTCCCGGGTCTCGGCCAGCACCGCCAGCCCGAAGTCGGCCAGCAGCGGTTCGCCGTACCGGCTGATCAGCAGGTTGGCGGGCTTGACGTCCCGGTGCAGCACCCCGTTCTGGTGCGCCACCGCCAGCGCATCGGCGATCTTCGTCCCGACGTCCCGGGTCTCGGTCGGGGTCAGCGGCGCCGCCTTCAGCCGTTCGTGGTACGAGCCGTCGCAGAGCTCCATGATCATGTACGGGTGCTGGTCCTCGGTGACCCCGACGTCGTGCAGGTCGACCACGTACGGGTGCGCCGACATCTGCCCGGCGGCCCGCGCCTCCCGCAGGAACCGCCGCTGATCCCGCTCGCTTTCCAGGGTCCGGTTCTCTACCTTGACCGCAACTTCCCGGCCAATCGAATCCTGAATCGCCCGATAGATCGTGGCATACCCTCCGCGCGCCAGCACCTGAAGCCCGGACAAGCCGGGGATGACAGGCACCGGCGCGGCCGGCCGCGACTCGCTCACGCTCTGACCGTAACGCAGCCGGGGGTCACGGTGGTGAGCCCGGCTCCCCTACCAGTGCGTCACCGCCGCCCCGCCCCCGTGCCCAGTTGCGCCACTATTTGGGAAACGGTCGGGTGCCCCGACCTGGAAAGGGCGCGCGCTCAGCCGGGGGAAGCGGCCGGCGCGCTAGAGCTTCGATCGGACCGCATCGGTGGCGGCCCGCTCGGACACCTGCTGGGTCTCGTACGCCAGCCGGACCGCCTCGTCGGCGGCGGCGCGCGCCTCCTCCCGGGCGCCGGTCGCGGCCAGCGTCTGCGCGAGCACCCGCGCGGTCACCACCCGGCTGCGGACGTCCTCGGCCGGCACCGTGGTGGCCCGGCGCGCCCACCGCAGCGCCTCCTCCGGCTGGCCGGCCTCCAGCAGCGCCACCGCGTAGTTCGCCACCGCCAGCCGGCGCGGGTAGAGCACCGACGGGCTGTCGGCGGCGGCCGCGAGCGGCTCGAGCACCGCGAGCGCCCCGGCACAGTCCCCGGTCGCCAGCCGGGCCGCGCCGAGCAGGGCCTGCGGCCCGACCCGGGCCGGCTCCAACACCCCGTGCGGCTCGCCGACCGCCAGCACCTGCTCGGCCTGCGCGATCGCCGCCGCCGGGTCGCCCGACTCCAGTGCCACCAGCCCCCGGATGGTCCGGGCCATCCCGATCAGCAGCGGGTTGCCGGTGCGCTCGCAGTAGCCGCTGGCGTCGTCGAGCAGGTCGGCGGCGTGGCTGGCCGCCCCCAGTCCGCGCGCGATCACCCCGCGCACCACCAGCGCGAACCCGCGGCCCCAGTCGTCGTCGGCGGCGGCGAAGTCCCGGTACGCCCGGCGGGCCACCCGGTCGGCCTCGGCCAGCTCGCCCACCTCGGCGGCGGCGAACGCCGACACCGCCCGCAGCGTGCCGACCGCCCACACCTCGCCGACCCGCTCCCCGAACGGTAGGAAGGTGCGGGCCAGCCGCTGCGCCTCGGTCAGCCGGCCGGCCAGCATCCGGGTGAACGCGGTGGTGCCCCGCAGCCAGGCCCGGCCGAACTGGTCCCGCTGCTCGGCGAACAGCCGGGCGGCCCGGCCCAGCGCCTGGTCGGCGCCGGCGAAGTCGCCCCGGGACGTGGTCACCCACGCCAGGTGGTGCAGCGACCAGGCCTGGCTGCGCCGGTCGCCGGCGGCGACCGCGGTCTCGTACGCCTGCCGGAACCGCTCGGCCGCCAGCGCCAGCCGGCCCTCCAGGTAGTCGGCCATCCCGAGCCGGCGCAGCGCGTCCGCCCGCTGCGGGCTCAACCCGGCCGCGGTGGCCACGTCCAGCGCCTCCCGCCAGCAGGAGATCGCCCGCGGCGACTCGCCGAGCACCCGGTGCGCCCGGCCGGCGATCAGCAGCGCCTTGGCCCGGATCGCCGGATCGTCGCCGGCGTTCGCGTACACCTTCTCGGCCAGGTCCCGCGCCTCGGCGGCCCGGCCGTGCTGCAGCAGCGCCAGCGCGTGGGTCAGCCGGTCAGCCGGGCTCAGGTCCTCCCCGGCCAGCCGGGTGGTGCGCTGCGCGTACTCCACCGCCAACGCCGGCTCGCCGGCCGCCACCGCCCGCCGGGCGGCCGCCGCGAGGGCCGCCACCCCGAGCGGGACCACCAGCCGCGGGTTCGCGTCCGGCGCCAGCCCGACCCGGTCGGCGAGCGCGGCCGCCCGCTCGACGTGGTGGGCCACGAACCGGTCCCGCTCCGCCTCCGGGAACCCGGCCCGGCCGCTCGCCGCCCACCGGGCCAGGAACGCGTGCCGCTCGGCCAGGTCCGCCTTACCGATCCCGGCGTACGCCGCCTCCCGTAGCAGCGGGGTGGCGAACGCGTACCCGCCGCGGGCCCGGCGCAGCATCCGCCGGTGCAGCAGCTCGTCGACCGCTCGCTCGAGCTCGACCGCGACCACCGCCGCCGGCCGGCCGTCCCGGCCGGTGCGGCGCTCGGCCATCGCCGCCACCGCCGCGGCCGGCACGGTGTCACCGACCACCGCGGCGTCCCGCAGCACCGACTTCGCCTCGGCCGGCAGGGCGTCGATCCGGGCCGCCAGCACCGCCGCCAGGTCGCGGGAGAGCAGCCGCTGGCCGAGCGAGCCGGGCGCCAGCCGCCACTGCGGCGGCTCGTCGTCGCCGTCGACCGGCCGCCGGCCGACCCGGGTCAGCGCCCCCCGCTCGATCAGCAGGGTCACCAGCTCGGCCAGGTAGAACGGGTTGCCCTGGGCGGTGGCGAGCAGCCGATCCTCGTCGGCCTGGGCCAGCCGGCCGCCGCCGAGGTACGCGTTGAGCAGTCGGGCCGCGTCGGCCCCGCGCAGTGCCGGCAGGGTGGTGACCTCGGCGTCCGGGATCACGGTCAGCGCGCTGCCGTCGCCGGCGCCGTCCCGGCCCCACCGGACCCGGACCAGCTCCGGCCGGCCGAGCAGCAGCACCAGCACCGGCCCGGTGACCCGGGACAGGGTGGCGCCGAGCGCCTCCAGTGTCTCCGGGGTGGCGTTGTGCAGGTCGTCGATGATCACCATCAGCGGGGCCTGCCGGGCCAGCCCGGAGAGCAGCCCGGCGGCCGCCGTGGTCAGCGCCGCCAGGTCCAGCCCTTCCCCGGCCCACCCGCCGGTGAGCGGGTCCGGCAGCTCGCCGTAGCCGAGCAGCGCCAGCAACGCCTCCACGTGCAGGGTCGCGCCGTCGCCGGGCTCGCCAGCCCGCTCCAGCCGGTCGGCCAGCCGGCGCAGCCGCTGCTCCACCATCGGCCGGCCGGGGTCGTTGCCCGGCGAACCGTTGCTGCTCAACCCGATCGCGGTCCGGACCAGGTCGGCCAGCGCGGCCAGCCGGCGCCGCTCCCCGTACGCCGCGCACTGCACGGTCAGCACCCGGGCCGGCCGGGAGTAGCCGGCGGCGTACCGGGCCGCCTCGGCGGCGAACCGGGTCTTGCCCACCCCGGCCTCAGCGGTCATCACCAGCACCCGCGGCTCGTTCCGGTCGATCACCTCGGCGAGCCGGCCGGCCAGCCGGCCCAGCTCCGCCTCCCGGCCCACGAACGGCGCCTCGTCACCGAGCGCGGTCCGGCTGCCCGGCACATCGTGCAGCCCCAGCAGCTCGTACGCCTCCACCGGCTCGCGCTTGCCGCGCAGCCGCAGCGGTCGCAGCTGCCGCCAGGAGGCGAGGTGCCGGGTGGCGGTGGCGGTCCGGGCGCCGGCGTAGATCGCGCCGACCGCCGCCGCGTCGGCCAGCCGGGCGGCGGTGTTCACGGTGTCGCCGATCACGGTGTATTCCAGCGACGCCTGGACGCCGGCGACCACCGGGCCGGTGTTGAGGCCGACCCGCAGCCCGAGCGGGGCACCGCCGCCGCGCTCGTCGTCGAGCACCCGGCGGACCGCCCGCTGCATCGCCAGCGCCGCCCGGATCGCCCGCTCGGCGTCGTCCTCGTGGGCGACCGGCGCGCCGAACACCGCCATGATCCCGTCACCGGTGAGCTTGTCGACGTGGCCGCCGAAGGTCTTGACCGCGCCGGCCAGCGCGGCCAGCACCCGGTCGACGACCGCGCCGACCCGCTCCGGGTCGAGATCCTCCGACCAGGAGGTGAAGTCGGACAAATCGCCAAAGAGGACAGTGACCACGCGCCGCTCGGTTGCCGGCAGCGCGGCCGCCTCCGGCAGGGCGCTCCCGCAGTTGTGGCAGAACCGGGCCCCAAGCACCGCGACGGTTCCGCATATGGCGCAGGTCACGGCGAGTCCAACGGTTCGCGCCGGGGCTGTGATTCCCGTCGCTCCTGATCGAGGTACGCGAGTTGAGCCCGGATCGACCATTCGGCGACCGATCGGAGCGACTGGTCGACATCCGGGTAGACCGCCGCCGCGATCGCTTCCGGAGTCCGCGCCCCGGCGTCGACGGCGGCCCGGACCTGCTCGAGCCGGGCCCGCCGGTGCGCCAGGTAGAACCCGGCGGCGGCGGCGCAGTCGGTCAGCGGCGGCCCATGGCCGGGCAGCACCGGCACCCCCTCGAACGCCCGCAGCCGCTCCAGGCTGGCCAGGTAGGCGCCGAGCTCGCCGTCGGGCCAGGCGACGATCGTGGTGCCCCGACCGAGAATCGTGTCACCGGTCAGGATCGCCCGCCCGCCGCCGGTTTCGGCGAGATAGCACACCGAGTCCGCGGTGTGCCCGGGCGTCTCGATCCGGGTGATCCGCAGGCCCGCCACCGCCGGCTCGGTCACCACCTCGGCGCCGGTCAGCTCCTGGAACCGCGGCAACCCCTCGACGTGGTCGGGGTGGCCGTGGGTCACCAGGATCGCGCCGATCGGCCCGTGCTCGGCGACCGCC
Source organism: Natronosporangium sp. (assembly GCA_036564175.1). Classification (GTDB taxonomy): domain Bacteria; phylum Actinomycetota; class Actinomycetes; order Mycobacteriales; family Micromonosporaceae; genus Natronosporangium. The sequence goes on from DATCKZ010000099.1 coordinate 45,306, forward strand.
CGCAGATGCGGCTCGTCGGCCGGGCCGGGATCGACCACCACGGCGGGGGCGGAGCCGGCCGGCCGCAGCACCCAGGTGTTGGTGCCGTCCAGGGTCATCGGCCCGGGATTGGGCGCCCGGACCAGGGTCACCCAAGCTGGCAGCTGGTCCGCCACCGCCACAACCGGCTCGGTGACGTGCGCCAGCCGCCGTTCGCCCGCCATGCTGTGATGCTACGACCGGCGTACGACGCCGCGCCCGGCGATTTCCGAGGAGTGGACCGGCGCCGAAACCGTTTACCGAATTGGCGACTGCCGGTTACCTGCCGGCCGGACAGAGTCAGGCGACCTCGACGATCACCTCGACCTCGACCGGCGCGTTCAGCGGCAGTTCGGCCACCCCGACCGCGCTCCGGGCGTGCCGGCCGGCCTCCCCGAACACGTCGCCGAACAGGTCCGAGGCGCCGTTGATGACCGCCGGCTGGCCGTTGAACCCGGGCGCGGAGGCGACGAACCCGGTCACCTTCACCACCTTCACCACCGCGCCGAGGCCGACCAGGCCGTCGATCGCGGCGAGCGCGTTCAGCGCGCACCGGGCGGCGAGTTCGCGCGCCCGCTCCGGGGTCACCTCGGCGCCGACCTTGCCGGTGGCGAGCAGCGCCCCGTCGTCGCCGAACGGCACCTGCCCGGAGACGTAGACGTAGTTGCCGGAGCGCACCGCCGGCACGTACGAACCGGCCGGGGTGGCGACCGGCGGCAGGGTGAGCCCGAGCTCGGCGAGCCGGGAATGGACGTCAGCCACGGTCACTCCTTCGGGCGCTTGAGGTACGCGACGAGCTGCTCGGGATTCGGGCCGGGGATCACGGCGACCAGCTCCCAGCCGTCTTCGCCCCAGTTGTCCAGAATCTGCTTGGTGGCGTGCACCAGCAACGGAACGGTGGCGTACTCCCATTTCTGCATGCCAGCACCCTAACGGCTGTAGAACCGCTGGCCGTGGCCAGGTAGAGTCGGCAAGCTCGGATAGTGACCGACCCTCGATGCGTTCCCGGAGTGCAGCATGACTCAGCCACCGGGCGGTTACCCGCCACCGGAGCCCGGCGGCCAGACTCCGCCGCCGGCTGATCCGTTCTACGCCCCGCCGAGCTGGGACCCACCGGGCGCGTCGACGCCACCATCGGGCGCCGGCAATCCGTACGATCTGGCCGGCCAGCCGCCGCCGCAACCCGGCTCGCCGTACCAGCCACCCGGCTCCCCGTACCTGTCGCAAAGCGCCACCGTGCCGATGCCGGCGGCGGGCGGTTCCCCCGCCGGGCCGCCTGGCGGCGGTGCTCCGTACGGCCCGCCCGGCGGCGGCCAGCCGTACGGTCGGCCGGCCGGTTCGCCGCCGTTCGGGCCGCCACCGCGCCGGCGCGGCCTGCTGATCGGGCTGATCGTGGCCGCCGCGGTGCTGGTGCTCGGCGGCGGTGGTGGCCTCACCGCCTGGCTGCTCAGCCGCGACCCGGACCGGAACGGGGCGGCCAGCCCGACCGCCGCGGTGGAGGCGTTCCTGCAGGCGGTCTACCACAACCAGGACGCCGAGCAGGCCGCCGACCTGGTCTGCTCGGAGGCGCGGGACGAGGCCGCCCTCCAGACCAAGATCGACGAACTGAAGGCGTACCAGGGAACCCAGCTCAACCCGATCTTCGAGTGGAGCGAGCCGACCGTGGTCGAGGAGCGGGACCGGCTGGCGGTGGTCGAGGTGACGGTGACCATGACCACCAGCGACGAGAAGACCGCCAACCAGAACCTCGCCGTGAGCGTGCTCGACAAGCAGGACAACGGCTGGTGGGTCTGCGACCTGGCCACGGTCGCCCCGGACGCCAGCTCGGCCCCGGGTGAGGAAGGCGACCCGGCGCCGAGCGAGAGCCCGGCCGAGTCCGGCGAATAGCCCGGGTAGCCTCGGCATCGTGCAGCAACGTAGCGGGTCGGTCCACCCAGCGTGGCCGGCCCGGCTGCATGTGGTCACCGGCAAGGGCGGCACCGGCAAGACCACCGTCGCCGCCGCGCTGGCGCTGACGCTCGCCGCCGGCGGCCACCGGGTCCTGCTGGTCGAGGTCGAGGGCAGGCAGGGGATCGCGCAGCTGTTCGGGATCGAGCCACTGCCGTACGAGGAGCGCAAGGTCGCCGAGGCCGAGGGCGGCGGCGAGGTCCGGGCGCTCGCGGTCGACCCGGAGTCGGCGCTGCTCGAATACCTGGACCGGTTCTACCGGCTCGGCGCGGCCGGCCGGGCGCTGCGCCGGCTCGGTGCGATCGACTTCGCCACCACGATCGCCCCCGGGGTGCGGGACGTGCTGCTCACCGGCAAGGTCAAGGAGGCGGCGACCCGGACCGAGGGCGGGCACCGGGTCTACCGGGCGGTGGTGCTGGACGCCCCGCCGGCCGGCCGGATCGGCCGGTTCCTCAACGTCACCACCGAGACCGCCCGGCTGGCGAAGGTCGGTCCGATCAAGACCCAGAGCGAGGGCGTGGCGGCGCTGCTCCGCTCGCCGATGACCGCGGTGCATCTGGTGACGCTGCTGGAGGAGATGCCGATCCAGGAGACCGCCGACACGTTGGCCGAGCTGACCGAGCTGCGGCTGCCGGTCGGGAAGGTGATCATCAACGCGGCCCGGCCACCGCTGCTGGTGGAAGGGCTGGTGAGCCAGGCCGAGCTGCGCGCCGGGCTGGCCGCCGCCGGGCTGCCGGCCGACCCGGCGACAGTCGCCGGGCTGCATCTGGAGACCCAGGACTACCTGGCGCGGGAGCAGCTGGAGACGCGGCTGCGGCTGGAGGTGGCCGGACTCGGCCGGCCGGTGGTCGAGCTACCGCTGCTGCCCGGCGGCGCCGACCGGGCCGGGCTCGCCACACTCGCCGCTGCGCTCCGGTGATCGGCCGTTACGCTCGGGTGGTGGCCGACCATTTCGCGCTGGACACCGACACGATTCTGGCCGACCCGGAAGTACGGATCGTCGTCTGCTGCGGCGCGGGTGGGGTCGGCAAGACCACCACCGCGGCGGCGTGCGCGCTGCGGGCGGCCGAGGAGCACGGCCGGCGGACGGTGGTGCTCACCATCGACCCGGCTCGGCGGCTGGCCCAGTCGCTCGGGTTGACCGAGCTGGACAACCGGCCCCGGCTGGTGAAGACCGCCGGCGACGGCGAGCTGCACGCGATGATGCTCGACATGAAGCGCACCTTCGACGAGGTGGTCGAGGCGCACACCAACCCGGAACGGGCCAAGGAGATCTTCGCCAACCCGTTCTACCAGGCGATGAGCTCCACCTTCTCCGGCACCCAGGAGTACATGGCGATGGAGAAGCTGGGGCAGCTGCGGGCCGAGGACCGGTGGGACCTGATCGTGGTCGACACGCCGCCGTCCCGGTCCGCATTGGACTTTCTGGACGCGCCGGCCCGGCTGGCCCGGTTCCTGGACGGCCGGATGCTGCGGCTGCTGCTGGCGCCGGCGAAGGCCGGCGGGCGGAGCATGTTCCGGTTCGTGAGCGCGTCGTTCTCGCTGTTCTCGCGGGCGGTCGAGAAGGTGATCGGCGGGCAGCTGCTGCGCGACCTGTCCGGGTTCGTCGAGGCGCTGGACTCGATGTTCGGCGGGTTCCGGGCCCGGGCCGAGCGCACCTACCGGGTGCTGCAGCATCCGCAGACCGCGTTCCTGCTGGTCGCGACCCCAGAGTCGGACGCGATCCGGGAGGCCTGCTACTTCGCCGAGCGGCTGGTCGCCGAGCGGATGCCGCTGGCCGGGCTGGTGCTCAACCGGGTGCACACCACCGCGGTCCCGGGCCTGTCCGCCGCCGACAGCCTGCGGGCGGCCGAGGCGATCGCCGAGTCCCATCCGGGTGCGGCCGCGGCGCTGCGGGTGCACGCCGAGCTGATGCAGCTGGTGGTGCGGGAGCAGCGGGTCACCGCCCGGTTCACCCGGGCGTTCCCGGCGGTGCCGTATGTCGAGGTGCCGGCATTGCCGACCGACGTGCACGACCTCGACGGGTTGCGGTCGTTCTTCCCGGCGCCGCCGAGCGCCACCCCCGCCCCAACGTCACCCGCGCCGGTCTAGGGTGTTGACACCTAGACCGGCGCGGGGCCGGCTACTGAGGGGACGCCGTTACGCCGTGACCAGCTCCTTGTCCCGGATGGCTGCTTCGAAGGCACGCCGCCAGCTCACCACGTGCGGATGCCGGCGCAGCAGCGCCCGGCGTTCCCGTTCGGTCATGCCTCCCCAGACCCCGAACTCGATCCGGTTGTCCAGCGCGTCCGCCAGGCACTCGTACCGCACCGGGCAGCCGCGGCAGACCCGCTTCGCGATGTTCTGTTCCGCCCCCTGGACAAAGAGCGCGTCCGGGTCGCCATCCCGGCATGCGGCCTTGCTGGGCCAGTCCGTGATCATCTCCATCAGTCACGTCCCCCCTTGTGATCTCCCCGTATACCCCCGGGCCGCCCGGGTAACACCCCTCCCACCTCGCTGTTCCTGGGCGGCAGTGCGGCAGTAGCCGCTCGCATATCATGCTCCGTATTCGGCTGATTACGCAACGTCATCAGCCAAATCTGTCGAAATCCCCGTTTACCCGGTCCGATCAGCCATAATCCGAGAGGGAGCATCCCCGGCGACGGGGATCGTCGCCCGCGCGCGGTCAGCCGCGGGCCGTGTCGGTGTGCGTATCCTCACGTACGCTGTTGCCGTGAGTTGGTGGCGTCCACGTGATCACAACATCCTGGCCAATCTGAGCTCGCTGCTGCTGTGCGGTCTGATCGCCGGCGTGGTCGTCGCGGCCGCGTTCTTCCCCGGCGTCGCGCTGTCCGGACTGATCGCCAAGGAGAGCTTCGAGCGGTTCGACCAGCTGCCGAGCCAGCTGATCGTCGATGACGGGCCGCAGATCACCTACGTGTACGCGGCCGACAACGAGACCCGGATCGCGGCGATGTACGACGAGTTCCGGCGCAACGTCCCGCTGCACGACATCTCGCCGCACATGATCAACGCGATCATCGCCGCCGAAGACAAGAACTTCTACGAGCACAACGGGGTGGACCCGCGCGGGATCGCGCGCGCGTTCATCGCGAACACCGCCGCCGACGAGGTGGCGCAGGGGGCCTCCACCCTCACCATGCAGCTGGTCCGGCTGTCGCTGACCTACTTCTCCGAGGACCTGCAGGACGTCGTAGACGCGACCGAGGACACCAACGAGCGCAAGCTGCGCGAGGTCCGGTACGCGATCGCGCTCGAGCAGAGCCTGAGCAAGGATGAGATCCTCAACCGGTACCTCAACCTCGCCTACTTCGGCGAGGGCGCCTACGGCATCTTCGCCGCCAGCCAGGTCTACTTCCAGAAGCGACCGTCCGATCTGGAGATTCACGAGGCCGCGTTCCTCGCCGGACTCGTGCAATCGCCGTCGCAGTACAGCCCGACCTACGACGAGGGCCGGACGCAGGCGACCGAGCGGCGGAACTGGGTGCTGGACCAGATGGTCGACACCGAGGCGATCACCCCCCAGCAGGCCGCCGAGGCGAAGGCGATCGAGCTGGACATCGAGCCGCAGCGGCAGGCCAACATGTGCGTCGGCGTGCCCGAGAACCACTGGGGGTTCTTCTGCGACTACCTCTACCGGTGGTGGCTGGAGCAGGAGACGTTCGGCGCCACCCCGTGGGAGCGGGAGCGGGCGCTGCGCGGCGGCGGCTTCCGGATCGTCACCAGCCTCGACCTGGACGTGCAGGAGGCGATGAAGGAGCGGGTCGAGCAGTACCTGCCGACCGGCGACGAGAAGGCGCTGATGCTCGCCGCGGTCGAGCCGGGCACCGGCCGGGTGCTCGGGCTGGCGACCAACCGGATCTTCGGGCTCGACGATCCCGACGACCCGCAGAACGGGCCGCACACCGATCCGCGGAAGCGGGAGCTCGGGCTGCGCGGGACCTATCCGATCACCACCAACCCGCTGCTGACCGGCGGCGGTGACATCGACGGCTACCAGTACGGCTCGACCTTCAAGCTGTTCACCATGATCGCCGCGCTGGAGGAGGGCCTGCCGCTGGCGTACTCGATCAACTCGCCCTACCGGGTGGTCACCAGCTTCCCGGTCGAACCGGGCGGCCCGGCCTCCTGCGGCAACCGCTGGTGCCCGGTCAACTTCAGCGAGAGCGTGAGCGGGCGGCACAACATGTGGACCGGCTTCGGCCAGTCGGTGAACACCTACTTCGCCCAGCTGATCGACCGGATCGGGCCGGCCAAGGCGGTCGACGTCGCCAAACGGCTGGGGATCAAGTTCCGGTCCAGCGGAGACGAGGAGCACCCGTCCGACGCCCAGTTCGCCGAAGAGCCGCGGGTCAACAGCTGGGGCGCGTTCACGCTCGGGGTGTCGCTGACCACCCCACTGGACGTCGCCGCCGCGTTCGCCGCCGTCTCCAACGAGGGCGTCTACTGTGAACCGATCCCGGTGGTCGAGATCCAGACCCTGGAGGGCGAGTCGCTCGACATCGCGAACCCGCACTGCCAGCGGGCGATCGACGAGAACGTCGCGCTGTCCGCGATCGACGCCGGGCGCTGCGTGGTCGGGGTGCAGTCGCTGTTCGGCCGGTGCCGGGGCAGCACCGCCGCGTACATCACCGGCACCGGCCAGAGCACCCGGCAGGTGGTCGATGCGCCGCTGTGGGGCAAGAGCGGCACCACCGACAACGACCGGACCGCCGCGCTGACCCTGTCGACCAGCGAGGTGGCGATGTCCGGGGTGGTGGCCGACCCGGACTGGGCCGAGACCAACCAGCGGATGGACCACGGGATCGTCAACCCGGCGGTCACCTACGCGCTCGCCGACGCCATGAAGGACCGGGAAGGGCACGACTGGGGCCGGCCCGACGGCGAGCGGATCGTCTTCGGCGACCTGGTCAGCATCCCGGACGTCGAGTGCCGGTCGGTCGGTGACGCCCAGCGGATCCTCGAAGACGCCGGGTTCGAGGTCCGGGTCGACCCCGAGCGGGTCGACTCCGACTGCGCCCCGGGCCAGGCCGCCGGCACCAACCCGAGCGGCCGGACGGTCGCCGGCGATGAGGTGGTGATCGAGGTCTCCAACGGGTCCGGCTTCGACGAGGACGAGGACGACGACAACAGCGGACCCGGCGGTGGTGGGCCTGGTGGTCCGGGCGGACCGGGCGACCCCGGCGGCGGTGACGGCGGCGGAGGCGGTGGCGACGACTTCCCACCGCTGCCGATCCCGACCATCTCGCCGACCCCGCGGTTCGGCACCAACTGAGGTCTCCTCGAGTCGGCCCGGGCCTGCCTGCCCGGGTCGACTCGGATTCCTGCCCGGGGTATCTGGCCGGGTCTACTCGCGGCTCTGGAGCTGGCGGCGGACCTCCGCCGCCACCCGCTTGCCGTCGGCGCGGCCGGCGACCTTCGCCTGCACCGCCTTCATCGCCGGCCCCATCGCGGACAGTCCACTGAAGCCACCGGCGGCCAGCTCCTGGGCCACCAGGTCGGTCAGCTCCTGGTCGGACAGTTGCGCCGGCAGGTAGCGCTCGATGACGCCGAGCTCGGCCCGCTCCCGCTCCAGCAGGTCGGTCCGGCCCGCCTGCTCGTACGCCTCGGCCGCCTCCCGGCGCTTCTTGGCCTCCTTGGTGACGACCGCGAGCACCTGGTCATCGGGGAGCTCCTGGGCGGTCTTGCCCGCCACCTCGGCGTTGCGGACCGCCGCGAGCACCATCCGCAGGGTTGCGGTGGTCAGTTCGTCGCGCGCTTTCATGGCGGTACGGAGGTCCGTGGTCAACCGGTCCTTCAAGGTGCCCATGGTCGTCCAACCTACCGCCTCCCCGCCCCCGCCTACGGTTCCCCCGACACCTGGGCCGGCTCCCCGCTGCCGCCCCACCGGCTCCCCGACCCGCCTACCGGCTCCCCTACCCTGTTGGGATGCAGATTCGGACGGTGCTTCGGGTTGGCGGAGGACTGGCGGCGGTCGGGGCGGCGACGTTCGCGTACGCCTCGCTGATTGAGCGCAACCTGTTCACGTTGCGCCGGTACGACGTACCGGTGCTGGCGCCCGGCTCGGAGCCGCTGCGGATCCTGCACCTGTCGGACCTGCACCTGACCCCCGGGCAGCGCCGCAAGCAGGAGTGGGTGGCGGCGCTCGCCGGCACCGACCCGGACCTGGTGGTGACGACCGGGGACAACATGGCCCACCCGGACGCGGTGCCGGCGGTCGCCGCGGCGCTCGGCCCGCTGCTGGAGCTGCCGGGCTTGTTCGTGTTCGGCTCGAACGACTACGCCGGGCCGGTGTGGCGAAGCCCACTGAGCTACTTCGACCGGGACCGGCCGTACGTGCAGGGCGAGCCACTCCCGTACGACGAGCTACGGTCCCTGCTGACCGAGGCCGGCTGGGCGGATCTGAACAACGTCCGGACCACCATCAAGGCGGGCGGCCGGACCATCGAGGCGGTCGGCGTGGACGACCCGCACGTGGAACGGGACCAGTACGACGCGGTGGGCGGGCCGGTGTCGTCGGAGGCGGATGTGCACCTGGGGCTGACCCACAGCCCGGAGCCGTACGTGCTGGACGCGATGGCGGCCGACGGGTTCACGCTGCTGCTGGCCGGGCACACGCACGGCGGGCAGGTGCGGGTGCCGGGGGTCGGCGCGCTGGTGACCAACTGCGGGTTGGACCGGCGGATGGCCCGGGGTCTGCACCGGTGGCCGGGCGGCCCACGGCCGACCTGGCTGCACGTGTCGGCCGGGCTGGGGACGCACCCGACCGCGCCGATCCGGTTCGCCTGCCGCCCGGAGGCGACGATCCTGACGTTGATCCCCCGCTGAGCGGTGCCCGCCCGGCGTACGGCTGGTCGCGGCGCCCTGGGCTCGGGCTCGCGGCTGCCGGCGACGACACGGCCCGGGCACCGGGATGCCGGATGCGCCGGACGGTAGCCATGGGCTACTATTGCCCGGGCGCCGGGGTGTGGCGCAGCTTGGCAGCGCGCTTCGTTCGGGACGAAGAGGCCGTGGGTTCAAATCCCGCCACCCCGACTCAGCAAAGCCGCAGCTCAGGACCTCTCTCGTAGGGGTCCTTCTGTTTGCCCGGGTAGATCCACTGGCTGCCGAGGCAGCGAATAGGCAGCAAACGAGGCCAGCACCCGACGGTCTCGCTCGACGGTCGAGTGCGTGTACCGGTCAAGCGTCGGGCGCCGAGGATGCGGCCGGACCCGAGCCGCCCGCGCACCGAAGGTATGGGTGAACCGCTCCGCGGCCTGAGCGAAGTCGTCCGGGATCTGGCCGGTCACCATCCGGATCAGCAGCTCGTCGACGCCCCGGCGGCAGCGCACCCGCTTGAGGATCGGCAGGACCTCGTGTCGGTCGAACCTGACCACCAGCCCTGCGGTGGCCATTGCTGCCCACCAGCGGCGGCGATAGAACCAGCGACGAAGCCGGGCTAGTGCCGGATAGCGGCCCATCGATCAAACGAGTTGGGGTCGGCCAGCCACCACCCGCCAGCCGTGACTGCGACGGCAGCTCCCGCACCGGCCGGGCCGGGCCAGCCGAAGCGCCACCACAGCCACGTGAGCAGAACCGCCGGTCCGGTGAGGTACCAGTGTCGGCACGCCAGAACGACGGCGAGCGCGAGCCGCCGGAGGCACCACCACGTGACAACCAGCCAGACCGGCACCCGGAGGTAGGGGGTGCGGATGTTCAGCAGTGCGTCCGGTACCGGCTCGCCACGAATCACGTTGATCAGCGGCATCACCACCGACCCCCGCTGGCGTCTGCCGCCCACCCTTCGTCCGGATCGAAGGCGAATGGATCGAGCATTTCTGCTCCGGCGAGAGCTTCGGTCGCGGCCTCCGCAACACTGCCCGGATAGGCACGGGAGCCCTCCACACTGGCCAGCACGAGGGAGGCGTGATGGACGCAGCCGTAGAGCTCGTCGCCGACCGGGTCGACTACCCGGACCGCGTCCGGCGGCCCATCACAGCCCGAGCGGTCCTCCGGATGGGCCGCCCACAGCGTCCCGCCAGGTCCTGTCGGTGCGGGTCACAGGCGCCGCAGACGCTCTCACCCGGTTAGGCGGGGAACAGCTGCTCGCAGTGTTCGCAGGCACGCCAGCTGGGGACGGTCGACCAGGCAGACCTGCGGGATTCGGGTAGCGTAAACACGACCAGCCTCCTTCAAAGGTGGTTGGGGACGCGGGGCCGGGCCGGGACTCTTGCCGGAGGATCAGGCCCGCCCCGCGCGTCTTCGGCTGTCAGGCGGCGGCGCTTCTCGCCGGGGGTTTCTGGTTACCGGTGGTAGGGCTCGAGTCGGGCGTGATCATCGACTTAGCGCGCACCGACCACGCCAGACGCGCGCGGCACCGGTCGGTGCACTTGCGCTGCTGATCTACGTACGGCGTGAGGGTTACGTCGGTGAACTGGACGGCCGGCGGATAACCTGCGAACTTCGACTCCGGCGGCACGGGTTGCTGAGGTGCCGCGATCTTTACTTTGACCTCTCTCGGCGAGCCGAACCGGCCTGCCTCGGGGTCCAGGTCCAGCACCCGGACTTGCCACAGTCGTTCGCCCGTCTCCCGGTCACGGGCCTGCTTGTCGCCGCCCTTGGCGTCGAAGTCTCGGACCGGCTCTACGCCCAGGAACAGTGCCCCATGTGGAAAGACGTACTCGAACGGCACGGGGACCTTGATCGTCGCTGGAACCATCGCGCTCCTCTCCTCGGTCTTCCGGTCGGCGTCGCCAGGCTGCGGTCAGGATCTAGGCAGGTTCAACATGTATAGATTCTTCCTGGCGCCCCCTGGCGGTCAAGGGCAGAATCCCTGCCGACCGACGTTTCGGTATCCGTGGTGCCGACACTGTTCGCATCGGCGGTTGCCATGGTGCGGCGAACGGCGTGGACGTCGTCAGGTCACGGCTGGACGGGTCAAAGATGTCTCACGTAGAGTGATCCTGCCGAGGACGTCCTGACCCCGGGAAGCCATGCCGAACGAGCGCCTGCGGACCGCGATGCTGGAACGCGGTGTCACCCCCACCGAGCTCGCCGCCGCGCTCCAAGTCGACCCCAAGAGCGTCGAGCGCTGGATCAAGGGCCGGACGCCGTACCGCCGACATCGGTACGCGGTTGCGGCTCATCTCGGAGTCGACGAATCCTATCTCTGGCCGGATGCGCTAAGCCCGGACCAGGTTGCGAACGCCTCCGAGAGCGAGATCATCAACATCTACCCTCACCGTTGGACCGTGCCGTCCGACCTCTGGCGTGTGTTCTTCGACGACGCCAAGCAGGACATCGGCATCCTGGTCTACAGTGGGCTCTTCATCTGCGAGGATGCCGGTATCCTCCGGATCCTCCGCAAAAAGGCCGACGCAGGCGTCACGGTGCGGATCTTGCTCGGCGACCCGGACTGCGAGCACGTCGCCCAACGCGGTGCCGATGAGGGCATCGATGACGCCATGGCTGCGAGGATCCGGAACGCCATCGCGCTCTACAAGCCACTTCGTGACATAGCCGGAATCGAGTTCCGGCTACACCGGACAATCCTCTATAACTCCATCTTCCGAGCCGACGATCAGATGCTGGTGAATTCGCACATCTACGGCTTCCCCGCCTCGCAGGCACCCGTCCTGCATCTTCGCCGGGTAGCGGGCGGAGACATGGTCAACAGTTATCTCGATAGTTTCGATCGGGTCTGGGACGGCGCGGCCCCATTGGAGTAGGGCGGAGACATGGCACAGCGCATCGACTACTACGACGACCCGAACGCCCCACCAGCGAACAGCCTTGTCCCCTCCGCGAACGTCGTAGTCGTCAACGAGGCCGGCGAGATCCTGTTGATCCGCCGCAGCGACAACGACAACTGGGCCCTCCCCGGCGGCGCAATGGACCTCGGCGAATCCCTGGTCGACACCGCCCGACGCGAGACCGCCGAGGAGACCGGCGTCCAAGTCCAGATCACCGGCCTGGTCGGCATCTACACCGACCCCCGACACGTGATCCACTACACCAGCAACGACGAGGTCCGACAGGAGTTCTCGGTCGTCTTCACCGCCCGCCCGATCGGCGGCGAGCCTGCCCCCAGCGACGAGTCAAAGGAAGTCCGCTGGGTAGCACCCGACGAGGTGACGTCGCTGCCGATGGACCGATCGATGCGCATGCGGATCACCCACTACCTGTCCAGCGACGAGAAGCCCCATCTTGGCTAGCGAATGGATCAGCACCGCCGCCGAGGTGTTCTCGGCGGTAGGCACCGTCGGCGCCTTCTGGATCGGCTTCCTGCTGCTACGACGGGAGCACCGACGCGAGGCCGACCGCGCCGAGGAGGAGCGCCGCGCGCAAGCCTCGCAGATTAGCGCCTGGGTCGAGGCGTACCGCCGAGCTGACGGCACCCGCGAGGTCGCCTTCCACATCCACAACGCCAGCGATATGCCCATCTACGAGGTGGCGTTGCCCCTCCCCGAGCCAACCCACCAAGAGCAGTCCGAGGAGTTTATTGGCCTGGTACCGCCCGGGCAGACCATCCGACGAACCGCCCCGGCCGAGTGGCAGCGCGCGTACCGCGAGCCCGAGCCGGTCCAGATCGAGTTTCTCGACAGCGCCGGGCGCCGCTGGACCCGCGACGAGCAGGGAACCCTCCTACCAGGCAGTGACCACAGCGCCGCGGTTAGCCAGTCAGGGCCGCGCTGACGAGCCGGACCGACTCACGCAGCTGCGGCCCGGCCTCCTTGATGGACTCCGAGACCACGTCGCCCTCGCCATAGCGGGCGAGCACCTCATCAAGGCGCTCGTCAACCCGCACCGGCTTCCCATCCGGGCTGGTGGTCACGTCGCAGTACGTGAGTGCGTGCGCGATCAGCCCCTCGATCGGCGGAAACTCTGCGAGCAGCTCGTCAGCAAGCCCGCGCCGCTGAGCCTCGACGACGGCGCACGTGTGATGAGCCACCAACCGGCACAGCCGCTGGTCAGCATCGACCACGTCACGCAGGTAACGTGCGCCGTCGAGCGGGTGGAACCCGCAACGGACAAGGTCAGGTCCGTACCCAATGTCATGCAGCCAGGCCGCGCAGATCAGGAGCTCAGCATCGGCACCGACAACGTACGCGATGGACTCGGCCTTGCGCCCGACCCCTTGGGTGTGCGCCCACCGGCGCGGCAACGGCACGGCGAGCAGCCGACAAGCAAGATCGCGCGCCCAGGACGTCCCCTCCACAGCTCGGAGACTACCGGCCAAGCGATCATCGCGGCCGGACGTACCAACCCTTGCCGTGAACCGCAGCGACCAGGCCGGCGCCCGCAAGCTCGGCGAGCGCTTGCCGGGCCGTCCCCCGTGCCACGCCGTACCGTTTGGCGAGCGTCGCTTCGCTAGGCAGTGCCTCGCCGGGCCGGAGCTGTCCGGACTCGATCTGGCTCCGAAGATCCTCCGCAATCGCGACGTACCGCGGAAGCGCCCTTCCAGCTGCGTCAGGTGACGTGACGACGACCCGCCCCCGCCCTGGGCGGACCTCTATCAGCCGCTCTTCGGTCAATTGATCAAGGGCCCGGCGCAACGTGTTACGCGCGACGCCGTACTCATCGCACAACGCCGCCTCCGATGGCAGCGTCGACCCAGGAGAGAACTCCCCGCTGGTGATCCGGGCGCGCAGCTGCTCTGCGATGTGCCTATACGCACCCCAAGCCGTTACACGTGGGCTCACCCATCCGTCCTTCCTCGGCCGACTCGGCTTGAGCGTATTTGCCGACGTTGCCCAAGGACCGTGTGGGCGAGCCGACACGCCTCAGCCGTCGCGCTCGTCGGCCGAGACGACGATCCCATGCTCGGCCGCCCTCAGCAGCACTGTCGAAAGCTGGTCGGCAACCACCGCGGCGACTCGGCCGAGCTCCACCCTGGGGCGACCGCGGTGGTCGCGACCACTACCGAGCATCGGAAACGCCTGGCCGACGTCGAAGCCGATGCTTTCCAGCGCGAGCGCTAGTCGATCTGCCGAGTGCTGCGCAGCCAGGTCAGCGCCCCGGAATGGTGGCCCCTCGACCATTTGATCACCCACCCTCACTTGCTAGGCACTAGCCCGGCGCCAGCGATGGTCCAGCTCAGCATCCCCATGAACCGGCAGCAGCGGGACTACGCTGGCGGGACGTCTTGGGACGTCTTCGGGTAGACTAATGACGTAGCGTCGGCGCTCGGAGGCTGTGTGTGAACCACCCTCTTGTCCGCGCAATGCGTGCGGCCAATCTCGATGTCGTGGACGTCGCGGCCCGCGTCGGTGTCGACCCGAAGACCGTCGGCCAATGGCTCAAGGGCCGCATACCGTTTCCCCGCAATCGAGCAGCGCTGGCCGCACTGACCGGCTGGCCCGAACGCGACCTTTGGCCGGGCCTCGCCCGTCCGACAAGGGCGCCGACCACCGCAGAGGTTCGCGTGACGTACCCGTACCGGTCGGCAGTGCCGGCCGACGCCTGGCGCCACCTGTTCGCCGGCGCCGAGCAGGAGATCAACGTTCTCGCATACAGCGCTTTATTCCTTGCCGAGGACGCCGCCATCGTCCCGATATTGCGGGAGAAGGCCCGCGCAGGCGTACGGGTCCGAATCGCGCTCGGCGATCCCGACGGTCGACAGGTTTTCGGCCGCGGCGCGGACGAGGGCATCGGGGACATCATCGCTACCCGCATCCACAATGCCCTCGTCCTGTTCGCACCGCTGAAGAGCCAGCCTGGCGTTCAGCTGCGCCTTCACGACACCGTCCTGTACAACTCGATCTACAGGGCTGATGACGACCTGCTTGTCAACACCCATGCATACCGGTGCCCGGCCTCGCACGCTCCCGTCCTGCACCTCCGCCGCGCCAGCGATGATGGGATGGCCGCCGCCTACACAGAGTGCTTCGAGCGCATCTGGGCCACAGCCAGGTCGGCCTGACATGACCCGAGACGCCAGTCTCATCTTTCAGACAGGCCCCTTCATCTCGACAGGCCGAGCCGAACCGCGCCAGCGTCTGATGTTCTTAAGGCCGCTCGGCGCTCTCGTCCAAAAGCACCTGCTTGACCTGTGGGTGCTTGGCTTGAGACTTCGCCACGGTCCGCACCGTAGCCATATGCTCGCTGAGCCGGAATGAACGGACTCCTCCAGCAAGGCTCAAGACCTTCCGTGCCCAGCTCACGCCTTGATCAAGCTCGCCGGCTTCCAGGTGGAGCGTAGCGAGTTGGGCCATGGCAAGTGCCGCCGCACGGGCATGCCCAGCGGGGTCAAGCAAGTCGATGGCGCGGCCAAGCCGTTGCTGGGCATCCTTGCGGTCGACGACCGAGCCGGTGCGCCGGGCTAGGGTTGCGGCGGCATGGCCAGTGCCAGCGGCTAGCTGGGCCTCTGTGGCGACGGTATCTTGCCAGCCGCCCAGCGGCTGTGTCGCAGCCTGCGCTTGGGCGGCTTCAGCGAGCTCGATCTGGTGGCCACAGGCGGCGGCGTCGCCCTGCATCGCGTAGGCGCGGGCCTTGACTGCGTGCATGACCATCTGCACCTGCGGGGAAAATGCGCTCGTCGACCTCCCCGAATCGGACCACTTGCAGGCAGTCGTCCGGGTAGCCGAGGTAGTTGTGCTGGGCGGCAAAGTCCGCGATAACGTGCGCGCGCAGGTCGGGGTTGTTGGCGCGGGTGGCGGCGTAGAGGGCGACGGTGAACAGGCTGCGGGCCACGTCGTGGGTGTAGGCGTCGAAGGCAGCCCAGCCGGCGCGTTGGGCCAGGGCGCCGATCGCGGCGTGCAGTCGGGTGGTGATCGGGCTGCCGGTGGGGGCGGCCTCGAGCAGCCCTACCGCCCACCGGAGCAAGGCACGGGCCATCTGGTCGGCCACGCCACCGCCGTACAGCAGATCAACGCTGGTGCACAAGGCGGCAACCCTCTCAACCTGGATCACGTCAGGGTCCTCAATTCGGTCAGGGATGATCGGCCGGCCGGTGGCATCCAGGATCCGGTTGAGCTGTTCAGACAGTGGACCGCCGACCGCGACCGCAGCAATCTTCGCGTTCAGCGTCCGCCGGCGGGTTTCGGAGAGGTAGCCGGGCCGCCAGCCGCCCGTCTGGCTCGGGTCAACCGGGCGGTGGCCGGCCAGACCGGTGAGCCGGATCCCTGTGGCCTTCTCGTAGGCGGCCAGCACCGCCGGAGTAACCGGCCGGCCCGGCTCACCGCGCTCTACCTTGGACAGATGGCCGTGAGACATATTCGCTTGTCGAGCCACCTGTCGTAACGCGACTCCCGCACTCTCCCGCACCGACCGCAAAGTCGGGCCGTCGTACCCGTTCATCGCCGATCCTTCACCCCTCGTATCGAAACGTGCGTTGCGGTAACCGTGTCGGTGGCCAGACCGCCAGCGCCGGTAGCCGCATAACGCACCAGCACGCCCCGAGGCGCTGCAGCCAGGACCAAACCCGGCCGCCAACCGTTGTCCTTAAACACCCACACCAAGGCGCCGACGGGATAGCTCTCCGCAGGAGCGACCAACCCCGGATCCCGTTCGTGACCAGGGACCGTCGGCGCTGGGAACTCGTTGCTGGCATCGGTCGACATCATTGACCTCCGTCATCCAGCGGTGCGGCGCTTCTGGGTGACCTGCCGCACCATGCTTCCGATCACCGGTGCGGAAACGCGTCCGGTTGGCCGACCTTGCGGAACCGCACCAATGAGCAACAGCGTCGGCGGATATCGAGCACGGCTAAACCACATCTCGCGAGACGTCTCGGCGCATCAGATCGTGACGAGTGGTCCTCGGTCGCAGGACTCCTTGAACCACTGCAAGCGACGCCTTCCGCCTCGACGAAGAAGTACGAGGCACCTTCCGGGGCAGGCGTCGAAAGAGGATGCCCTTCCCCTCCGCGCCGGATCATCCAGGCGAGGCGCATGCGGTCAAGGGCGCTTCGCATCGCTGACGCGACGGCCCCCGGCCGCCCTTGACAGCATCCGCCTCGCCATGAGTATGGCGGCGATCAGGGGAATGGCAGGGACCGAGCGCCGACGAGAGGGACCGCTCTTCAGTCAGCACAGCAGCTGGCGCTGCAGCTGAGTTCGTACGCACAGGCTCCCTGCGTCACGCTATGGACCCGACATACCGGTACTGCCACAACTCCGTCTCGATCGGTACCGGCTCCAGCTCATACAGCGGCAGGCACAGGCTCATCTGAACTGCCAACGAAGACCGCACCCCCACCGAGCATCAGCGAGGGCGGAGGACTTCCATCGTCAACGACCCCCAAGTCGCGGACAGCCCCAGCGGCGGGGCCGCCGGTCAGCAGGGCCTGAACAACGGCCGGCCTAGGCACGAGGCAAAGCGTATCGCCGACGCTCAACCGCCTTGGGGCAGTCGCTAAGTCGACACTCGCACACCTGTACGTATCATGATGAGCATGGGAGAAGCCGAGCTGGTTGGAGCCTGGTGGAACGGCCGATGGCGGTCGCTCGCCGTGACATCAACCTGCGACGCCATCCGGAGCGATGGGTGGTCGAAGCCCGCGAAGGTGGGCCCGACGGCCAGTCCCGTACTTGGGAATACGACACCCTGACCGGAGCCCGGACCATGGTCGAGCGCTGCATTGCCACGGGCGGCGACGGCTGGCGCTATACCACTGACGCCTACCGAACCCAGGAGAAGCTCCGGAAAGACAGATGAACCGGGGTCGAGCCCGCGCCGCCGGCAAGTTCCGCACGCTTCATATCGCCAGCTCCGTCACGCGGGCCCTGAGAGGCGACGACCACCCACGGCAGCGACAGCCGCGGTGCCGAATTGAGCACTACATGGTCAAGACACCGCGCCAGCGCGGCGCACCGGGGCGGCGCCGGGACACGCTGCGGGCGGGCCTGCGGCCCGTCCTCGCGCCCGGCGCGCCGCGCAGCACGACAGCCAGGAAGAATCGCGGCCGCGTCGAGCAAGCGCACACAGCCACGTTCGGCGTCTGAGCTGACGAAGGCACCACCACACGGAGCCAAGTCATGCTCGCAACTCCAAGCTGATGTCACGCTTTGGTATCGCCGAAGCGCTCGAGGAGCCAGTCCACAATAGCCTCAACAGTGACGAAGTAGGTCCAAGCGCGCTCGCGCGACAGGCCTTGCTGCTGTCCATGGGCAACGCCATTCCGTATTCCCACAAGGGCGTTGAGACTACCTCTTCGCTCCTCCAGCTCAAGGAATTCTGCCAGCTCTTCCGACCACCGTTGGTCGAATCGACCAACGAGTCTGGTGAGTACGTCAGCACTGAGGTTCGGCATGCGATCTAGCCAGGAGTTGGCGAACTGTTGCGCACCTGCCCACGAGTTCTTTACGCAGTAGTCTTTAAGAATCAGACCGGTCGCTCGCTCCAAGTAGCCAGCCACACGCAGGCAGAGATACTGTGCCAAGTCGGCGGCAAGCTCCGGGTCGTCAAAATCTCTTGGGTCGGCACGCAGATAGAGTTCCTCAAGGCCCTTCTTCAGCAGCTCAATCTGATAACGAGCGGCCTTCGAGTGCTTCGCCTTTCTACGTTTCATTTGACTTTCCGGAACGCCTTCTTCGCGAGGCCGAGTCGGCGAGAAACTCGATCTTCATCTGCTGTAGCTCGCGCAATTGCACTTCGGAAGTCGTCATCGTCGAGGAGAGCAGCGCGCGCCCTCCATTCCGCCGCGGTCGGTGATAGGTCCCGTCCGCAGTCGCGATGCGGTTCCTATCAGGATCGCGTCGGAGAATGCAGCATTTATCTGGGCATCTGCGCGGATCGCTGCGCGACCGAGCGTGGCAGCAAGAACGTCACAGGTGCTCGTGAACACCTTTCTGAGCTCACGCACGTTCAGCCCTTCAAGATTTCTGTGTGCGGACAGAAATTCATTGAGGAACACCTTGAGGGGGCGCTTGTACTTGCGCTCGTTTTTCAGGAAGGCGAGGAAGCGAAGGATCAGTTCTTGGTCCTTGAGGCGCTCACTGGTTGGACCGTATATCTCGCGCCACTGGGGGTAGCCGTTGAGGTCGCGAAGAAGCTCGACAAGTGCACCGTGGAACAGTGCAACTCGTATCTCCTGTGGGTAGAGATTTGTTCCACCTGTGTTCAAGCGCTCGAAAAGGGAGTAGACGCTCTCGTCGCCGCCAAGGTCGGACACCAGACCCGCGCGGTCCTACGGATCAGACGGTCTGGCTGGCCGGCTGATGGCCGATGCCGACAGCCGATCACTCCGGGCCGTCCCCTCAGCGCAGCAGGGGTCGATGGGCAGCCTGGCTGTACAGCCAGTCGTACAGCCAAGCCGGCCGGCAACCGGCGGCATGTGTCGGCGGCGGCTGACGGAACAGCCAGGTCAGCGGCCATGGCGACGTTGGCCGACACCTGGCGCGATCTTTGCAAGGCGGGGGTAAGAGTGCATATCCCTCGGGCACTATCCGTGCAGTCCTGCTGCGCAGCGGCGATCAGCGCCGCGCAGCGCGCCGGTACAAACCCGGCCGAGGGCAGCGAGCAGGCAGCAGGCCAGTGCCACGCGCCACCCACCGACGACAACGAGCAGTAGATCCGTGCACTACACCACAACGGTCGAGAACGGCTGGCGCGTCATGACCGCGTTCGGGACGAAGAGGCCGTGGGTTCAAATCCCGCCACCCCGACTCAGCAGAACCGCAGCTCAGGACCTCTCTCGTAGGGGTCCTTCTGGTTGCCCGGGCAGCTCCGCCAGCGACCGAGGCCCGCTGCAGCACGCGGCTCTCTCGGCCGGCCCACTCTTACCTCCGATGCCGGCCATCACAGACCGGCTTCCTCGTGGGGCAACTCGCTAGGCGCCCTCACACCGAGGCTGATCGCTGCCGAGCGAAGCGTGATCCGCCGCTCCCGCAAAGCGTGCACCAGGTCCATCTGACCGTCGAACCAGCCACGGTGGTACAGCGACCCCTTCGGCCCCAACCGGCCAGCACCGAGGTTGGCCGCCGCTGTCGACCATCGAGGCACTCGTCGCAGCGCGGCCCGGGTGGCATCCGAGGATGCCTGCGAGACCTCCATGGTCACGTTGAGATCGGCGTGACGGAGAATCTTCATGATCACCCGCGGGTGCGCGGACTCAGGTTCACCAACATTCAGGCAGGCGAGCGGTGATCGTGTTGCAGAACTGGACCGTCGTGGCGGTCGGGCCGGAGTCGGGTTGAGGTTCGATCTCGGCCGCATGGAGATACAGTCACTTCGCCTCGCCCACCTCACCCAGCTTCCTGAGCAGGTCCGCCAGGTTGCGCGCAGCCCCGGTGTGGCCGGCCTCGGCTGCTTGCCGATACAGTCGCTTCGCGTCCTCCACCTCACCCCGATCACTGAGCAGGTTCGCCAAGTTGTTCATAGCCGTGGCATCACCACCCTCGACCCCTCGCCGAAGCAGTCGCTCCGCTTCCTCCAACTCACCCCGCATCACAAGCAAGGTCGCCAGGTTGTTCATAGCTTCGATCTGACCGGCATCGACAGCCCGCCGATACAGTTGCTCCGCCTCCTCCCACTCACCTCGCTTCTTGAGCAGATTCGCCAGGTTGTACAGGGCTAGGGTGAAACCGGCATCGACCGCCTGCCGATACAGTTGCTCCGCCTTTTCCCACTCGCCCCGCCTCGCGAACAGGTTCGCTAGGTTGTTCACAGATTCGATCCGACCGGCCTCGATCGCCTGCCGATACAGTCGCTCCGCCTCCCCCACCTCACCGCGCGCAGCTAGCAATACCGCCAGGTTGTTCGCGGACCCGGTACCACCGGCCTCGACCGCCTGCCGAGACAGGCGCTCCACCTCCTCCAACTCACTCCGCGCACTCGGCCGCAACCAGAACATCGCGCCCACCACGCCAGCGCCCACGCCCACACCCACAGCAGCGGCCATCGACGTCGGCAAATGCAGCAAGCCGCTACCCACCGCAGCAAATCCGCCGGCGAGAACCGCCCCTGCGGTCACCACGCCCACGAACCTGGCCCACCGTCGTCCATGGCCCACCCTACGGTTCACTTAGACATCACGCCCTTTCATGACAACCGGAGCGCCACTCGGCTGCTTCGGCACTCGGAGCCTGGCTCTGCATCCGCGGGACGCCCTCGCCGACGAACCGGCAGCCGTGCTCGCGCGGGCGCCGCTCAAGGTCGCGGCGCTTCACGCGGCCTTGGTGAGGGTCAAGACGTCAACGTCGGCGCCGTCGGCGCGGCCGCCGGTGACCTCTTCGTCGGGGGTGAGCACCACCTGGAGCGCGTCCAGCACGTTTTCTTGTGCTTCCTCCGGGGTGCGACCTTCGCCGATGGCGGCGGGGATCTCGACGACCTGGGCGGTCATCCAGCCGTCGCCGGCGTCTGGGTAGCGGATGGTCAGGCGCACCTGTCCCCTCATGCCATCCAGGCTACCGCTCGAAGTCGTGCTCGGGTTGGCGCCACTGTCTCTCGACGAAATCGACGTCCGCTGATGGCGCGAGCTTCAAACGCGGCGGCACCGATGCATTCGCCAAGCCGGAGCCACAACGATTGGCGACGACCTAACCGATCCAGAACGAGTCCGAGGGCGAATTCTTGACTACTCGATGCGCCGCTCAGGCACCTGATCCAAGGTGCTAGAAATAGCCAAGCTTGGAGCAACGGCCGGCGGCGGGGTCAGCCGGTCGTGCTCGAGGCAGCCGTTCCGGGCGGTTGCGTTGGGGTTGGGAGGCCGACCTGTTGCTTGACCGGCTCGAGCGAGTCCGAGTCCCAGCCGGGCGGAGCCACCACGATGCCGTCCGCATCGCTCCACAGGAACCCGCCCGGAACGAACTCCGCTGTCCCGAACCGGACCGGCACGTCGACCGCGCCGAGCCCGGTCTTCCCGGATCGGCGTGGCGTGACGCCCAACGCCTTCACGCCGAGCTCCAGCGAGCGCAGCCCGGCGGCGTCCCGGACCGCGCCGTTGATGACCAGGCCGGCCCAGCCGTTCTCGACCGCCATCCGGCCGTGCCGGTCACCGAGGAGCGCGCAGCGCAGCGAGGCCTCACCGTCGACGACCAGCACCGCACCGTCGCCCGGCTCCGCCAGCACCCGCATCAGCAGCGCCGTGTCGTCGAGGCACTTCAGGGTACGGATGCGTCCACCGAAGACTGTGCGCCCGCCGTACTGGATGAACTGGGTCTCGCAGACGTGCAGCGCTGGGTGCGCGTCGCTGATGTCGGTGGTGGGGGTTCCGACCGGAAGCATGAGCCACCTTCCTTGCGTGCGTTCCTTGCCTGATCGCGGGCGGGCTCCGGGCGGGTCGCCCGGAGCCCGCGGGCCCGTCAAACGAGTGCCGATCAGCCGCCGGTGAGCCAGTTCACCACGTTGTCCTTCTGCTCATCCGCGAGCTCGAGCGGCCAGGTCCACAGTTCCGGCAGGTTAGCGGTGTCGAACGGCGACATCTCGCCACCGACCTCGGCCATCACCAGCGAGCCCTCTTCGGACATCATGAAGGCCGCGAACAGCTTGGCGGCGTTCGGATGCGCCGGGTCGGAGTTGACCAGAATGGTCTGCTCGTCCGCGGTGGTCCGTGGCGGGATCACGAACTCCAGCGGCGCTCCCTGGTCCACCGCCTGCTTGGTGAGGCCGCCGATATTCATCGGGATCATCCACACCTCGCCGGCGCCGGCCGCCGCGGTCGCCGGCGCGCCGCTGGCGTACACCGCGTTCGGTGCCAGCTGGCCGCCGACCGAGGTGAGGAACTGCTGGGCGCCACCGAACTGCTCGCCCACTGTGTACCAGTGTCCGATGTATACCGGTGCCGACCCGGGGTCGGGGACTCCAATGTGACCGGCGTACCTCGGGTCGAGGATGTCGTCCCAGTCAGTGATTTCGCCCTCGCTGACGAACTCGGTGTTGTACGTGATGCCGCGCGGCTGCAGCCCGACCACCGCGGTGCCGTACTCCGGCCGGAGGAACTCCTCCGGGAAGTCCCAGGGGTAACCGGGGATGTCGAGGTCTTCGAGGGCGGTGACCAGGCCCTCCTCCAGTGCCTGTGGCACGAAGCTGGCGAGGTTCAGGATGATGGCGTCCGCGGTGGGCGCACCGGCGGACTTCTCGGCCGGGTAGCGTGCGGCGATCTCACCGCCGACGATCCGGATCGTGTTCACGGTGATGCCGTACTTCTCGCTGAACGCCTCGGTTGCGGCCAACAGCGCCGGCTCGGGCGGTGACCCGTACACCGTCAGCTCACCCTCCGCCTGGGCGGCGGCGATGAGCTCCTCCATGGTGTCGATCGGACCGTCGACTTCCGCTGCTGGGTTCTCGGAGTTGGAGCAGCCGGTCATCAGAACGACCGCGAGCGCAATGGTGGCGACCGCCGCTCTGCGGGGACGCGTCAATGCCGTTACGTTCCGTCGCATAGTAGGCCCACTCTCACACGGTGTGTTACGTAACGACGGTATTACGTAACACAAGAATACAATCTGACAACGACAGCGTAACCTAGAAGGGCGCCGGATGGGAGAGGGAAGATCCGAGTTTCCGGTGCTAGCGGTGGCTTCCGTGCCGGGCTGGGACCGCACCCGGGCAGGGAACGCCGGCCGAGGCGCGTCGGCTACCCACTCGAATCAGGCGAACGGGTTGAACGGGTCGGCGACACCATCGCCGAGGTCCAGCCAGACCAGCTTCTCCTCGGTGAACTCGTCCACCGCGTGGGCGCCGTTCTCCCGGCCGAGCCCACTGTCCTTGAAGCCACCGAACGGGGTCGCGTAGTTGGTCTTCCGGTAGGTGTTGACCCAGATCGTCCCGGCCAGCAGGCGGCGGGCGAGCCGGTGCACCCGCTTCACGTCCCGCGTCCAAACACCGGCCGCCAACCCGTACGGCGTCGCGTTGGCCAGCCGGACCGCCTCGTCGTCCGAGGCGAACTTGAGCAGCACCACCACCGGGCCGAACACCTCCTCGCGGACGATCTCCATCTCCGGGGTGACGTTGCCGAAGATGGTCGGCTCGATGAACAGTCCACCCTGCAGTCCGGGCGCGCTCGGCCGGCCGCCGCCGACGAGCAACTCGGCGCCCTCCTCCTTCGCGGTGGCGATGCACCGCTGCACCTTCTCGAACTGCCGAGGGCTGGCGATCGTGCCGACCTCGGTGTCCCAGTCGAGCGGGTCGCCGAGCCGGATCCGCCCCACCCGCTCCACCAGCCGGCGGGAGAACTCCTCGTAGACCGCCTCGTGGATGAGCACCCGAGAGCCGGCGATGCAGGTCTGGCCGGCCGCGGCGAAGACGCCACCGACCACCCCCTCGACCGCGGCGGGCAGGTCGGCGTCGTCGAACACGATGTTCGGGGATTTGCCGCCCAACTCGAGTGAAGCCGAGACCAGCCGCTCGCCGGCAATCCGTCCAATTTGGCGGCCAACCGCGGTCGACCCGGTGAACGCGATTTTGCGTACCTCGGGATGCCGGACCAGCGCGGTGCCGGTCGCCGCGTCACCGGTCACGACGTTGATGACACCCGGTGGGAACCCCGCCTCCTGGGCGAGCCGGGCCAGCAGGATGGTCGAGACCGGACTCACCTCGGACGGCTTCACCACCACTGTGTTCCCGGCGGCCAGGGCCGGGGCGAGCTTCCACATGAGCAGCGCCAGCGGGCTGTTCCACGGCGTGATCGCCGCGACCACCCCGACCGGTTCCCGGACCGTGTAGGCGAACGTGTTCGGCACGCTCACCGGGATGGTGTCACCACCCCGAAGCTGGGCGACTCCGGCGAAGTAGTCGAGGTGGGCGGCGAGCCCGTTGGTCTGGGCGGCCTGCTCCCGGATCGCCTTGCCGTTCTCCATCACCTGCGTCCGGGTCAGTTGCTCGGCGTCCCGCTCGATCAGCTCGCCGAGCGCTCGCATCAGCTTCGCCCGGGCGGCGGGCAGCATCGATCCCCAGGGCCCTTCGTGGAACGCCTTCGCCGCGGCGTCGACCGCCCGGGCCACATCTTCCTCAGTGGCTACCGGCACCCGCGCCCACACCTCGCCGGTGTACGGGTTGTCGACGTCGAGGAACGCGTCGCCGGAGCCGGGGAAGTCGGCCCCGGCCACGAACATCGGATACAGCTCGGCGGTCATCGCAGCTCTCCTTCGAGGACGTACGCACGGAACCTGGAACGCAGTCGCGAGCCGTCCCGGTCGATCCGGACCTGGGCCGCCGGCCCCGGCGCGACCTTCACGAGGACGAACGAGGTGTCGCCCCGCGTCTGGAGCAGCTGCCGCGCCGCCGGGATGTCCGCCTCCGCGCGGACGGTGGCGGTCCGGCGGATCCCGAACCCGCGCGCGACCGCCTCAAGGTCGGTCACGGTGGCGGTCGCGGTCTGCTGTCCACCGGTGAGGTCGTACCGGCCATTGTCGACGACCAGGATCCGGAAGTTGGGCGGATTCTGGAGCGCGATCGTGGCGAGGCTGCCGACGTTCATCAGCAGCTCGCCGTCACCGGTCACGACCAGTACCTCGCGATCCGGTTGGGCGAGCGCGAGCCCGAGCCCGACCGTGCTCGCGGCCCCCATCGCACCGTCCATGGTGAAGGCTCGCGGGGCGAAGTCGGTGAGGTAGGCGACGTCGTTGGCGGCACCGCCGAGCCCGGTGACGATCAGCCAGTCGTCGGTGCCGGCCAGCAGCGCGCCGAGGGTCGGCGTCCGTTCCAGCATCCGGCCCCTCCTTCGCGGTTCAGAACTTCTTCGCGCCGAGCAGGCGCTGGGTCAGGAGCACCGCCACCGCCTGCCCGCCCACCTCGGCCATGTCCAACCCGGCGGTCACCGTCCGCACCGCGTCCGTCGGGGTGTCGGCGCGCAGGGTCATGACCCCCATGGCGTGGAACACCGGCTCGACCGCCCGGCCCATCGCGAACTGCCACGGGTTCTGCTCGCCGTAGTCACCGCGCATGGTCACGATGGACAGAAACGGGAACCGGCAGTGCTCGATCAGCGAGAGGAAGTTGACGGTGTTGCCGACTCCACTCGACTGCATGAGCAGCACGCCGGTGGTGCCGCCCAGATGCGCGCCGGCGACGATCCCAACCCCCTCCTCCTCGGTGGTGCACGGGATCGCGTGCGCTTCCGGGTCGGCGTGCGCCAGGTCGATGAGCTGCCGGTGACCGGCGTCCGGGACGTACGCGAACTGCGTGACCCCACGCTCGCGCAGCAGCCGGTAGACCTCGGCCGGCCAGGTCGGCTCGGTACCGCTCATTCCGCCGCCCGCCGGCCCGCCTCGCGACCCAGCACGGCGCCCGCGGTGAGGCCGGTGCCGCTCGGGTAGTTGAAGTAGTACAGCCCGCCGACCACCTCGCCGGCCGCGTACAGGCCGGGGATCGACCGGTTGGTGCGGTCGAGCACCCGGGCGCCGGTGTCCACTTTGATGCCGCCGAACGTGAAGGTGATCCCGCAGGTCACCTCGAAGGCGTAGAACGGACGCTGGTCGATCCGCTGGGCCCAGTTGGTCTTGTCCGGGTTGAGCCCGCGGGTCCGCTTCCCGTCCTTGACGTACGGATTGAACTCGACCTCCTCGTCGACCGCGGCGTTGTACTCGGTGACCGTCGCCAGGAACCGCTCCTGGTCGGCCAGCCCGTGTTTGACCAACCGCTCAGCCAGCTCTTCCAGGCTGTCCGCCTTGATCCGGGCGGCCTCCGGGTTCTTGTAGCGGTATTCGTCGGTCCACAGGCTCACGGTCTGCTCGTCGAAGATCTGCCACGCTACCTGGCTGGGCTGGGTGAGGATCTCCTTGCCGTACCTCGCGTAGGTGTACGCGCCGAAGTCCTCCCCCTCGTCGATGAAGCGCTCACCGCGGGCGTTCACGGTGATCCCGAACGGGTAGCTCTCCCGCTCGAAGACGTGGTTGGCGTCCGGCCGGCCGGCGTCGCCGGAGCCGGTGCTCCAGGCCACCGCGTGGCACCCCGACCAGTTGCCGACCGCCTTGGCGCCGTGGTCCAGCAGCATCCGCAGCCCCTTGCCGGTGTTGTGCACCGAGCCGCGGACCTTCGCGAGGTCCCACCCCGGCCCGAGATCGCGGGTCCGCCACTCGGGGTCGGCCTGGTAACCGCCGCTGGCGACGATCAGGGCGTCGGCCTCGAACACCGCCTCCTCGCCGTCGCGGCGCCGCGCGGTGAGCGCCCAGCCGTGGCCGTCCTTCCGCCGGGCCAGGTCGATCCCCTCCCAGCCGAACCGGACCTCGGCGCCGCTGGCCCGCACCGACTTCAGCAGCGCGGTGGTGAGCCCGACCCCGGCGCCGCTGGCCTCCACGAAGCCGCCGTGCCAGCCCGGTCGGGTGTGCCGGGCCCGGCCGTGCTCGTCGACGACGATCGGGGAGATGAACGGGACACCGCCCCGCTCGCGCAACCATTTCAGGGTCGCGAAACTGTTGCTCACCACGAAATCGGAGAGCTCAGGGTCGAGCCGGTACCCGGTCACCCGGGCCCAGTCCTCGAGGAACTGGGACTGGTCGTAGCGGGCGAAGTCGTCGGAGTCGGAGGGGACCACTGGCAACCCGTCCACCAGCGCCTCGAGGTCGGAGTACCGGTCGTACGCCACCCGGAACAGCCCACCGGAGAAGAACGAGTTGCTCCCGTACTCCTCCGCCAGTGCCGCCTCCAGCACCACCACGTCCGCCCCGTGCTCCCGGGCCGAGAGCGCGGCCGACAACCCCGCGTTACCGCCACCGAGCACCAAGACCGCTGTCATTCCGACTCCCTCCCGACCACTCGCCGCTCAGCCCTTGTACGTGTAGACCCGGTTGAACAAGGCGTTCGTGCCCCAGACCCCTGATCGCAGCGCCTCGAGCTGCAGGACCTGGCTGTGGTCGATGAATACGTTCACCTCCGGGCCGAAGTTCCGGATGTACCACTCCATGACCTTCGGATCGGCGGCCTCGAACAGCACCCGCTCGATCCCGATCGCGTCGGCCAGCGCCGCCGGCACGTCGGTGCGCCAACTCGTCACGGACTCGGTGACCCCTTCGGACTCCAGCACGATCATGTCCGCGCCGGCGTCGAGCGCGCGCCGCGCCAGCGAGACCGCCCGGCTCACCGGGCTGGTCCCGGCGGCGGCGAGCTCCGCCTCGGTCGAGGTGCCGCCGGCGCCGAACTGGATCCCGACCTCCGCCTTCACGGTCAAGCCGGTCCGCTTCGCCCGCTCGACCAGCCGCAGGTAGTCGGGATCCGGGATGGCCAAGAAGCCGGCGGAGATCTCGACGATCTCGAAGCCGAGGTCGGGCAGCGCCTGGAAGTAACCCTCGACCGCCTCCGCTCCCTGCGACAGCACCTTCTCGATCAGGCCACCGGCCCCGAACCTGACGTCAGCGGCGCGGCAGAGCTCGGCGATCCGCCGCAGCACCGCCGGTGGGGTCAAGGCGATGCCCGGGCCGGGCACCTTCAACCAGTCGATCCACTCGGCGGCGACGTCGAACAGGTCCTCGACGTACCGCGGGCCGACCACGGTGTAGTAGGGGCCGCGCACCTCGGTGATCCCGGTCGAGCGAGGCTTCGACTCACGCGGGTTCAGGGACAGTGAGGGAATTGCCCGCACGGGCGGTGGCACAGAGGACACCGTCGTCACCTCCCGAGGGATCGCTCAAGGAGCGCGGCCCACGCCATTGTCAGTCCGTAATACAATACTACGCCCTGGGAGTGGTCGCGAGACCCCACCCATCCGGACGCCCGGCCCGGGCGCGGCTATGAAAACCCGGAGTACGAAGGGCTCCGCGGACGGATCGCTCAGGTGCCCGATCGCTCAGGTGCCCGATCGCTCAGGTGCCGGATCGCTCAGGTGCCGAGCACGAACGGGTCGCGGACCGTGCCCGATATGTCGATCATGGTGTTCTTGACCCGGGTGTACTCCAGCAAGCCCTCGATTCCCCGCTCGCGGGAGTAGCCGCTCTGCCGGAACCCGCCGAACGGCGCCTGCGCGGCACTGGTCCGGAAGGTGTTGACCCAGACCGTCCCGGCGCGCAGCTCCTTCGCCACCCAGTGCGCCTTGGTGATGTCCTGCGTCCACAGCCCGGCCGCCAGGCCGTACCGGGTGTCATTCGCCTGCCGGATCACCTCGTCGGTGTCCGTGAACGGAATGACCGCCAGCACCGGCCCGAACACCTCGTGCTGCGCCAGGCTCATCGTGTTGACCACGTCGGAGAACACGGTCGGCTCGACGAACAGCGAGTCCTCCCGCCCCGCCGGAGCGCCGCCGCCGGCGGCGAGCACGGCGCCGTCCGTGCGAGCCTTGGCGATCGCCTCAAGGGTGGTCCGGTGCTGTCCACGATGGGCCATCGGCCCGACCTGGGTGCTGGGGTCGAACGGGTCCCCCAGCTTCACCGCCTCGGCCCGCTTGGCGACCCCGGTCACCACCTGGTCGTACACTCGCTCGTGGACGAACAGCCGGGACCCGGCGATGCAGGTTTGCCCGGCCGCCGCGAAGACGCCGGCCACCGCGCCGGGGATCGCCGCGTCGAGGTTGGCGTCGTCGAAGATGATGTTCGCCGACTTGCCACCCAGCTCCAGGATGCACGGTACGACGTGCTGGGCCGCCGCGGCCGCGATCGCCTTCGCGGTCTCGACTCCGCCGGTGAAGCTGATGACGCCGACCTCCGGATGCGAGGTGAGCGCCTGCCCGGTCTCGCCGGCACCGGTCACCAGGTTGATGACGCCCGGCGGAAAGCCGACCCGCTCGGCGAGCCGGATGAACTCGACGGTGCTCGCGGTGGTGTGCTCGGACGGCTTCACCACCACCGTGTTGCCGGCCGCGAGCGCCGCCGGCAGCTTGTTCGCGAGCAGCTGCAGCGGCGAGTTCCAGGCGGTGATGAGCGCGGCCACCCCGATCGGCTCCCGGGTGGTGAAGTCGACGGTGGCGTAGTTGTCCAGCGGTTTGGTCTCCCCGTGGATCTTGTCCGCCGCGCCCGCCATGTAGCGGTAGACCCGGGCCGCGAACCGGATCTGGCCGAGGTTCTCCCGGTAGATCTTTCCGTTGTCGCGGGTTTCGATCTCGGCCAGCTGCTCGGCGTGCTCCTCCAGCACGTCGGCGAGCGCGTCGACCAGCCGGCCCCGCTGGTAGCCGGGCGTCCGCCGCCAGCCGTCGAACGCCTCCCGGGCGGCCGTCACCGCTGCGTCCACATCGGCCGGTGACGCGGCTGTGAACTCGTACCAGACCCGGCCGGTGTAGGGGTTGACCGAAGCGAGGACCGGCCCGGAGCCCGGTCGCCACGCGCCGCCGATGTAGTGCTCGCCGTACCGCTTCACCGACTGCTCGCTCATTGCCCGCTGAACGCCTCGACGGTCGGCTCGATCCCGTCCGCGCCGACCAGTTCCTGCCAGGCGGCGAAGCCCTCCTGGAACGCCACCACCCCGGCCTCCGGCAGCGCGATCTCGATCGCTTCGAGGATCTCCTCCGGGGTCACCCCGAGATCGAGCGCCACCTTGATGTGGCTCTGGATATGCGCCTTGTTCGCCCGCATCACGGTCAGGCTGACGATGAAGATGAGCTCCTTGGTGCGGCGGTCGAGCCGGCGGGGGGCGAGATAGGCCGCGTCCACCATCGCGTCCACCGCCTTGAGCACGGAATAGTCGTGTTTGGCCATGACCTTGTGGTACGGAAGCACGTAGCCGCGCCTCCGCGCCATCGAGTCGACGTACGCCTGCTGCTCAGCGGTGACCTCACTCACGTTGCCTCCCTGGTTTCCGACGAGTCGGCGGCTGCCTCCGCGACCGGCGACTGTGCAAAGTCGACCCCGGCCCGACCGGCCACGTACGCGGCGATCTCGGTGTGATCGGCCTGCTCCCCACGAATCGCGAAGGCCGCGAGCCACTCCTCCAGCGCGCCGGCGCTCACCGGCACCGGCACCCCGGCGTCGTGCGCGATCTCGATCGCGGTCCGCAGATCCTTGACCATCAGCTTCATCGCGAAGCCGGAGTCGAAGGCGCCGGAGAACACGTACCGCCCGTACTTGACCTCGGTCGCCTGGTTGCGGCCGGTCGAGGCGTTGAGCACGTCGAGCGCCACCCGGGGGTCGATCCCGAACCGGGCGGCGAGGCTGAGCACCTCGGCCGCGCCGACCAGCCCGATCGCGGAGAGCAGGTTGTTGAGCGCCTTCATGGCGTGGCCGCTCCCCGGGCCGCCGATGTGGGTGACGACACTGCCCATCGCGCCGAGCACCTCCCGACGCGCCGCCACCACCGCTTCGTCTCCACCCACCATGATCGACAGCTCGCCGGTGCGCGCCTTGGGTACGCCGCCGGAGACCGGCGCGTCGAGGAAGCCGAGGCCGCGCGCGGCGGCGAGGCCGGCGAGCCGGCGGGTGCTCGCCGGCGAGGACGAGCTCATGTCGATGACCACCGTTCCCGGCGCCAGCCGGGCCAGCAGGTCCGGCTCACCTTCCAGCACCGCCTCCACCATTGGGCTGGCGGGCAGCATCAGGATCACCGTGCGGAACCCCGCCAGCGGAGTGTCCGGCGCGGCGTACGCCACCGCCTCCGCCCGGATCTGGTCGGCGACCGCCTTCGCCCGCCCCGGCGCGGCGTCGGCCAACCCCAGCCGGTAGCCAGCGGCGGCCAGCCGGGCGGCCATCGGCTCGCCCATCGCGCCCACCCCGATGAACAGGATGCCGCCGCCGTCTACCAGCCGGTCGCCCATCAGCCGGCCGCTCCGGTCCCGGCTGGCTCGGCCTCCGGGGTCTGCTCCAGGGCCACCTCGCTGGCCCGCTCGACGTGCGCCTTCATCGCGGCGGCGGCCTCGGCCGCGCGCCCGGCCACGGCGAGCTCGGTGATGTTCCGGATCTCGACCAGGCTCTGCTCCCGCCGCCCGGGCGCGGACAGCGACCGCCCGCGCAGCACCTGGATCCGGGCGTGGACACCGACCACGGTGGACCGGATCAGGTCGTTGTGCGCCCCGGTCAGCAAGGCGTCGTAGTACGCGTCCTTGGCGTCGATCCAGCCCTCGACGTCATCGGCGGCGTACGCCTTGGCGACCGCCTCGCACGCCGCGGTCAGCGCCGCCCGCTCGTCCGGGGTCGCGCGCTCGGCGAACCGCTCCGCCGCGAGCGCCTCCAGCGCCGCCCGGAGCTCGTAGAGATTCGCGATGTCCTGGCGGCTGAGCACGGTGACGACCGGCCCCCGGTTCGGGACGATGGTCACCAGACCCTCGGCTTCGAGGTGGCGCAGCGCCTCCCGGACGACGGTCCGGCTCACGCCGTATTTCTCGCACAGCACCCGCTCGACCAGCCGCTCGCCGGGCTTGTATTCGGAAGACGAGATGGCCGCGCGGATATGGCTGAGCAACTCTTGCCGGAGCGGTGCCGCGACCCTGTTGATCTTCGAGGTCAGCCGCGGTTGATCGTCTGAAGAAACCGAGAGCGCCATGGCGGAAGCCCTTTCGTCAGCGATTGAGGCTCGGCGATGGTTGAGCCTGCATCGTCCGGCTGTCATACAGTAACACAGCAGCCGGAACCGCGGGCCGCCGGACCGTCCGATGCGGGCGGCGGGACCTCCGACCGAAACACCGTTCGCGCGCATCGGCATCAGCTTCGAAGGATCCGGTTGTAGTCCGCGTCCGGTGCTACCCACACGGTAGCGCCGGGTTCGATTTCAGCGGTGACATGGGTCCAGGCCCGGAACCGCAGCCCGTCCGCCTCCAACATCAACTCCATGTGCGGCCCGGCGAACACGACCGTGATCACCGAAGCGGAGAAACAGCCGGGAGTGTCGGGATTCGCCTTCGTCACCGCGGCGTGCTCCGGCCGCCAGACCAGCGTGGCGTCGTCGCCCACCGTCAACTCCGGGCTCTGCACCCGGCCGTGCAGCTTCCCGAGCGGGGTGTCGATCACCCCGGTCCGGTTTTCGCCGACCGCGGCGAGCGTGCCCGGAATCTCGTTGCTAACCCCGATGAAGTTCGCCACGTAGCGCGAGCGCGGATTCTCGTACGTTTCCCTCGGCGAGGCGATCTGCTGGATTTTGCCGTCGCCCATCACCGCGATCCGGTTCGCCAACCCCATCGCCTCGGACTGGTCGTGGGTGACGTACACCGCGGCGAAGCCGAGCTCGCGCTGCATCTCCAGCAGCTCGTACCGGAGCCGCTCCCGCACCTGGGCGTCGACATTCGACAGTGGCTCGTCGAACAGCACCAGGTCGCTCCCGGAGACCAGGGCCCGTGCCAGCGCCACCCGCTGCTGCTGCCCGCCGCTCATCTGGTTCGGGTACTGCCGGGCGAGGTCGGGTATCCGCACCAGCTCCAGCACCCGCTCCACCTGCTGAGCGATCTCCGCCCGCCGCAGCTTGAGCCCGCGGCGCTGCAACGGATAGGCGACGTTCTGGAACACCGTCATGTGCGGCCACAGCGCGTACGACTGGAAAATCATGCTGATCGACCGGTGCTCGGTCGGCAGGTTCGTGTTGGTTGCGGTGTCGAAGACGGTCTGCCCCCGGATCGCGATCGACCCGGTGTCCGGCGTCTCGAGGCCCGCCAGCATCCGCAGCAGCGTGGTCTTGCCGCAGCCGCTCGGGCCGAGCAGGACCACGAACTCTCCAGCGTGGACGTCGAGCGACACGTCGTCGACCGCGGTCACGACCGCGCCGGACTCACGCCGGAACCGCTTGCCGAGCCCGCGGACGGATACGATCGGTGCCGCCGCCGCGTCGGCCGGCGCCGCCTCGTTCTGGTTCTCCTGCACCTGCTCCTCCAGCAAGGCATCAGCCATTGGCCTTCGCCTCCATCGTCACGGCCCGAACCCTCCCCCGCCGGCTGCTCCGCCGGCTCCACAGGTTCGCCAGCGAGATCACCGTGATCACCACCGCCGACGAGATCACCGTCAGCACCACCGCGATCGGGGCCAGCTGGCCGTAGGACCCGTTCTGGTAGGTCTGCAGCAGCAGGAACCCGACGGTGATGTTGCTCGGGCCGGCGAGGATCGCGGTCGCGGTCAGGTCACCGGCCATCCGCGCGAACAGGAACGCCCAGCCGGCGACCATCGCCGGCACGATCAGCGGGAGGTGCACCCGGAAGAACGTCCGCCCGTACCCGGCCCCGGCGACCGCGGACGCCTCCGCGAGATCCTTGCCGACCTGGGCGACGGCGGCGTCGGTCGAGACCGAACCCTGCGGCAGATAGACCACAATGTACGCAAGCAACAGGATCGCGACAGTGCCGCCGAGCATGAACGGCGGGCCGGCGAACGCCAGGATCATCCCGACCGCGATCACGATGTGCGAGACCACCGCCGGCATCTTGATCGCCCCATCGAGCACTCTGGTCAGTCGCCACCGGTTGCGCACGATCAGCACCGAGATGATGCCGGCCACCAGCATCCCGATGCTGGCGCCGATCACGCCGAGGGTCATGCTGTTGCTCAGCGCCCGCATCGAGACCGGCCGCTCGAAGACGGTCTTGTTGAACCACTCGAAGCTCAGCCCACCCCAGTCGATGTTCGGGGTCCAGAACCCGTTCAGCGTGACCAGCACCAAGCCGCCCACCGGCAGCACCACCGCGAGCAAGCCGTAGAGCAGCAGGGCAGCCCGCGCCAGCGGCCGCCACCGCTTGAGCCGGACCACCTCGAACCGCTGGCCCTTGCCGCCGACGGTGCCGTGCCGGCCCGACTTGAGCACCCGATCCTGCGCGAACCAGGCCAGTCCAACTAGGAGGATCATGATGAGGCTCAGCCCGATCGCCTCGATCATCTGTGGCGGGTAAGTGAAGTTGAGCAGCTCAACGATGCGTACCGCCAACACCTCGATGCCCGCGCCGGTGCCGATGATGACCGGGATCGAGAACAGCGCCAGCCCCTGCACGAGCATCAGCAGGACCGCCCCACCGAGCGCGGGCCGGATCGATGGCAGCGTCACCCGCCAGAAGGTCCGGCCGGGCCCGGCACCGCTGACCCGCGACTGCTCCTCCAGCGTGGTGTCGCTGTTTCGGAGGCCGGCGGAGACCGTCATGAACGCGTACGGCACCTGGTAGAGGACATAGACGAAGATCAAGCCGTACCAGGTGAAGATATTGAGCGGCCCAGAGCTGTCGCTGTATCCGAGCGGCCCGAGCGCACCGCGCAGCGCCCCGTTGAGCAGGCCGGCGGTCGGTGACAGCAGCAGCACCCAGCCGATCGCCCCGGCGATCGGCGGCACCAGGAACGGGATCAATGGCAGCGAGTCGGTGAGCGCCCCCAGCCGGGCGTCGGTGCGCTCGTTCAGCCAGGCCAGCCCGCCGCCGACCACCAGCGCGATGACGCTGCTGGCACCGACCACGACCACGCTGTTGAACAGCAGCTCGGCCAGGTCCGGGATGGCGAAGATCCGCTGGATCGGGGCCAGCGTGAAGTTGCCGTCCACGATCAGCAGACCCAGCACCACCCGCACCAGCGGGTAGACCGCGAGCACCGCGAACAGGATCGCGAGCCCGAGGCTGAAGACCAGGAACGGCCGCCACCGGGCTCCCGGGGACCGCCGGACCAGCCCGGGCGGAACCGCGTCGCCGTCGACGGCCGGTGAGAGCGCCATGATTGTGTACTACCGTATTATCGGATTACTGTCAATCAGCCGGCCTGCCGGGCCGACCGGGCACCGAGCGCCATCAGCGTCGCCGCCCCGGCGCCGAGCACGGCTGCGGTGAGCCAGCCGGACCGGTACGAGGTGGCGCCGACCAGGAAGCCGAAGAACAGCGGACCGACCCCGGCACCCAGCGACGATCCGGACTGCAGCACCCCGGTCGCGGCGGCGACGCCGGCCCGGTTGTCCCGGGTGACCGCGTAGTGCACCACCCCCGGCCAGGCCCAGCCGAACGTGTAGGACAGCACCGCGCCGGCCACGAACCCCACCGGCCCGCCGAGCGCGAGCAGCAGGCAGCCGACCACGCCGATCCCGAGTAGGCCGGAGACCAGCAGGTACGAGTCGAGCCCGGGCCGGCGGTCGCCGAGCCACCCGAGCCCGACCCGGGTGACGATGCCGACCACCGACAGGCCGGCGTAGAGGCTGCCGGCCGCGCCGGGCGAGAAGCCGGTGGCCACCGCCGAGTCGACGAAGAACACCCCGACCGAGGTGCCGACCGTGGAGGCGAGGAAACCACCGGCGGTGATCAACAACAAGGTACGGCGGCTGAGCCGGCCGCGGCGGTCGGTGCCGCCGGCCGCGAGGTGCGCCGGCGGGACCGCGCCGCGGACCCGGAACCCGACCAGCGCCACCCCGCCGGCGAGCACCGCCGCCATGGCCAGCACCCACCGCCACCCGAGCACGATCGCCACCACCGGGACCGCCAGCCCGGCCAGCAACGCGGCCGCCGGGACCGATGCCTGCTTGAGGCCGACCGCCGTCCCCAACCACCGGTCGGCGACGAAGTCCGCCAACCGCTGGTTGACCACCGGCTGCGCGATCGCGTTGCCGGCCCCGCCGAGCACCATCGCCAGCGCGAGGGTGGCGAAGTTCGGGGCGGCCGCGCCGATCCCGAGCGCCACCGCCGACAGCACCGGGGCGATCGCCATCGCCCAGCCGGTCCCGGCCCGGCGCACCACCCGCGCGCCGAACCGCGCCAGCAGCGCGGTGGTGATGAACAGCCCGGCGGTGGCGATCCCGAGCGCCGCCACCTGGACCCCCAGCTCGGCCCGGAGTTGGATCGCCAGCGCGCCGACCAGGAACGCCGGGAGTACGCCGACCGCGGCCAGCGCGGTGGCGTGGGCGGTTGCGGCGCGCACGGAGTCAGCGGGCGCGCACCCGGCGCAGCAGCCGACCCACGGCCGGGACGGCGTCGGGGTCCTCCAGGTTCCGGATCGCCTCGGCCAGCTCGGTCACCTCGGCTTCGGCGAGTCCG
Source organism: Natronosporangium sp. (assembly GCA_036564175.1). Taxonomy (GTDB): domain Bacteria; phylum Actinomycetota; class Actinomycetes; order Mycobacteriales; family Micromonosporaceae; genus Natronosporangium. The sequence continues at coordinate 81,955 of DATCKZ010000099.1, forward strand.
TAGCCGGCGTTCGCCCGGAACTTGCCGAGCAGCTGGTCCTCGGTGAGCGGGTTCAGCTCGGTGCCGGGTGGCTCGGGCACCTCGACCGTGAACTCGCGACCGTCCCGCAGCCGGACGGTCAGGCCGCCGGGGTAGAGCTGGGTACCGGCGTCGAAGGCCACGCTCACCGTGTAGTCCACCCGGGCGGCCAGGTCGAGCACCCGCGGATCGGCCAGGGATGGCGCGGTGTAGGAGGCGAGGTCGATCACGCCGCGCAGCAGCATCGCCGCGACCGAGAACTGCAGGCTGAACTTGCCGGCGTACGGAGTCAGCGGGCGGATCCGGGTTTCCCGCGGCTCCAGCACGATCGTCACCGCGGGGGTGGGGACGATCGCGGTCACCGACTCGATCCGGTCGAGCTGGTCGGCGAGCTGGTCGCGGAGCTGCCGGGCGGCGGCCAGCGAGCCGTGCATCCAATAGCAGGACGGGTACGCCTTGTACGCCTGCTTCGGGGTCTCCCAGACCGTCCCCATGGTGTCGAGCACGTGGCTCAGGTCCACGTCCGCCTCGCCGGTGAGCGCCTCGTAGATCCCGTACCGCCCCTCGAACACCCCGGGTGGGCCCTCGGCGCCGTGCGCCGCCAGGTCGGTGGCGAGGATCCCGTTGTGCGCGGCCCAGCCGGCGTGCAGGTGCTTGTTCGCCGTACCCTCGGCGATCCACGCGTTCGTGCCGCCGGCGGCGTCGCCGGCGACGCCGAACGCGCGGGTCGCCGCCACCGGGTCGAGGCCGAGCAGCGCCGCCGCGCTCGCCACCGCGCCGAACACCCCGGCGACCGGGGTGCCGTGGAAGCCGTGCTGCTGGAAGTGGATCGGGCCGCCCATGCCGATCCGGACCGCGACCTCGGTACCGGCGACCAGCGCGGTGACCAGGTCGCGCCCGGAGGCGCCGAGCCGCTCGGCGACCGCGAACGCCGCCGGCACCACACACGCGCTGGCGTGCACCCGGGAGTCGGTGTGGATGTCGTCGAAGTCGAGCGCGTGCGCGAGCGCCGCGTTCGCGTACGCGGCGTGGGCCGCGGCCACCCGCTCGGCGCGGCCGATCAGGCTGGCCTCGGGCGGCCCACCCATCCCCGCGAAGACCGCCAGCGCCGCCCGGGCGGTCGCCGCCTCGCCGGGCAGCACCGCCCCGGCGATGGCGACCCCGATCGTGTCCAGGGCGTGCAGCTTCGCCGCCTGGCGGACCGGCTCGGGGAGATCGTCGTAGCGAAGGCCGGTCACGAACTCGGCGATCCGCTGGGCGGCCGTGCGCTTCCCCGGCACACCCGGCTCTGACCGCCGCTCCGGCTTTCCAATATCGCCCGCTCCGCCCCGCGCCGCCATAACGTAGGACTGTATTGCAGGAATACAATATACTCAACCGCGCCGCCACCGTCCGACGAGAGGAACGAGAAGCGCATGGCAACACGTACCCCACTCGCCGTCATCGGTCTGGGCAACATGGGCGGCGCGGTCGCCGCCAACCTGGCCGACCGCGGCTACCAGGTGGCCGGCTTCGACCCCGACGACCGGGCGCGCCAGCGGGCGGCCGAGGCAGGGGTACGGCCGGCCGGCACGATCGCCGAGGCGGTGGCCGGCGCTGGGATCGTGGTGACCTGCCTGCCGAACGGGGAGGTCGTGCGCACCGCCTGGCTCGCCGACGACGGCGTGGTCGCCAGCGCAAAGCCGGGCACGAGCCTGGTCGAGCTGAGCACGATCGGGCAGTCCGACATGCTGGCCGTCGCCCGCCCCGCCACCGAGACCGGGCTGCGGGTCCTCGACTGCGCCGTGAGCGGCAGCCCGGCCCAGGCACGCAACGGCGAGCTGACCCTGATCGTCGGCGCGGCCGACGACGACCTCGCGGCCGTGACCCCGGTGCTCCGCGACATCGGCAGCACGCTCCAGCACGTCGGCGCGGTCGGGATGGGCAAGGTGGTCAAGCTCGTCAACAATCTGATGGCGATGGGCAACGTCCTCGTCGCGGCCGAAGCGTTCCAGATCGGCGTCGCGGCCGGGATGGATCCACAGCGGCTCTACGAGGTGCTCGCCAACAGTGGTGGTCGGTCCCACCACTTCGTGAATCGCTTCCCCAAGGCGATCGCTGGCGACTTCCGCCCCGGGTTCACCATCGCGCTCGGCGAGAAGGACCTCACCCTCGGGCTGGAACTCGCCCGCGCGGTGGGCGTGCCGGCACCGACCGCGGCCACCGTGCGGGCGATGTACGGGGCGGCGATCGCCGAAGGTCTCGGAGCGGACGACATCGTCGGTCTACTCCGGATGTACCAGCACTGGAGCAGCGCCGGCTGACCCGCATTCTCCGCCGCCGCTACGTCAGCTTGATCCGGTGGACGCTGCCGCCGAGCGTGCCGACGTAGAGGTGCCGCCCGTCGGCGCCGAACGCGAGGCTGGTCGTGTCCCGGTTGCGCAGCCCGTGGTCGAGCGACTCCCAGCTCTCACCGCCGTCCACACTGGCCAGGACACCACGGCCGTTGCGCAGCACCCCGAGTTCGTCGTAGAACGCGGTGGTCGCCGCGAACACCCGCTCGCCGTCCGGCGCGAACTCGAGGTCGCTGACCCACATGTCCAGATCGACGTGGTCGGCCGGCTGGACGGTCTGCCCGCCGTCGTGGCTGACGAACAGCCCCCGGCCGCCGATCACCAGCCGGTCCGGGTCGGCCGGGTCGACCGCGATCGCGGTGACCGGCAGCCCAGCGATCCGGTCGAAGGTCAACCCGCCGTCCTCTGACAGGTAGAGCCCCTCATGGTCACCGGCCCAGATCCGGTCCGGGTCGGTCGGGTCGCCGGCCAGCGCCTGGAAGATCCGGCCGTGGTCGAGCTTCTCCCAGGTGGCACCGCCGTCATAGGTTGCCACCAATCCCGCCGAGGTCAGACTCTGGAAGCTGACGAACACCCGATCCGGGTCACCCGGATGCACCAGCAGCGCGTGCGCGAACTCCGACGGGCTGGCCAGCCGCCGCCAGCTGGCACCGCCGTCGTCGCTGCGCCAGATCCCGAACGTGAGCACCGGATCGGTCCGTACCTTGTAGACCACCGACGGATCCGCCGGCGAAGTCGCCAAGAACCGGGCGGAGCTGCCGGATGTGCCCTCGCCGCCGTTGGTACGCCACTCCAGATCCTCGGCCAGGATCGCCTCCCGGTGCGCCGGCGGCGTGGTGGCGAACGTGTCCCGTGGCGTACCCGCGATCAGGGTGGGCCCGTCCGGGCCGACCGCGCTCGCCAGCGCCAGCACCTGGCTGGCCGGGATGCCGACCCGGTCGGCCTCGCCGGAGCTGTCGAGCGCGTAGAGGCCGGCACCGCTCGAGGCGATGTAGACCGCCCCCGGGTTGCCGCTCCACACCGACAGGTCGAACTCGACCGCCGGTGGCATCGGGTCACCCCACTGCTCCCACACCGCACCCCGGTCGCGGCCGACCGAAAGCATGCCCGGCTGCAACGCGTAGATGTCGTCGCCGACCAGTTCCAGCGCCTCGATGCTGATGCCGGTCCGGCCGAGGATCAGCTCGAACGTCTCGCCACCGTCGGTGGAGGCGAACAGCTGCGGGAACGGGTAGCTCGTCACCAGCAGGGTCCGCTCGTCACCGGCGACCCGGCCGGCCCAGCCGAGGACCCCCGGCTGGTACACCACCTCCGGCTCGGCGAGCGCCGGCCCGGTCGCGTCCCGGATCACCAGCAGCCCCTGGTTGGTGGCGAGGTAGAGGTCGGACCCGATCCAGTCCATATCGCGCAGTCCGGACCAGCTGACCGCCAGCTCGGTCCAGGTGGCACCCAGGTCGCCGGTGACCCGCAGGCCGGCGTCGCCGGCGACCGCGAGGTAGGTTCCGGACGCGTCCAGCGCGAGATCGCTCACCCGGGCGTCCGGCCCGGGCAGCACCGTCCAACTCTGCCCGAGGTCGGTGGTGTACATGACCCGCCCCCGGTAACTGGGGTCGGCACTACCGCCGTTCACGGCCACGAACATGGTGTCGCGGAACCGCGGGTGCGGATGCACCTCCACATCGGCCGGTGCGCCACCGGCCATCGGCATGGTCCGGACTTCCCGCCAGGTCTGCATCCGGTCGTCGCTGACGAAGATGCTCGGCGAGCTGGTCGGGACCACCGCGACCCGGTGGGAGCGGGCGCTGAACGCGAGCCAACCGGCCTCCGCGTTCGGGCCCACCGACTGCCACTGCGAGGTGCCCCGGCCAGGGCCGGGCGCGGCGGCGGACTCGAACCCGACCTCGCCGGTAAGGGTCAGCTCCGGCTCGCCGTACTGGCCATCCGCCGGCGCGGTCGCCCGCACCTGGCAGACGCCGGCCGCGCCGACCGGCACGGTAGCCCGCCAGATCTGGGTGCCGGCCGGCTCGCCGGTCACCTGGACCGGCGGCTGGCCCGGACAGTCGACCGACAGCCTAGGCGGGCCGGCCAGCTCCGCCGGGCTGCGGACATACAGGTTGGTCTCGGTGCCGGCGGGGGCGGGATCGGGGGTCACGTGCACGCCCAGGTGCCGGACCGCGAGCAGGTACGGCACGGAGAGCGCGCGCTCGCCGGCCACCAGCACCGACAGCCAGCCGTTGATGTCCTGATCGGACGCCGGCGTCGGCAGGGTGGCCCGGACCGTGACCTCGATCGCCGCACCGGGTGCCAGCTCGGCGTGGGCCGGGTCGACCGTGATCGTGCCGCCGCCGGTGTGCTCGTGCACCACCATTGTCAGCCGGGCCGGCTCGCTGCCGTGGTTGGTCAAGGTCAGGGTGCGGCTGCGCTCGATCTGCTCATCGGCCGCCCCAGCAAGTCCAAAGGAGATGTTGTTCGGGTTGGCGAGCACCGTGGTGGCGGTCGCCGCCGGCAAGTCGAGCCGGCCGGCACCCTGCTCGCTCGGGTCGAGCCCGGGCAGCCGGCGCGCGGAGCCGGACAGCGCCGCCCCGACCTGCTCGGGCGTCCAGTCCGGGTGCAGCTGCCGCAGCAGCGCGGCACCCGCCGCCACGTGCGGCGCCGCCATGCTGGTGCCGCTGCCCCGGCCGTACCCGCCCTCGGGCAGGGTGGACAGCACCTCCACCCCGGGCGCCACCAGATCGGGCTTCGCCGTGAACGCACCGCTCGGGCCGCGCGAGCTGAAGTCGGCGAGCAGGTCGGTGGCGTCCTCGGCGGTCAGCTCCAGGGTCACCGGACCCTCGGCGAGGTGCTTGTGGATCACCGTCGCGCTGGCACCCGGGATCTGCAGCAACACCAGCCGGTCGAGCCGGCCGTCGTCGTCGAGTCCGGCGGCGAACGCGTCAGTCGGCGCCGGCTCCGCCGCCGGGTTGCCCGGCGTGCTCGCCGCGTTCGGCAGACCGCCCCAGAAGTCGGGGAAGTAGAGCAGTGCCGCCGCCGCGCCCCGTTGCTCGGCCAGCACCGCCAACTCCGGCGCCGGCCAGGCCTGGTCGATCAGCACCGCCTTGCCCTCGACGTCGACCCCCTCGTAATCCTCCGGCCGGCCCTGGCCGACGTCGACCACCTCCAGCCGGGTCGGTTCGGCGGGCGGGTCGGCGGAGATCTCGAACCGGGCCGCCCGCAGATCCCGTACCACCGGCGCCACCATTTCCACCCGCGGCACCCGGACCCCGCTGGCGGTGGCACCGACCGCCAGCACGCCGTCGGCCGCCGCCGGCGACCGGACGGTCTGCGGGTTGGGGCCGGCGTTGCCGGCCGCGCCGACCACCACCACGCCGGCCGCGACCGCCTGCTCGGCCGCCACCGACAGCGGATCGGTGCCGTCGCCGGGGCCGCTGAGGCTCATGTTCACCACGTCGGCGCGGTACGGATTGGCGGGGTCGACCGCCGCGTCCAGGCCGGCCAGGATGTCGGAGACGTCGCCGTTGCCGGACCGGCCGAGCACCTTGTACGCGGTCAGCCGGGCATCCGGCGCCACCCCCTTGACCTCACCGTCGGCGGCGACGATGCCGGCCACGTGGGTGCCGTGCCCGTTGTCGTCCAGCGGATCGGGGTCGTCGTTCACGAAGTCGTAGCCGGCGACCACCTTGTGGCCCTCGCCGAACCCGCCGCCCAGATCCGGGTGCCGGTAGTCCACGCCGGTGTCCACAATGGCCACCGTAACCCCGGTGCCGGTGACGCGCTTGCCGGACGGGTCGGTCAGCTGCCAGACCTCCGGCGCACCCACCAGCGGCACGCTGTGCTCCAGCGCGACCGAATAGGACGTGTCGGGGTGGACCGCCCGCACCCCGGGCAGCTCGGCCAGCTCCGCCGCCTGGTCGGGCGTCACCTCGACCACCAGCCCGTTGTAGGCGGCGGTGAGATCGTGCACGAGCGACAGCTCCACGCCCTGGTCCCGGGCCTCGTCGACCAGCGCCTGGTGCTGCTGCTGGAGCGCGCCGGCCCGCTCGACCGCCTGCCGGGCGGCCCGCGCCGCGGGCGCCTCCGGGTCGGCGAGACTGGCCAGCGCCGGCGGCGCGGCCAGTTCCACGATCATCCGGACCGGCGCGGCCGGCGCGGCGGCCGACTGACCACCGGGTACGGCGAGGCTGGCCAAGACGGTGGCGGCCGCGGCCACGCTGGCGGCGACCGCCCGGCCAGTGACCCGGCGTGCTGGTCTGCTCATCCCGATTCTCCTGTTTGGCTCTGCGGCCGGGATCCCCCGGCCCGGCAACCTGCGTCGCCGATCCGGCATCCCGGAGCGCGCTGCTTGCCGCCGGCGACGGCCAAGGCCCACCCAGCGCGACACCCTTCCTGGTCAGCCTGGTGAGCCGGCGGTTCGCTAGCTATGGGGTGGCCACCCCATTTTTTTCACCCGATCGCATGCGGCGCCCGGCTGGCGTAGCTGTCCGGCACCGGCTGGCTCAGCCGGACGGCACCCGGCCGGCCAGCTCCGCCCGGGAGCGCAGGCCCAACTTCCGCAGCGCGGCGCCGATGTGCTTGTCGACCGTCTTCGGCGACAGGAACAGCTCCTGCGCGATCTCCCGGTTGGTCCGGCCGGCCGCGGCCCGCGCCGCCACCTCCCGCTCCCGCGGGGAGAGCCGCTCACCGTAGCCCCGGCGACCGCCCCGGTGCCGGGCCGGGACCGGGATGCCGTACCGCCGGGCGGTGCCGGTGGCGCGGTCGGCGTCCCACCGCGCGCCCAGCCGGCGGTAGCTGTCCAGCGCCGCCAGCAGCGGCCGCTGCGCACCGGCCACGCCGGCCACGAGCAGGCACTCCGCCGCCCGCTCCCGGGCCTGCGCCGCCTCGTAGCGGCAGCCCGGCGGCTGGTACCGGTCGGCCGCGGCGAGCAGTTCCCGCCCGGCCGCCGACCATTCCCCGGCCGCCGCGAGCAGCTCGCCCTCGGCGTGCCGGAGCACCGCCGGGCCGAGCGGCGCGTCCAGCCCAGCCAGGTCGCGGGCGGTCCGGTCCAGCAGCGACCGCGCCTCGGCCGCGTGCCCGACCGCGGCCAGCACCCGGACCCCGGCGGCGAGCGTCCGGAGCACCGGCATCCGGAGCTGCTTGGCGTCGACCGTCGCCAGCAGCTCCCGGATCGGCTCGACCGCTCGCGCCGGCTCATCCCGTACCACCGCCAATCTGGCCTGCGCGTCGGTCGCCAGCGCGACCAGCTCGTACCCGCCCATCCCGGCGGCCTCGGCCGCGACCCGGCTGAGCCGGGTCTCGGCCTGGTCAAGCTCGCCGTGGGCCAGCGCCAGGCAGCCGGCCACCACCTCGACATCGACCCGGGCCGCCGGATAGTCGGCGAGCTCGTCCAGCAACGCCGCCACCGTGCCGGGCAGCCGCTCCCACTCGCCGCGGCAGTAGTCAAGCAGCGCCAGCGCGGACCGAGCCCGGAACGAGAGCTTGCGGCTCTCCACCGCTTCCGCCCCGACCAGCGCGGCACCGAGCAGCCGGGCCGCGTCCTGGTGGTGGCCGGCGTAGCACGCCGCCATCCCGACCGACTGGTACGCGTTGACCGCGCGCCGCCGCCGCGGGGCACCGCGGGTCTCCGCCTCGATCTGGCCGACCAGCTCGCGCCAGCCCCGGTCGCCGGTCAGCACCTGCACCATCGCCGCCTTGCCCCGCAGGAACAGCCGAAAATCCGAGTCGTCCACATTGGGCAGCGTTTGCAGCATCCGGTGCAACCAGCGCCGGTGTTCGGCGAGCGGCACCGCCGGCGCGGTCGGGATCGCCAGCCCCATCATCGCCCACGCCTTGAGGTCCGGCCGGTCGGCCAGGTCGCCGACCGCGGTGGTGTAGAGCCGGCGCACCACCCCGGCGTCGCTACCGACCGCCTCGTGCAGCAGCGCCAGCCGGAACGCGAGCTCGCCGCGCACCGCCGCCGGTAGCTCCAGCTCCAGTACGCCGGCCAGCAGCTCGGTCAGCTCCGGGGTGATCTCGACCGTCTCGATCGCGGCCTGGGCCAGCCGGGTCGCGATCCGCCCTCGCCGATCCGGATCGAGCGGGGCGTGCCGGAGCAGCTCCTCCAGCAGCCGCGCCGCCTCGGCGTCGTGGCCCAACTCGAGCGCCTGGTCGGCGGCCCGCTCGGCCACCTCGGCCCACTCGGCCAGCCGGCCGGCGTGCCGCAAGTGGTGCGCGAGCTGGCCCAGCGGCGGCGGTTGCAGCGAACCGAGCGCGGCCGCCGCCCGGCCGTGCAGCTCCCGCCGGCGCGGCCCGGACAGCGTCCCGTACACCGCCTGTGCGGCCAGCAGGTGCCGGAACCCGACCGCCATGCCATCCTCAGTGAACAGTCCAGAATCGAGCAGCTCGTCGAGCCCGGCGAGCACCTGCGCGGTGGGGACCTGGCAGGTGGCGGCCAGCACCGGCACCGGGACCGGCGTCTGCAGCACCGCCGCCGCCCGGACCACCAGCCGGGCGCCGTCCGACAGCCGGCTGATCCGGGCCAGCACCGGGTCGCGGATCCCGCTCGGCACGTCCAGCGCGGCGAGCGCCCGCCGGGCATACCCTCCCCCGCGGTGGACAATGTCCCCGCGTGCCCGCAGCAACGCCAGCAGCTCTTCGATCGCGAACGGCAGCCCGGAGGTCCGGGTCCGCAGGTAGCCGGCGAACTCGCCGGAGACCCGCTCGATCCCGAGGATCGCGGCGGCCAGCTCGCCGGTCTCCCGCTCGTCCAGCAGCTCCAGCACCACCTCCGCGCGGTGCACCGGCGCCGGCAGTTTCGCCGCGAGCGCCCGTACCGATGGATCGACCTCCTCGCCACGGAAGGTGACCACAAGCGACAGTCCGGCCGGTGGGGTGGTGAGCAGGTAGCTCAGGAAGTCCACGGTCTGGTCGTCGGCCCAGTGCAGGTCCTCGATCACCAGGACCACCGGGCCGGCCGCGGTGAGCAGCTCGACCAGCGCCCGGAACAGCTGGTGCCGGCCGGCCGCCCGGTCCTCCGGCGGCGGCGGTGGCGGCGGCAGCCGGTCGGCGAGCTCGGGCAGCAGCGGGCGCAGCGCCCCGGCGACCGGTGACAACGCCCGCGCCGGCAGCCGGCCGGCCAGCCCGCGGGCCGCCTCGATCACCGGCCCGAGCGGGAACGGCTCCCGGATCCGCCGGCACCAGCCGGTCACCACCGTCCGGCCGGCCAGCTCCGGGCGGCCGCGCAACTCGGTGAGCAGCCGGGTCTTGCCGATGCCGGACTCGCCCTCGATCACCACCACCGACGGCGGCGCGGTAACCGTAGTAACCAGCGTTGATAACTCTTCGTCACGACCGACCAGCGCCGGGGACACCACCTTCGGCTCGCCGGTTTCCGCCCCCGGCCTCCGATCCGCCCTGGTCACCTGTCCCCCGCCGTGTCTGGCAAGGCCCTCAGCCTAGCGAGCATGATCCGGCTGGTTAACCGGCCGACCGGACGGTCTTGGCTGGCCAGCCAACCGGTCCGCCGCCGGCGCTGGCAGCGGGTGACCGCGAATGACAGCGAGTGACAGCGGATTGTGCGGGGGTTGACAGGCGGCGCGGTCAGCATCGGCGGTGTTACCTAGCTGGAAGGAACTCCGCTGTGACCTACGCAATCGAGGCCGAAGGCCTCGTCAAACGGTTCGGCAAGACGACCGCGCTGGCCGGCGTCGACCTGGCCGCCCGGCAGGGCAGCGTGCTCGGCGTGCTGGGGCCCAACGGGGCCGGCAAGACCACTGCGGTCCGGATCCTCGCCACCCTGCTGCGCCCGGACGCCGGCCGGGCCACCGTCGGTGGGTACGACGTGCTCAGCCAACCCGGCCGGGTCCGGCGGCTGATCGGGCTGACCGGCCAGTACGCCTCGGTCGATGAAAACCTCACCGGCACCCAGAACCTGCTGCTGATCGGCGCGTTGCTCGATCTGCGCCGGGGCGAGGCGAAGGCCCGCGCGGACGAGCTGCTGACCCGGTTCGGGCTCACCGAGGCCGCGGGCCGGCCGGTCAAGACGTACTCCGGGGGGATGCGGCGGCGGCTGGACCTGGCCGCCAGCCTGGTCGGCCGGCCGGACGTGGTGTTCCTCGACGAGCCCACCACCGGCCTCGACCCGGCCAAACGGGAGGACGTCTGGGGGATGGTCCGGGCGCTGGTCGACGACGGCGTGACGGTGCTGCTGACCACCCAGTACCTGGAGGAGGCCGACGCGCTGGCCGACGAGATCTCGGTCTTCCACCACGGCCGGGTGATCGCCCACGACACGCCGGCCGGGCTGAAGCGGATCGTGGGTGGGCAGACCGTGGTGGTCCGCCCTAGCGACCCGGACCGGCTGGCCGACGCCGCCGCGATCCTCGGCACCGTCACCGGCCACCCCCCGGATGAGCCCAGCCCGGGCATGCTCACCGCACCGGTCGACGGCGACGCCGCCTTCACCACGGTGGTCAACCAGCTCGCCGCCGCCGGCGTCGGAGTGGTCGAGCTGGCGCTCCGGCTGCCCAGTTTGGACGAAGTGTTCTTCACCCTCACCGGCCGCCACGACCAGGAACTGGAGTCCGTCGCATGACCGCCACCACGCTCGCCCCAGACCGTACCGTCCCGCCGGATCGCGCCGCCCGGCCGGCGCGGCGGTTCCGGCTGCTGCGGCACAGCCTGGCGCTGACCCGCCGCACCCTGATCAAAATCGCGCGTACGCCGGAGCAGCTGCTCGACGTCACGTTGCAGCCGGTGATGTTCATCGTCATCTTCGTCTACCTGTTCGGGGGCGCGGTCGCCGGCTCCACACACGACTATCTGCAGTACGTGCTGCCGGCGCTGATCGCCATGGGCGTGGTGTTCGGGTCGGTGCAGACCGGCGTCAACCTCAACGACGACATCAAGAAGGGGGTCTTCGACCGGTTCCGGAGCCTGCCGATCGCCCGGTCCGCCCCGCTGATCGGCGCGGTGCTCGGCGATCTCATCCGGGCGGTGGTGGCGTTCCTGGTGCCGATCGGGTTCGGCTACGCGATCGGGTTCCGGATCCAGACCGATCCATTGCAGACGCTCGCGGCCGGGCTGCTGATGGTGGCATTCGCGTTCTGCATGAGCTGGGTGTTCGTGCTGGTCGGGATGCTGGTCCGGGAGCCGGGTGCGGTGCAGGGGCTGTCGTTCCTGGTGCTGTTCCCGGTGTCGTTCGGCACCAACGTGTTCGTCCCCACCGAGACCCTGCCGGGCTGGCTGCAGGCGTGGGTGAAGGTCAACCCGATCACGCACCTGATGGACGCGGTGCGCGGGCTGATGCTCGGCGGGCCGGTCGCGGCACCGGTCGCCCAGAGTCTACTGTGGGCGGTCGGGATCCTGGCCCTGTTCGCCCCGCTCGCGGTGCGGGCCTACCGCCGCCGGACCTGACTCGACGAGGTCGAGCGCCGCCAGCGCCCGGGGCCGGTCGTGCGCCCGGCCCCGGGCGTACGCGGCCCGGTAGGCGGTCTCACCGAGCGCCGCCTCGGTCGCCGCCGCCACCCGCTGCAGGTCGACGGAGAGCCGGTCCGGCCCGCCCCGCAGCGCCTCCGCCGCGCCGAGCGTTTCGGCGGCGCGTTCGGGTTCCCCGCGCCGGAGCCACAGCTCGGCGATCCCGATCGCGACCCGGGCGATCACCGTGATGTCCAGGCTGTCCTGCCCGACCGCGAGGGCCTGGGTCAGCCGTGCCTCGGCCCCGGCCAGGTCGCCCTGGGCCAGCGCGATTTGCGCCAGCCCCGTGTCGATCACCGCCGTGATCTGCGCCGGACCCGCCTGACCGAGCTCGGCCCGGGCCCGCTGGTACAGCTCGGTGGCGGCCGGCAGGTCGCCGTCGTGCCGGGACAGATCGGCCAGCACCAGCCGGGCGAATCCGGCGTGGACCGGCGCGCGCCGCGCCGCCTCGCTTTCCAGCAGTGCCAGCAACTCGGCCCGAGCCGGCTCGACCCCGAGCAGCCGGGCCCGGACGACCGCCATCCGGACCTTCACCTCGAACGCGTCCTCGGCCGAACCCACCTCGTCCATCAGCGCCACCGACTCGGCCAGCGCCGCCAGCGCGGCGTCAAAGTCCCCCAGCTGGCCCTGCACCTCGGCCAGCCCGGTCAGCGCGGTCCCCAACCCCCACCGTTCGCCCAGCTCCCGGAAGATCGCGACGGCGGCGGCCAGCTCGGCCCGCCGGCCCGCCGGATCGCCATCGTTCTCCAGGATGAACGAGTGCAGCACGTGTAGCATGCCGACGGTCCACGGTTCCTCCACAGTTGACAGCGCATGGTGGAGGTTGGCTCGGGCTCGTTCGGTGTCGTCGGTGAACATGGAGACCATCGGCGCGATCATCGCCAGCAGCGGATGGCGCTGGGCTACCGACTCCAGCCGGGCCACCTCGGCCAGCACCTCCCGCGCCAGCGCGCGCTGCTCGGCGGTCCGGCGGCCCCACAGCCCGGAGTTGATGAGGTAGGCCGCCTTGGCGTAGGCGTGCGCCACCGGTGCCGACTCGCCCGGGACCGCCAGCGCCTGCCGCAGCCAGTTGGCCGCCTCGGCGTGCTGCCCCAGCAGCATGAAGTACATCGACATGGCCGACGCCAGCCGGACCGCGCGGTCCGCGTCACCCTGGTCGCAGGCGGTGTGCAGGGCGGTCAACAGGTTGGCCCGCTCGGCGCCCAGCCGAGCCAGCCAGGTCAGCTGCTCGGACCGGCGCAGATGCGGCTCGGCGGTCTCGGCCAGCGCCAGGAAGTACCGGCTGTGCGCGGCCAGCACGTCGGCGCTTTCGCCGGCCTCGGCGAGCTGCTCCTGGGCGAACTCCCGGATCGTGTCGAGCATCCGGTAGCGCGGCTCGTCATCGTCGACCACCTGCAGCAGTGACTTGTCGGCGAGTGCGATCAGCAGGTCGGCGATCGCCTTGCCGGGCAGCCGGTCATCGGCGCACACCGCCTCGGCGGCCGCCGGGGTGATCCCGGCCGGGAACACCGCCAGCCGCCGGGCCAGCACCCGCTCGTCGTCAGCCAGCAGCTGCCAGCTCCAGTCCACCACCGCCCGCAGCGTGCGGTGCCGCGGCAGTGCCGTCCGGCTGCCACCGCTCAGCAGCCGGAACCGGTCGTCCAGCCGGGCCGCCAGTTGCGTCGGCGACAGGCTCCGGAGCCGGGCCGCGGCCAGCTCGATCGCCAGCGGCAGCCCGTCCAGTCGCCGGCAGACCTCCACCACCGCCGCGACGTTGTCCTCATCCACAGTGAACCCTGGCCGGGCCGCGCTCGCCCGGTCCTCGAACAGCCGCACCGCCGCGGTCTCCCGCGCCTGCGCCACCGAGGCCGCCGGGTCCGGTAGTGCCAGCGGCGGCACCGGGCACAGCGCCTCCCCGATCAGCGCCAGCGGCTCCCGGCTGGTGGTCAGGATTCGCAGCTGCGGGCACCGGCCCAGCAGCTCCTCAGCCAGCCGCGCCGCCGCCTCCACCAGATGCTCGCAGTTGTCCAGCACCAGCAGTGCCGGGGCGGCCGAGAGCAGCTCCACGATCCGGCCGACCGGGTCGGCCGGCCCGGCGTGCCGCCGGCCGTCGGTGAACCGCACCTCCAGCTGCCTGAGCGCCCCCAGCACGGCCGGTGCCACATCGGCGGGGTCGGTCACCGCCGCCAGCTCGACCAGCCACACCCCGCCGGGCAGCCGCGCGGCGAAGTCGGCCGCGACCGCCGTGGCCAGCCGGGTCTTTCCCGCCCCGCCGGGGCCGACCAGTGTGACCAGCCGGCTGGCCGCCAGCCGCTCGCCGATCAGCCGCCGCTCGCCGGCCCGCCCCACGAAGCTGGTCAACGCGGCTCGCAGGTTGCCTCGCGGGCCACTGTGGACCGGGCCCGGCAGCTGGCCGCGCAACACCGCCCGATGCAGCTCCTGCAGCGCCGGCGAGGGGTCCATCCCCAGCTCGTCGGCGAGCCGGGTGCGGTACTGCTCATATCCGGCGAGCGCGGCGGCCGGCTGGCCGGCCTGATACCGCGCCCGCAGCAGCAGCGCCTGCGGCCGCTCCCGGAGTGGCTGCGCCGCGGCCAGCTGTTCCAGCTCGGCCACCAGCCGCGGGCCGCCGCCGCTGGCCAGCTCGGCCTCCAGCCGGTCTTCGGTGGCGGCCAGCCGCAGCTCTTCCAGCCGGGTCGCCGGCGCCACCGCGAACTCGGCGCCGACGACGTCGGCCAGCGCCGGACCGCGCCACAGCGCCAGCGCCTCGGCCAGTACGGCGGCCGCGGCCGTCGGATCTCCGGCGTGCAACAGCCGCCGGCCCTCGGCGGCCAGCTGCTCGAACCGGTTCGCGTCCACCGCGTCCGCGGGCAGATCCAGCCGGTAGCCGCCGGGCGCCGAGGCGATGACGCCGGCCGCCGGCAGCAGCCGGCGCAGCCGGGACACCAGCGTCTGCACCGCGTTCGCCTGGTCGCCCGGCTGGTCGTCGCCCCACAGCGCCTCGGCCAGCGCCGGCACCCGGACCGGCCGACCCACCTCCAGTGCGAGCCGGATCAGCAGCGTCCGCAGCCGGGAACCGCCGATCGCGACCGGCCCCTCGTCGCCGGTCACCGCCAGTGGCCCGAGGATCCCTACCCGCACGCCCCCACTCTCTCACGCACCGCCGGGGGTCAGCCGCCGGCGAGGGTGACGAGGTGAGCGCGGATGGTTGCGGCAATGGTCTCCGGGTCCTCGGTGTACGGAGTGCCGAGGCTGGTGAGGATGTCGAGCGCCGCTTGCCAATGCGCGCGAGCCGGCTCGGGCCGGCGCTGGGCCCGGTGGGTGTGGGCCAGGCCGTCGTGGGCGCGGGCCTGATCGGCGGGTTGGTCGAACGCGGTCGCCAGTTCGAGCGCCTGCCGGTGGGGTTCCGCGGCCGCGGCGGGCTCGTATCGTCCCTGCAAACGATGCGTGTGGCCGAGTGCGTTCAGCGCGGTCAGCTCGCCGCCGCGGTGTCCGACCGCACGGGCCAGGTCCAGCGCCCGCTGGTTGTGGTCGGCCGCCTGCTCGTACCGGCCTTGCAGTCGGTGGACGTGCCCGAGGCCCCGCAGCGCGGCCAGCTCACCGGCCCGGTCGCGGCGGCACGTTCTCGATCCAGACCGCCGGGATGGTTGGCTTCGGTGGACTGACGCTGATCGTCGCGGCGATCGAGCCGCGGTGGGGCCTGCTGCTGGCCGGCCTCGGGATCCTGGTTCACGCCGGTTGGGACGTCTACCATTTCAGGGTGAACAAGGTCGTGAACCGGCCGTGGTCGGAGTTCTGCGCGGTCGTCGACGTGGTGGTCGGCGCCGGGCTGGTCGTGTTGGCGGTGACCTGGTGAGCCAGCCGCATCGGCGGCCGGTGCGGCTGACCGCCGACCTGGCCGGCTATCCCGATCTGGTCGTGATCTACCTGGGGATGCGGGTCCGGAGTCCGCGTGGGCTGCTGACGCTGTTCAAGTACGGGCCGCGGATCCGCCGGTCGGCCGCGGCCAAGCCGGATGGGCTGCTCCGGCACGAGATGCTGACCTGGGGACTGGCCCCGCCGCATCTCGGGATGCGCCAGTATTGGCGGGACTTCGACTCGCTCGAGCGATGGGCGCGCAGCGACCCGCACGCGGCGTGGTGGCGGGAGCTACTGTCCGATATGGCTGGAGTCGGATTCTGGCACGAGACCTACCTGCTCCGGGGCGGGATGGAGTCGGTGTACCTCGACATGCCGCCGGTCGGGTTCGCCGGGTTCGCGCCGGCCGCGGAAGCCAAGGGCTCGCTGTTCTCGGCCCGGCGGCGGTTGCGCAGAGGCGAAGACCCGGCCGCCGAGCAGCGAGTGTGAACGAGCCGGCTCACGGGCAGCACTATCCACATGGCACTGCCTGATGCAGCGCTGCCTGATGAAGCGGACGGACGCCGTACCCCTGGAGCTTGAACGTGGCGCCGTCGGCGAAGCGTCCGACCCAGCCGGACCGTTGGAACGCTGCGCCGACGAGCCCG
>DATCKZ010000100.1:0-41384 GCA_036564175.1 Natronosporangium sp.
CCACCACCCGCTCCGCCGATCAAGGAATTGTTCAGCCCGGTTTGCCCGGCTCCAACCTGAACTACTCCTAGACGGCGAGGGCGGACGCGAGGCGCCCGATAGCATCGGGGCTAGCGGGACAGCGCGGTCCTACCGGGCGAAAGGAGGACGCGTTGGCTCACCAGGACGGCCCGGATGCGGCCCTGCGCGCCGACATCCGGCGGCTCGGCCGGCTGCTCGGCCAGACGCTGGTCCGGCAGGAGGGGCAGCAGCTCTTCGACCTGGTCGAGGAGGTGCGGGCGCTGGTCCGCACCGACCCCCGCCGGGCCGCCGATCGGCTGTCCTCGTTGGACATCGTTACCGGCACGAAGCTGGCGCGGGCGTTCTCGACCTACTTCCACCTGGCGAACATCACCGAGCAGGTGCACCGGGCCCGGGAGCTGCGGCAGCTACGCGCCACCCAGGGCGGCTGGCTGGAGCGGGCGGCCCGGCTGATCGCCGAGGCCGGGGTGCCGGAGCGGGAGCTGGCGGCGGCCGCCGACCGGCTCGCGCTCCGGCCGGTCTTCACCGCCCACCCGACCGAAGCGGCCCGCCGGTCGATCCTCACCAAGCAGCGGGCGATCGCCGACGAGTTGGAGACCGAGGCGGTGCAGGGCACCCGCCGCGACCGTCGGCTCGCCGAGCTGCTGGAACTGCTGTGGCAGACCGACGAGCTGCGGCAGACCCGGCCCGACCCGGCCGACGAGGCCCGCAACGCGGTCTACTACCTGCGGGACCTCTACGACGCCGCGGCCGGCGACGTGCTCGACCGGCTCGCCACCACGCTCCGCGAGCTCGGGGTGCGGATCGCGCCGACCGAGCGGCCACTCAGCTTCGGGTCGTGGATCGGCGGCGACCGGGACGGCAACCCGTACGTCACCCCGGCGGTCACCCGGGAGGTGCTGCTGATCCAGCACGAACACGGGATCCAGGCCACGGAGGCGGCGATGGACGCGCTGATCGCCGAACTCAGCGTCTCGCAGCGGGTACGGGACATCTCGCCGGAACTCGCCGAGAGCCTGGCCCGGGACCTGGCGGCGCTGCCGGAGGTCAGCGAACGGTTCCGGCGGGTCAACGCCGAGGAGCCGTACCGGCTCAAGCTGCGGGCGATCAAGGCGAAGCTTGCCAACACCCGAGCCCGGCTCGCCGCCGGCGCCGCGCACGTCCCCGGCCGGGACTACCACGGCCCGGCCGAACTGATCGCCGATCTGGAGCTGATGCGCGACTCGCTGGCCCGCAACGCCGGCGAGCTGATCGCCGACGGCCGGCTCGCCACAGTCCTCCGGACCGTCGCCGCGTTCGGGTTGCAACTGGCCACACTGGACGTACGTGAGCATGCCGACCAGCACCACGAGGTGCTCGGCCAGCTCTACCGGCACGTCGGCGAGGTGGCCGACTACGGCGCGCTGACCCGCGAGGAGCGGACCAAGCTGCTCGCCGACGAGCTGGCCGGCCGGCGTCCGCTGTCCACTCCAGACACCCCGCTCACCGAGCCGGCCCGCCGCACCGCCGAGGTGTTCACCACCATCCGGGACGCCCAGGAACGGTTCGGCGAGCAGGTGATCGAGTCGTACATCATCTCGATGACCCGGGGCGTGGACGACGTGCTCGCCGCGGTCGTGCTCGCCCGGGAAGCCGGGCTGGTCGAGCCGCACGCCGGCACCGCCCGGATCGGGTTCGTGCCGCTGCTGGAGTCGGTGGCGGAGCTGGATGCCGGCGGGCCGATGCTCGACGAGCTGCTGTCGATCCCGGCGTACCGGGCGATCGTCCAGGCCCGCGGCAACGTGCAGGAGGTGATGCTCGGCTACTCCGACTCGAACAAGGAGGCGGGCATCACCACCTCACAGTGGACGATCCACCGGGCGCAGCGGGCGCTGCGGGACGTGGCCGCCCGGCACGGCATCCGGCTGCGGCTGTTCCACGGCCGGGGCGGCACGGTCGGCCGCGGCGGCGGCCCCACGCACGAGGCGATCCTGGCCCAGCCGTACGGCACGCTCGACGGCGCGATGAAGGTGACCGAGCAGGGCGAGGTGATCTCCGACAAGTACACGCTGCCGGCGCTGGCCGAGGAGAACCTTGAGCTGACCGTCGCGGCGGTGCTGCAGGCCACCGTGCTGCACACCACGCCGCGGCAGCCGGCGGGCGTGCTGGCGGCCTGGGACGCGGCGATGACCACCGTCTCCGATGCGGCGTTCACCGCGTACCGGCGGCTGGTCGACGACCCCCAGCTGCCGGACTACTTCTGGGCGACCACCCCGACCGAGCTGCTCGGCGCGCTGAACATCGGCTCCCGGCCGGCGAAGCGGCCCGACTCCGGCGCCGGCCTGGCCGGGCTGCGGGCGATCCCGTGGGTGTTCGGCTGGACCCAGTCCCGGCAGATCGTCCCCGGCTGGTACGGGGTCGGGGCCGGGCTGGCCGCCGCCCGTGCCGCCGGCCTGTCCGATGTGCTGGCCCAGATGTACCAGCAGTGGCACTTCTTCCGGACGTTTATCTCCAATGTGGAGATGATGCTCACCAAGACCGACCTGACGATCGCCCGGCGGTATGTGGAGACGCTGGTGCCGCCGCCGCTGCGGCCGATTTTCGACCGGATCCAGGCCGAGTACGAGCGCACCACCGCCGAGGTGCTGGCGCTCACCGGCGAGCCGAAGCTGCTGGCCGGCAACCCGGTGCTGCAGCGGACACTGGCGGTCCGCGACACCTACCTGGAGCCGCTGCACCACCTGCAGGTCGCACTGCTGCGGCGGTATCGCGAGTCGGCGACCGCCGACCCTGCCCTGCAGCGGGCGTTGCTCACCACCGTCAACGGGATCGCCGCCGGGATGCGCAACACCGGCTGACCGCTACGGCCGGTAGCTCCCGAACGACCAGAGATTGCCCTCCGGATCCCGCACGCCGGCGGTGCGGCCACCGTAGCCCTCGTCGCGCGGCGCGTACAGCGACGTCCCGCCGGCGTCGATCGCCGCGGCGTAGACCCCGTCCGGGTCGTCGGTGACCAGGTACGCCGAGGCGGTACTCGGCTGGCTCGGCCAGTCTGGACTCTCGGTGCGGTGGCTGCCGAGCATGATCCCGCCGCCGGCCGGCCACACCAGCTCGGCGTGCGCGACCAGGCTCGGGTCGTCCGGTGACCGGTGCACCGCGTGCTCGGTGAACCCGATCGCCTTCAGCCAACCGAGCATCCGGTCGGCGTCCCGGACCCGCATCGACAGCCACAATCCAATTCCGGTTGCATCGCTCATACCCGGTCAGGCTACGGAGCGGCCGGATCGGTGTCTTGAAAAAACGGGAACTCCGCGCGGAGCCACTCGGTCGGGGTGCACCCGGCCAGCGCCGTCCATTCCCGGGTCAGGTGGGCCTGGTCCGCGTACCCACAGCCGGCCGCGACCCGGGCCAGCGACGGCCGGCCGGCCCGCGCCTGCCGGACCAGCTCGCGCCGGCATGCCTGGAACCGGGCGATCCGCTGGTACTGCTTCGGCGTGAGGCCGTACTCGTGCCGGAACAGCGCGCCGAGGTGGCGGCGGCTCAGCCCGACTTCGGCCGCCACGCCCGCCACCGGGGCGCCCTGCGACAGCCGCCGCAGCGCCCAGCCGACCTCGGGCCGCGGGGCGGTCTCGGGAGCGCGGGCCAGCACGTCCAGCAGCCGCGCCTCGACCAGCCGCAGCCGCTCCGGCCAGCTGGTGGCGTACGCCAGCCGCTCCGGCAGGTCGGCCAGCGGCGGCGCGAACTCGGCCAGCTCGGTGAGCGCTCCGGCCAGCTCACCGGCCGGGGCACCGAACAGCGCCCGGGCCGCCGCCGGCGCGAGGTCCAGCTGGATCCCGGCCAGCCGGGGCCGATGATGGATGTCGGCCGGCCACGGGTGCAACCCGGACAGGCAGGCCCAGAACCTGCCATCGCTTCCCGGATCGCCGTGCCAGCCGACCCGGAGCGGCTCGCCGACCGCCAGCACCAGCACCAGCCGGGTGGACGGCAGGCCACGATGGCAGCCCGGGCTGGGCAGCGGCAGGTCGTACCCGAGCATCCCCGGCACCAGCGGCCGGAGCGCGGCCGCCGGCTGCCACGGCAGGTACGGCCCGGTGGTCGGCTCGCTCACCCGGTCAACGCTAGCGCCGGGCGGGGTCTGGAGGTGCCGCGGTCCGGTGGTCTCGCCGTCAGGAAGTTTCGCCAGCGAGCGAGAACGAGCGCAACCGGTCGATCGCGAGCCCGGTGGCGACCACCGTGATGACCGCCGCCATGATCAAGGAGACCGGCAACGACACCGTGCCCTCGAACAGGGTGGTGCCGCCGATCCGTTCCGCGATCGTCAATACGTACTGCTGGATGGAGAGCACCCGGGTGCCGGCGACCACGTTGCCGATCATGCTCTCCCAGGCCAGCACGTAGAACAGGCCGATCAGCACCGGCCGCCGGGTGAGCAGCGAGAGCGCCAGGAACAGCGCACTGTACGCAAGGACGCCGACCGCGGTGGCCGCGAGCAACCCGAGCGCCAGCCGCGGTGACCCGGCGACCAGGCCGGTGATGGCCATCCCGGCACCGACCGTCACGGTGCTGACCGCCGCCGCCACCAGCAGCTTGGAGAGCACGATCTCGTGGCGAGGCAACGGCTTGGTGAGGATGTGGACCAGCGTGCCGTCGTCGATCTCGGAGCCGAGCACACTGGCACCGACCACCAGCGCGATCACCGGCAGCACCACCGAGATCCCCAGCCCGACCAGGATCGGGAACCCCCAGTCGGTCGAGTCGGCGCCGAGCGCCTCGGCGAGCACCGCCAGCCCGACCACCAGGGCCGGCAGCGGGAGCAGCAGCAGGAACCGGCGCCGGCCGAGCAGGCCGCGCAGGGTGATCCGGACGATCGTTGCGTTGATCATGACGCCACCAGGTAGGAGAAGACGCTTTCCAGGGACTCGTCGGTGGGCAGCAGCCGGGTGATCCGGATCCCCTCGGCGATCGCGATCGCCGGCAGCGCCCGGGTGAAGGTGCCGTAGTCGCTGGTGCGGACGGTCAGGCCGCCGGCCGGATCGAGCTCGACGCCGACCACCGGTTCCTTGGCCAGCAGCGCGACCGCCAGCCGCCGGTCGTCGCTGGAGTGGATCGTGAACACGTGCGGCCGGTGGGTCATCAGCCGCCGGATCGTCCGGTAGTCGCCGGAGGCGGCGAGCCGGCCGGCGACGATCACCTGCACGGTGCCGGACAGCTGCGCCACTTCCTCCAGGATGTGGGAGCTGAACAGCACGGTCCGGCCCTGCTCCCCGAGCTGGTGCAGCACCTGCATCATGTGCAGCCGCTGCCGCGGGTCCATCCCGTTGAACGGCTCGTCAAGAAGCAGCACCGCCGGATCGTGCACCAGCGCGGCGGCGACCCGGATCCGCTGCCGCATCCCCTTGGAGTACGTGCCGATCCGGCGGTGCTGCGGCTCGGTCATGTCCACCAGCTCGATCGCCCGCCGGGCCGCGGCCGCCGGGTCGGGCAGTCGGTGCAGCTGCGCGTTGGCAAGCACGAACTCGTAGCCGGTGAGGAAGCTGTGCACCGCCTCCCGTTCGCTGACCAGCCCGAGCTTGCGGTAGATCGCCGGCTGCCGCCAGACCGGCTCACCGTCCAACGTGACCGTCCCGCGGGATGGGGCGAGGAACCCGGCCATCATGTGCAGCAGCGTGGTCTTGCCGGCGCCGTTCGGCCCCAGCAGCCCGGTCACCCCGGGCCCCAGCGTCATGCTGACGTTGTTGACCGCGACCACATTGCCGTACCAGCGGGAGACCGCCGACAGCGCTAGCTCACTCATGCCCGCATCCTCCGGTAACGCAGCACCAACAGCCCGACGCAGGCCCCGACCAGCGCCAGCGTCACCAGTCCGTACACCGGCCCGTAGTCGCCGATCATCGACTCTTCGCCGTCGGTGCCGAACAGCCAGTCCCGCACCCCGAACCCGATCGTGGACGGGCTGAACAGCCCGGCGAGCTGGCTGCCGGTGTCCCCGCCGACCTCGCTGAGGACCACCACCACCGGTGTGGTCATCAGGAACGCCGCTACGATCGCGCCGGCCGCCACCGCCCGCCGGCCGATCAGCGAGGCGATCAGCAGCGCGATCGAGCCGATCAGTAGCGCGTGGATACCCGCGTGCAGCAGCCCGGGCACGAAGTCGCCGATCTCGTCCCACACCGCCGACCAGCCGTCCACCGAGAACACCCCGCCGAGGAACAGCAGCAGCAGCGGCCCGGCCAGCAGCAGCCATAGCGCCGCGACCAGCGCGGCGAGCTTCGCCAGCGCGTACTCGGTCTGGCTCAGCGGCCGCGAGAAGTAGAGCGAGAGCACGCCGGTGCGGAGCTCCCGGGAGACCAGCTCCGGCGCGACCACCGCGGCGAACAGGATCAGCAGCGGGTAGATCCCCTCCGGCAGGGCCAGGTAGCTGATCGCCACCTCGCCGGTGACCGCCCGGATCACCACCCCGACCACCGCCACCGACAGGATCAGCCCGGCCACCAGCCAGGGGAAGATCTTCGCTTTCGCGGTGCGGCCGAATCCGTACGCGGTCCGCAGGCTGTGCGTCCACAGTGAGCTGACGACGTACCGGCGCCCGAGCCGCTCGCCCTGGTAGCGCTGGTACCCGATGTCGTGGATAACCCCGGCTGGTTCGGTCATGCCGACACCTCCCCGGCGAACAGGTCGGCCACCCGGTGGTGGCGCTGATCCAGCCGGTGCAACGGCAGGTCCAGTTCGGCCACTGCCCTGAGCACCTGATCGTAGGTCTGGTCCCCGGTGACCGGCACCAGCAGGCTGGCACCGTCGCGGCGCGGCGACAGCTCGGCCAGCGCCCGGGTCAACTCGTCGATCCCTTCGTCCACCTCGACCACCAGCACCCCGGTGGCGGCGGTCATCGAGGAGATCCGGTCGGCCCGCAGCAGCTTGCCGGCGTCGATCGCGACCAGTGTGTCGCAGATCCGCTCCACCTCACCGAGCAGGTGCGAGCAGACCACGATCGAGATGCCGAACTCCTTGCCGATCCGCTCGATCAGCTCCAGCATCGCGTCCCGCCCGGCCGGGTCCAGCCCGTTGGTGGGCTCGTCGAGCAGCAACAGGTCCGGGTCGTGGACCAGCGCCTGGGCGAGCTTGACCCGCTGCTTCATGCCGGTCGAGTAGCCGCCCACCTGCCGGTAGCGCTCCTCGTACAGCCCCACGTGCCGGAGCGCCTCGCTGGCCCGCTCCCGGGCGGCCGTCCTCGGCAAGCCGCTGATTCGGGCCAGGTGGGTGACCAGCTCGGCGGCGATCAGGTCCGGCGGCAGGCAGTCGTGTTCGGGCATGTACCCGACCCGGGCCCGCACCTGAGCCGCCTGGGTTACCGGATCCAGCCCCAGCACCCGGGCTTTCCCGCTGGTCGGTCGCAACAGCCCTAATAGGATCTTCAGCATCGTCGACTTGCCGGCCCCGTTCGCGCCGACCAGGCCGATGATCCCCGGCTCCACGGTGACCGTCAGGCCGTCGAGCGCGGTGACCCGGCCGCCGTACCGCATCGTCAACGCCTCGGTCTCGATCAGACTCACGCGCACACCGTACGCCCCGGGTGCGACCCCACACATCCGGGCATCGCCCGGACCAGCCGCCCTTAGGGGACGCTGGATCACAGCTCGGCGGGGAATAGCTGGTCGGCCGGGCCGGCTAGGACTGATATGCCAGCGAGCGACCGTCCGCTTCCGGCCGACGACGGCCCGCGTGCGAACCGTACCCGGTTCGTCTCGGTGCGTGACTGGCCGCACCTGCGCTCGATGTACTGCTACCTACCGGGTGACCCGGCCGCTACCACCCGGACCCTGCCCCACCAGGTGGGCGTGTCCTTCAGCCAGCACCCCAAGCTACGGTACCGGCCCGGCGAGCGGTGGCGGACGCTGGCGGTCCCGTCCGGGGCGGTGTTCGCCAACGGTGTGGACGAGATTGCCTGGACCGAGGTGGCCGAGCCGACCGAGGCGCTGGAGCTCTACCCCGACCGCGACCAGCTGGCGGCGATCGTGGAACCGGCCGGCACCGGCGCGGTCGAGATCCAGCCGGCCACCGCCGCCCGCGATGCCACCGTGCTCGGGTTGGCGACCGTCATCCGTCGCATCCATTTGAGACAGACCAGCCTGGATCCGATCCGCGAGAGCGCGCTGGTCCACCGGCTGCTCGGCCACCTCGCCGAACACTATTGCCGGCCGCGGCCCGGCCGCCGGCTACGCCACCCGGGCCGGCTGGAGCGGCGGCTGGTGGACCGGATCGCCGACCTGGTCGAGCAGCGGCTCGGCGACCCGCTCCGGCTGGACGACTTGGCCGCCGTGGCGCACCTGAGCCCGTACCACTTCGCCCGGGCGTTCAAGCGCACCACCGGGCTGGCCCCGCACGAGTACGTCACGATCCGCCGGATCGAGCGGGCGAAGGCAATGCTGGTCAGCGGCGAGCAGAGCGTCGCCACGATCGCTACCGCGCTCGGATACGGCAACGTGGCACATTTCCGGCGGCTGTTCCGCCGCTACACCGGGCACCTACCGTCGGCGCTGCGCCCGGATGGTTCCCGCAACTGAGGCCACGGCCGGCCGGTTGGCTTCGCAACTGAGCAAGATCCGACTCTCCCACCGGGCCGGGCCGGAGTCACGCTGGAGCCGTGAACACGTATCCGATCGTCTTTGCCAGCAACGGCATCACGCTCGCCGGCCGGGTTCACCGGCCGACCGATGACCTGACCGAACGTACCCCGGTGGTGCTGGTCACCGGCTCCTGGCTGACCGTCAAGGAGCAGATGGCCGACCGGTACGCCGCGGCGTTGGCCGAGCGCGGCTACACCGCCATCAGCTTCGACTTCGCCGGCTGGGGTGAGAGCGGTGGCGAGCCGCGGCAGGCCGAGCTGCCAGAACGGAAAATCGCCGACATCATCGCGGCGGCGCAGTACGCCGCCCGGCTCTCGTGGGCCAGCCCCGGCGGAGTGGGGTACGTCGGGGTGTGCGCCAGCGCACAGTACGCACTCGCCGCGATCGCGCAGGGCGCCCCGATCCGCGCGTTCGCCAGCGTCGCCGGCTGGTTCCACGACCTGCCGTCGGTGGCCCCGTTCTACGGCGGCACCGACGGGGTGGCCGAGCGGCTACGGCGCGCCCAGGCCGCAACCGAGCAGTTCCTGCGGACCGGCGAGCTGCGCACGGTCCCGGCGTACGATCCGGGCAACCAGCTCGCCGGGATGTTCCTGGAGCTGGACTACTACGGCAACCCGGCCCGCGGCGCGGTGCCGCAGTGGCGCAACGAGATGGCGGAGCTGAGCTGGCTGCCCTGGCTCACGTTCGATGGGCTGGCGGCGGCGGAGCGGGTGACCGTCCCGACCCTGTTCGTCCACTCCGATGGGTGTGTGTTCCCGGACCACATCCGCGCCCTCGAGAAGCGGCTGGCCGGGCCGGTGACGGTAGCCTGGGGCGAGGGGACGCAGATCGACTTCTACGACCAACCGGCCCAGGTAGATTTCGCCGTCTCCGCTGTGGATGACCACTTCCGGAGCGTCTTTGGCGAGCCTGGCAACCGAGCACCGGAACGGGGGTAAACACTGATGGCTGAGCAGAGCATTTCCGATGTGGTCACCCGGCTGCTGCACGCTGTGGACGACCTGGACTGGGACACCGTCGGCGCGGTGCTGGCCGAGCGGGTGACCCTGGACTACACGTCGTTGTGGGGCGGCGAGCCGCAGCAGCTCGCCGGCGATGCGGTGGTCGCCGCCTGGCAGCAGCTGCTGCCCGGGTTCGACGCCACCCAGCACCTGACCGGCCCGATCGTGGTGACGGCCGCCGACGACCACGGCGCCAGCTGCACCACCACCGTGCGCGGCTACCACACGCTGGTCGAGGACGGGCAGACCGGGGTCTGGATGGTGGCCGGCCGCTACCACATCTCGCTGACCCGGGCGCCCGGCGCCGGCTCGCCGTGGCGGATCAGCGGGATCACCCTGCACGTCTCCTATGAGGAGGGAGAGCGGACGCTGGTGGAACGGGCGCAGGCTCGGGTGTCAGCCGGCGCCGGCGGTCGAGTGGCCGCGTCCGTGCCCGCCTAGTCGATGCGCCCCAGTCAGTGCGCCCGGCCGGCCGGCGCCTGACCGGCCGGCCGGGCGCATCTTTCGCGGCACGGTCACAGGGTCAGCGCGTAGGTCTGACCAACCAGGTCGTGCCCGAAGCTGTGGTGCGGTTCCTGCTTCACCAGCTGGAAGCCGGCCCGTTCGTAGATCCGCCGGGCGTCGACCAGCACGTCGTTGGTCCAGAGCACCAGCTCGCGATAGCCGGCACGGCGGGCGAACCGGATGCACTCGTCGACCAGCCGGCTGCCGATCCCCATCCCGCGAGCCTGCGGCTCCACCAGCAACAGTCGAAGCTGAGCGGTCTGGTCGTCCTTTCTGGTGCAGAAAACGCAGCCGACCGGCTCACCGTCCAGTTCGGCGATCCAGGCGTCCTCCCGGCGGGGATCCCGGTGGTCCACGTAGTCCGCGACGATCCGGGCCACCAGTGCCTCGAACGACTCGTCCCAGCCGTACTCCTCCGCGTACCGGACGCCGTGCCGATGCACCACCCAGCCGAGGTCGCCGGGGCGCGGCGGCCGCAACACGTACCCACTCGGGCGCGGTGCCGGCTCGAGGATCCGGCGGATCTCCGCCATCGCTCCGACCAGCCGGGCCTGATCCTCCTCGGTCAGCTTGGTGAGCATGGTCCGGATCGCCTCAGCGGACCGGCCGTCGAGGGTCACGAACGCGGCCCGGCCCTGCTCGGTCAGCGAAATCACCTGCCGGCGGCCGTCTGCCACCGACCGCCGCCTGGTCACCAGGCCGTCGTCCTGGAACCGGGCCAGGATCCGGCTGAGGTAGCCGGCGTCGATCGCCAGCGCCTGCCGCAGCTCCGCCACCTCCCGCGAGTCGCGCTGCGCCAGCTCGAAGATGACTCGCGCTTCGGTGAGCGAGTACGGCGTGCGCAGCAACCCTTCGTCGAGGACGCCGATCAGTTCCGTGTAGAAGCGGTTGAACGCCCGTACCGACGCCACCCGCTGGTCAGCGACCTCCGCATTCATTGCTCACCTCAACAGAGTGTTTGACTTCGTCAACTATAGCAGGCAGGACCCAACTGGTTCCGCATCTGGCCCGTCCGATCGGCTGCTGGCGCCGAATCATCGGTGTCGGGTAGCGTCCTCGCATCGGGAGGAGGCGATGGAATCACAGCTGCAGGGTGGACCGGTCGAGGCCGGTCGCGCCTCGGTGATGGCTGAACCGGACGCGCTGCTGCGAGCAGTCGCGCGCGGTGACGAGGCCGCCTTCGCCCGACTCTATGACCTGGTCGCCGGCAGGGTGTTCGGGCTGGTGAAGCGGGTGCTGCGCGATCCGGCCCAGGCCGAGGAGGTCACCCAGGAAGTGCTGGTGGAGGTGTGGCGGACCGCGACCAGGTACGACCCGGCGCGCGGCTCTGCCACGTCGTGGATCTTCACGATCGCGCACCGGCGGGCAGTTGACCGGGTGCGGTCCGAGCAGGCCAGCGCCGACCGGACCCAGCGGTTGGCGGCCGAGTCGGCAACCACCCCGTTCGACCACGTCGTCGAGGCGGCCACCGCCCGGGTGGAGCAGCAACAGGTACGCCGGTGTCTGAAGACGCTGACCGAGTTGCAGCGGGAGGCGCTGACCCTCGCCTACTACGGCGGCTACACCTACCGCGAGGTGGCGCAACTGCTCGGCGCGGCACTCCCGACCGTCAAGACCCGGATGCGGGACGGCCTGATCCGGCTGCGCGATTGTCTGGGGGTGAGCGTCGGATGAATGAGGCACACACCCTCGCCGGCGCCTACGCGCTGAACGCCGTCGACGACATCGAACGGGCGCGGTTCCGGCGCCACCTCGACCAGTGCGAGACCTGCGCGCTGGAAGTCGCCGAGCTGACCGAGACCGCAGCCCGGATGGCCGACCTGACCTGGGACGAGCCACCACCCGGCATGAAGGACGCGGTGCTGGCGCGGATCGCCCAGACCGCACAGGCCCGACCCGGCCGGCCCGAGCGAGCCGGCCGCGCCAGGGCAGCCGGGGCATCCGGCTGGCGACGGTGGACGATGACCGCGGTCGCGGCCAGCGTGCTCGCCGCCGCCGTCGGCGGCACCGTCTACGCGGTGCAGGAGCAACGGATCGAGCGGGAGCAGGACCGGCTGGCCCAGGTCGAGGCGATCATCAACGCGCCGGACGCGTCGGTCCGGTCGGAACCGATCGGCGATACCGGCACGGTCACGGTGATCGGGTCCCGGCAACGGGATGAAGCGGTGGTGATGCTGGACGGTCTGCCGGAGCCCGGCGCCGACCGGGCGTATGAGCTGTGGCTGGGGGTCGGCGACGAGCTGACGTCGGCGGGCGTGCTGGCGGCCGACGTCGGCGATGGCACCGCCGTCATCACCGGGTACGGCGAAGCGGACGCGATCGGAGTCTCGCGCGAACCGGCGGGTGGCTCGCCGACCGGCGCGCCGACCGAAGTCGTGGCCCTCATCGCGGTGGACTGACTCACGGCGGGCTGGCTCGCCCACCGGCCAGGTAGCGATGGCGGTAGCCCGAACCATTCAAGCACGTCGCTGTCGCACCGGATGATGGCGCAGATCCGGTCGCCGGTGAGCGTCAACACCAGCAGGCCGGTCCCGTGGCGGGGGCGGTCGGCGTGTGCAAATAGCTGCCGAACGCCGGCTGGCCGTCGGCCCGCGCCGGCACGGGATCGAATCGCCGGCCCGCCCTCAGGTCGGCTTGGTGTCGCTAGCCGAGCGCGACCGCGGCGCGGCCGGCGAGGCCGAGCCCGACCAGCAAAACCATCCCGGCGGTCGCGGTCGGTGCGGCGGTTGCGAGCCGGTTGGCAAGCGCCGGCCAGCGCGAGCTTTTCCCCCGGCGCCGGGCCAGCCACCGGTCCCGGATCCGGATCAGCAACAGCCCGGCAGCGGTGAGAGTGGCCGCCATCCCGGCGCCGTAGGCGATCACCAGCAGGATGCCGAACGCGGTCCGGCCGAGCCCGACCGCTCCCAACAGGACCACCAGCGCCGACGGGCTCGGCACCAGGCCACCGGCCACCCCGATGCCCAGGATGCTGAGCCGGCTGGGTCGCCCATGTGGATGGTCATGATCGTGATGGTGGTGTTGGCCGTGACCATGGCCGTGGTGGTGATGGTGACCATGCCGGTGACGGCGGCGGACGCCGAGGAGCATGACGACGCCGAGGACCACAACGAGTGCCCCGCTCACCACTCCCAGCCAGCCGAGCACCGTCTCGCCGGCGATCCCGACCACCGTGGTGAGCAGCAGGCCGATCGCGAGCACCCCGCCGGTGTGGGTGAGGCTCACGGTCGCGCCCACCGCCAGCGCGTCGCGCGGCCGGCCGCGCCGGCCGGCGAGGTACGCGGCCATCACGGTCTTCCCGTGCCCGGGCAGGGCGGCGTGGGCTGCACCCAGCGCCAGCGCGAGCAGGATCGCGAGCCCGCCCACCAGCGGGGTCAACCGGTCGTCCACCAGCCCGTGCAGCGCCTGCTCGGCGGTGGCGAGCCAACCACCCACGCCCGAGCCGCCCGACACCACCGGCGAGTCGACATCGGACGCGACCGCCGCACCGGGCACTACCCGCAACCGTGCTGACCGGACATCCAGCGGCGTGCTCAGCAGATCCTCCGGATAGGTACGCAGACCGCCGGTGACACTGCGGTCGGGCAGCGGCGAGTCGAGTAGCCGCACCCCGTGCCCGGCCGCTGTCAGCTCCCGCCAGCCGATCCGGTCCGGCCGATGCCGGTTGGCGATATCAATGGTGGTCGGCGCGTCGAGCCCCGCCTCGGCCACCAGCGAGCAGTCCAGCCGGCTGGTCGGCAACCCGGCCGCCCCCTCCTGATAGCCGAACCGCTGCTCGGTGACCGTCCACTCCAGCTGGTCGCCGGCTACCGACACCTCGAAGTCAGCGGCGAACGCGGCGCAGCCGGCCTCGGCATAGGTCGCCAGCTCCGCCTCGCTCGCCGTACCGTCGCCGTCGCTGTCCACGGTGGCCTGCTCCTGGCGGGTCGGCAGCTCGGCGGTGTCCACGGTGGCGGTGACTTCGATCCGGTCCGGATAGAGGTCCAGCGCCGCGCTCTGGTTGATGGAGAAGTTGCCCAGTGGGTGGGCGCTCGCCGGCTGCCCGGTGGCGGCGAGCGCCGCCGCCAGTCCGAGCAGCCCACCGGCGGCGACCAGCCGGATCCGTCTCATCAGGACTCCAAGGCTTGCAGGGTACGGGCGGCGCGCGGCGCGTACCACGGTGAGAAGTACGGGTTGATGTCGAGTGCCCGGGCGAGCTCGGCCCGGGCGGCTTCCCGGTCGCCGAGCCGGAACCGGATCATCCCGAGGTGGTAGGCGTAGGTCGCGTTCTGCGCCCCGAGCGCGTTGGCCCGGCCCGCGTACGCCAGCGCCTCCTCGTCCCGGTCGTTGAGGTGCAGCGCCCAGCCGAGCGTGTCGGCGACGCCGGTGAACTGGCGCTGCTCCCACTCCAGTTCGGCCAGTCGCAGCGCCTCCTCCGGCCGGTCCCGGGCGATCGCGAGCTCGGCCCCGGTCAGGTGGTCGGCGCCCCCAGCGGCCAGGAACAGTTCGTGTGCCGCCTCGGCGAGCGCCAGCTGCTCGCCCGCCTCGGCCTCGCGGCCGGCGGCCCGCAGCAGTTCTGCGTACTGCATCAGGTAGTCCGGAGTCGGGGCGGCCGCGGTGAGCTCGGCGTAGCCGGCGATCGCGGCCGGCAGGTCACCGCGGGCGGCCGCCACCTTCGCCAGCCCTTGCCGCAGCGGCAGGTAGTTCGGGGCCGCGGCTACGCCGGCCCGATACTGTGCCTCGGCCTCCGCCAAGTCCCCGGCGTGCCACGCCAGCTCACCCAGCTGGTAGTGGCAGAACGCGATGTCCGCCGGGTCGAACGCGGCGGCGAGCGCGTACTCCATCAGCGACCGGGCCTCGTCGATCCGCCCGCGCTGCTCCAGGTCGTAGGAGGCCCGGGCGTACGCCGGCAGGCTCGGTCGCAGGTCGAGCATCCGCTGCACCGCCTCGGTCGCGGCATCGGGATTGCCGAGCTGGGTCTCGGCGTCGGCGAGCACGCCGTAGGCGTCGGCGTCGTACGGGTTGAGTTCGAGCGCCTCCTGGGCCAGCGCGCGGGCCTCGGCGAAGTCGTGCAGCGCGTTGGCCAGCGCGCCGAGCCCGACCAGCGCGTCCGGGTTGCCGTCCGGCCGCTCGGCCAGCGACCGGCGCAGGGCGCCGTCGGCGAGCTCGTAATAGGACGGATCAGCGGTGATCCGGGCTCGCTCCAGGTAGGCCGAGCCGAGTGCGGCCCAGGTCAGGTAGTCGCCCGGTACCCGCCGCAGCCGCTGCTGGGCGCGTTCGATCGCCGCGTCCAGCTGGCCGGTGGCGCTGGCGACCTCGGTGACCGGCTGCGGCCCGGCCGGGGCCGGCGACCGTGCTCCGAGCACGGCGCCGACCCCGAGCAGCAGCAGCGCGGCCAGGCCAACCGTTACGAGTGGACGGAGGTGACGGCCACGCATCGTGGTCACCTCACCGGGTCGAACGGGACGGTGTGGTCGGACAGCTGCTGGCCGGTGTGCCGCTTGCGGCGGCGCCACCACCACCAGAAGCCGAGCGAACCGAGACCGGCCGCCCCGGCGCCGATCCCGCCGACCACCATCATCATCTGCATCGGCTCCATGCCGGACGTCCCGGCCGCGTCGGCCGGCGACGGCGACGGGCTCGCCGGGCTGGCCGAGGGTGTCGGCTGGGCGGGCGCGCCGCCGCCACCGCCGCCGTTCACCGCATCCATATTGGGCAGTGCCACGTACGGGAAGGCGTCGCCGAACGGGTTGTCGTTCTGGTCCACGCCATCCCCGGCGGCCAGCGCGTCGACCAGCTGCCCGGTCTGCGCCGCACCCATCACCGCCTGCACCGAGATGTCCACCACGTCGTCGGTGAGCCGCCGCCCGTTCGGGAAGCCCTGCGTGTCACCGCCGAGCACGCCCAGCCGGTTCGGCGTGGCCGCCGGCGGGATGGACAGGTTCAGCCGCAGCATCTCCGAGGGCCGGAAGTTGTCCGGGTTGACGTCCTGGTTGTTCAGCTGCGAGTTGAGGTCCACCTGGATCGGTCCGTCGGCCCTGGTGGTGATGCCGGTCAGGTAGATCTCCACCAGGTCGTTGCGGGGCGTCGCCGGGGCCGGGAGGTTGTAGATCGCCTCGATCAGCTTGGGCAGCTCCGGATCGGTGACCCGGTCGACCACCTCTTGCACGTTGGCGTCCTGGTCCGGCGACAGCGAGTTGAACGCGTCCTTCAGGCTGGCCGGCACGACCACCTCGTTGACCAGCGGGTTGCCGAGCCGGGAGACCTGCACCCGGTCGCCTGACAGCTGCTCGGTCTGCCCGGTCATCCGGACCCGGTTCCGCTCGGTGGTGGACCACACCCCGATCACCGGGTTGCGGGTCGCGTCAGCGTTCAGCGCCACGTCCTCGAACGGCACCTGCAGGGCGATCGTGTTCACGTTGTAGCCGGCGAGCGTGTCCTGCCCGGTCTCGCTCAGGTCGCCGCCGTAGAGCAGGTCGAAGACCCGCAGATCCAGGAAGAACGGGTCGTCGGCCTGGCCGGCGAAGATGTTCCAGCCGCCGTCGAGCTGGATCACCGCCTCGTCGCGCAGCGCCTGGTAGTTCGGCATCGAGGCGCGGCCCACAAACGACGGCGCGACCGGCGCGTCGGTGACCCGGGTCTGGAACGGCTGCCCGTTGAACGAGGACTCCAGCGTGTAGGTCTGCTTGAACCGCAGCGTGTCGTCGTTGAACGAGTTCACCGGCCCGTTGTTGTACAGGAACGTGTTCCCGCCCCGGTTGTCGATGTTCCTGAAGGTCCACCGGAACACCGCGTCGGCGATCGCGTCACCGTTGTTGTCCACATTGATGAGGTAGGCGGCGTCGGTGGCGAACGGGTAGAAATTCGGCCCACCGTTGGGCTCCTCGAACGGGATCCAGTTCGCGATGAACGTGACGTAGCCCGGCCGCTCCGGGCTGACGAACGCGTACACGTCGGTGTTGTCCACCGCCGGGTCCATGGCGATCAGCGGCGCCTCGCGATGGCTGGACGCGCTGCCGGAGCTCGCGCCGAGCCCGGTCAACGCGACGGCGAGCGCGATGCCCGCCGCGCCGAACCCGGCGGCGACCCGGCGCCGCCGGCTGGTCGGGATGATGGTCATGTCTCCTCCACAGTCCGAGCAGGCGCTCGGTGCTGCCTGCGGAGGGGGTTCGCGCGTGCGGGCGAGCCGGATGAGCCGGTGTCGGATTCCTCTCAGCGACCCATCCGGCCGGCGGTCGGGTGCGAACTACCGGGATCAGGAGCCGCGCGGGTCGACCGTGAAGCTGAACATCATCCCGCTCTGCATGTGCTCGGCGATGTGGCAGTGCGCCATCCACTGACCCGGGTTGGTGACGTCGAACAGGATGTCGACCACCTCCCCGGTGCGGACCAGCACGGTGTCCTTCCAGACCAGGTTCGGCTCGGTGGCGCCGTTGCGGGCGAGCACCAGGAACCGGCCGGCCCCGTGCAGGTGGAACGGGTGCTGCATCGGGTGGTCGGAGTCGAGCTCGTTGACCAGCCGGATCTTGACCCGGTCGCCGACCGTGAACCGCCAATCGATCGCCGGGCCGGCGGCCCCGGTGGCGCGGTCGACCAGCAGCCAGCGGATGTCGGCGTCGGTGGTCACCCGATTCATGTCGACCATCTGGTCTTCCCATTCGATCCCGTCATCGCCGCCGCCGTGGCCACCGTGACCCTCGTGACCACCGTGGTCGCCATGACCACCGTGGTCGCCATGACCAGCGTGGCCGCCGTGCCCGCCGCCGTGGTGCATGTGGTGGGCGTGTGCCGAGGCGTCCATCTCGGCGACCAGTGCCAGCACCTTGTCCGGCTCGGCGGCGAGCCACCGGTCCAGTTGCTCCCGCTCCGCCACCAGCTCCGGGGCGGTACGCAGCACCTCGAACCCGGCCGCCCGCGACCGGCCCGGCTCGCCGGTCACCGTCAGCGTCGCCAGCCGATAGGTCTGCTCCGGCGAGTGGTGCTCCAGCCGCAGTTCACCGGGCTGGTCGAGCAGCACGTCGACCACCGCCCGCTCGGACGGCGCCAGCCGCACCCCGTCCACGAACTGCTCGCGCTCCACCCGGCCGCTGTCGCCGCCGACCAGCTTCATCCGGGCACCCGGCAGCCGGACCTTGAACACCCGGGTGTTGGCGGTGTTGGTCAGCCAGAGCCGGACCACCTCGCCGGTGCCGGCGGCCAGCCGGAGGTCGCTCTCGCCGGCGATCAGCAGCCGGTTCCCGTACCGGCCCATCGCCGCGTACGTGACCTGGTCGCGGCTGAACGGCGCGACCCTGCCCGCCTCCACCAGCAGGTCGTCCAGGGTCAGGAAGAACTCGCGGTCGACCGGTGGCCAGTAGTCGGGCTCGGCCGGTTCCACCAGGATGTTCCCGTAGAGCCCCAGCTCCTGGGTGTAGTCCTCGCGGATGTGCGGGTGGTACCAGTACAGCCCGGGATCCGGAAACTGAACCTGGCACGAGAACGAGCCGCCGACCGGGATCGGCGGCTGGGTGGCGTGCGGTACGCCGTCGGACCGGTTCTCCAGCCGCAGGCCGTGCCAGTGCACGGTGGTGTCCAGGTCCCCGCGGTTGGTCACGTTGACCGTGAGCTCCGTCCCCTGCCGGACCTTCAGGGTCGGCCCCGGGATGGAGCCGTTGTAGGACAGCATCCGGACCGTCGTGTCGCCGACCCGCTTCGCCACCGGCTCGATCCGCAGCTCGAGGGTGTCCCCGGCGGCCAGCTCCAGCAGCGCCGGCCGGGTCGCCTCCGGCAGCCCGGCCGGGTCGGTCGGAAACTCGCTGTTCGTGATTCCTCCCCGGTTGGCTGGCCACGGTCAGGCCGGCGAGCGCGCCGGTGCCTTGACGGTCAGCCGGTAGTCGTCGGTGTCCGGATGCCACTGCAGGTCGATCACGCCGCTGGTCGCCGCCGCCCGGCAGAACTGCAGGAAGCTCCGGTAGCCCAGCTTCTTCTCGCTGAAGTCCGGGCGGACCCGCCGGAGCTGGTCCTTGAGCCCGGACAGCGCCACCGGGCCGCCCTTGGACAGGTCGCTGACGACCGACCGGAGCAGCTCGAACGCGTCCTCCCGGTTGCCGTGCTCGGGCAGCGAGACCTCCGGGTCGCCCTTGGCCGGGCCTTCGGCGAGCTCGATCACGTTCCGCTCGGCGAGGTGCCGCAGCAGCTCGCCGAACGCCCGGAACCCGTAGTCGGCTTCGTTGAAGGTCGGGTCCTTGCGCAGCAGCGTCCGCTTCAGGGTGGAGGCGGTGACCGCGCCGCCGGAGCTGCGGTGCAGGCCGGCCACGGTCTGGGCGACCAGCGCCGGCAGCTGGTCCGGGTCCCGCTTCTCGGCCTCCGGTTCCGGTTCGGGCTCCTGGTCCGGTACGGGTTCCGGCTCGGCCGGTGGCTGCGGCTCGGCCGGCCGGGTCGCCGCCTTGCCGCGCCGGGAGCGGGTCTGCGGCGCCTCGACCCCCTCCAACCGGTCGTAGTAGAGGAACTCGTCGCAGGCCGGTGGCAGCAGCGCCGATGTGGAGCCCTCGATGCCGACCCCGATCACCCGCTTGTTGAGCTCCCGGAGCTTGTGGACCAGCGGGGTGAAGTCACTGTCGCCGGTGCAGATGACGAACGTCGAGATGTAGTCGCGTTCGAACGCCAGCTCCAGGGCGTCGACTGCCATCTTTATATCCGCGGCGTTCTTCCGGGAGGCGCCCATCCGCTGCGGGATCTCGATCAGCTCCACGTGGGAGCGGGTGAGCATCCGCCGATCCTCGTCGAAGTATGACCAGTCGGCGTACGCCCGGCGCACCACCACCCGGCCCCGCTCGGCCAACGCGTCGGCGACCGGCCGGAAGTCGAACGCCATCCCGCCGAGGTGGTCGCGGGCACCCAGCGCCAGATTCTCGTAGTCGAGGAACAGCGCGATCCGGTCCTCCTGGTCCACGCGGCTCAGATTACGCTGTCGTGGGTGGTGATGGGCGTGAAGGCCGTCCAACTGGCGCAGGAGCAGGCGTATTTCGACGCGGCGGCGAAGCACCGCGACCGCAAGCTCACCACCCTGGAGGATGTCGCGCGGGCGGGTGCCCACGCCAGCGCGGCCGCCCACCTCCGCCGGTACGCGAAACTGGCCGCGGCGGCGATCGGCGACGGTGACACGGCGGTCGCGTTCGGCCGGATCGACGACGAGCATGGCGAGCGGCTGTACATCGGGCGGCACCTGATCCGGGACGACGACCACCAGGTGCTGGTGGTCAACTGGCAGGCGCCGGCCGCCGCGCCCTACTACGAGGCCAGCCCGGCCGATCCGCAGGGGCTGGTGCGCAAGCGGACGTTCGAGTGCGAGGGCAACCGGATCCGCGACTTCACCGACGTCCGCTACGCCGAGGTCACCGAGGCGATCGACCAGCTGCTGCTGCGCGAGCTGTCGCGGGACCGGACCGGTGCGATGCGAGACATCGTCGCCACCATCCAGGCGGCGCAGTACGACATCATCCGGGCGCCGATCGACCGGGTGCTGGTCATCGAAGGTGGACCGGGCACCGGCAAGACCGCGGTGGCCCTGCACCGCATCTCCTGGCTGCTGTTCCGCTACCGCGACCACCTGCAGCCCTCCGACGTGCTGGTGGTTGGTCCACACCCGACGTTCATGCGGTACATCAGCGAGGTGCTGCCGAGCCTCGGGGACACCGAGGTGGAGCTCCGCGACATCAGCCAGCTCGCGCCCTCCGTATCGCATGGACGGTCTGAACCGGTCGAAGTGAGCCGGCTCAAGGGTGAGGCCCGGATGGCCGGGCTGCTGAGCCGGGCGCTGGACGCCCGGGTCGGCGAGCCGGAGCCGGCCGAACGACTGCTGCTGCACGGGCGGTTCGTCACCCTGCCCGGGCCGGAAGTCGCGGAGCTGGTGGCGACCTGCCGGGTGGCCGGCCTGCCGTACGCCGACCGCCGGCAGCTGCTGCGGGCCCGGCTGGTGCAGCTGCTGCGCGACCGCACCGGCAGCGACCCGACCGGCCAGGACGCGCTGACGAACCTGCTGGACCGGCTGTGGCCACCGCAGTCGGCGCCGGCGTTCCTGCGCGACCTGTTCGGCTCCCGGCGCCGGTTGCGGGCCGCCGCCGGCGACGAGTTCACCGAGGACGAGCTGGCGCTGCTCTACCGGCGCGGCGCCGACCGGTTGTCCGAAGAGGAGTGGTCAGCCGCTGACCTGCCGCTGCTGGACGAGGCCGAGCACCTCATCAACGGCGGCGAGCGGCGGTACGCGCACGTCCTCGTCGACGAGGCGCAGGACCTCTCGCCGATGCAGCTGCGCAGCATCGCCCGGCGGTCGGCGACCGGCTCGCTGACCATCGTCGGCGACCTGGCCCAGTCGACCGGGCCGTGGGCGCGCGACAACTGGCAGGACGTGACCAGCCAGCTGCCGGCGACCTACCCGGTCGCGCTGGCGCCGCTGCGGTACGGCTACCGGGTGCCCCGGCAGGTGTACGAGCTGGCGGCGCAGCTGCTGCCGGTGGCCGCTCCGCATGTCCAGCCGCCGGCGGTGGTCCGGGACGGGCCGGCCGAGCCGCAGATCCACCGGGTCGGGCTCGCCGACCGGGCCGGCCGGGTGGCGGCGGTCGCCGCCGGCCACGCCGAGCAGGGCCAGTTCGTCGGGGTGGTCTGCCCGCCCCGGTGCCGGCGCGAGGTGGAGGCCGCACTCGCCGCCGCCGGGGTCGGCTGGAGCAGCGCCGACCGCGGCGAGCTCGGGTCGGCGGTCAACCTGGTGAGCCCGCAGGAGGTGAAGGGGCTCGAGTTCGACGCGCTGGTGGTGGTCGAGCCGGAGCAGATCGTCGCCGGCGACGAACGCGGGCACCGGCTGCTCTACGTCGCGCTGACCCGGACCACCCGGTACCTGGACATCGTCTGCGTCGGCGAGCCGCTGCCGCTGACCGTACCGCCGCAGGATTCGGAGCCGGAGCAGCCGGCCGGTGCCGCCTCATTCGGCGCCCGAGATGTCGAACGGCTCGCCGAGCACCTGGCCGCGCAGCTGCGCAACGCCGCGCCGGTGTCGGCCTGGCAGGACGTGCTCAACCAGCTGGCCCGCCGGCTGGCCGAGGAGTACGACGGCCGCGGCGCGCCGTGAGGCTCGGAGCGGTTCGTCAGAACCGCGGCGGTGCCTTGGCGATCGCGTCCAGGCCCAACCGCCGGCCGATCACCTGCTGCACGATCTTGTCGAGGACGTCCGCCTTCCGGGGCTTCGAGCCGACCGCGATCTCCAGCTCCTTGGCCAGGCTCACCAGCTGCGCCACGGTGAGCTTCTGGTCCTCCAGCCACCGCCGGCCGCCGGCCCGGTCACCGATCCGGGTCAGCTCGGCGCGCACCTGCTCGGCCGAGACCGGGGCCGGCTTGGCCGGCCGGGCGGCCGCCACCCGACCACCCTTCGGTACGACCGCCAGCTTCGCGCTGCCGTCGGCGAGCCCGGCCAGCTGGTCGGGCGGCAGCTTGCGCAGGAAGTCCGCCAGGCGCAGCAGGACGCCCTGGGCGAGGTCGGCGGGGTCGGCGGGGTCCGACACGTGGCCTCCTAGGCACGCTAGGCACGGATCTTGGCGAGCAGCTCGCTGGCCAGCTGCTGCAGCTCGTACTGCACGGTGACGTTACCGTTCGGGATCAGCACCGCCGGCACGCCCTGCTCGCCGGCCGGCGCGAACAGCGTCTTGTTCTCGCGGATCCGCTGGTTGAAGACCGGGATCTCGATGGTCTGCGGCAGGGTCAGGAAGTCGCGCAGCGCCGTGATCGGCCCGGTGCTGGCGTACTGCACCATATTGAAGACCACCCCGATGATCTCCGGGTTGATCGGGACGGGTGCGACCCGGTTGTAGTCGTTGATCAGCGCCGACAGTCGTTGCCGCAGGTAGCTGATACCGAGCGTGGACAGGTAGTCCGGCTTGGCCGGCACCAGCAGGTGCTCGCTGGCGACGATCGCGGTCCGGGTGACCATCGCGAAGTTCGGCGGGCAGTCGATCAGCACCAGGTCGTATTCGTCGAAGGCCGGGTCGGCCAGCGCGTCGGCCAGCACCCGGTGCAGCTCCAGGTACCGCGGGCTGCCGTGCTGGAAGCGGGAGCCGCCGAGCTGGGCGGCGAACTCCAGATCGACCTCGATCAGGTCCAGGTTGGAGGCGATCAGGTCCAGCCGCCCCTCCCCCTGCCGGCGCACGATCTCGTTGATCACCGGCGGAGTGAGGACATACTTCCGGAGCGGTTCCTGCGAACCCCCGGGCGTGAGCATGGAGCCGAACCACTGCAGGATGGTGTGGTCGTCGGCGAGCTCCTCGGCCCACACCTCCGGCTGGAAGAACGAGAAGGTCAGGCTGGCCTGCGGATCGAGGTCGATCAGCAGCACCGTCCGGCCGCGGTAGGCCAGCTCCGCCCCGATGTTCGCGGTCAGGGTGGTCTTGCCGACGCCGCCCTTGTAGTTGATGACCGATACGACGCTCACGCGCTACACCGGCTGGGACGCGGCCAGGTCGGCGGCGAAGTCGGCACCGAGCCGCGCGGCCGCCTCCGCGGGCGGGGTCTGGGCCAGATCCACCGCCGCGAACTCGTCACGGGACACGTCGAGCGTGACCACCGGCGCGAACCCCGGCTCCCCGGTGGCCGGGTCGGGCCGGTCCACCAGCCCGTGGAACTCGACCTGGTCGAGCTGCTCCTCGGCCTCGAACACGTCCCGCACCACCAGCAGCGCCGCCTGCGCGAGCACCAGCCGGTAGAGCTCGTCGATCTCCTCGGCCGGCCGGGGCACCGCCCGCAGCTGGTCCGGCGGGGCGAACTCGTACCCGGCGACGTCGGGGATGATCTCGCGGTCGGGCAGGACCATCCGGATCCGGGCCAGCTCCGGCACCGGCAGGTGGGTGACCTCCGCCCGGCGCGGGAACGCTTTCGGCAGC
Source organism: Natronosporangium sp. (assembly GCA_036564175.1). Taxonomy (GTDB): domain Bacteria; phylum Actinomycetota; class Actinomycetes; order Mycobacteriales; family Micromonosporaceae; genus Natronosporangium. Next base: position 24,010 of record DATCKZ010000100.1, read on the forward strand.
GGCACCCGCCGCAACACCGTACGCAGGAAGCTCTCGATCGCGGCCGAATCGCGCTCGCGCAAGCCGGTGGCGATCCGGTCGATCCGGACCCGGTAGCGCTCCGCCTGCTCGCGCTGCTCGGCGAGCTTCGCCTCGTGCGCGCGCCGCGCCTCGGCGAGCTTCTCCCGGCGCTGCTGCTCGGCCGCCTCCCACTCGGCGTGCGCCTGCTCGAACGCCTCCCGGGCGGCCGCCGCCTGCCGCTCCTTTCGGCCCTTGCCGCCGAGCATGCCGGCGATCCCACGGGCGACGAAGTCCTCCTCGACCGGCTCGGGCGCCGGGGTGCCGAGCGGGCCGGGGTCGAACGCCGGCAGCTCCGGCTGTTGCTGCCGGAGCGCGTCGAGGTCGATCCGGGCGGACCTGCCCAGCCCGGTCGCGAGGATCGACCCGAGTCGCTGCTCCTGCTCGCGGATCCGCTCGGTGCGCCGCTGCGCTTCCTCCCGCAGCCGGACCCGCTGCGCCTCCCGCATGAACTGCGCCTGCCGCAGCCGGTGCTGCTGCTGGGCGGCTCGGGCGGCCGCCTGGCGCTGCGCTTCCGCCTGCTGTTGGCGCAGCTGCTCGGCACCCGGTCCGCGCAACGGCGCGATCCGCTGGGTCGTGCGCTGCCCGCCGGTCGGCGCGCCACGTCGCGGTGGCTGGGCGCGGCCAGGGTTGCTGGGCGGGCGCGGCATCATTCCACGGGCCATGTCGCTCCAGGCTGGTCGGGTTGGGGGTTCCGACGGCTCGTGTGCCCAGGCTAGCGGTAGCGGCGCGGCAAGTCGACCGCTGCGCGCCCCAGTCGCCGCCCACCTGCCGACCGCGACTGGCCGCGCATCGCGTGCGACGTGCTTGAGCGCGGTAGTGCGGCCGCACTGCTCGCCGAACAGCTCGTCGAGCACGATGCGCTGCTGCCGGCGATCGACCTCCCCGACCAACTGATCGCGGAAGCCGCCGCGCAGCTCGCCGAGTGGGAAGCGGCCGGCTTCGGGGTCCACACCGTCCTTGACGACTCCTATCCGCCGCAGCTGCGGGAAATCCGGGAGCTGCCGCCGGTGATCTTCACCAGGGGTCGGCTGGTCGACGACACGCGGGCGATCGCGGTGGTCGGGAGCCGCAAGGCCAGCGATCGTGGGCTGAGGATAGCCAGGGTCGTCGCCGAGACCCTGGCGAAGCAGTCGATCACAGTGGTGAGCGGTCTCGCCGTCGGGATCGACACGGCGGCTCACGAAGCAGCGCTGCGCGCGGGCGGCCGGACGGTGGCGGTCATCGGCACCGGCATCCGGCGCTACTACCCGGCCGCCAACCGCGAGCTGCAGCAACGGATCGCGTTCGAAGGGCTGGTCGTGAGCCAGTTCTGGCCGGACGCACCGCCGAGGCGGCAGCACTTTCCAATGCGCAACGCGGTGATGAGCGGCTATGCGGCGGCCACCGTGGTGGTCGAAGCCGGCGAGCACAGCGGCGCTCGTACCCAGGCTCGATTGGCCGTGCAACACGGCCGTCCGGTGGTGCTGCTCAGCGATCTCCTTAACCACGAATGGGCCCAGACCCTCGCCGCCAAGCCGGGCGTCACGGTCGCCGCCGGCCCGGACGAACTGTTTGCGGTTATCGACGAGCTGCTGCGGCAACGCGCTGCGGAGCTCTCGCCGACGGAGGGTGTCGCCGACCTTGTCATCGCCCAGTGACGAGTGGGCCGCCACTCGCGCCCGGGTTGCCCGGCAATGCAACTACCTTCGTAATCCGCTGCCGGTTGGGCCAGGCATCTGCTCGGTATGTCGTGGTTTGGCCGATGGTCAGCACGGCCGGTGCTGCCTGCGCGAGTGCCGCGTGGCCGGCTAGCTCGACGGCTGAGTGGCGAAGCGGTCGCTGGCGGCGATCAGGTGCTTGACCATGCTCTCGCTGAAGTGGCCGGCGTCCTCGACCACGATCAGCTCGGCGTCCCGCCAGGCGCGGGTGAGCTCCCAGGCGGTCTCCAGTGGACTGCTCACGTCGTACTTGCCGTGGACCAGCACCCCGGGGATGCCGGCCAAGCGGTGTGCCTCGCGCAGAATGATCCCCTCTGGCAGGAAACAGTAGTTGCTCCAGTAGTGGGTGACCAGCCGGGCGAAGGTCATCCGGAACGCCGGGTCCTCGTAGCGCAGGCTGGGCTGGTAGCCGGGCGCCAGGCTCGGGTGGGTGTCCTCCCAGTCGCACCAGTCCTGGGCGGCTCGTTCCCGGACCGCCGGGTCCGGGTCGTTCAGCAGCCGGTAGTACGCCTCCACCAGCCGGCCGTCCCGCTCGGCCGCCGGTACGCCCTCCCGGAACCGGTGCCACTGTTCCGGGAACAGCCGGCCCATGTCCTGCGTGATCCAGTCGACCTCGCGCCGCCGGCCGGACGTGATCGCCACCAGCAGAATCTCGGAAACCCGCTCCGGATGCTGCTCGGCGTAGGCGAGCCCGAGCGCCGAGCCCCACGAGCCGCCGAACAGCAGCCACCGGTCGATCCCGAGGTGCTCCCGGAGCAGCTCCATGTCCGCGATCAGGTGCGCGGTGGTGTTGGTCGACAAGTCGGTGGCCGGGTCGCCGGCGTTCGGCGTACTCCGGCCGCAGCCGCGCTGGTCGAACAGGACGATCCGGTAGGCCGCCGGATCGAAGAACCGGCGTAGCCCCGGGCTGCAGCCGCTGCCGGGGCCGCCGTGCACGACCACCGCCGGCTTGCCGGCCGGGTTGCCGCACACCTCCCAGTAGACGAGGTTGCCATCGCCGACGTCCAGCATGCCGTGGTCGTACGGCTCGATCTCCGGATAGCGCTCAGTCATCGGGCAAGTGTAACAGCACTGTTATATCTGCCCGCACCCGCTTTTCTACCTCCGCTTGGCTGTCCCGGCTCTGCTGTCGGTACCGCGCGGTACGTTGACGCCGTGCCCACCCACATCGCGCTGCTCCGCGGCATCAACGTCGGCGGCCGCAACCGGCTCGCCATGGCCGACCTGCGCCGGGTCGCGGCCTCGCTCGGCCACACCGAGGTGGCGACCTACATCCAGAGCGGCAACCTGGTCTTCACGCCGGCCGGCAGCGCCGGCGGTACGGAGGCCGCGCTCGCGGCCGAGTTGGAGTACGCGATCGCCACCGAGCTCGGCGTCTCGCCGCGGGTGATCGTGCGGACCCGCGAGGAGCTGGCGCAGGTCGTCCGCGACAACCCGTACCCGGACGAGCCGAATCCGAAGGCGGTCCACGCGGTCTTCCTGGAGGGGAAGATCGGGCCGGAGGTGACGGCGGCGGTGGAGCAGGCACAGCAGAAGGCGGCCGCCAAGGGCAGCCGGGACACCGCCACGCTGGTCGGCCGGACGCTGTACCTTCACACGCCCGACGGGTTCGGGCGCAGCGAGCTGGCGGCGGCCCTGGCCGGGCAGGCCGAGTTGGGGGAAGTCACCGGCACGGCCCGAAACTGGGCCACCGTGAACAAGCTGCTTGCGATGTGCGGGTAGGCCGGTCCTGCAAGACTGGAGGAATGTACGACTTCGACGTCCTCGTGCTCGGCTCCGGACCCAGCGGCCAGAAGGCGGCGATCGCGGCGGCGAAGCTCGACCGGCGGGTGGCGGTGGTGGAACGCCGCAACATGATCGGCGGGGTCTGCATCAACACCGGCACGATCCCGTCGAAGACGCTCCGGGAAGCGGTGCTCTACCTGACCGGCCTCAACCAGCGGGAGGTCTACGGGCAGAGCTACCGGGTCAAGGAGGAGATCACCGTCGCCGACCTGGCGGCCCGGACCCAGCACGTGATCGGGCGCGAGATCGACGTCATCCGCAGCCAGCTGTCGCGCAACCACGTCCGGGTGCTGCCCGGCACCGCGCGGTTCGCTGACCCGCACACGGTCGTGGTGACCGACGAGGCGGGCCGGGAGGACCGGTACACCGCGGACAAGATCATCATCGCCACCGGCACCCGACCCGCCCGGCCGAGCACTGTGGAGTTTGATGAGCGTACGATCATCGACTCCGACGGCATCATCAAGCTGGAGCGTGTACCGTCCTCAATGGTCGTCGTCGGCGCCGGCGTGATCGGCATTGAATATGCTTCGATGTTCGCCGCGCTCGGCACCAAGGTGACGGTGGTCGAGCGGCGGGAGCGGATGCTGGAGTTCGCCGACCTGGAGGTCGTCGAGGCGCTGAAGTACCACCTGCGGGATCTCGCGGTGACGTTCCGGTTCCGCGAGGAGGTCGCCTCCGTGGAACGGTACGCGCGCGGCGCCATCGCCGTCCTGAAGAGCGGCAAGCGGATCGCCGCCGACGTGGTGATGTACTCGGCCGGCCGTCAGGGTACCGCCGGCGACCTCGCGCTGGAAAACGCCGGCCTCACCGCCGACGAACGTGGACGGTTGCAAGTAGACAAGAACTTCCGGACCGCGGTCGAGCACATCTACGCGGTCGGTGACGTGATCGGGTTCCCGGCGCTCGCGTCGACCTCGATGGAGCAGGGCCGGCAGGCGGCGCACCACGCCTGCGGCGAGCCCACCCACGGCACCCACGAGCTGCAGCCGATCGGCATCTACACCATCCCGGAGATCAGCTTCGTCGGCCGTACCGAGGATGAACTCACGGAGGCGAGCGTGCCGTTCGAGGTGGGGATCGCGCGATATCGCGAGCTGGCCCGCGGGCAGATCATCGGTGATTCGTACGGGATGCTGAAGCTGCTCGTGTCGCCATCGGACCACCGGCTGCTCGGGGTGCACGTGTTCGGCACCGGCGCCACCGACATCGTCCACATCGGGCAGGCGGTGATGGGCTGCAACGGCACGATCGACTATCTGGTCGACGCGGTGTTCAACTATCCGACGCTCGCCGAGTCGTACAAGGTGGCGGCGCTGGACGCCATGAACAAGCTGCGCCGGATCGACCGGCTCGACGACTTCTAGCTGACAGCGCTGCCGGTGCGCGAGTGATCTAGATCACATCCCGGTGGTCGGTTGGCTGTCGATCAGCGGGCCACCCCAGCCGACCTGGGAGCAGCCGGGTCCCAGCCCGGTACACGATCGTCGTAACGACAGAGGAGAAATCATGGGCAAGTACATGCTGATCATGCGACCGAGCGACAGGGCGCTGGAAACCTTCGCCAACCTCGACCCGAACGAGGCGATCGAGATCGTCGGCCGCTACAACGAGGAGCTCATCAAGGCCGGCGTGCTGTTGGCTGCCGAAGGGCTCGACCCGGAAGAGAGCGTGGTGGTCGACTTCTCCGGTGAGAAGCCGGTCGTCTCCGACGGGCCGTACGGCGAGACCAAGGAGCTGTTCAGCGGCTTCTACATCCTCGACGTCGCCTCGAAGCAGGAGGCCGTCGAGTGGGCCAAGCGGATGCCGATGACCGACGGCGTCAAGATCGAGATCCGCCGGGTGGCTACGATCGACGAGTTTCCGCAGGACAACCCGTGGATCCAGAAGGAGCGCGCCTGGCGCGAGTCGACCGGGCAGCTGTGATCGAGAGGAAGCCAATGGGCGAGGCGCGGCGCGCCGTCGAAGCGGTCTGGCGGTCTGAATCCGGCCGCATCGTCGGCGCGCTCGCCCGCTACACCCGGGACTTCGCGCTGGCCGAGGATGTCGCCCAGGAGGCGCTCGCCGAGGCGCTGGTCAGCTGGTCGGTCAACGGCGTCCCGGAGAAGCCGGCGAACTGGCTGACCGCGGTCGGGCGACGCCGCGCGATCGACGCCTTCCGCCGGCGGGCCGGGGCGGATGAGCGCTACGCCATCCTCGCCCGGGAGCTGGACCAGGCCGAGCCGGGCGCCGACGCGCTGTTCGACCCCGACGCCATCAACGACGACAAGCTCGCGCTGATTTTCACGGCCTGCCACCCGATCCTGCCCAAGGAGTCGCGGATCCCGCTGACGCTCCGGGTGGTCGGTGGTCTCACCACCAACGAGATCGCCGCGGCGCTGCTGATCCCGGTCCCGACCGTGCAAGCCCGGATCACCCGGGCGAAGAAGGCGCTGCAGGCCGCCCAGGTGCCGTTCGCCGTCCCCGAGCCGGCGGAGCGGCCGGCCCGGCTGGGCTCAGTGCTCAACGTCATCTACCTGATCTTCACCGAGGGTTCGTCGGCGTCGCACGGCTCCAGCTGGATGCGGACCGACCTCGCCTACGAGGCGATCCGGCTATGCCGGATCCTGGTCCAGCTCGCGCCGGAGCCGGAGGTGTACGGGCTGCTGGCGCTGATGGAGTTGACCGCTGCCCGGTTCCCGGCCCGGCTCGACGCCAACGGCCGGCCGGTGCTGCTGGAGGACCAGGACCGCCGCCGCTGGGACCAGTCGGCGATCCGGCGCGGCCGCGCGGCGCTGGCGAAGGCGGCCGCCGCCGGGCGGGGACTCGGTGCGTACGGGTTGCAGGCCGCGATCGCCGAGTGCCACGCGGTCGCCCCGTCGGTCGCCGAAACCGACTGGGACCGGATCGTCGCGCTCTACGACGCGTTGGGCCAGCTCATCCCTTCCCCCGTGATCGATCTGAACCGGGCCGCGGCGGTCGCGATGGCCTCCGGCCCGGCCGCCGGCCTGCGGCTGGTCGACGAAGTCGCGGCGACCGGCCAGCTCGACCAGTCGCACCTGGTGTACGCGGTCCGGGCCGGACTGCTGGACCGGCTGGGCCGGCACGACCAGGCGCGCACCGAGTATCTGCGAGCGGCCGAGCTGTGCGACAACGAGTCCGAGCGGACGGTGCTCCTAGAGAAGGCGGAAGCCCAGCGGGCGGGTACCTAGCATCCGATCTGGAGTCGACAAAGTGCGGCGCCGGCGAGAGGGCCGCAGCTCGCCGGCGCCGCTGCGTCGATGCCCTTACCCAAGCAACCAGCTGAGCGCGGACACTGACTCGATGATCCAGTGGAACACCATCGCATCTCCCCCTTTACGACCTCCGGGCGATGGCTATATCGACCGGTGTCTTCAGGTTGCGATGCCGGGTCAGCCAAGTCGAGCCGTTGCCCGTCCCCCGGGCCGGTAGGCAACGGGAGACGCGCCCACCGCTCAGTACGTGGTGCGGAGCGCACCGATCAGGCGCGGCATGATCTCCTTTACCACGGTCCGGGTATGGCGACGGGTGAGTTCCTGAGCGAGCCGCCGCAAGTCGGCACGGACGGTCGCCGAGTCGGTGGCAACGATCGGGTCGATGAGCCGATCGATCATCGTGCACGAGTGCTCCAACTCGCCCGCCGCTACCAGCGCGAGCGAGTACCTGACCCCGATCCTGGCCAGCGTCCGCTGCGCGAAGTCGGGAACGGCCGCCAGCTCCCCCTCCAGCTCCGCGAGCGCCCGACGCGGCCGGCCCAGGTCATACATGCACCACCCGCGGACCATGGCCACCGGATCGGGGATCGTGGTCGTACCCAGCACCGGCAGCCCGTCGTCCAATCTGGCCGCATCGGCAAGCAGCTTCGCCGCCCGGTCGAGCGCGCGGCAGCATCGGTCATAGCTGCCGGCGAGCGCGTGACCTTGTGCCTCCAGGAGCGCCGCCAGGCCTCGGACCCGAGGGCTGCACTGAGCAGCCTGCGCCCGCTCCGCAGCCGCGATCGTCTCCCGCGCGTCGTGCCGGTACAGTGCGATGAGGCCGCGCCGGACCAACGCGTATACCCCGAGCTCCCGGTCACCACCAGCGGCGGCGAAGTCCACGGCCCGGGCCGTCCACCATAGAGCACCCTCGTCGTCGCCAGCCTCCTGCGCCATCCAACCGGTGTACTCAGCGAACCGGCCCGCCAGCCGGAGCGCCTTGGTACGGGTCTGCGGCCCCGACGAAGCGGCGAGTACCCGAACAGCGTGGGTCTGTGCGGCCAGCATCGGTAGCAGGCTGGCCGGTGCGGCGAACTGGCCGAGCCGCCGCATCTCGGTGAACATCAGCCGGAACGAGTCCAGCTCGTCTGAACCACGGCGGCGGGCCCGGGTAACCGGTGGCATCCGCATCGCGAACGGGTTGACCGTGTCGATCGCCCCGCCCTCGGTGTGGGTGACCGCGCTGAACGTCCCGCGGCCGTTGCTATCCATGCTGATGACCCACTGGCCGTCGAAGGGGCCGGTGGGCAGCGACGGGACCGCCTGCTTCCTGGCGAACACGAGTGAGGCGAGGCTGCCCCGACTCCGTAGTACGGCGTCGCAACGGCGAGCGAGATCGTGGCTCGGCAGTTTTCGACCCGTCTCGATCTTGCTCAGGTAGCTCTTGCTGTAGTGGACACGCTGCGCAAGGTCCTGAAGTGACAGCCCGGCGGCGAGCCGTTCCCGTCGCAGCGCAGCACCGAATGGCTCAAGTCCATCACTGTCCGGCACGCCACACCTCCCCGGCGGCCCGAATCTTCACACTCGGTATTGCAAGCATTACATACAGATGCAAGCGGAAGGTGTGTCAGAAAACTGGCAAGGCCTCGCTCTTTCGCGCGGGCATGATCCTCCGGTGTTTTACACAACGCAACTGCCGGCTCGGATGCCTCAGCCGGCCACACGCAACGAACGAGGCAGCTACGTACAGAAGTTCGATATGAAGAAGACGATCTTCATCAACTACCGCTCGTGCGATGAACCGTTCGCCGCGCTGTTCATCGACAAGCGACTTGCCGAACACTTTGGACCGGAGCGAGTTTTCCGCGACACGCGGACGATCCGGCCCGGCACCCATTTCCCAACCGAGATCCGGCTCGCGTTGCAGCAATGCCGAGTGCTGTTGGTGGTCATCGGCGCTCGCTGGCTGCGGCGCGGGCCCGGCGGACGACTGATCGACCGGCCCGACGACTACGTCCGGCTCGAGATCGCGAATGGACTGCGGCGCCCCGATGTTGCCGTCGTACCAGTGCTCGTCGACGACACGCCGATGCCGGCAGCGAGCGATCTGCCGGCCGACATCGCCGAGTTGGCGAGCCGTCAGTACGTCCGGCTCCGGTTCCGCGATGCCGACGCTGACGCGTCGCGACTTGTTGGCGAACTCGTAAAGCTCATCGGAGACGTCGGTCTATAGGGCCGGGGCCCGCCGCTCTCCAGCGGCGGGCCTGTCAGTAGTCCCAGCGGAAGCCGTACAGCAGCCCTGGTGCTAGACCGGAGAACCATTCTCGGTACCGGCCGTTTCGCTCGATCGGCAGCGGCTCGCCGCGTTGCCAGGGGGTTGCAGCCACCAGCCGGCGCACCTCCTTCGGTGGGCGCTGCGGGTTAAAGCGGACCTCAAGGATCGCCCGTTCATAACGAACGTGTGGATCCACGGCAAACAGGGGCTCGGGAAGCGCGAGCCGGTACCGGATCTTGATCCGGTGCCGCTCTCCTACCCGGAGAACCCGGGAGGGCTCGATGTGAAGGCAGAGCAGATCGAGCTCGCCCGGCACGCGGTCGATCTGGCGCAGCGTCCCACCCTCAAGCACGTCGACCGCGCAGGTGCCGGTCAGCTCTGTGTCGTGTGGCACGCTGACCAGCCGAACGATGACCTCGAGTTTGTCATTGGTCACCTCGACTACTTGTTCTTCGGTCACCTGCGGAACTTCAAGATCCATCCGCAGGGTTGCCTTGTGCCTACGTACGACATAGCCTCGGGGCCGGGCCGCTTCGGCTCGCACGCTGGCAGCCAGCCGATCACGTGCGAACCGCTCGAGTATTTCCTTGACCCGTCGTTGGACGGTTCGTTTCGAGACCGGTTCCGGGGCAACGGTCGTCGACGCCCGCTTCACGAAGCCCGTCAGCCAGTCTTCTCGCGCGCCGAGCGTGTCATGCCGGGCCTCCGGGTGTATGCCGGCCACGACACAGAGAATGGTCTCGAAGACGTCGTCGTAGTTTTCAATGGCCTGCCTGATCCAATCGATCAGCTTGTCCGTCGCCGTCGCGGGTGGGTCGAGATCATCGATCCCAGCCAACGTTGAAAGCTGGTCTCCGTACTGCTTGGCGCGCTCCAGCCAGGAGTGATCACGAAGACCAGCGCCGCGAAACGCCGCTTGCAGCTCTTTAACCAACCCCGCGACATCGGGTGTCATCGAACTCCTCCGGTTCTCAGCCCGCGCATTCGTGCGCAGGCCGGAGGGAAGCGTAACGGTCTTGATCGGATGGTGGTGTGCCGGTTCCGCGACAGGCAAACCAAGATACGAAATTGTGACCTTGCACGTCCCAGCGCAGTTGCGACCACAGCCCGTCCGGCGTGCGGAAACACGGTGCCCGGACGGGCAATGGACAGCGTGGTACCGGGCGCGTAGCCTAGGTGGAGCCGGGGTCGACGGGCGAGAGGAGCGCGCGGGTGGCGGTGCTGACCACGGCGGCGACAGCGCGGACCGAGTTCCGGGAGATCGAATACCCCGGCGGTTCCGTCGAGATCGCGATCAACATCCGGCCCGGCAGCGACGCTCTACTACTCTGCCTGCACGGGTTCGGTTGCGCGAAGGAGAGCTTCGACTCGGCGTACGGCGTCGACCAGCTCGCCGATCTCACCATCGCCGCCTTCGATTTCCCAGGTCACGGCGGCTCCGGCCGGTTCGCCGACCCGAGCCACTACTCGATCCAGACCTACGCTGATCTCACCATTGAGCTGGTCCGGCAGCTGGCGCCGCGCCGGCTCTACTTGCTTTGTCACAGCATGGGTGGCGCCGTCGGGCTGGTCGCTGGCCAGGAACTCCGCACCAGCGCCTTCATCAGCGTCGAAGGCAACCTGGTCGGGCAGGACTGCGGCATCGTCAGCCGGCGGGCGGCCGAGCAGCCGCGCCACGAGTACGTCCACACCGGCTACCACCGGTTCGTCGCCGGGCTGATCAGCTCGCCGCGCCGCGACCTTCGCACCTGGGCCGGCTGGTACGGGCAGGCCGACCCGGTCGCGCTCCACCGCAGTGCCGAGTCGCTGGTCGAGTGGTCCGACAGCGGCAAGCTGCTCAGCCTGTTCGCGTCGCAGACCCGTCCCGCCTATCTGCACGGCGGGGACAGCCAGCTGGACTACCTACTCCCGTCCCTCCGCGGCGTGCCGGTCTACACAATCCCGGGCGCCGGCCACTTCCCGATGCTCGATCAGCCCGCCGCGTTCTGGGCGGCCGTCGCGGGGCATCTCGGCAGCCATTGACAGCAACCGTTACCCTTGCGAGCCATGGGCGGCATCGCAGATGAGATACGGGCTGCCGCCCACCGACTGGGCCGGCACCCGCAGGACCACGGCTGGCGTGACCTCTACCGGCTGTTCGCTTACGGCCTGGCCCGGCCGGCCGCGGCACCGCGGTTGACCAGCATCGCCACCGCCGCCCACCATCGCCTCCCGACCCGCAGCGCCGTCCACCTGGTCACCCTGCTCGGGATCGCGGTGAAGCTGTTCGCCGGCGCGGCGATTTACGACCTCACCGGCGACCGGCCACCCGCCGACCGGCTCGCGGCCCTGGAAGACCTGCTCGGCCGGTACCACCACCCGGTCGAGGCGGTGCTCGCGCAGCGGCAGAACTCGTTCACCGGGGCGCGCCGGTTCCTGGTACCGCAGGTCCTGCTGGCGGCCTACTTCGCCGGACGCGACCGGCCGGTCCGGTTCGCCGACCTCGGCACCGGCCTGGGGGTGCTGCCGCGCCAGCTCAACGCCCGGACCGCGTTCGAGGAGTTCCGGTACGACCTGGCGTGGCCGGACGGATATCCGGTGTACCAACCGATCCCGGCGCTGGCCGCCCGGTACGGAGTGGACCGTGGGCCGTTCCCGGACCTGAGCTGGGTCCGGTCGTGCTACGGGCCGTCCAGCTACTACGCCGAGCGGTTCCAGGAGCTGGTCGACACGCTGGCGCTGCCGGAGGTGGCCGACGCCGCCGTCCGCTACCACGAGCTCGACTTCACCGACCTGCCCACGCTCCGCCGCTTCCTGACTGAGCATCGGATCAACGCCGCGAACCTGTGCTACACGCTCTACGAGGTCGAACCCCGGCAACGAGCCGCGATCATCGATACGGTGGTGGCCTCGCTCACCGCCCCCGGCCTGCTGGTCGTGACCGAACCGCACGCCGACCTGACCGAGCCCGGCTGTTCCGTTACGGTATGGGAGGCCGGGCAGCCCCACCCCCGACCACTGTGCTCGGTGTCGCACGGTCATTTCCACGGCCGGATCACCCCGCTGGCCGGCTATCGGGAGTTCGTCCAGCAGTACCCGATCAGGTTCGAAGAGGATGCAGGAGCGGTCGATGCTGATGCGCACCCGCGCGATCACGCGGCCTGACGACCAGGCCCCGGGCCCGCCGAGCCGGCAGTGGCGACGCGGGGTGCTGGCCAGCCTCGGCGGCGCCCTGTTTGGACTCGTCACCAGCCTCTACTCGGCCGAGCTGCGGCAGATCCTGGAAGCCTCCGGCCGCGGCTTCGTCACCACCGGCCTGCCGGTTGCGATCACCGCGATCGTCGCCAGCGTCACCGGCATTGTCATCTACGAGTACGGCTTCCGCCGCCGCTACCGCGGTGCGGTGACGATGGGCGAGATCCAGATCGGCGCGGACGCGCTCGACGGCATCCGCAACGACCAGGACGCGGTGGTCGGCCGGTCGCTGCGCTACCTGGAGACCCGCCGGTTCACCGAGGACCTGGTGGTCTTCTTGCACGGACTGGGGCTGGACGCCGACGACTTCCGGCCGTACATGTCCGAGAGCCGGTTCCACTGTGTCGCGCTCACCCTCTACGGGTTCAACGCCGACGAGCGGGACAACGACCTGTACCGGCCGATCTCGCTGGAGTCGCACGTCCAGCTGCTCGGCTACGCGCTGCGCCGGATCCAGCGCCGGTACCCGCGCAAGCGGCTGACGCTGGTCGGCTTCTCGTTCGGCGCCGACATGATCCTCTGCCTGCGGGAGTTCGCCCCGGAGGTATTCGACGAGCTGCGGGTGCGCAGCATCGTGCTGCTCGACCCGAACGTCAACAACACCACCACCACGATCTCGTCGCGGATCGCCGGCCTGGACAGCGACCGGTCGCTGCGCGAGCTGGTCGCGATCCTCCGGTCGGCGAAGACCGCCCGGGAGTTCCGCTACCTCTGCGAATACCTCAGCAAGATCACGTCGAAGAACTTCCGGCAGGTCCGCCGGCACGCCCGCGAGATGGTGGAGCGGTACCGGCAGCGGTCGTTCGGCCCGTTCCTGGACGCGGTCGGCCAGCTCACCGCGGTCACCGAGACCGTGGAGATCGTGCTCTCGCTCAACCACGAGGACGTCTTCAACGAGGTGGCCCGGGCGGCCCGGCAGCGCGGGCTGGCGGGGGCTCGGCTGGAATGCTCGCGCACGGACCATTTCGACCTGATGGGACCGGCCTTCCTCGCTGACCAGCTCGGTCGACTTCGGTAACCTGGCCCGACGAGCGGGCGGGACCCGACGACCGAGCACCAGCCCGCCCGACGAGCACCGGCCCGACGAGCGGACGGGCAGGCCAGGGTGCCAGACTGACCCCGAGGAGGGACGCTGACGATGAGTGCCGGGTGGGTCCTGCCAGAGGAGGTGCTGGCCGGCGCTCCTTCGTATACGCCGCGCACGGGCGAGCTGGCCGACCTGGAGCTGCTGCTGACCGGCGCGTTCCGGCCGCTCACCCACCTGCCTACCCGGGCCGACCTGGCCGCGATCAGCCAGCGCGGGCAGCTCGCCGACGGCACCCCATGGCCGGTGCCGATCACGATCGAGGTGCCGACCAGCCTGGTCCAGCAGCTGGACCGGAACAACCCGCTGCAGCGCGCGCTGGTGCTCACCGACGCCGAGGGCGCGCCGGTCGCCGCGGTCGACGTGGTCGACAGTTGGCCGACCCGCGACGAGCTGAGCGGGATCGGCGGCCCGGTGCGGGCGATGGGCGACACCCCCCGCTGGCCGTTCAGGTCGCTTCGGCGTACCCCCGATGAGGTCCGGGCACAGCTGCCGGCCGGCCGGGTGGTCGGGGTGGTCGCCGACCGGCCGCTGCACCGCCCGCAGCTCGCCCAGATCGTGCACGCCACCCGTACCTTGCAGGCCCACCTGCTGGTGCTGCTGCCGGTGGTGGAGCCGGTCGCCGGCCTGCCACCGGAGGCGTTGGTGCGGTGCGTGCTGGCGGCGAAGGACCGGCTGCCGCCGGCCACCATCGTCACGCTGCCGCTGCGGCGCCGCCGCAACGAGATCTACGACGCGCTGGTGCGGGCGCGGGTGGCCCAGGCGTACGGAGTGACCCACCTGCTCGCCACCGGGCCGACCCTGTCCGGCGGCGGTCCGCGGGTGCTGGTCCCGCGCGAGCTCGCCTACGACGGCCGGGACGGGCAGTGGCGCGGCCGCGCCGACATCCCGCTGCGCAACCAGCGGGCACCGCTCACCGAGGCGGAGATCAGTGACCTGCTGGACCGGGGGTTCCCGCTGCCGGAGTGGCACACCCCGCCGGCGGTGGCCAAGGAGCTGAGCCGGGCCCGGCCGCCGCGCCGGCGCCGGGGGCTGGTGCTGTTCTTCACCGGCCTGTCCGGCTCCGGCAAGTCGACGATCGCCCGGGGCGTGGCGGCCGCGCTCCGCGAGTCCGGCGAGCGGACGGTCACCGTACTCGACGGTGACATCGTCCGCCGGGAGCTGTCGGCCGGGCTGGGCTTCTCCAAGGCCGACCGCGACCGCAACGTCCGCCGGGTCGGCTGGGTCGCCGCCGAGATCGCGCGCCATCACGGCATGGCGATCTGCTGCCCGATCGCGCCGTACGCGCAGGCCCGGGCCGACTCGCGGGCGATGGCACAGGCGGTCGGCGCCGGCTTCGTGCTGGTCTGGGTTTCGACCCCACTGGCGGTGTGCGAGCAGCGCGACCGGAAGGGGCTGTACGCGAAGGCGCGCGCGGGCACGCTCACCGGCATGACCGGGATCGACGACCCGTACGAGGAGCCGTCCGACGCGGAACTGGTGGTGGACACCAGCGCGATGTCGGTGGACGAAGCGGTGGCGAAGGTGCTCGACTACCTGACCGAGCACGGCTGGGTCGAGCCGAGAAGGAGCTGAGCATGGGTACGAGGGTCCCTGCGGTCCTGCTCGCGGCGGTGCTCGCGGTGCTCGGGGCCGGCTGCGGCGGGGATGACGACGGCGGGGACGACGGCTCCGGCGGCGACCAGACCACCGCGCCGGCGCCACCGCCGCAGACCTCCCCGGTCGACGAGCCGGGCGCGGTCGCGAACACCTTCAACGACCAGGGCGCTTCCGGCACCTACGAGTGCCAGGAGCAGAACATCACGGTCAACGGCGAAGATTCCGACCTGCGCTTCACCGGCCCGTGCGGGACGGTCGTGGTCAACGGCGACCGGTCCACAGTGGTGGTCGAGGACGCCGAGGTGATCGTGGTCAACGGGGAGGACGCGACGGTCACCTACGGCGGCGACCCGGAGGTAGTCGTGAACGGCGAAGGCGCCACCGCCGAGCCGGAGGAGTGACCCGGGTGTCCGAGCCGGAAGAGTTGAGCTACGAGCAGGCCAGGGCCGAGCTCGCCGCGGTGGTGGAGAAGCTGGAAGCGGGCGGGGTCACGCTGGAGGAGGCGCTGGCGCTGTGGGAGCGGGGGGAGGCGCTCGCCGACATCTGCCAGCGCCGGCTGGACCGGGCCCGGGAGCGGCTCAACCAGTCTCGCCAGCAGTAGGAGCGCGCCCGCGCTGGTCAGCCGGGTGGCAGCAGGCTGGCGGCCAGCTCTTGTAGCTGCGCTTCGCTGGTCTTGCCGACCACCAGCGAGGTCAGCTCCGGAGTCAGTTGGACCAGCGCCCGCTCGCCGTCATCGTTCGCGTACAGCTGCCACGGTTCACCGTTCACCTCGAGCGTGCCGGCGGGCTGCGCCGCATCCGGCAGCTCGGCCGGCAGCAGCTGCTCGGCCGGCACCGTGCTCTGCACCACCTGGACGCTCGGCCCGTCCGGGGTGAGGTAGCCGATCCGCAGCGTGAGCCCGGCGTCCGGGCGCTGGAACACCGCGCTGACCGGCACCCAGCCGTCGGCCAGCCCGGTCGGGCTGGCCGCCGTGAGCCCGGCCGCCCTCGCCTCGGCGATCGCCGGGGCCGGGTCCACCGTCACCGGTTCGGTCCGGCCGCTGATCAGCTGATAGCCGCCGACCAGCAGCAACACCGGCACCAGCAGCACCGCCAGCGAGATCGCCAGATCCCGTAGCCGGCGGTCGCGGCGAGCTCGCCCGGCCGCCGCCACCCCCGCCGGTTCAGCTGGCTCCGCCCCGGTCGGCGGCGGTTGGCACGTTGGCGGTGCTTTCTCCATGTATGCCAGGATGCCATCAGGAGGTGGCTCGCCATGACCAGCCCTGATGCACGTACGCCGCAGGAGCTCGACCGCAACCTCGCGCTCGACCTGGTCCGGGTCACCGAGGCGGCCGCGATGGCCGCCGGCCGGTGGGTGGGGCGCGGCGACAAGGAAGGCGGCGACCAGGCGGCGGTGGACGCCATGCGCCGGCTCATCAACTCCATCCCGATGCGCGGGGTGGTGGTGATCGGGGAAGGCGAAAAGGACCAGGCGCCGATGCTCTACAACGGCGAGGAGGTCGGGGACGGCACCGGTCCGGCGGTCGACGTCGCGGTTGACCCGATCGACGGCACCACCCTGATGAGCAAAGGAATGCCGAACGCGCTGGCGGTGCTCGCGGTCGCCGCCCGGGGTGCGATGTTCGACCCGAGCGCGGTGTTCTATATGGAGAAGCTCGCGGTTGGGCCGGAGGCGGCCGACGTCATCGACATCACCGCCCCGGTGGCCGAGAACCTGCGGCGGATCGCGAAGGTGAAGCGCTCGTCGGTCTCCGAGCTCACGGTCTGCATCCTCGACCGGCCCCGCCACGCCGAGCTGGTCAAGCAGGTGCGCGACGCGGGTGCCCGGATCCGGTTCATCACCGACGGCGACATCGCCGGGGCGATCTCCGCCGCCCGCGAACAGTCCGACGTAGACGTCCTGATGGGAATCGGCGGCACTCCGGAGGGGATCGTCGCCGCCTGCGCGCTGAAGTGCATGGGCGGGGCGATGCAGGCGCGGCTGTGGCCGCGCGACGACGCCGAGCGGGAGAAGGCGCTCGCCGCCGGCCACGACATCGACCGGGTGCTCACCACCAACGACCTGGTACGCGGCGAGAACTGCTTCTTCGTGGCCACCGGGATCACCTCGGGCGACCTGTTGCGCGGGGTCCGGTACCGGGCCGGCGGCGCGTACACCCAGTCGATCGTGATGCGCTCCAAGAGCGGCACCATCCGGGTGATCGACTCCTTCCACCGCCTGGAGAAGCTGCGCGCGTACTCGGTCGTGGACTTCGACGGAAACCTCCTGCCAACCGAGTAACCGCCGCGGCGGAGGTCGGTCATGCCATGGACCGCAAGGCATCCGCCATGGAGGTAGGCGTGAGTCCAAAGGTCCGTTCCGTCTGGCTGGAGTCCAGTACGAACGGACGCTGGAACTGGTAGCGCATCTCGATAAATTCGCGCGCCAACCTGTTGGTCAGGGCGCCG
>DATCKZ010000101.1:0-14415 GCA_036564175.1 Natronosporangium sp.
CACCAACACCGGCCCGGTCACCTGACTGAACCGCAACTCCACGGTTGCCGCACCCAGCGCCGACACCGGCCCCTGGATCACCGCCGCAGTCCCGACCAACCCGGCACCCGCCTGCACATTCACCTCACCGAGCACCTGCGCACCAGCCGCCAGACAGGTCACCCCCTCAGACACCGTCAACGGCCCGGCATGCACCCCGGAGATCGTCTCGTCGCAGACCACCGCCGCCACGGTCAGCGCCACCGGCACCTCGACCACGGGATCCGCCGGGTCGTTGCTCTCGACGCAGAGCGCCGCCCGGTAGTCGCCGGCGGCCAGCCCGGCCGCGTCGATCGAGACGGTCAGCTCGCTGCTGCCGCCGCCCGGGGTGGCACCGGTCGCCGGGGCGACCTCGAGCCAGCCCACCGAGCCCGGCTCGGCGCAGCCCGGCGCGGCCGGCTCGACCGACCAGGCCAGCTCCGCCTCGCCCAGGTTGCCGATCGTCACCGACTCGGTGGTGGCCTCGCCGGCGGCCAGTGACACCGACAGGCTGGCCGGCTCGACCACGATCTGCGGCGGCGCCTGGCTCGGCACGTCCAGCTGGTAGACGTGCGCCACGCCCTGGTCCGAGTTGCCGGCCACGTCGGTGAGCCAGGCACCGACCACCCCGGTGTCTCCGTCGATCGCGACCGCGTTGCCGAACTGATCCGCCGCGGCCCGCCCATCCGCGACCAGCCGCGCCTGCTCGGCCCAGCTGCCGCCGTCGCGCACGAACGCGTACGCCGAGCCGATGCCACCGTCGTCGAACCAGGCGCCGATCAGCGCGGCGTTGCCGCGCAAGGCGATTGCGTTGCCGAACCCGTCGCCCGCCGCGCCGTCGCTGGCAACCAGCTTCGCCTGCTCGGTCCAGCTGTCACCGGTCCGGGTGAAGGCGTACGCCGCGCCCCGGCCGCCGTCGTCGAGCGTGGCGCCGACGAGCACCGTGTCACCGGCCACCGCCACCGCGCTCCCGAACCAGTCGCCGGCCGCGCTGTCGCCGGCGACCAGCTTCGCCCGCTCGGTCCAGCTGTCGCCGGCACGGGTGAACACCCAGGCCGCGCCGGCACCGTCCCGCCCGCCCGGGTCGGCGAACGCCGCCCCGACCACGGCCGTGTTGCCGGTGAGCGCGATCGCGTCGCCGAACACGTCGAATGCGGCCCCGTCGCTCGCCACCAGCTTCGCCTGCTGCGTCCAGCTATCGCCGTCACGTACGAACACGTACGCCGCACCCTGGTTGATCCGGCCGTCGACGTCGGCTTCGCGCGCCCCGACCAGTGCGGTGTCACTGGCGAGCGCCACGTCGATCCCGAACCCGGACATCGACTCGGCCACGGTCAGCTTCGCCTGCTCGGTCCAGCTCGATCCGGTCCGGGTGAACACGTACGCCGCTTCGCCGGCGGTGCCGATCAGCGCGGTGTCGCCGTCGAGCGCCACCGAGATGCCGAACTGGTCGAACTGGCCCCCGTCGCTCGCCACCAGTTTCGCCTGCTGCGTCCAGCCATCGCCGTCGCGGACGAACACGTACACCGCGCCCTGGTTGAACGTACCGGCCACATCGGCCGCATCGGCGCCGACCAGCGCGGTGTCGCCGTCGATCGCGACCGCCCGGCCGAACCAGTCGTCGGCCGCGCCGTCGGCCGCGACCAGGGTGGTCGTGCCGGGGCCGCCGCCACCGTCGAGCTCGAACACCCACGCCGCCCCGTGCGCCTGCTCGCCGTTCACCATCGCGTTCTGCGCGCCGACCAGCACGCTGCCGCCGTCGATCGCGACCGCGTTGCTGCCGAAGTCGTCGAACTCCTGGCCGTCGTCGGCGGCCAGCTTCGCCAGCTCGCTCCAGGTCTGCCCGGACCGCTCGAACACGTACGCCGCGCCCTGCCAGGTGTGGTCGCCGACGGTGGCGAAGTTCGCCGCGACCACGATCCGGTTCCCGTCGATCGCCACCGTGTCGCCGAAGTTGTCGAACTCCGCCGCGTCCGAGGCGCCCAGCTTCGCCTGCTGCGTCCAGCCGGCACCGTCCCGGGTGAACACATATGTGGCACCGGGGCTGTTGACCCCGTTGTACTCCGCCCCGATCGCGCCGATCACCGCGGTGTCGTCCTGCAGCGCCACCGAGAACCCGAACCGGTCGATGCCCATGCCGTCGGCGGCGGTGATCCGGCCGGCCGGCTGCCAGCCGTCGCCGGTACGGGTGAACACGTCCACCGCGCCCTGGTCGAAGTGCTCGCCCACCTCCGCGAACGGCACCCCGACCAGGATCGTGTCGCCGTCGATCGCGACCCCGTGACCGAACTGGTCGTTGCGGGTGCCACCGGTCGCCGGCAGCCGCTCCGGCTGGCTCCAGCTGGTACCGGTGCGAGTGGACACGTACGCCGCGCCCTGCTCGAAGTTCGGGCTCTCACCGTCGACCCCGGAAGCTCCGATCACCGCGGTGTCGCCGTCCAGGTCGACGTAGTCGCCGAAGAAGTCGTTGGGCTGGCCGTCCGGTGCGGTCAGCTTCGCCTGCTCGGTCCAGGTGCCGCTGGCGTCCCGGACGAACACGTAGACCGCGCCCCGCTCGGCGCTCGCGCCCCAGCTGCCGACCAGCAGCGTGTCCCCGTCGATCGCGAGCGAGCCGCCGAACCGCTCGAACGGACCGCCGTCGGAGGCGGTGAGCTTCTGGGTCTCGGTCCAGCCGTCGCCGTCGCGGGTGAAGACGTACGCCGCGCCCTGCAACGGGTTGCTACCGACATCGGCGAGCATCGCGGTGACCACCGCGGTGTCGCCCTGGATCGCGACCGCCCGGCCGAACCGGGCCTGGCCGGCGCCGTCGGACGCGGTCAGTTTGACCTGCGGCACCCCGTCCTGTGCCAACGCCCGATCGACCGCCTCGGCCAGGCCCGGTACGAGGGCGGGTTGGGCGAGGCCACCGTGCGCCGCGAACCCGCCATCCGGAGCCGCCTCGGCCGCTTTCACCGGTACCACCGCCAGCGATAGCGCCACCGCTAGCAGCGATCCCCCGATCCGCCACCGACCGAACGCGACCCTGCTCAAACCCACCGCTCATTCCTCTCGTGCCGGCGGTCCGAACCGGAGCATCCGCTCCGGGCGCCGCGCCTCGCCCTCGCGCAGCGCATCGAGACCTGCCACCATCGAGCCGCCATGGCTCTCCAGGCTCAGCATGCGCCGCCGGCCGACCGGTAGCTATGGGCAGAAGCTTGCATTGTTTACCGGCCCAACCATCCGGACCCGGTTGAGATCGGCCGGTCGGCCGATGCTTCTCGGCATGCGTGATTTTCGTCACGGTGAGACCATCGCATCAAACTCCATCTCGCTCTCCAAGGAGGAGCGGTATGAACAATGCGGAGATCTCCCGGCTCGGTTCGGAAGCCCTCGGGACCCTGTTCTTCGTGTTTCTCGGCGCCAGCGTGGTGATGAACAGCGGCCTGACGCTGCCGGCCGCGTTCGGCTGGGCGTTCGCGCTGGCCGTCGTGGTCTGGGTGTTCGGGGCCGCCGGCGCGCACTTCAACCCCTGGGTCACGGTCGCCCTAGCGCTACGGAACGTCATCAACTGGGTCACCGCGGCGGGCTACATCATCGCCCAGCTCCTGGGTGGACTGGTCGGCGCGCTGCTCGCCTGGTGGTTGTTCAGCAGCGCGCTCGGCGACGAGGCCGCCGCGGGCGCGGTCACCCACACCGACGCCACCGGTGCCGAGCTGATCGGTGCGCTCGCCGCGGAGGCGCTGCTGACCCTGCTGCTGGTGCTGGTGGTGCTGCACCTGATCGACGGCGGCCGCTGGATCTACGGGCTCGGCTACGGCCTCGCCTACGGGCTCGGCGTGCTGGCGATCAGCCAGCTCACCGGCGCCTCGATGAACTTCGCCCGGACCTTCGGCGCCGAGCTGTCGGCCACCATCGCCGACGCCGGTGCCGATTGGGGCAACATCTGGGTCTACCTGGTCGGCCCGGCGATCGGCGTGCTGCTGGCCTGGCTGCTCTACCCGGTACTCGGCGGCGAGCGGGCGGCGGCTCGGCCGGTGGCGACCGCCGGCAAGCGCGAGAGCTAGCAACCGACCAACCGCCAGCGACGCTGGCCTGATCCGGGCCCGGGGCAACCCGCCACCCCGGGCCCACGTCACGCGGTCACAGCGACGGCGGCGCCGGCACCCGGACGGCCGACTCGAGCGCGGCCGCCACCCGGTACATCCGGTCGTCGGCCATGGTCGGCGCCATCACCTGGAACCCGACCGGCAGGCCGCCGGAGAGCCCGCACGGCACCGAGATCGCCGGCCCTCCGTACATGTTGGAGGGAATGGTGTAGAGGTCGGCGAGATACATCTGGTACGGATCGGCCGTGCGCGCCCCGAGCGGGAAGGCGACGAACGGCGTGGTCGGCGCGATCAGCGCGTCCACCCGCTCGAACGCGGCCGTGAAGTCCCGGGTAATCAGGGTCCGCACCTTCTGCGCCTGGCCGTAGTAGGCGTCGTAGTAGCCGGACGAGAGCGCGTAGGTCCCCAGCATGATCCGCCGCTTGACCTCCGGCCCGAACCCGGCCTGCCGGGTCAGCGACATGACCTCCTCCAGCGACCGGGTGCCGTCGTCGCCGACCCGCAGCCCGTACCGGACCCCGTCGAACCGGGCCAGGTTGGACGAACACTCGCTCGGCGCGATCAGGTAGTACGCCGGCAGCGCGTACTCGAAATGCGGGCAGGAGACCTCGACCACCTCGGCGCCGAGCTTGGTCAGCGTGGCCACCGCCTCTTCGAACGCGGTCAGCACGCCCGGCTCGGCGCCCTCGCCGGCGAACTCGCGCACCAGCCCGAGCCGGACCCCGGCCAGGTCGCCAGCCGCGCCCCGGGTCGCCGCGGCGACCACGTCCGGCACCGGCTGCGGGATCGAGGTCGAGTCCCGCGGGTCGTGGCCGGCGATCACCGCGTGCAGCGCCGCCGTGTCCGCGACGGTCCGGGCACACGGGCCGGGCGTGTCCAGTGAGGACGAGAACGCGACCAGCCCGTACCGGGAGGTGCCGCCGTAGGTCGGCTTCGCGCCGACCGTGCCGGTGACCGCCGCCGGCTGCCGGATCGACCCGCCGGTGTCGCTGCCGAGCGCCAGCGGCGCCTGGTAGGCGGCGAGCGAGGCGGACGAGCCACCGCCCGAGCCACCCGGGATCCGGGACAGGTCCCACGGGTTGCGGGTCGGCCCGAACGCCGAGTATTCAGTGGACGAACCCATCGCGAACTCGTCCATGTTGGTCTTTCCGAGGATCACCAGCCCGGCCTCGCGGAGCCGGGTCACCACGGTCGCGTCGTACGGCGGCAGCCAGCCCTCGAGGATCTTCGACCCGCAGGTGGTCGGCACGCCCCTGGTGGTGAACACGTCCTTGACCGCGACCGGCACACCGGCCAGCGGGCCGAGCGGCTGGCCGGCCGCCCGGGCGGCGTCGACCTCGGCCGCGGCGGCGAGCGCGCCGTCGGCGTCCACGTGCAGGAACGCGTGCACCCGGTCATCGGTGGCGGCGATCCGGTCCAGGTGCGCGCGGGTCACCTCGACCGCCGAGACCTCGCCGCTGGCGATCAGCTGGGCCAGCTCCAGCGCCGGCTTGGTGGTCAGCTCGGTCACGGCTCAGGCCTCCTCGTCCAGGATCCGGGGCACCCGGAACCGCCCCTCGGCCGGGTCCGGCGCCTGCGCCAGCGCCTCCTCGGCGGGCAGCCCCGGCACCGGCTCGTCCTCCCGCAGCACGTTGGTGAGCGGCACCGCGTGCGAGGTGGGCGGGATGTCCCCGGCCGTCACCTCGCCGACCCGCGCCACCGCCTGCAGGATCACGTCCAGCTGGCCGGCGAACATGTCGAGCTCCTGCTCGGTCACGGTGAGCCGGGCGAGCCGCGCCAGGTGGGCGACCTCGTCCCGCGAGATGGCAGTCATAAACCTCTCTTCTTTCCTCGTCCCCAGACCCGGGCCGCGGCCGGCCAGACCCAGCGGCCGGCGGTTTCCAGATCAGCGGTCGAGTCTAATAGGCCGGTAATGGGCGAGCCACGACAGCAGCTCGTCACCGGGCATCGGTCGGGCGTAGAAGTAGCCCTGCGCGACCTCGCAGCCGGCCTCCACCAGCATCCGCCAGGTCGGCTCGTCCTCCACCCCCTCGGCGACCACCCGCAACCCGAGCGCGCCGGCGAGATTGATGATCGAGGCGACGATCGAGGCGTCGTCGGCGTCCCGGGCCATCCCGAGCACGAACGACCGGTCGACCTTCACCTCCGCCAACGGCAGCCGGCGCAGATGCTGCAGTGACGAGTAGCCGGTGCCGAAGTCGTCCAGCGAGATCGCCACCCCTACCCGCTCCAGCGCCGCCAGCGTGGCCAGCACTCGCTGCGGGTCGGCCATCAGCGCGCCCTCGGTGATCTCCAGTTGCAGCTGGCCGGGCGGCACCTGGAACCGCTGGAGCTGGTCGGCGAGCCGCTCGGCCACTTCGCCGGTGTGCAGGTCCCGGACGCTGACGTTGATCGACGCCCGCAGCTGCACCCCGGCCGCCCGCCACTTGGCCACCTGCTCGACCACGTCGTCGACGATCTGCAGGGTCAGCAGCCGCATCACCGCGGTGTGCTCGGCCACCTTGATCAGGTCGTCCGGGCTGATCGGGCCGCGCTGCGGATGCCGCCAGCGCAGCAGCGCCTCCACCCCCACCACCTCGCCGGTCGCGACCGCGATCTGCGGCTGGTAATGCATCACCACACCGTGGCCGCCCGGCGTCTTCAGCGCGGTCCGCAGGTCGGCGAGCAGCGCCAGCCGGTGCGCCGAGTGATGGTCGGTCTCGACACTGTAGACAGACACCGGAGCGGCCCGGTGCTTGGCGTCGTACATCGCCACGTCGGCGCAGCGGACCAAGGTGGCGACGTCACGGCCGTGGTCCGGGTAGACCGCCACCCCGATCGAGGCGGAGACGTCCAGCGGGAGCCCGTCCAGCCGGACCGGTTCGGCGAGCGCGGCGGCCACCGACCCGGCCAGCGCCCGGGCGTCGGCGATCCCGGACAGCCCCGGCGCCACCACCGCGAACTCGTCGCCGCCGAGCCGGGCCACCAGGTCGTGCTCGCCGACCGCGCTCCGCAACCGGGCCCCGACCTCGATCAGCAGCCGGTCCCCCACCTCGTGGCCGAGCGCGTCGTTGACGTTCTTGAACCGGTCCAGGTCGAGCAGCAGCAGCCCGAACCGGTGCGGTTGCTCGCCGTCGTGGTGGTCCCGGTGTGCCACCATCTGGTCGGCGATCGCGGCGGTCAGCGCCGACCGGTTGGCCAGGCCGGTGAGCGAGTCGCGCCGGGTCAGCGCCTCCTGCTCCTCGGCCAGCCGAGCCATCCGGTAGACCGCGTACAGCGGCACCACCACCAGCGGCACCAGCGCCGGCCGGGTCGCCGAGGCGGCCACCAGCACCGGGCTCAGCAACAGCAGCGCTCCGTACGTCAGCGTCTCCCACACCAGCGCCCGCCGGAACAGCGGCCACCACGGGCCACCGAACCGCAGCCGGACCGCGACCGTCACCGACCCGTACTTCACCGCGAACCAGGCCGCGGCGGCGAGCACCACCCCGACCACCTCGCCCGGGCCGAGCAGCCCGCTCACCGGGTACGGGCGCATCCCAGCCACCCGCAGCACCAGATCCGCCGCGGCGAACGCGAGCGTGTACTGGGCCAGGTTGAACAGCCCGCGCCAGGCGGCGTGCCGCATCCGCCAGGAGGCGACCGCCACCGCGGCCGCCTGCGCCGCGATCGCCGGCCCCAGCCCGAACGCCAGCAGGATCGCGAACGTGAGGCAGACCGACGGGAACACGGTCAGCGTCTGCCGCCGGCCCAGCGGCGTGAACGGCCGGGCGTCGACCGCGGCCGCCAGCACCGCCATAAACCAGAACGCCGCCGGCAGCTCGCTCGGGTCGAGCTCCGCCAGCGGCACCGTGGCGACCGCCACCGCTGCGGCCACCACCGCGGTCACCATCGAGATGAAGGGCGTACGCCGGGCGGCGGGTACGGAGTTGCGAAGCGCGTCTTGGCCCGCCATCACCCCTCCCTGCCGCCGGAACGTAACCCAGAGTATGCCGGCCGGCCGCGCGAGCACGTCAATTAGGCGCACGTGGACAAACATGTATGAGAAATGTGGCCGCCGACGGTACGTGTGGGCCGGGGTTGATCAGCGGGTGGGCCAAACCCGGTCAGCCAGTTGGTTGAACCGCCTCCGGACCCTCGGCCAACAACCGTTCAAAGCCGGCCTCGTCCAGCACCGGCACACCGAGCGACTGCGCCTTGTCGTACTTGCTGCCCGGATTCGCGCCGGCCACGACGAACGAGGTCTTTTTCGACACCGAGCTGGTCACCTTGCCGCCCCGGCTGGTGATTTCGGCGGTCGCCTGATCCCGGGAGTAGTTCGCCAGCGTGCCGGTCACCACCACGGTGACCCCGGCCAGCGGCTGCGGCCCGGCCGGTTCCGCGCGCTCCTCGGCCAGCCGCACCCCGGCCGCCCGCCACTTCTCGACCACGTCCCGGTGCCAGTCGACCGCGAACCACTCCTTGAGGCTCTCGGCGATGGTCGGGCCGACCCCGTCCACCGCGGCCAGCTCCTCGACGCTGGCGGCGGCGATCCGGTCCACCGAGCCGAACTCGGCCGCCAGCGCCTGCGCCGCGGTCGGGCCGACGTGCCGGATCGACAGCGCCACCAATACCCGCCACAGTGGCCGCTGCTTCGCCTCCGCCAGGTTCGCCAGCAGCTTGGTGGCGTTGGCCGACAGCGACCCGTCCTGGTTGACGAAGAACTCGACCCGGGACAGCTGGTCGGCGTCGAGCGAGAACAGGTCGCCCTCATCGGTGATGACCCCGCTCTGCAGCAGCGCCATCCCGGACTTGTAGCCGAGCACCTCGATGTCGAGCGCGCCCCGGCCGGCCAAGTGGAACAGCCGCTCCCGCAGCTGCGCCGGGCAACTGCGGGCGTTCGGGCAGCGGATGTCGACATCGCCCTCCTTCGCCGGCGCCAGCGGCGAGCCGCACTCCGGGCAGTGGGTGGGCATCACGAACTCGCGGGCGTCCGGCGGCCGGTTGGCGACCACCGGGCCGAGGATCTCCGGAATCACGTCGCCGGCCTTCCGGACCACCACGGTGTCACCGATCAGGACCCCCTTGCGCCGGACCTCCTGGGCGTTGTGCAGGGTCGCGAACGTGACCGTGGACCCGGCCACCCGGACCGGCTCCAGCTCGGCGTACGGGGTGACCCGGCCGGTCCGGCCGACGTTGACCTTGATGTCCTTGAGGACGGTGTTGACCTCCTCGGGCGGGTACTTGAAGGCGATCGCCCACCGGGGCGCCCGGCTGGTCGTACCGAGCTGACTCTGCAGGTCCCACTGGTCGACCTTCACCACCACGCCGTCGATCTCGTGCTCCAGGTCGTGCCGGTGCTCGGCGTAGTAGGCGATGTACTCCCGGACCGCGGCCAGGTCGTCCACCACCTGCCAGCGCTCGCTGGTCGGCAGCCCCCACTCCTTCAGCACCTCGTACGCCTCGGACTGGGTCGCCGGCTCCAGCCCGTCCCGGGCGCCCAACCCGTGCACCACCAGCCGGAGCGGCCGGCCGGCGGTGACCTTCGGGTCCTTCTGCCGGACACTGCCGGCGGCGCCACTGCGCGGGTTGGCGAACGGCGGCTTGCCCGCCTCGACCAGCGCCGCGTTCAGCTCGGTGAAGCCTGCCAGCGGCATGTAGATCTCGCCGCGCACCTCCAGCGTCGCCGGGAACCCGGCGCCGGCCAGCCGGTTCGGCACGTCCTTGATCGCCCGGACGTTGAAGGTGACGTCCTCGCCGGTCCGGCCGTCCCCCCGGGTGGCCGCCCGGACCAGCCGGCCGTCCTGGTAGGTGAGGTTGATCGCGAGCCCGTCCACCTTCGGCTCGCACAGGTAGCGCACCTTGCCGCCGTCGACCTCCCGCTCCACCCGCTGCGCCCAGGCCGCCAGCTCCTCGTCGCTGAACGCGTTGTCCAGCGACAGCATCGGCTGGATGTGCGTCACCGGGGTGAACAGCGTGGAGTAGGTGCCGCCGACCTTCTGGGTGGGCGAGTCCGGCGTCCGCAGTGCCGGGTACCGCTCCTCCAGCTCCGCCAGCTCCCGCATGAGCTGGTCGAACTCCGCGTCGGAGATGGTCGGCGCGTCCTGCACGTAGTAGCGGTACCGGTGGTCCTCGACCTCGCGGGCCAGCTCGGCGTGCCGCTGCTTCGCCTCCGCCGGCGGCTCCACCCCCGCCTGTGGTGTCCCCATGACCGGCAATTATCCCGCCAGCCACCGACAGCTCGTGATCAGCCGGGCCCGCCGCGAGCCTCCGCGCTAGCGGCAGCTCACCCGGCGGCGAGTTGGCGGCCGGCGTCCCGGCTGGCCGCCAGCGCGGCCCGGACGTAGTCCGGCGCGGCGCCAGCCAGCCCGCACGCCTGGGTCACCACCACCTGCTGGGCCAGCCGCTCCTCCGGGAAGCTCAACCGCTTCCACAGCCGGCGGATCCGGTCGGCCACCTCCTCGGCGGCCGGCGCGGCGGCCGGCCGGCCCCGGGTCGGCACCGCGCCGGCGAGCAGCCCCAGCCCGGCATCGATCACCTCGCCCAGCGGGTCCAGGTCGGCGAGCAGGTCCAGGTCGATCGCGACCCCGATCGCCCCGGCCGACTGGATCACCCCGAACGGGACCTCCGGGGCACAGCAATGCACGATCACCGGTACGCCGACCGCGTCGACGACCGTCCGCAGCGCGTCGATGGCCGTATTCTCGGGGACCGCGGCCAGCGTGCTGAACCCGCTCTCGGTCGGCACCTGGCCGGCCAGCACCGCCGGCAGCGACGCCTCGTCGAGCTGCAGCACCAGCCGCGCCCCCGGCAGCCGGGCGGTGAGTTCCCGGACGTGCCGGTGCAACCCTTCGGCGAGCGAGGCGGTGAGGTCCCGCACCGCGCCCGGGTCGCGCAGCATCGGGCCGCCGGTACGCAGTTCCAGGTTGGTCGCCAGGGTCCACGGGCCGGCCGACTGGATCTTGAAGATGCCGTGGTAGTCGGCGGCCTGCTCGGTCAGCGTGTCCAGGTCCCGTGCTTGGAAGTCAGCGATCCGCCGCGCGTCCGCACCCCGGCGGGACGCGATCCGCCAGCGCGCCGCGTACAGCTCCACCGGCAGCTCCTGCAGCAAGCCGGCGCTCCGGCCGATCATGTCGGCGCCGGGTCCACGGGCTGGCAGCTCAGGCAGGTACGGGAAGTCGGGCAGCTCGCCGAGGACCGTCTTGATCGCTTCGCCGATGTCCGTGCCCGGTAGCGATCCGATCCCGGTCGCAACGCCCACCGGCCATGGGAGCTCGCTCACGCTTGCCCACGCTACCTCGCCGCCCGGCCCCCCGCCCGCCGCGCGGGAAGAAGCGACGGCTACTCGGCGCGGGTGATGGTGGCGGAGCCGAGCACGATGTCGCCGGCCGGGTCGGGCCGGTAGGCGACCATGGCCTGGCCAGGCGCCACCCCGCGCACCGGCCGGCGCAGCTCCGCGACCAGCTGCCCGCCGGCCAGCCGGACCACCGCCGGCACCGGCTCGCCGTGCGCCCGCAACTGCACCTCGCACTCGACCGGCCCGGCCGGCTCGTCCGACCCGGTCCAGACCGGCCGCTCCCCGACCACCGTGGTCACGTCCAGCGCCTCGGCCGGCCCGACCGTCACCGTATTCGTCACCGGGGTGATCGACAGGACGTACCGCCGCCGGCCGTCCGGCGCCGGCCGCTCCAGCCCGAGCCCGCGCCGCTGCCCGACCGTGAACCCGTACGCGCCCGAGTGCCGACCGACCACCGCGCCGGTCAGCGCGTCCACGATCTCGCCCGGCTCCTCCCCCAGCTCGCGCGCCAGGAACGCCTGGGTGTCGCCGTCGGCGATGAAGCAGATGTCGTGCGAGTCCGGCTTGTCGGCGACCGCCAGCCCGCGCCGGGCCGCCTCTGCCCGCACCTCCGGCTTGGTGGAGTCGCCGAGCGGGAAGATCGACCGGGCCAGCTGCTGCCGGGTGAGCACCGCCAGCACGTACGACTGGTCCTTGGCCAGGTCGGCGCTGCGCCGCAGCCGCCCGTCCGGGCCGAGCCGGGCATGGTGGCCGGTCACCACCGCGTCGAAGCCCAGCGCCACCGCCCGGTCCAGCACCGCCGCGAACTTGATCTTCTCGTTGCAGCGCAAACAGGGATTGGGGGTACGGCCGGCCTTGTACTCGGCGACGAAGTCGTCGACCACCTCGGTGTGGAACCGGTCGGCCAGATCCCAGACGTAGAACGGGATCCCGATCACGTCGGCGGCGCGCCGGGCGTCCCGCGAGTCCTCCAGGGTGCAGCAGCCACGTGCCCCGCTCCGGTAGGTCTGCGGGTTGCGCGACAGCGCGAGATGGACCCCGGTGACCTCGTGGCCGGCGTCGACCGCCCGGGCCGCCGCCACCGCCGAGTCCACCCCACCCGACATCGCCGCCAGCACTCGCACCCGTCAACGGTATCCGGTCCGGCCAGCGGCTATCCCCGGGCTACCGCCGCCACCAGCAGGGCGACACCGACCAGTAGGTCGAACACCCCGCACGCCTCGGCGTACGTCCGGTGCACCACCCGGTCGATCCGGTAGTGGTAGGCGTCCCAGCCGGCGTGCCCGAGGAACCCGAGCGCCGCCAGTCCGGCCGCCCACCCCGGCGCGACCAGCGCGCACACCAGGGTGACCGCCCCGAACGCCACCATCCCAGCGGTCTGCAGCCACCACAGTCCGCGGTCGCCACCGGCGAGCCGGTACCGGGCCACCGCCACCAACCAGACCAGCAGCGCCAGCGCCGCGTTCGCCACCCCCCGGTCGATCGCCAACTCGGCGGCGTCGATCAGTGCCCGCGTTCCGGCGGCCAGCCCGAGGAACCCGGCCAGCGCCGGCCACACCGTCCACGGCCGACCCAGCGCGTACGCCAGCAGGTAGATCCCGGCCATCGCCACCACCGCCGCCGAGCAGGTCTCCCCCGGCCGCCGGGCGATCAGGAGCACTACGACCGAGCCGCCGACCAGCCCGAGCACGGTCGGCCACCGGTCAACCCAGGTCGGGCGCCGGGTCACCGATCAGCGGGTGCCCGCCCGGCGGGCCCGCTCGACGGCTGCCGGTAAAGCGGCGATCAGCGCGTCGACGTCGTCCGCGGTCGAGGTGTGGCCGAGCGTGAACCGGAGCGACGACCGGGCCACCGGCTCGTCCGCGCCCATCGCCAGCAGCACGTGCGACGGCTGGGCCACCCCGGCCGAGCAGGCCGAGCCGGTGGAGCAGGAGACTCCCTGCGCGTCCAGCAGCATCAGCAACGCGTCCCCCTCGCAGCCGGGGAACGAGAAGTGGGCGTTGCTCGGCAGCCGGTGCTCCGGGTCACCGTTGTAGATCGCGTCCGGCACGGCTGCCCGTACCCGGGCCACCAGCTCGTCGCGCAGCGCGGCGAGCTGCTTGGCCTGCTCGCGCTGGCGGCTGACCGCGGTCTCGACCGCGCACGCCAGCGCCGAGACGCCGGCGACGTCCAGGGTGCCGGAGCGGACGTCCCGCTCCTGGCCACCGCCGTGCAGCAACGGCGTGCACGGCACGTCCCGCCCGAGCAGCAGCGCCCCGACCCCGACCGGCCCGCCGAGCTTGTGGCCGGTGAGGCTGAGCGCGGACGCGCCGGCGGCGGCGAAGTCCACCGGCAGCTGGCCGACCGCCTGCACCGCGTCGGTGTGGTACGGCAGGCCGTGCTCGGCGGCGACCGCGGCCAGCTCGGCCACCGGCTGCACCGTACCGACCTCGTTGTTGGCCCACATCGCGGTCACCACCGCGATCTCGTCGCCGTGCTCGCGCACCGCTTCGCGCAACGCGTCCACCGAGATCCGGCCGGCGCCGTCCACCGGCAACCAGGTCACTTCCGCGCCTTCGTGGGCGGCCAGCCACTCCACAGTGTCCTGAACCGCGTGGTGCTCGATCTCGCTCGCCACCACCCGGTTGCGGCGCGGACCGGCGTCGCGGCGCGCCCAGAAAATGCCTTTGACGGCCAGGTTGTCGCTCTCGGTGCCGCCGCTGGTGAAAATCACCTCGGACGGGCGGGCGCCGAGCGCGGCCGCGATCCGTTCCCGGGCCTCCTCGACCCGGCGCCTGGCACACCGGCCGTGCAAATGCAACGACGAGGCGTTGCCCAGCTCGCGCGCGGTCGCGACGTAGACCTCGAGTGCCTCCGGCAGCATCGGGGTGGTCGCCGCGTGGTCAAGGTAAGCCATCGACACCTAGCGTAGCCTGTCGGTCAGCAGCGGCGGGCCGGCCGCTACTGACGCTTCCGGATCTCCTCGATCGCCTGCGGCACGACCTTGAACAGGTCACCGACCACCCCGAAGTCGGCGAGCTCGAAGATCGGCGCCTCCGGGTCCTTGTTCACCGCCAC
>DATCKZ010000102.1:0-8022 GCA_036564175.1 Natronosporangium sp.
GCTCCCGCCACACCCAGCCCGTCCGCGCCGCCGACGACCTCGCCGCCGCCGACCAGCGAGCCGCCCGAGGAGCGTCCGGAGCTGCTGCGGCTGGGTGACACCGGCCCGGAGGTCGAGGCACTCCAGCACCGGCTCGCCGACCTCGGCTACTGGCTGGGCGAGATCGACGGGGAGTTCGGCGGGCTGACCGAGCAGGCGGTGTTCGCGCTGCAGAAGGCGGCCGGCGGGGATCCGGACGGGGTGGTCGGGCCGCAGACCCGGGAGGCGCTGGCCGACGGGGTACGGCCGACCGCGCGCAGCGAGGATGGCCGGGTGGTCGAGATCGACCTGGATCGGCAGCTGTTGCTGCTGGTGGACGACGGCACGGTCGAGCAGATCTTCCACACCTCGACCGGCACCTGGGAGTACTACACCCACGACGGCGAGGAGTACCTGGCCGACACCCCGCGCGGCGAATGGGAGATCGGCTGGCAGGTCGACGGCTGGGATCCCGGCCCGCTCGGTCGGCTCTACCGGCCGAAGTACTTCCACAGCCAGGGGATCGCGATCCACGGTTATCCCGACGTCCCGCCGTACCCGGCCTCGCACGGCTGCGCCCGGGTCAGCTTGGCCGCGATGGACTGGCTCTGGGACACCGGCCAGCTTCCGATCGGTACCCCGGTCTGGGTCTACTGATCGGCGAGGCGCCCCCGACCCCGCGGTCGGCCTGCGATGATGGGGCCGATGTTGCCAGGTCGAATCGAGGACTACGCCCTGCTGGGTGACCTGCACACCGCCGCGCTGGTGAGCCGCGACGGATCCATCGACTGGCTGTGCCTGCCGCGGTTCGACTCGCCAGCCTGCTTCGCCGCGCTGCTCGACGACGAGCGGGCCGGCTACTGGCGGATCGCCCCCGCCGCCGGCGGGACCGCCAGCCGCCGCCGGTACCGGGGCGAGACTCTGATCCTGGAGACCGACTGGGAGACCCCGGACGGGTCGGTCCGGGTCATCGACTGCATGCCACCGCGGGGCGAGGCCGCCGACGTGGTCCGGATCGTGGAAGGCCGGTCCGGCGCGGTCCCGATGCGGATGCTGCTACGGCTGCGGTTCGACTACGGCCACATCGCCCCGTGGGTGCGCCACCACGACGGGTACCTCGGCGCGATCGCCGGGCCGGACGCGGTGTGGCTGCACACCGAGGTGCCGTTGCACAGCACGAACGGCGACACCGCCGCCGAGTTCACGGTCCGCGCCGGACAGCGGGTGCCGTTCGTCCTCACGTACCAGCTTTCCCATCTGCGGACGCCGAAGCCGGTGGACGCCGCGGCCGCGCTCGCCGACACCGAGCGGTTCTGGACCGGCTGGATCAGCCGCTGCCGCTACCGGGGATGCTGGCCGGAGGCAGTACGCCGGTCGCTGATCCTGCTGAAGGCGCTCACCTACCGGCCGACCGGCGGGATCCTCGCCGCCGCCACCACCTCGCTGCCCGAGCAGCTCGGCGGCCCGCGCAACTGGGACTACCGGTACTGCTGGCTGCGCGATTCGACGTTCACATTGCAGGCGCTGCTCGGCACCGGCTACGTCGCGGAGGCCCGGGCCTGGCGGGAGTGGTTGCTGCGGGCGATCGCGGGCGACCCCGCCGACCTGCGGATCATGTACGCATTGGACGGTGGCCGGCGGATCCCGGAGTACAGCTTGGACTGGCTGGCCGGGTACGAAGGCTCCCGGCCGGTCCGGATCGGCAACGCCGCCGCCGGCCAGTTCCAGCTGGACGTGTGGGGCGAGGTGATCGACGGGCTGCATCTGGCCCGGGACGCCGGGCTGACGCCCACCGACACCGCCTGGGACGTGCAGCGCGCCATGTTGGACTACCTGGAGGGCAACTGGCAGCGGCCGGACAACAGCCTGTGGGAGGTGCGCGGGCCGCGCCAGCACTTCGTGCACTCCAAGGTGATGGCGTGGACCGCGTTCGACCGGGCGGTCCGCAGCGTCCGGGGGCAGGGGCTGCCCGGCCCGGTCGAGCGGTGGGCGGCGCTGCGCGACGAGATCCACGCCGAGGTCTGCGCCCGCGGCTTCGACCCGGAACGCAACACCTTTACCCAGTTCTACGGGTCGGACGGGCTGGACGCCGCCCTCCTGCTGATCCCCCGGGTCGGGTTCCTGCCCGCCACCGACCCGCGGGTGCTCGGCACCATCGACGCGATCCAGCGGGAGCTGATGGTGGACGGGTTCGTGCTGCGCTACCACCCGCAGCACGACGGCAATGTGGACGGTCTGCCGGGCACCGAGGGCGCGTTCCTGGCCTGCACCTTCTGGCTGGTCGACGCACTCCAGGCGGCCGGCCGCGGCAGGCAGGCCGAGGCGCTGTTCGAGCGGCTGCTGGCGCTGCGCAACGACGTCGGCATGCTCGCCGAGGAGTACGACCCGGTCGCCGGCCGGCATCTGGGCAACACGCCGCAGGCGTTCAGCCTGGTCGGCCTGGTCAACTCGGCCCGGCAGCTGTCCGGCGCCGCCACCCGGACCTCGGCCAGCCCGGCCGAGCAGCAGGCCACCGCCGAGCCGCAGGCCACCGCTTAGCCGCGGGGGGCCCGCAACCGCTCGTTGAGCCGGGCGGCCTGGCGGGTGAGGTGGTCGCGCTCGGGCAGGTTCGGCGCGTTCCGGGCCGCCTCGGCGTAGAGCCGGGCAGCGGTGGCCAGGTCACCGGCCCGCTCGTGCAGGTAGGCGGCGACCGCCGCGTACCGGGGCAGGTTCGGATCGAGCGCCGCCAGCGCGGCCAGGCCGGCGCGCGGCCCGTCCGCCTCGCCGACCGCGACCGCCCGGTTCAGCTCGGCGATCGGGCTGCCGGTCAGCCGCACCAGCTCGTCGTACCACTCGACGATCTGCACCCAGTCGGTCTCCCCGGCGGACCGGGCGTCGGCGTGGAGCGCGGCGATGGCCGCCTGCGCCTGGTATTCGCCCAGCCGGTCCCGGGCGAGCGCGGCCTGCAGGATCTCGATGCCCTCGGCGATCATGCGGGTGTCCCACAAGCTGCGGTCCTGCTCGGCCAGCGGCACCAGGCTGCCGTCCGGCCGGGTCCGGGCCGGCCGGCGGGCGTGGTGGAGCAGCATCAGCGCGAGCAGGCCGGCCGCCTCCTCGTGCCGGGTCAGCGCGGTCAGCTGGCGGGTGAGCCGGATCGCCTCGGCGGCCAGGTCGACGTCGCCCGAGTAGCCCTCGTTGAAGACCAGGTACAGCACCCGCAGCACGGTGGCGAGGTCACCGGGTTCGCCCAGTCGGACTCCGGCAATGGTCCGCTTCGCCCGGCTGATCCGCTGCGCCATGGTCCGTTCCGGCACCAGGTAGGCCTGCGCGATCTGCCGGGTGGTCAGGCCGCCGACCGCGCGCAGGGTCAGCGCGACCGCGGACGCCGGGGTCAGCGATGGATGCGCGCACAGGAAGTAGAGCGCCAGCGTGTCGTCCACCGAGACCGCCGGGCCCGGAGCGGGCTGGAGATCGACCAGTGCCTCGCGTCGCCGCCGGGAGGTCTCAGCGCGGATGGCGTCGAGGAACTTGCGCCAGGCGGTCGCGACCAGCCACCCCTTCGGGTCCCGGGGCGGCTGGTCCGGCCACACCCGTATCGCTTCGATCAGCGCGTCCTGCACGGCATCCTCGGCCGCCGCGAAGTCTGCTCCGCGGCGGACGAGGATCCCGATCACAGCGGGGATAAGGCTCCGGAGCAGGGCCTCGTCCACCGGCTATCCCTCGGTGATGGTCGGCGGCGGCTCGGTCAGGAACGGACGGACCTCGATCCACTCGTGGATCGGCTTGCCACCGGCGCCCGGCGCCGCGGACAGCTCGCCGGCGAGCTCGATCGCCCGGTCGTACGACTCGACATCGATCACCATCCAGCCAGCGATCAGGTCTTTGGTCTCCGCGAACGGGCCATCGGTGACCGGCGGCCGCCCCTCGCCGCCGTACTGGACGAACGTCCCCTCCGGCGCCAGCGCTTCCGCGCCGACGAATTCGCCGGTCTCCTCCAGCCGCTTGGCGAAGTCCCGCATGTACTGGATATGGTCCGATACCTCCTGCGGCGTCCACTTGTCCATCGGCACGTCGTTGACCGGTGCCGGTGCGCCGCGATAGTGCTTGAGCAGCAAGTACTTGGCCATCAGAACTCCCTCGTGCGGTACGGCCATTGTGCCGTGAACACCCCTGGGACGGAGCCGCCACCGGATTCTCGACATCGCCGCCCGGCGTTTCAGGTCGCGTGTCCAACGGCGTCCAAAACCGGCGTGATTCGTTCCAGTCCTTGCCCGACCAGATTTCGCCCCGCGACCATACCGGTTATGAAGCCGCGGCTTAAGGATGTGGTGTGGGAGCGGGTCGGCGACGAGCTGCGGCTGGCGCACGGCATCCGCGAGTATCAACGACTGCCCGTAGGACCGACCGGTGGTCCTACTCCAACCCGATGTTGGTCCGCCGCACCTGATCCACCCGGAGCGTCCCGCCGTCGACGTGGATGGTTCCGCGGCCGGCCCACCCTACGCCCGCGGGCACGAGCCGGCCGTTCGCCTGCGCGAGCTTGCGGTACTGGCCGGGGGCGGTGCCGGTGGCGCGCTTGAAGGCGCGCGCGAACGCGAACTCCGAGTCGTAGCCGAGCTCCTGTGCGATCTGGCGTACCGTGGCGTCGCTCTCGCGTAGCCGGCGGGACGCGAGCGACATCCGCCAGGCGGTCAGGTAGGCCATCGGCGACTGGCCGGTCAGGGCGGCGAACCGGCGAGTGAGCGTGGCGCGGCCGGTCGCGGTCGCGCGGGCAAGCGCGTCGAGGGTCCAGGGCCGACCGGGATCGGCGTGGATCAGCGACAAGACAGTGCCGACCGTCGGGTCGAACAGGGCGCGACCCCAGCCAGTGCCGTCATGATGCTCGGCGAACCACGTTCGCAGCAAGTAGACGAAGAGTAGGTCCACAAGTGAGGCCATCACCGCGGGCGCACCGGGGTCGGTCCCGTCGACCTCGGCGGCGATCAGGTCCACCGTGGCTCCCAATCCGGTACCGCGGGCCTGCCCGGCGGTGATGACGACCACCTCGGGCAGCACGTTGGTCAACGGGTGCCGAACCCCGGGCGCGAGCCGGTATCCGCCGCAGATGAACACGGTGGCCGGACCGTCGCCGTCGACGACGATGTCGCACGGTGGAGCGTCCTCGTCGAACGGGCGTCCGGCGATCTCGGTCATCGGGAGGGTGGGTCGCCGGGGCGTGTCGGCGAGCACGTGCGCCGCCCCGGTCGGAAACAGCACCACGTCCCCACCGGTCAGCTGCACCGGCTCCGCGCCGCCGACGGTGAGCCAGCACGCCCCGGCGGTGATGACGTGGAAGATGGCCACGTCCGCGCCCGGGAACTCAGCGCCCCACGGGGCGTGGAAGCGGTTGCGCGAATACATCAGGCTGCCGTGGCGGGTGGTGGCGACGACATCCGCCACGATGTCCGCCACCGGGTCGGTTACGCCGGCTCCCATGATCGCAAGGATACGCCATGATCCGAGCGAGCATGTTTTTCGGCAGATCTGTCATTGGTAGGCGCGTACGGCGTTTGTAGCGTCGAGCCCACGAACACCTCGTACCGGTCCGGCGGGTTGGGCGTGCGCAACGCGACGGGCGCACCGCCACCGGGCGGCCGCCGGTCAGCTTCGCCGAGCTCGCCGCCAGTGCGGCCGCCGCCTGGCGCCGGTGAATCGAGAAAGGAGCATGAGTGATCACAGACTCCCGCCGCTGGCAGGCGCTGGTCC
The DNA here is from genome assembly GCA_036564175.1 of Natronosporangium sp. Lineage (GTDB taxonomy): Bacteria > Actinomycetota > Actinomycetes > Mycobacteriales > Micromonosporaceae > Natronosporangium. The sequence goes on from DATCKZ010000102.1 coordinate 5,743, forward strand.
TGCTGTGCGCGACGTTCTTCATGGTCGTGCTGGACACCGCGATCGTCGTGGTGGCGATGCCGTCCATCGAGGCCGATCTGGGCTTCTCGACCCAGGACCTGCAATGGGTCCTGAGCGCCTACGCGCTCAGCTACGGCGGCCTGCTGCTGCTGGGCGGGCGGGCCGCCGACGTGCTCGGCCGGCGCCGGGTGTTCCTGCTCGGGCTCGGCCTGTTCACGCTGGCCTCGCTGGTTTGTGGACTGTCCTGGTCACCGGCGACACTGATCGCCGCCCGGGCGGTCCAGGGCACCGGGGCGGCGCTGATGACCCCGGCCGCGCTTTCCATCATCACCACCACGTTCCCCGAGGGGTCCGAGCGGAACAAGGCACTCGGCGCGTGGACCGCCATGGGTGCGATCGGCGGTGCCGCGGGCTGGCTGATCGGCGGCCCGCTCACCGACGGCCCCGGGTGGGAGTGGATCTTCTACCTCAACCTCCCGATCGGGCTCGCCGGCCTGCTCCTCAGCTCGGTCCTGCTGCGCGACAGCCGCGGCGGTACGACCCGCCGGTTCGACCTGGCCGGCGCGCTGACCGCGACCAGCTCGCTGGTGCTGCTGGTCTACGCGATCGTCACCGCGCCCGATGCCGGCTGGACGAGCGCCCAGACGGTCACGACGCTCGCCGCGTCGGCCGTACTGATGGCCGGGTTCGTCGTCGTCGAGTCCCGGGTCCGCCAGCCGCTGCTGCCGCTGCGCCTGCTGCGGTCCCGGACCCTGTCCGGGGCGAACGTGAGCATGGTGCTGTTCTCCGCCACCGCCACCGGACTGCCGTTCGTGCTGACTCTGTACGCCCAGCAGATCCTCGGATACTCGGCGGTCAGGTTCGGAGTCACCGCGGTCGTGTTCCCGCTCGGCGCGGTGGTCGGGGCGGCGGTCGGCCAGCGGCTCGTGCTCAGGTTCGGCTTCCGGCCGGTCGCTACTGCCGGGTTCATCCTGCTCGGCACCAGTGCGTTCGCACTGTCCCGGGTCTCGGTCGACGGGACCTACTTCGGCGACATCTTCTGGGGCCTGATCGCGCTCGGTCCCGGCGTCGGCCTCACCTTCGTCACCACCTCGATCGCCGCGCTCGCGGGGGTCGGGGAACGGGACGCCGGGATCGCGTCCGGCCTGTCCAACACCACCTTCCAGCTCGGCAGCGCGATCGGTGTGGCGATCGTGACCACCGTCGCGATCACCCGTACCGATGAGGTCCTCGGCATCGGGGCGGCTCCGGCGGTAGCGCTCACCGAAGGGTTCCAGGCGGCGTTCCTCACCGGCACCGTGCTCGCGGCGGCCGGCCTGCTCACCGCGCTGCTGACCCTGCGCCGGACGGCGGGTCGGCTCGAGCCCGACCGGATCCCGACCCCGGTCGCCGCGGAGTGACCCGCTGGTGGGCGCGGGTGTCTGGGGCGACCTCGGATCGGCCGTTGACCACTCCGGTCGGGCCGATCCGCCGGTCAGCTCGGCAAGCTGCGCGATGGTGAGCGGTTTCTGGGGACCCCGGCGGGCCGGGTGTGGCATCGGCCTGGGTCGGTTCCCCCGGTCACGGTCATGGCGGCAGGTAGCGCTGTTTCGGACTCCACGGCCGATTGTTTCAGGGTCACAAGCAGTCGACCGGGTGGGACCGGCCGGAGTGGGCAAGGCGCATCACGACCAGCGCGTCCTGATCGGCACCAGTGCCTAATGATCGGCGAACAGCTCGAAAATTTCTGGCCCGACGCGACCCGCCGGAGGTCGACGAATGCTCCGCTGAAGGTCACCCGCAGGCTATCGGGTGGCCGGATCGGAGCAACGGCAAGGGATTGACGGGGGTCGAGTCGTACGATAGTTTCTGACCCAGAGCCGAAAATGTCCGGGCCTTAGTGGTGAAGGAGGCGACCACGTCGCCAGCCGCCAACCTGCCCTGACCAGCACCGCGATATCCACCCCAAAGCCTAGGCCGCACCACACCGCCCGTGGCGCGTGATGTTAGCGCTAACAATGATCACTGCCGATCAATACTGACCGCGACCGGCGGGTGGTGTAGCGACCCCCCACCCCGCCCGACTGATGGTCGAAGGAGGACCGTGATAGCTCCCACCGGTAGGTACCGCCGAAATCCCCGCCGGTATGACGGGCGGGTGGCGGTGTTGGCGTCGGTTGCGGTTGCCGTGCTGACCACCGCGACGCTCACGGTCGCTCCCACCACCGCAGCCGCCGCCACCGTCGACACCACCGCCTGGTACGAACTCATCAACCGCAACAGCGGCAAAGCCCTCGACGT
>DATCKZ010000103.1:0-33491 GCA_036564175.1 Natronosporangium sp.
GCTTGACCCCGTGCAGGTACGGCTCCGGACCCGAGCAGACCGCGTGACCTCGGAAGCCATCGATGGTGCTCATCGTGTCGACGCCCGGCCGGCTGTTCAACGGCGTATAGGCGCTCTCAAACGTCCTGGCAAGGGCGTTCAGAAAATCGACCTCCTGCGGCAGGAGGCCGGCTAGGCACACCCCCGTGGCGTGGAACAGCTCCGGGTACATGATCAGCTGAATGTGAGCATTCGGTGCGGCGTCGCGGATCTGGTCCACCACCTGCGCCACGGAGGGCTTGACCCGGTTCTCCATCAGCCACGGCTCATACTGGTAGAGCGGCTCAGGATCCACGAAGTCCTGCCCGTCGTCGTTACCACTTAGGATGTAGTCCTCACTTTCGCAGCTCACAATTGGATTGTTGAATATGCATCCCTGCAACACCGCCGAGAATCGGGCGTCGTTGCCCCCGATGGTCAGCGTCACCAGGGTTGTGTTCTCATCGAGGAAGCCCTGTTCGAGCTGCGGCAGCTCGTGATGCTGACCCTTCGCCGGTTTTCCGAATGCGTTCTGGGTCCCGAATCTGAGCAGATTGTGAGTCCGCGCCCCGCTGCACGCGATCAGGTGGTAGTCGAGCTCGGGATGCAGCTGGTCGGCGAGCGTGCCGATGTTCGCCGGGGCGCCGGCGAGGTGGATCTTCCGGGACCAGGTGTTGGCGCCACGACGGCAGGCGTTCCGTTTGAACTCGTCGTCGCCGTACTGGTTGCTCACGTGGGTGTACGCGCCAGCGCCCTCGCCCGAGGAGTATGAGTCGCCCATCGCCACCACGAAGTGGTCGGGCTTGCTCGGCAGCGGCTGCACCGCGATCGCGTCCCACGCCACGTCCTCACCGTTGCCACCGTCCAAGGTGAAGTTGGACAACTCGATGGTGGCCCCGGTGCTGCCCCGGAAGTCGAAGACCCCGATCGGGACCCAGGTGTGGGCCTCGTAGTTGGTCGGGATCACCCGGTGCTTCGTGGCGCCGTTCGGCAGTGTGATCTCGTATCTCGCCTGCCGGGTGTGCGCACCGTGGTCTGGTATGTGGACGAACACCCGGGTCCAGGCGTCGACCGGGTCGACCCGCCAGCGCCCGGTGACTTTCAGGTGGGCGTTGCCGCCGGCCAGCTGGGTGTGGCTGAACCAGAAGTGGCCACCGAACCCGCCGCCGATCTGATGGAAGTCGACTTTGCCAGGATAAACCGTCCCGGTGGCGTTGGTGTACGGCTGGAACTCCAGCTCGAACGTGCCGCCGGTGGTCCAGGTCCGGGAGCAGCCCTCCGGCCCGAGCGGCACGGCGCTGTCCACGTCGTCGATGATCCGGACACCGGTCGGCAGCCCGGCCGTGCTGCATTGCGCGTCGTAGATTGCGTCGGCGAGTGGGCGCGGCTCGACCGTCGTGTACGTCCGGAACTCAGTGCCACATCCCTCACAACCGTCCCAGTCCGAGGGCAGCCAATTGATCGGCGCGTGCCACCAGCACATGAGGTCATCACGCAGGCAGTGGGTCGGCGGATAGCCGGGGTAGTCGCCGGGGTGTTCCAGCCGCTCCGGGTCGCATTCGTTGACCGTGGGGGCACAGAACGTGAGCCGATGCGGCTGGGCGAGTGGAGTGAGCTCGGTCAAGGACGCCGGCGCGTAGGTGTCCTTCCAGACCTGGTCCGCGTAGTCCCATCGGATCAGCGAGGTGTACGCGAACCCGATCACCCGCTCCTGGTAGGCCCAGTGGTTCGGGTGCTTGGCGTTGTCGTAGCCGATCTCGTCGTCGATGCCCTCCGACGGGACGTCCAATGGAGCGGTGAGGAACATCTGCCGGTCCGCCGGGTACAGCGGGCTGGCCGGGTTGTTCGACCAGCCCACGCCCCAGGGCTGGCAAACAGGATCGTGCGGGCCGCCATCGTTGCCCCATCGTCGCGCCATCGCGCGGCAGTCCGACCAGCTAGACCGCCGGTGCACAGGCTGGCTCGTGGATCGGGCCGCACCCTGGGGTGGCCCAATCCACGAGTCAGGCTCGACTACGGTTCCGGCTCAGGCTCGGTTGTTGGTGGGATCGCCGGGTCGCCGCCCGGCAGCCCCGGGAAGGTGCCGCCGTCGCCGTCGCCGCCCCGGTTGTCACCACCGCCGCCCCGGTTGTCGTCGTCATCGTCGCAGTTGAGGAACGGGAACCGGCAATCGTCGTCCCGGTCTGGCTGCGGCGGCTCGCCGTTGGCGAGCGTGGTGTTCGGGTTGCCAACCGGCGGTGCCGGCGGGAACTGCAGAATCTCGTACTCCTTCGCCGCGTGGGCCTGGTTCATGAACTGCTGCCAGATATCGGCCGGCAGGTCGCCACTGCCGATCGGTGCGCCACCCTCGTAGGTGATCGCTTTCCGCTCGTTGTCGCCGACCCAGACCGCGGCCGCGATCTGCGGTGTGTAGCCGACCACCCAGGCGTCAGAGTTGCCATCGAGATTGTTGTTCTCGTCGAGGTGCTCCCAGGTCCCGGTCTTCGCCGCCGCCGGCCGGCCGTTCTCGAGCGGGAATCCCCACATCTCCGGGATTGCGGCGAGCACGCCGGTGATGGCGTCGGCATGCTGCTGCAGGATCCGCTGCTCGCCGGCGATCCGGGAGCCCTCGATCTCGACCCACTCGCCGTTGACCCGCTGCTCGACCTTCTCGATGAAGTGGGCCTTGTTGTAGACCCCCCGCGCGGCGAGGGTCGCGACGCCGTTGGCGTGGTCGAGCACCGTGATCGGATACTGACCGTAGGCGATCGGGTGGAAGAAGTACTCGGTGGTCTTCGACAGATCGAAGTTGGTCAGGTCGTGCGCCTCGCCGTTCTGGGTGTCGGTCATCATCGTGATCCCGGCGTCGATCGCCGCCTGCAGGATCTTCGATGGGCCCTCGCCGTTGGGCACCCGCTCCGAGAAGTACGAGAACGGCACGTTGTAGGACTGCTGGGTGGCCCAGCGCAGCGTGCAGTAGTCCGGCGCCTGCCCCTCACACCCGGTGTCGTTGGCGTTTCGGCCAGCGTTCCGGATCGTGATCTCCGGGTTCCACTCCGGGTGGTATTCACTGGTCTTCCAGTGACTATCGAACGACACACCCTCGCGCAGCTCGGCGACCAGCGTGTAGATCTTGGCGGTCGAGCCGGGCGGCCAGCCGCCGTACCACTCGCCCTCGTCGTTCAAGTTCTTCCCCGCGAGGTCGATGCCCTTACCGTCGTCGGTGCCGCCGTAGTAGGCGAGCACCCCGCCGGTGGCCGGGTCGATCGCGACGATCGCGGCGTCGACGTGCTCCGACACACCGTTCCAGTGATCCGCCTCGTTCTGGCGCCGGGCCGCCTCGACCGCCGCCTTCTGGATGTCCTTGTCGATGGTGGTGGTGATCCGGTAGCCACCGGTCGCGGAGTCGGTGATCCCCATCGCCTGCAGCTCGTACTCGACCTGCTGGACGATCGTGCCCTGCGGGCCCTGGAACGCCGAGTCGGCCGACGGCGGCTCAACCGTCTCGGGCAGCTCGGTCATCTCGGCCCGCTCCTCCGGGGTCAGCGCACCGGTGTCCACCATCTGGTTGAGCACGTAGTTCCACCGCTCGAGGGCGATCCGCGGCTCCTCCTGGTTCACCTCGTGCCGCGGATCGTACGGCGAGAACCCCGACCCGTCGTCGGGCAACCGGATGATCCCGGCGATCATCGCGGCCTCCCCGACCGAGAGCTCGACCGCGTCCTTGCCGAAGTACGCCTCCGCCGCGGCCTGGATGCCGTACGCGCCCCGCCCCAGGTAGACCTGGTTCAGGTAGAAGTCGAGGATCTCCTCTTTGGAGTATTCCTGGTTGAGCTTGTAGGCCATCGCGGCCTCTTGCAGCTTCCGCTGGTAGCTGTCCTCGGTCAGGCCGGCCGCCGCGCGGGTGTACTGCATGTCGATTGTGGACGCGCCGGAGTACGGACCGTCGCCGAACGCGTTGTTCCAGGCGGCCCGCGCGATGCCCATGAAGTCGACGCCGCTGTGCTCGAAGAACCCCTTGTCCTCGGCGGCGATCACCGCGTTGCGGACGTTCGCCAGCTCGGGGACGGTGGTGTCGATGATCTCGCGGTTGACCTCCTGCAGGGTCGCCATCTCCGAACCGTCGGCGTAGAAGATGGTGCTGCCCTCGGGCAGGTCGAGCGCGCTCGGCGGCGGGACCGAGTCGACGTAGTAGCTCAGCGCCACCATCCCACCGCCGGTGGTGATGACCATCACCGCCAGCGCGATCAGGATCGAGTTCCGCAGCCAGTGCCGCTTCTTCTTTTTGACCGGCCGGCCTTCGCCGCCCGGACCGCTGCCCGCCGGGCCGCTCGGCTTGGTGGAACCGGCGGGGCGGACGGTGGCGCGGCCGGTCGCCGGACCACCCGGCGAGACCGGCGCGGTGGCCGATGCGCTCCCGCCCCGCGACCAGTCGTACCGCGGCCGTGGCTCGTCGCCATCCGGCGCGGCTACTCGCGCCCGGCCGGTGGAGGCGGCCGCCACCGAGGCGGTCGCCCGAACGGCTGCCCTGGCCGAACCGCGCGCGTACGTGTCCTCGGGGTACGGGTCCGTACCGTACGAGTCGACGGCGTAGCTGTCCTCGTACTGTCCGTACGAGTCGTAATCGTCATAGCCGTCGTGCTGGGGGTGGCCATACGAGCTCATCAGTTACACCATGCCCTCGCGAAGGTGTTCCTACGACTCATCATGGGACAACCGTGATCTACGCCACGCCAGTCACCCGGCTCGCTCATGCCCGCGCTCGCCGTCGTTCGCGGGCGGGCATCGCGGGCACGCCAGCCTCGGGCCGCTTCTGGCCGGTGCCTAGGACGAACTGCTCGACCAGCAGGTTCCAGTCGCACCCGCGACACACCTCCACTACGTACACCTCGAATTCGGCCAGCCGTTCCGCCAGCGCAGGCAGCTCCGCGCGGGAGCGGGCCTGACCGGCGGCGTGCCGGAGCTCATCTCCATATACGTAATGGACAAGCGTGAGGTTTTCTCGGCGGCAGATCGGGCACCGGATATCGGTCGGGTCACCGTGATACTTCGCCGCGTTCTTCAGGTACGGCGAAGCGTCGCACACCTCGTACGGAGAGACCAGGCCGGCGTAGATGTCGCGCAGCAGCGCTCGCCGCTTCAGCGAGTAATCCACGAACTGGCGCTGCGAACGCATGGCCACGAGCGTACGCAGGGTGCGCCAGTTGCGCCACCACCGTTGCACCGGCGCCCCGGCTGGACTATCCTCGCGATGTATCGGCGCGATACATCGCGCCGTTGCATCGGTGAACTACGTACGGATGGAGGAGGTGCGCTGTGGCGACAGTAGAGTTCGCCATCCTTGGCCTCCTTCACGAGGGCCCGATGCACGGCTATGAGCTGCGCAAGCAGCTCGCCACCAAGCTCGGCGCGATCCGGGCGGCGATCGGCTACGGGACGCTCTACCCGACGCTGCGCCGGTTGCAGGCCGCTGGCCTGATCACCGAAGCGGGTGAGACGCCCGCCACGGATGACGCGGTGCCACCGCTGACCAGCCGTCGCGGCCGGATCGTTTACAAGATCACCGCGGAGGGCAAGGAGCGGTTCGGTGAACTGCTCGCCCAAGCCGGCCCGGAAACCTGGGAGGACACCGGGTTCGGGGTGCATTTCGCGTTTTTCGCCCGGACCGACCGGGCGACCCGGCTCCGGATCCTAGAAGGCCGCCGGCGCAAGGTCGAGGAGCGCCGGGAAGGGCTGCGGGAGATCCTTGCCCGCGCCGCCGAGCGGATGGACGCGTACACCCTGGAGCTGCAGCGCCACGGCCTGGAGGCGTGTGAGCGCGAAGTCCGCTGGCTGGAGGAGCTGATCGCGAACGAACGCTCCGGCCGGCCGCCACGAACCACCCCGCCACCGGAGTCCCTGGGGCGGTCATGATGATGAGAAAGGGAGGACCCGCGATGGGCCCGATCCGTGTCGCCATCGTCGGCGTCGGCAACTGCGCCTCGTCCCTGGTGCAGGGTATTCACTACTACCGCGACGCCGACCCGGCCGAACGCGTACCAGGACTGATGCACGTCCGGTTCGGCGACTACCACGTGTCCGACATTGAGTTCGTCGCCGCCTTCGACGTCGACGCCAAGAAGGTCGGCCGGGATCTCGCCGAGGCGGTGGTCGCGAGCGAGAACAACACCATCAAGTTCGCCGACGTGCCGCCGACCGGGGTCACCGTCCAGCGCGGCCCGACCCTGGACGGCCTGGGGCAGTACTACCGCGAGATCATCGACGAGTCCGACGAGCAGCCGGTCGACGTGGCGGCGGCGCTGCGCGCGGCCCGCGCCGACGTGGTGGTCTGCTACCTGCCGGTGGGCTCCGAGGAGGCCGCCAAGCACTACGCCCAGGCGGCGATCGACGCCGGCTGCGCGTTCGTCAACGCCCTGCCGGTCTTCATCGCCTCCGACCCGGCCTGGGCGGCCAAGTTCGAGGCGGCCGGGCTGCCGATCGTCGGCGACGACATCAAGTCGCAGGTCGGGGCGACGATCGTGCACCGGACCCTGGCCAAGCTGTTCGAGGACCGCGGGGTGGAGCTGCTCCGGACCTACCAGCTCAACTTCGGCGGCAACATGGACTTCATGAACATGCTGGAGCGGAGCCGGCTGGTCTCGAAGAAGATCTCCAAGACCCAGTCGGTGACCTCCCAGATCCCGCACGAGATGAACACCCACGACATCCACATCGGCCCGTCCGACCACGTACCGTGGCTGGACGACCGCAAGTGGGCGTACATCCGGCTGGAGGGCCGCACGTTCGGGGACGTCCCGCTGAACGCCGAGCTCAAGCTCGAGGTGTGGGACTCGCCGAACTCGGCCGGCGTGATCATCGACGCGATCCGGGCCGCGAAGATCGCCAAGGACCGCGGCCACGGCGGTCCGGTGCTCTCCGCCTCGGCGTACTTCATGAAGTCGCCGCCGAAGCAGTTCTCCGACCACGAGGCTCGGGAAGCAGTGGAGGCGTTCATCCGGGGCGACGGTACGGCGGAGTGATCGCCGTCACTGTGTGCTACGTCACGTGACCGTCCACAGTACGTGACCGGGGACGATTCATTACAACGGCCGATCCCAGGATCGGCCGTTGTAATGATTGAGCCGGCCAAACCGACGGCTGGACTGGATGGTCGGCCGCACTCATAGTGAGGGCTATGGCCAAGCCGTACGTGCTCGACCGAATCGCGGCCGACCTCGCACGTGGCTGCACTCACCCTGCGATCCAGCGGTTGAGCAGCCTCGTCGCCGCTTACCCGCACGACCTGGACCTGCGCCGGCGGCTCGCCGCCGTGCATCGGCGGGTGGGTAACCGGATCCAGGCCGGTCGTTGGGACTACCTGACCATCGGCGCCGACAGCCGGGACACGGTCGCCTTCGAGCGGGCGTTCCCGTCGGCGGTCGCCCGGCTGCGGGAGGTGCGCTGGCCAATGGCCGCCAGCCACGCCGCCACCGAGTACGCCCGCCGTCGGCTCGCGAAGCTGATGGCGGGCGCGGACGCGGAACGGCCCCGGGTACGCTCGGCCGCCCGGCCCGGTCGGCGGGTGCGACTCATCGACCGGCTGACCGGCCGCGTGCTGGCGGCGATCCGGCCGTTCAGCCCGTCGGTTGGTCCCGGCACCGTGCTCGCGGTCGCGATCGGGATGGTGCTGGCTACGCCACTGGCGGTGATCGGATTGGTCACCGTCGTTGAGTGGGTAGTCTAATAAGGACTGTTACCGTTTTGTTATTCGCCTAGCCACCGGTACGGGTGGCAGCCACAGCCAGTCTCGTCAATGATCGAAGCGTGGCTAAGGCGGATGTGCTCGCACGGGTCAAACAGGACCTAGCCCTCGGCCACACCTACACGGCGACGCAACGGTTACGCACACTGGTTGCGATCCACCCCACCGACATCGAATTGCGCGAGCGGCTCGCCAATGTCTATCGGCAGACCGGCAACCTGGTCGAGGCTGGCCGCTGGGGCTTCCTCACCAGCGATCTCACCCAGGCGGAGCTGGTCGCGTTCGAGCGGGCCAATCCCGATCCGTGGCTGCGGCTGCGGATGCTGCGCTGGGAGGGCGATGAGTCGGACGTGCCGGATCCGGGTGCCCGGGCCCGGCTGCGCGAGCTGATCGCCGCCGCCGAGCGGGCCGGGCCACCCAGCGGCTACGGCGGGCCGCTGACCATGCCCCGCCGGCGCGGCCGGTTCACCGACAACGCCACCATCCCGTGCCTGTTCGTGGCAGTCGTGCTGGGCGTCTTCGGGCTGCTGGTGGCGATCGGCGTGGTCCGGGTCATCACCTGGATGGCGGTCGGCTGACCGAGCCGCTGGCCGCACCGCGGTTCGGCGACGAGCCGCCCGATCACGCCGCCGGGGCGATTTGCATCACACCGCTATCCTCAAAGCCCTGGGCAGCGTGGGAAGGGGAGGATGGCCATGAGTACGGCTACCGTGCTGTTCCTGGTCATCGGCGGGATCGGAGTGTTGCTCCTGGCGCTGAGCCTGCTCGGCGTCGAGCTGCTCGACTTGGACGGCTTCGTTCCGCTCGAGGCGGTGGCGGCCGGGCTGGCGGTGTTCGGCTTCACCGCCGGGATCGCCAGCTCCTCGATGGATGCCCGGACCGCGCCGGCCCTGTTCGCGGCCGCCGGCATCGGCGTGCTGGCGGCGATCCCGGCCGGCTGGCTGGCGTGGCGGCTGGCCCGAGCGGCCGAGCGGATGCCCACCGACGCCACCCCGGTCCGCGACGACATGATCGGCCAGCTCGGCGTGGTGGTCACGCCGATCCCGACGAACGGATACGGCGAGGTCCGGATCACCCTGGGTGGCCAACCGGTGAAGGTCAACGCCAGCGCCGACGCGCCGATCCCGCTCGGCGCCCAGGTGTTCGTCATCAGCGCCCCGAGCGAGACCAGCGTCGTGGTCGAGCAGCTGCCGATCAGTCCCGAGACCTCGGCATCGTGATCCAACCGATCTGAAAGGTAGCCATGCAACCCCTTGTCATCGCGATCGGCGGCGGTGTGCTGCTGATCTTCTTGCTGATCCTGTTCATCATCTCCCGGATCAAGGTGGCCGGCCCGAACCAGGCGTTCATCGTCACCGGCCGCAAGGGTCGGGCCACCCGGACCGCCGACGGCAGCCGGGTCCGGGACCTGTCCGGCCAGAAGGTCGTGATGGGCGCGTCGGTGTTCGTGCTGCCGGTGGTCCAGAAGCTGCACACCCTCGACCTGTCCAGCCGGGGCATCCGGGTGGAGATCACCGGCGCGGTGAGCAAGCAGGGCATCCGCGCCAACCTGCAGGGGGTGGCGATCGTCAAGGTCGGCGGCTCGGAGGACGCGATCCGGGCGGCGGCACAGCGGTTCCTGCACCAGCAGGCCGAGATCGACGAGTTCACCCGGGAGGTGCTCGCCGGTGCGCTGCGGGCGATCGTCGGTCGGCTCACCATCGAGGAGATCATCCGCGACCGGGCCGCGTTCGCCTCGGCGGTGGCCGAGGAGGCGGAGAGCTCGCTGACCAACCAGGGTCTGGTGCTCGACACCTTCCAGCTGCAGGACATCGTCGCCGAAGGGTCCTACCTGGACGACCTCGGCCGGCCGGAAGCGGCCCGGGTGCTCAAGGACGCCGCGATCGCCGAGGCGCAGGCCCGGCAGGCGGCCGAGCGGGAGCGGTTGCTCGCCGAGGAAGCGATCGCAGAGTCGCAGCGCAACCTCGCCCTCAAGCAGGCGGCGATCCAGGCGGAGATCGACGCCGCGAAGGCGCAGTCGGAGGCGGCGGGGCCGCTCGCCAAGGCCGAGCGCGACCAGGCGATCCTCACCGAGCAGCAGAAGGTGGCGATGCGCAAGGCCGAGCTGAAGGACCGCGAGCTCGACACCGAGGTCCGCAAGCCCGCCGACGCCGCCCGGTACGAGGTGGAGCAGGAAGCCGAGGGTGCCCGCAACGCCGAGGTGCTCCGGGCCGACGCCGCCCGGCAGGCGGCGATCGCCGCCGCGCAGGCGGAGGCGGAGCGGGCCCGGCTCACCGGTGAAGGCGAGAAAGCGAACCGGACGGCGATCGCCGAAGCGATCGAGCGCGAAGGGCAGGCCGAGGCGGCCGCGATCCTTGCCCGCGGCCGGGCCGAGGCGGAGGCGATGCGGCTCAAGGCCGAGGCGTTCCAGAAGTACGGTGAGGCCGCGGTCCTCGACCTGCTGGTCAAGGTGCTGCCGGAGGTGGTCGGCGCCGCTTCCGAGCCGATGAAGGGCATCGACAAGATGACCGTGATCTCGACCGATGGCGCGTCCTCGCTGAGCCGGACCGTGGCCAGCAACGTGGCCCAGGGCCTGCAGCTCGGCACCGACCTCACCGGCGTCGACCTGGCCGGCCTGCTCGCCAAGCTCGGGCAGCGGATCGGCGCTGCCAACAACAGCGACGACAGCCGGCCGACCCCGGCCGCGATCGACGACTGATCGTTTCCCGGTTCCCAGTCGCGGCGGGACTGGGCGATCCCGTACCCGGGATCGCCCAGTTCCGCCGCAGTTGTGTTGGCAGGCGAACGTCAGCGGTTCTGCCGAAGGATTTCCCGCTCTTTCGCCCGGATCTCCGGGCCCGGCTCGATGCCGTGGTCGGCGACCAGGATCGACCGGAACTCGCGGAACCGGGCGAGCGCCTCGGTGAGCCGCCCGCACCGCCGCAGCGCTTCCATGTGCAGCAGCCAGAGCCGCTCCCGGTACGGGTAGAGCTTGGTGAGCGCGAGCAGATTGGCGGCGCTCATCGCCGGCGAGTGGCCGAGCCGGAGTTCCCGGCCGGCGAGCTCCTCGATCGCCAGCAGCTTCAGCTCTTCCATCCGAGCGGCCTCGGCTTGCAGCTCCAGCGAGCGGAGCCCGGCCAGCGCCGTACCGGTCCAGAGGTCGAGCCCGGCCCGGAGGGAAGCCACGACCTCTTGGTCGCGCCCCACCGGCGCGTCGAGGCAGCCCTGGACGATCCGTTCGAACCGGACCGCGTCCACCGTCTCCGGATCCGCCGTGAGCCGGTATCCATGCCGCTCCGTCGTGATCTTCGCGCGGCCACCGTGCTGGCACGCGTGACCGTTCTGCGCCTGCAGCAGCGTCCGGCGCACCGCCGCCGCGCAGTTCTGGGCCTGCTCGCGGGCGGTCGCCGGAGGCGGCGTGTCGGTCCAGATCGCGTCGATCAACCGGTCGGTGGAGACCGCTTGTCCGAGGTTGACCAGTAACATCGCCAACACCGTCTGCTTCCGGCGGCCGGCGATGGCGTGGCCGGAGTCGGGCTCGATCCGCACCGAGCCGAGGATTCGAAACCGCAAGGTGCCCCCTCAGGCAAAGTCGCAGCCACCTGAACGTCGGCCCCCGTACCGCTTCGCGTTGCGCATTCGTCATCAAGTGTTGTAGTGATCGCTGTCATATCGCTGGCTTCTCGCTGTTGCGGGGTGACCCCTGGCGAGGCGCGTCTCATTGCGGAGCGCGTCGACGGCTCGGTCCGGGCCGCCTTCCACGCCGGGTAGAGGCCGGCCAGAACGCCGGTCACGGTGCCGGATCGGCGCACCGGACGCCATCCCGGTCTGGCTAGACGAAAGCCGGTGCCGCTGATGGCGGCGGCCGACGACGGTCCGCTCGCGACCGTCGCTATCGGAGTGTTTAATTTGCCCGGTGAGCTGACCCAGGAGCTGCCGCTGACCGGGCTCGGCGGCGGCTGGGAGCTGCAGCCCGGGCAGTTCGACCCCGGGCTGCTGCTGGTGCGGACCGCCGAGACCGCCGCGGAGCTGGTGACCATCGACCTGTCGGGCGGCCGGGCCGGCGCCCCGGTGTCGGTGCCGCTGCTGACGCGCTGGCTGGCGGTCGACCCCGGCACCGGCGAGTCCCGGCCGATCGCCCTGCCCCTGCCGGCCGGCGCGAGCGGGGTCGCGGTGGCCAGCGCCGACGGGATCGGTGAGCCGGGCGGCGCGGTCGGATTCAGCTGACCGGCTCGCCGCCGGTCGTGCGATCAGCCGGTCCGGCGCAGCTGGAAGTTCTGCTCGCCGTCGCTGAAGGTCATCTCGTCACCGGCGCAGCTGTAGTCGAGCGGGCCCTCGGGCAGCGTGAAATCGCCGGGTGGGAGCAGGCCGGCGTACTCCGCCTCGGCTGTGATCCTGGCGTTGGACTGCTGCTCCACGAACTCCAGCGTCTGCTCCGAGGACTCGTACCGGTAGGAGATCTGGCCGGCGACCGTCCCGACCACGGTCCCGATCAGCAGGGTCTCAACCTCCACCCGCGCGCCGTTCCCGAAGTCCGCCAGACCGGTGCCGTCCTCGTTGAACCGCAGCACCGGCTCGCCCTCGATCATCCGGGCGGTGCCGAGCTCGTCCTGCTCGGTGTAGCTGGTCACCTGCCAAATGCCGGTATGGCAACTCTCGGTCGATGGCCGGTCACCGTCGGCGCGGTTGTCGAGCACCAGCACCGTCAGCAGGCTGCCGCCGGCGAGCACGAACGCGACCAGTGCGGCGACGAACAGCGGTACCGCGTGCCGGTTCGTCCACGCCCATCGCTGTCGCACGCCCTCGACCGTAGCCAACCCGATCCAGCGGCGCGACGCTCACTCGGGTGGCAGCACGCCCTCGGCCCGGGCCCAGGCGAACAGCTCGGCCTCGGCCTCCTCGCGGGAGAGCGGACCGCGCTCCAGCCGCAGCTCCTTCAGGTGCCGCCAGGCCTTGCCGACGGTCGGCCCGGGCGGGATCCCGAGCAACTCCATGATCGCGTTGCCGTCCAGGTCCGGCCGGACCCGGGCCAGGTCCTCTTCGGCCTGCAGCCGGGCGATCCGCGCCTCCAGCGCGTCGTAATCGGCGGCGAGCTGGGCGGCCTTGCGACGGTTCCGGGTGGTGCAGTCGGACCGCGTCAACTTGTGGAGCCGCGGCAACAGGTGCCCGGCGTCGGTCACATAGCGCCGCACCGCCGAGTCGGTCCACTCGCCCCGGCCGTACCCGTAGAACCGCAGGTGCAGCGCGACCAGCTTGGAGACGTCGGAGATGACGTCCTTCGGGTAGCGCAGCGCCTTCATCCGGGCCCGGGTCATCCGGGCGCCGACGATCTCGTGGTGGTGGAAGCTGACCCGGCCGTCCTTGCCGACCTGCTTGGTGGCGGGCTTGCCAACGTCGTGCATGAGCGCCGCCATCCGGAGGATGAAGTCCGGCTCGCCCGCTTCGTACGAGATGGCGTTGCGCACCACCGTGAGCGTGTGCTCGTAGACGTCCTTGTGCTGGGCGTGCTCGTCGATCTCCAGCCGCAGCCCGGGCAGCTCCGGCAGGAACTGGTCGGCCAGCCCGGTGTCGACCAGCAGCCGCAGCCCGGCCACCGGGTCCTCGCCCATCAGCAGCTTGGTGAACTCCTCCCGGATCCGCTCGGCGGTGATCCGCTGCAGATCCCCGGCCATCTCCTTGATCGCCGCCAGCACCGCCGGGTCGACCGAGAACCGCAGCTGCGACACGAACCGGGCCGCCCGCAGCATCCGCAGCGGGTCGTCGCCGAACGACTCCTGCGGGGTGCCGGGGGTGCGTAGCACCCGGCGGGCCAGGTCGGTGAGCCCGTCGTACGGGTCGGTGAACTTGTGCTCCGGCAGCGAGATCGCCATCGCGTTAACCGTGAAGTCGCGCCGACGAAGATCCTCGACCAGGCTGGTCCCGTACTGCACGGTCGGGTTGCGGCTGACCCGGTCGTACGCCTCCGCCCGGAACGTGGTGATCTCCAGCCGGAGGCCGCGCCGGGCGGCGCCGATGGTGCCGAACTCGCGCCCGGTCTCCCAGGTGGTCTCCGCCCAGCCGTGCAGCAGCTTCAGGGTCTGGTCCGGATGGGCGTCGGTGCAGAAGTCAAGGTCGTTGCCGAGCCGCCCGAGTAGCGCGTCCCGGACCGGTCCGCCGACCAGATGCAGCTCGTGGCCGGCGGCGACGAACCGCTGTGCGAGCTCGTCGGCGACCGGCCAGATCCGCATCAGTTCGGCGACCGCGCGGCGCTGAGCAGCAGTGAGTTCGTTGGCCATAGCTGAACCAACCTAGCCTAACCGCGTGGCGGCGGACACGGATATGGTCAGGGAATGCCACCGGGTCGGGTGTACCAGAGCGAGCACGCGCGCCGGACCGCCGAGCCAGCGCCGGCGGCCGAGGCTGCCGCGGCTGCGGCCGGCGCGCCACCGGACGAACACGGCAACGCCGCCGGCAACAGCGCGATCATGGCACTGGGCAGTCTGGTCAGCCGGATCACCGGCTTCCTCCGGACCGTCATCATCGCGGCCGCGCTCGGCAGCACGCTGGTCGGCAACGCCTACACCACCGCGCAATGGTTCCCGGGCATGGTCTACGAGCTGCTGCTCGGCGGGATCCTCACCAGCGTGCTGGTGCCGTCACTGGTGCGTGCCCGCAAGTTCGACCCGGACCGGGGTGAGGCCTACACCCAGCGGCTGGTGACGCTGGCGGTGCTCGCGCTCGGCGCGACCACCGTGCTGGCAGTCGCCTGCGCCCCGATCCTGGTCTGGATCTCCCGCACCGAGGCGCCCGGGCTGGTCCGCGCCTGGTCGTACCTGATCCTGCCGACCATCTTCTTCTACGGTCTGGCCGGCGTGCTGATGGCGGTGCTCAACACCCGCGGCCACTTCGCGGCTCCGATGTGGGCACCGATCCTCAACAACCTGGTCGTGATCGCCACGTTCGCGCTCTACCTCCTGATCTACGGAGCGGAGGTGCTGGACCCGGCGGAGATGGACGCCGGCCGGATCCTTCTGATCGGTGGCGGCACCCTGCTCGGGATCGTGGTGCAGGCGGCCGGGTTGCTGCCGGCGCTGCGGCGGGTCGGGTTCCGGATGCGGTGGCGGTTCGACTTCAAGGCGCTGCGGCTGGGCGAGCTGGCCCGGCTCGGCGGCTGGATGTTCTGCTACGTCGGCGCCAACCAGATCGGCGTGCTGGTGGTGCTGTCGCTGATCAACGGCGCCAACGCCGAGGCCGGCCTGCTCATCTTCAACCAGGTGTTCCTGCTGCTGATGATGGCGCACGGGATCGTCGGGGTCTCGATCATCATGGCGCTGATGCCGCGGATGAGCGGCGCCGCCGCCGACAAGCGGTACGACGACCTGGTCACCGACGTCACCACCGGTGCCCGGATGGCCACCGCGGTGCTGGCCCCGATCGCGGTGGCGTACGTGGTGCTCGCGCAACCGATCTCCACCACCCTGTTCCAATGGGGAGTGTTCAACGCCAGCGCGGCGGACGCGACCGCGCCGGTGCTGCTGATGGCCGGGCTGGCGCTGATCCCGTTCTCGGTCGGCCAGCTCGCCACGTTCGCGCACTACGCACTGAGCGACACCAAGACCCCGGCGCTGGTGAACATCGGCACGGTGATCGTCCGGATCAGCGTCCAACTCGGCATCTTCGCGGCGTTCGCGGCGTCGTTCGTGGCGGCCGGGATGATGCTCGGCAACGCGGTCTCCTACGTGTTCGCCGCGGTGGTGATGGCGACGCTGCTGCACCGCCGGCTGGGCTCGCTGCGACTGCGGCAGGTCGGGGTCAGCTTGGGCAAGGTGCTGCTCGCCGCGATCGGGGCGGCCGGTGCCGGGGCGCTGGTGGTGCTGTTGCTGCCCGGTGGCGCGCAGCCGAGCAAGCTGGAGGCGCTGGCGCAGCTGATCCTGGGTGGGCTGGCGGTGCTCGGTGCCTACTTCGGGTTGGCGAGACTGCTGCGGGTCGACGAGCTGAACGAGATGCTGGTGCTGGTCGGCCGGAAGATCCCGGCGATCGGCCGGCTGGCTAACCCCCGGCGTCCACAGTAATCAGATCGCCGCCGGCCGGCCGGACCGGCGGGTCGGCGGGTGCGGTGACCACCGGCCGGGCGTAGTGGGCCACGAACGTGGCCGCCGGCGGCAGCGTCGGGTCACGGTCGACCAGCCCGCGCAGCCAAAGCTCCACATTGACCAGCCGCCAGCCGAACGCCGGGTCCAGCTCGCCGGCGCGGTACGCCCGGCGCACCGCTTGCGCGTCCACATAGGGCCGGGCGGCGAACCGCTCGGAGCCGAACAGCTCGCCGGCGAGGGCGGCCAGCGGTGCCGGCCACCGGTCCGGTGGCGGGGTGGTGGCCGGCGCCGGCGGCAGGTCGGCGGTGACGGCACGCAGCGCCGCCGGGTCCAGCCGCCACAGCACCCGCAGCAGGTACGGATCGAGGTACGGCTCGCGGCGCCGGACGCCGAACCGGGCGCCGTTCCGGTCCTGGCAGCGCAGCAGCCCCGGCAGCCGGCGCCGGAGCAGCTGCTCGGCCGACCGCCCGCCGGGGCCGGCCGGCGCGGCACGGGCGTCGTCCGGGAAGCCCGGGCCGAGCAGCTCGGCCGGCGGCACGATGGAGCGGCGGCGCAGCCGGAGCCGCAGCGGTGGCTGGCCGGTCTGCCGCAGCTGCTCGAGCACCAGCTCGCTGGCGGCCGACCGGTCCACCAGCACTGAGACCTGCCGGCTCGCCTCGCGCATCAGGCAGTAGTCGGCGTAGCCGGCGATCGAACCGACCGGCTGCTGCTGGCAGTCGAGCAGGTCGGGCAGGTCGTCGGCGAGCCGGTCGAGGTCCGGGGTGCCGGCGAGGCTGGCGCCGGCCGGGGCGTCGCTGACCATCCGGCGCTCGATCGCCGCCCCGATCGCCGCGGCGACCTGGTCGCCGACCGCGCTCGGCGCCCGATCCCCAGCGCCGGCTGACCGGTGGCCGGTGGCGAGGTGGTCGAGCTCCCGGAACAGTCCGGTGTAGGTCTCCCGGCGCAGCTCGCCGGTGGGTGAGATCACCACCAGCTCGCCCGGCTGCAGCCGGGTCACCCGATCGAAGAACGTGCGCTCGGTGTCGTCGTGAACACCGAGCGCAAGGTATCGGTAGATGGTCGGGTCGTCCGGCCGGCGCGGCACCACGCCGGCGGCGAGGATCGCCCGGAGCTCGCTGGCGAACGCGACCCGGCCGGATCCGTCGGCGGCGAAGTAGAGCGGCGCGTGCCCGATCGGGTCCCGGGCGAGCGTCACCTCGCCGGTGCTGGTGTCGAGGATCGCCAACGCGAACCGGCCGTTGCAGTGGTCCAGCACCGCCGCGCCGGACCGCGCCCACGCCGCCAGCATCAGCGCCGGCCCACCGGTGGCCTCGATCGGGGCGAGCGCGTCGAGCAACTCGGCTTCGTTATAGAGCTCGCCCTCGTACGCCATGAGATAGCGGCCGTCGGCGGACCGGATCGGTGCCACCAGGCCGATTCCGCGGTGCATCGCGACCGGTTCGTCGGCGCACCCGACCTGCCGCGCCATCCGCCGGAGCACCGTCTCCGCCAGCTCGGCGTCGAGTCCTACGTAACCGGCAATCCCCCGCATATAGGTACTGTACGGCCAGCCGCTGTTACTGGTGGTCGGAATGAATGAACGCAGAGTGATTGCGATCCGCCGTGATCGCGGCCAACCAATGGCCGCCGTCAATGGTGAGAGTGGACGGCACGATCGGTACCGCTGCACCGCTGGCGGAACCTCTAGGAATATGTCAGACTTTTCCGGCATTCCCATGTGATCGCCCCGGATTCCAGCTTGACCAAAGCCGCTCCCGAGTTGTGTCGCCTTCGTGACTCGGCCGAGTTATGGTCGGCTGGGGCAGGGGCGGCAGTGGCGCCTACCGCCTACGCTTCTGGAGGAAGGACCGACGTCCCGCTGCTGAGGGAGGACTGGGTGACCCAGGTCGGCGAGGGTCCCGGCACCGAACACGGCGTCAGCGCGCCCGCTGGCGGCGAGATTCTCGCTGAGCGTTACCAGCTGGAGCTGCACATCAACACCGACAGCGCCGGCCGGCAGATCTGGCGAGGCGTCGATGTGCTGCTCCGCCGCCCGGTGGCGGTGCTGATCCGCTACCCGGGTGGCCCGGCCGCGGCCCAGATGCTGCAGACCGCGGTCGAGGCGAGCCGGATCGTCCATCCCAACCTGGTCGGCGTCTACGACGCCATCGACGAGCACGCCCGGGCGTACGTGGTCCGCGAATGGATCGACGGTGCCTCGCTGCGCGAGCACACCATGATGGGCCCGTTCGACGCCGAGCGGGCGATCGCGGTGGCGCACGCAGTCGCCGCCGGGGTGACCGCGCTGCACGCCAACGGGATGACCCACGGCAACATCCACCCCGGCACGGTGTTGATCGGTCTCGATGGCCGGGTGGTCCTCGCCGACGCCCGGGCCGACGGCACCGCCCCGGCCGAGGAGGATGTCCGGGCGGTCGGGGCACTCCTCTACTTCGCGCTCACCGGCTACTGGCCGCACGCGGAGGTGCCCGGCCCGTCCGCCCTGCCGGACGCGGTGCGCGACTCGGCCGGCGCGCTCGCCGCGCCCCGGCAGGTCCGCGCCGGCGTGCCGGACCACCTCGACGCGCTCACCATGGACCTACTCGACCGGCGGCTGTCGCCGCCCCCGGCCGATGTGCTCGCCGCCGAGCTCGGCCGGTTCGACAGCCTCCCCGAGCAGCCGTACTATGCCGACTCCGGCGACGGCTACTACGCCGAGCCGGAGCCACCGGTCTCCGGGGCCGGGCCGATCCGGTTCACCGCCGCCGAGCCGGCCCCGACCCGCCCGTCCGGCCGGAAGATCGCGCTCGGGCTGGCCGGGCTGCTGGTGGTCGGCATGGTCGGGTTACTGGTCGGGCTGAACTGGCTCACCAGCGACGACGATCCGGGGCTCACCCCGAGCAACGCGGGCGGGGAGCCGACCGAGTCACCCGCGCCGGCCGGCCCGCCCACCGGGGAACCGCAGCCGATCGAGCTGGACCCGAGCCAGATCCGGATCGTCGACCCGCCGCCGGGCGACCGGACCGAGCTGGACGGGGTGGAGGCGCTGGTCGACGGCGACCTCAGCACCGGTTGGCGGACCGACCGCTACAACAGCGCGGCGTTCGGCAACCTGAAGTCCGGCATGGGGATCTTGATCAACCTGGGGCAGCCGCGCGTCCTCTCCACCATCGAGCTGCAGCTCGCCACCGCTGGCGCGACCGTCGACATCCGGGCCGGCGACAGCGATCCCGGCTCCTCCGGCGAAGGCGACGAGCAGGTCTACCAGACTTTCGAGCCGATCACCGAGTCGCAGTCCGGCGGCCCCAACGTGGTGTTCAGCTCGTTCGACCCCGAGCAGGCCTACCAGTACGTGATGGTGTGGTTCAGTGAGCTGCCGCCCGACGACGGCGGCTACCGGGTGGAGGTCCAGCAGCTCACCATCGAAGGCTACTGACATGGCGGACGCTGAGCCGCCGGCCGGCCGCTCGGACGCCGAACTGCTACGGGCACACGTCGACGGCGACCCGACCGCCTTCGGTGAGCTGTTCCACCGCCACCGCGATCGGCTCTGGGCGGTCGCCGTACGCACGCTCGCCGACCGGGAGGAAGCCGCCGATGCCCTGCAGGACGCGCTCCTGTCAGCACACCGCGCCGCCGCCCGGTTCCGGGGCGACTCGGCGGTCACCACCTGGCTCCACCGGATCGTGATCAACGCCTGCCTGGACCGGATCCGGCGCCGGAAGGCCCAGCCGACCGTGCCACTGCCGGAGGAGGGGCCGGACCGGAGCACCGAACTCGCCGCCCGGCCGGTCGACCACGACACGGTGCTGGTGGTGCGGCAGGCGCTCAACCAGCTGCCGGTCGACCAGCGGACCGCGATCGTGCTGGTCGACATCCAGGGATACTCGGTGGCCGAGGCGGCCGCGATCCTCGAGGTCGCCGAGGGCACGGTGAAGAGCCGGTGCGCCCGGGGCCGGGCCCGGCTGGCGGTGCTGCTCGGGCATCTGCGCGGCGGCGGGAACCTTAGCGCCGGTTCAACCGTCCCATCCACGCAGGGCTTCGCGGCGCCGGGAGGGGGTGGTGTGCGGTGAACGGCGAGGTCGACTGGGAGCTGCTCGCCGACCATCTCGGCGGCGCGCTGGCCGGCACCCCCGAGGGGGACCGGGTAGCCCAGCTGGTCTCGACCGACCCGAGCTGGGCGCGGGCGGCCACCGAGCTGTCCGCGGCGATCGCCGCGGTCACCCGTGACCTGCGGACGCTGCCACCGGTCACCATGCCCGACGACGTCACCGCTCGGCTCGACCGGGCGCTCGCCGCCGCGGTCGGCGCGCCGGAAGCGGCGAGTGCTCCGGACGTGGCGGCCGCTCCGGGCGGGGCCGGCGCACCGGACGCGGCGCCGGCCGCACCCGCCGGCCGACCAGTCGCCGAGTCCCGCCGGCCACCCAGCCACCCCGGTGCCCGGAAGCGGCGCCGGGCCGCCCGGTGGGGCGCCGGGCTCGCGCTCGCCGCTGGCGTGGCCGCGTTCAGCGCGGTCAGCCTCACCGAGTGGCAGCCGGACCAGACCTTCCCCGACTTCATCGTGGAAGGCAGCGGCGACGAGGACAAAGCCAGCGACGGCAGCACCGACCAGCTCGCGCCGGAGGCGGCCGCCCCGACCGCTGACGAGGAGGCCGGCCCGCTGATGGTCGCCACCGGCAGCAACTACGAGGCTGCGACCCTTGCGATCACGGAGCCGGCGCGACCGACCCCGGTGCTCGGCCACCAGAACCGCCCGAGCCCACCGGTGCAGGCGCCCGAGAACGAGCTCGGCGTCAACGAGGCACCCCCGTCGGTCGTACCGGACCCGCTGGCCTGGCTCTGGCTGGACCCGGCCGAACGGAACGAGTGCCTGGCCCTGATCGCCGCCGCGCTGCAGCCCCCGCCGGTTTCGATCACCACCGTTGACTTCGCCACCTTCGAGGGTGAACCCGCGTTGATCGTTTGGGCCACCGCGGGCGACGGCAGCCGCTGGGCGTGGGTCTCCGGACCGGACTGCGGGCTGGTCACCGGCGACCCGGACGTCCGGTACCAAACCCAGATTTCCTGACCGACCGCCGCTGTCCGGGCGGGAATGTTGGTCCGTACGATGGCGTTGCGGCTGGCGCATGGATGGGCAGGAGACGAGGGCAGTGGACGAGATCCGCGATGTGATCATCATCGGCTCCGGGCCGGCTGGATACACCGCGGCGGTGTACGCGGCGCGGGCCAAGCTGCACCCACTCGTTATCGAAGGGGTGCAGTCCGGCGGCGCCTTGATGACCACCACCGAGGTGGAGAACTTCCCCGGCTTCCCGGACGGCATCCTCGGTCCCGAGCTGATGGACAACATGCGCAAGCAGGCCGAGCGGTTCGGTGCCGAGCTGCTCACCGACGACGCCACCCGGGTGGAGCTGACCGGCGACATCAAGACCGTCTACGTCGGCGACACCGCCTACCGGGCGCGCGCGGTGATCCTCGCCACCGGCTCGCAGTGGCGGAAGCTCGGCGTCCCCGGCGAGCAGGAGCTGCTCGGCCACGGCGTGTCCTCGTGCGCCACCTGTGACGGGTTCTTCTTCCGGGACCAACCGATCGCGGTGGTCGGCGGCGGCGACTCGGCGATGGAGGAGGCGACCTTCCTCACCCGGTTCGCCAGCTCCGTGACGATCATCCACCGGCGCGACCAGTTCCGCGCCAGCAAGATCATGGCGGAGCGGGCGCTCGCCAACCCGAAGATCAACGTGCTGTGGAACACGGTCGTCGACGAGGTGCTCGGTGAGAACGGGTCGGTGTGCGGGCTTCGGATCCGGGATGTCAACACCGGCGAAACCCGCACCCTGGACGTGGCGGGGCTGTTCATCGCCATCGGGCACGACCCGCGCAACGAGCTGTTCAAAGATCAGGTTGCGGTGGATGAGAATGGGTACGTGCTGACCGAGGCGCCCTCGACCCGGACCAACCTACCCGGGGTTTTCGCCTGCGGTGACGTGGTAGACCACACCTACCGCCAGGCGATCACCGCGGCCGGCACCGGCTGTGCGGCCGCCATCGACGCCGAACGGTACGTGGCCTCGCTCGAGTAACGAAGGAGTCATTCGTGGGAACCAAGGCAGTCACCGACGCCAGCTTCAAGCAGGACGTGCTCGAGTCCGACAAGCCGGTGCTGGTCGACTTCTGGGCCGAGTGGTGCATGCCGTGCCGGAAGGTCTCACCGCTCCTGGAGGAGATCGCGGGCGAGATGGCTGACCGGCTGGAGATCGTCAAGATGAACGCCGACGAGAACCCCGAGACCGTCCGCGCGTACAAGGTGATGTCCCTCCCGACTCTCACGATCTTCAAGAACGGCGAGCCGGTGAAGCAGGTCGTCGGGGCCAAGCCCAAGGGCGAGCTGGTCCGGCTGATCGAATCCGCGCTGTAGCGCGCCATGCGTACGATCCGGCGCGGTGACACCGGCCCGGCGGTCGCCGAGATCCGGCACATCCTGTGCACGCTCGGTCTGCTCACCGAACCGGGCCCGGACACCTTCGACGACGCGGTGGTGCAGGCGGTGCGGGCGTTCCAGCAGTCGCACGGGCTGAACGCCGACGGTCGCGTGACCGAGGAGACCTGGCGGGCGCTGGAGGCGGCCCGCTGGCGGCTCGGCGCCCGGACGCTGTTCCATTCGGTGCCCGAGCCGCTGGTCGGCGAGGACGTCCGGGAGCTGCAGGAGCGGCTGCTGGAGATGGGGTACGACGTGGGCCGGGCCGACGGCATCTACGGTGCTCGCACCGCCCGGGCGGTGGCCCAGTTCCAGCGGGAGGTCGGGCTGGTGCCGGACGGCTCGTGCGGCCCGGAGACCCTGCACGCGCTGCGCCGGCTGGGCCGCAAGGTGGTCGGTGGCCGGCCGCAGTGGCTGCGGGAGTCGGAGCGGCTGCGCCGGGCCGGCCCGGCGCTGGTCGGCAAGCGGGTGGTGGTCGACCCCGGCCACGGTGGCACCGACCCCGGCGTGGTGGCGTACGAAGGCTCGATGCGCTGGACCGAGGCGGACCTGACCTGGGACCTGGCGGCCCGGCTGGAAGGCCGGCTCACCGCCGCCGGAGTGCGGGTGCACCTGACCCGCGGACCGCGGCTGGCCACCCCGATGCCGGACGCCGCCCGGGCCGAGCTCGCCAACGACCTCGGCGCCGACCTGTTCATCTCGCTGCACATCGACGGGCACCGGTCGCCGGTCGCCGAAGGGGTCGCTGCCTATCACTACGGCGTCCCGGGCGGGGTCTCCTCGACCATCGGCGAGCGGCTGGCCGGGCTGGTGCAGCGGGAGATCGTGGCCAGGACCGGGATGTGCGACTGCCGCACGCACCCGAAGACCTGGGATCTGCTGCGGCTGACCAGGATGCCGGCGGTGCGGGTGGACATCGGCTACCTGACCTCGCCGGTGGACCGGGCCCGGCTGACCTCGCCGCGGTTCCGGGACACGGTGGTGGACGCGATCCTCGCCGCGGTGCAGCGGATGTACTACCCGATCGAGGCCGACGTGCCCACCGGCTCAATCGACGTCAGCCAGCTGCGGGCGAGCCTCGCCGCCGCCGAGGTCTGAGCGCGCCGGCGCGGTCTGAGCGCTAGGCGATGGCGCGGATCGGCGGCCGGACCGCGCCGAGCAACCGCTCCGGGGTCATCGAGTCGAGCAACCGGTCGATCGCGTACTCCACATCGGAGCGCCAGGACAGGGCGGTCCGGAGCTCCAACCGGAGCCGGGGATAGCGCGGGTGCGGCCGGATCGTCTTGAACCCCACCGACACGTAGAAGTCCGCCGGGGCGAGGCAGCCGCCCCCGCCGCCGACGGTCAGGTCCGGCTCGCCGTACCGGGCGTTCCCGAACGCCTCGATCGCCTTCAGTCCCCGGGTGGTCAGGTCGCGGGCCGCCCCCTGCACCAGCATCCGGCCCAACCCGCCGCCGACATACGCCGGTGCGACGTAGGCGGTGGTGAGCAGCGCCGCGTCCGGCGAGGCGGGCGCGGTCGGGAAGGCCCGGCCGCCCGGCACGTACGCCGACGGCGCGTACATCACGTACCCGGCCGGCACGTCATCCACGTACACCAATTTGCCGCAGGAACCCCACTCGAGCAGGGTCTGCGAGATCCACGCCTCCTTCTCTAATGCCGGATCGCCGGTGGCGCAGGCGATCCTCGCCGCCGCCGGGTCGAGCTCCCAGAACACGCAGGATCGACACGAATGCGGGAGGTCGGCAAGCGTATCCAGGGTCAGATTGACCAGCCGCCGCGACATTGAGCACCCCCGCCGCGCATTCTACGCCGCGACGGTCGTTGGCGCGGCGGTTCGGAGAAATCAGCCGGTCGGAATCGAATCAGCCGACCCGGGGCTCAGGGCTCATCCGGAATCAGTCCCGCCTCGACCACCCGTACCGCCAACTCGGTGCGGGAGGAGACGCCGAGCTTGCGCATCACCGAGCCGAGCTGGCCGGCGACCGTCCGGGGCGACTTGCAGAGCTCGTCGGCGATCTCCCGGTTGGTCTTCCCGGCGAGCACCAGCCGGACCACCTCCAACTCCCGCGGCGACGGCTGGTCGCCGTAGCCGCGGCGGCCGCCCCGCCACGGCCGGCGTACCTCCACGCCGCGCTCGCGCAACCCCCGCGCCACCCGGTCGGCGTCCCCCCGAGCGCCCAGATCGGACAGTCCTTGCCAGACGGTGTTGAGCATTGACAGGCCCGGCTCGGTACGGCCGCCGGCGAGCAGCGCTTCGGCCTGCCGCTCCCGCGCCCGCAGCGCGTCGTACGGCCGGGGCAGCCGATCCCAGGCCCGAGCCGCCCGGTCGAACGCGGCGGCGGCGTCCCGACCCTGGACCTCGGCGACCAGCGCCCGGCAGGTGGCGAGCCCGGCCTGTGGCGCCGGCGCCGCCCGATCGCCGAGCCCATCCGCGTACGCATCGACGAGCTTGACGGCGTCGTCGGGCCGCCCGGCCGCCAGCAGCGCCTCCACCCGGACCGGCACGATGTCGGTCGCCCAGACCCAGATCCCCTTCACGGTCACCGGCTGGATCGGCTGCTCGGTGACCGCCAGCGCCTCCTCGGGGTGCCCGTCGGCGAGCCACAGCCGGCCCAGCCCGGCCGCCGGCTCGATCAGGTCCTCGGCCGCGCCGAGCTCCCGGAAGCCGTCCAGCGCGGACTGGAAGCACTCCTCGGCCTTCCGGCGACTGCCCTGCGCCGCGTGCAACCAGCCGCTCAGCCGGGTCGCGGACAGCGCCACCAGCGGGTCGACATCCTCGGTCTGCACCAGATCGGACGCCTCCCGCTCCAGATCACCCCAGTCGCCGGTGAACCAGTGCAGGTCGGCCCGGGCCACCCGGATCTTGTTGACCAACCGGTGGTACTGGACGTCGTCGGCGAGCGCCATCGCGACCTTGAACCGCCACCCGGCCTCCTCGTACCGTCCCCAGAGGACGGCGGCGGAGCCGAAGTTCGCGTTGGCGCGGGCCAGCAGCCGCCGCGCCTCCCCGTGCTCGGCGTCGTCGGGAAGCTCGGCCGCCAACTCCCAGCCTTCCTCCTCACCGAGCTGCAGCAGCGCGGTGGCGCGGTCGGCGATCAACGCGTACCGGTCGGTCAACGGGAGTCGGGAGTGGTCGACCGCGGCCGCCCGCCGCAGCCATTCCAGGTGGACCGAGGCCGGCCACGGCCCCAGGTGCGGCCAGCCGAGGTAGGTCATCGCCCGGGCCGCCTCGGCGGAGTCGGCGTGCAGATGGTCGATCGCCAGCTCCAGCATGGTGTGGGCGGCGCCGAGATCGCCCTGCTGGGCGAGCAACCGGCCGAGCCGGCTGCGGATCAGCGCGGTGTCGACCGGGTCGAGCCCGCCGCTGTCGACCACCAGCTGGAGCGTGTCGACCACCCGCCGGTGCAGGTCGTCGACCGCCTCCCGGCGGACCAGCGCGTTGGCGGCGAGCTCGCGAGCCAGCCGGGCCCGGGTCGCGCTCGGCAGCCCGGCGGCGCCGGTGCCGGTGCCGACCCGCGACAGCAGCTCGTTCAGCAGGACGGTGGCGGTGGTCCGGTCGCCGGAGGCGACCGCCCGGGCGGCCGCCAGCTCCGCGTACCGGCACCACCGGTCGACCTCGTTCGCCTCCCGGAAGTGCCGGGTCAGCTGCACCACCGGGGGCGGGTCGAGCCGCTCCAGCGCCTGCCCGGCCAGCAGGTGCAGCCGCCGGCGCTCGGCGCCCGGGATCGCCTCGTACACCGCCTGCCCCATGAACGCGTGCCGGAACGCCAGCCGGGACCGGTCGTCCTCTTGCAGCAACCCGGACGCGACCGCCTCGGTCAGCGCCGACCGGTCGGTGAGCCCAGCCACCTCGGTCACCACCGCGGCCGGGGTGGCCTCGGCGAGCACCGACGCCGCCTGCAGCAGATCCTGCGCCGGGCCGCTGAGCCGTTGCACGCGTTCCAACACCGAGTCGCGGATGGTCGGGGAGACCTGGAGATCGGCGAGGCTGCGGCGGACCCACTCGCCGCCGCGGCGGACCAGGTCGGCGCGGTCACTGAGCAGCCGGACCGACTCCTCGACCGCCAGCGGCACCCCGCCGGTCCGCTCGTGCAGGAAGTTGGCGAACGCACTGGAGACCGGCTCACCGTCCAACATCGACGAAACCAGGTCGGCGGTCTCGGCCACGTCGAGCGGTGCCAGCGCCATCCGGACCTGGGTGGTGCCGGCCGGCAACCGGGACGACAGCCGGCGCAGCAGCGAGCCGGGCGGCGCCTCGGCCGGCCGGTAGGTGACGATCAGGTTGAGCGGCTGCGGCGACTGCTGGGCGGCGAGGAACAGCAGGAACTCGACGGTCACCGGGTCCGCCCAGTGGAGATCCTCGACCACCAGGCCGGTGACGCTGAGCGCGCCGATCAACTCGGCCAGCGCCCGGAACAGCCGGTGCCGGGCGGCCTTGGTGTCCTCCAACGGTTCGGGCGACGGCGGTAGGTCGGCCGCCCACTCCGGTAGCAGCGGCCGCAGCGCGCCGGTGAGCGCGGAGAGCCGGAGCCCGACGACCCCGTCCCGGTACTGCCGGACCGCGTCGATGATCGGGCCGAGCGTGAGTGCCTCCCGGAACGGCGGGCAGACCGCCACCATCATCCGGTGCCGCCGGCCATCGCGAGACCCGAGGAATTCTTGGACCAGCCGGCTCTTTCCGGCACCCGGCTCGCCCTCGATCAGCACCACGGCGGGTGGCCGCGCCAGCGCACGGCGAAGGCTGTCCACCTCGCGTTCGCGCCCCACGAACGCTGGTGTCGAGATCTCCGCCCGGGGGAGAGGCTGACGATCACCCACCATCGTGGCTGGAAACTATCACTGTAAGGGGTAAGACCGCCTCCACCGAACGGGCGCGAATACCGCGGCTCCACCCACCCCCGTCGGGTCAGATCTCGGACAGCAGGTCGGCTACCCGCTCGTCACCGGTCGCCGCGAGCACCGCCTCGGCCGCCGCCGGGTTGTGCCGGAGTGCCTCGAGCACCGCCGGCATGGCATCGGTGGAACTGCCTTCGAAGGCGTCGAATGACACCCACTGCTCGCCCTCGATCGACCAATCGCCCCGCCGCTGCCGGTCGAACTCGATGATCGCGGTCGCCACCGGAGTCAGGAACGCTTCGTGAAAGTCACCGAACCGCAGCAGCGGCGCCAGCACCGACCAGCCGTAGACCCGTGGACCGGTCGCTTCCACCCGCCACGCGGCTGGGTCGTCCCGCAGGTATTGATCCGACTCCGAGCTACCCGCCCAGGACAGCCGGGCGTACCGGGCCAGCTCGACTTGGCTTTCCCCGAAGTCGATGAAATCCACCGTGTAGGAGTAGCCGAGGTACCGGTCCTTGTCGATGAGGAAGTCCGGGTACTGCCCGGCCGCCAGCACCGCGCCCCGGTCCGGGTTGGTCGCGTGCGCGAGCCCGAGGCCGAGCAGTCGTTGCAGCTCGCCGACCTCGGTCTGCAGATCCAGCCGCGCGATGGTCGACCAGCCCGCGATCAACCCGTCCACACCCAGCTCGGCGTACCAGGCGACCTCGATGTCGATCGGGGCCGCCGGCAATGCTCCACTGTGGTGCTCCGGATCGTGGATGACCGATCGGAGCCCGTCGGGTAACCGGGTCGTCAGGTCGAGCGCGTTGACGCTGCACGCACGCATCTGGAACAGCGGGGCCAACCCGTACGCGGCCACATCCGCCACGCTCGCCACGGCGTCGTTCCCGGCGGCTTGCCCCGCGGCCCAATAGCCGCCCAACGTGCGTCTGGCGATCGCCCGGTAGGCGTCGTTGGTCTCGAGCCGGCACAGCCCGACCGGTTGCCGGGCCGCCGCGCGGTTCATCACCACCACCGCGGCGACCGCGCCGACGCCCAGCAGCAAGGCGGCGATCACCACCGCGGCGCCCACCCGGCGCCAGCGGATCCGTGGTAAGCCCAGGCGGCTCAGCCGGCTGCGGCCCGGCGCCACCCATCCCGCCAACCGACCGGACGACGGCTCGGGGTCAGGCTTGGGAATCAAGACCATGGCGCACTCCAACGAACCGCGAGGGGACTACATCATCGTTGGCGAGATCTGTTCCGGCGCCGTCCGGCTGGGGTTGCCCGGAATCGTAGCAGCGAGCGGCCTACGCCGCGTGCGCTCAAGATCACGGTCGGAGCGGGTGAGCGGTGACCGCCCGGATGATGGAAACCCGCTGGCTGGCCGGGTGTGAGCTGCCGACACTCGCTACCATCGAGCGGACCAGCCCCCGTACGAAACACGGGAAAGGAGCAGCCACGTGACCGGCTCCGGCACCACCCACGACGACTACACCGACCGGTATGCCCAGCGGGTGCACGGGATGACCGCATCCGAGATCCGTGCCCTGTTCGCCGTCGCTAGCCGGCCCGAGGTGGTCTCGCTCGCCGGCGGCGCTCCGTATGTCACGGCCCTCCCGCTCGACGCGGTCGGTGAGATGCTGAGCCGGCTGGCGGTCGACCACGGTGCCACCAGTCTGCAGTACGGGATCGGCCAGGGGACACCCGAGCTGCGGGAGCGAATCTGCGAGCTGATGGCGCTGTCCGGGATCGACGGCTCGGTCGGCGCCTCGCCGGAGGACGTGGTGGTGACCGTTGGCGGGCAGCAGGCGCTGGACCTGGTGGCCCGGCTGTTCCTGGACCCGGGCGACGTGGTGATCGCCGAAGGCCCGACCTACGTGGGGGCGCTCGGCGCTTTCCAGGCCGCCCAGGCCGATGTGGTCCACGTGGCGATGGACGACGACGGGCTGATCCCGGAGGCACTGGAGGAGGCGCTCGCGGCGGTGGCGGCGAGCGGTCGGCGGGCCAAGTTCCTCTACACCATCCCGACCTACCAGAACCCGGCCGGCGTGACGCTCAGCGAGCCGCGCCGGGAACAGGTGCTGGACATCTGCGAGCGGGCCGGCCTCCTGGTGATCGAGGACGATCCGTACAGCCAGCTGGGCTTCGAGGGCGAGCCGCCGGCGCCGTTGCGCGCCCGCCGCCGGGACGGGGTCTTCTATCTGTCCACATTCTCCAAGACGTTCGCGCCCGGCTTCCGGGTCGGTTGGATCCTGGCCCCACATGCGGTACGGGAGAAGCTGGTGATCGCCAGCGAGGCGCAGATCCTGTGCCCGAGCGCGTTCGCACAGGCCGCGGTCACCGAATACCTCACCAACATGCCATGGCGGGAGCAGCTGAAGTCCTATCGCGAGGTCTACCGGGAGCGGCGGGACGCGCTGCTCGGTGCGCTCGCCAGCCAGATGCCGGAGGGCACGACCTGGACCAAGCCGGGCGGCGGCCTGTTCGTGTGGGCGACCCTGCCCGAGCCGCTCGACGCCAAGGCGATGGTGCCGCGGGCGCTCAGCGCCCGGGTGGCGTACGTGCCGGGCACCGGCTTCTACGCCGACGGCGGTGGCCGACCCAACCTGCGGCTCAACTTCTCGTTCTGCGCACCGGAGCGGATCCGGGAAGGGGTCCGGCGGCTCGCCGGCGTGGTCGAACAGGAGCTGGCGCTGCGGTCGGTGTTCGGCGCGCTGCCGCCGCCCACGACCACCCGGGACACGCCGGCGTCGCTGCTCGACATCGCCGAGGCCGGTGCCCCGCAGGACGGCGTGTGATGCGGGTCCTGGTGCTCGCCGGTGGGCTCTCCCACGAGCGGGAGGTGTCGCTCAAGTCCGGCCGCCGGGTACTCGACGCGCTGCGCACCGCCGGGGTCGAGGCGGAACTCCGGGACGCGGACGTCTCGCTGCTACCCGCGCTCGCCAGCGACCCGCCGGACGCGGTGGTGATCGCGCTACACGGCGCCACCGGTGAGGACGGCTCGCTGCGGGGCGTGCTCGATCTGTGCGGCGTGCCGTACGTCGGTGGCGACGCCCGAGCCGCCAGGCTCGCCTGGGACAAGCCGTCGGCGAAGGCGGTGCTGCGCGAGCACGGCATCCCGACCCCGGACTGGGTTGCGCTGCCGCACGACCGGTTCTCGGAACTCGGCGCGGTCGCGGTACTCGATCGGATCGTCGCCAAGCTCGGGATGCCGCTGATGGTCAAACCGGCGCAAGGCGGCTCCGGCCTCGGCGCCGCAGTGGTCCGGGAGCCGGAGGGGCTGCCGGCGGCGATGGTGGGTTGCTTCGCATACGACCAGACCGCGCTGGTCGAGCAGTACGTGCCCGGGACCGACATCGCGGTCTCGGTGGTGGACCTCGGTGACGGTCCGCAAGCCCTGCCGGCCGTGGAGATCGTCCCCAAGGGCGGGGTGTACGACTACGCCGCCCGCTACACCGCGGGCCTGACCACCTGGCACGCGCCGGCGCGGCTGGAGCCGAAGGTCGCCGACCGGGTCGCGGCGACCGCGCTCGACGCGCACCAGGCGCTCGGGTTGCGGGACCTGTCCCGGGTCGACCTGATCGTCGACGAGGCCGGTGAGCCGCACGTCCTGGAGGTGACGGTGGCGCCGGGGATGACCGAGACCTCGCTGCTGCCGCTGGCGGTGCAGGCGGCCGCGCTGGATCTCGGCGACGTGTTCGCCGCGCTGGTGTCCCGCGCGGCCGCCCGTGGGCGCAGGTAGTGCCGATCCCGCGCTCGCGCTGACGCAGCCGCGGTTCGCGCGCCACCCTGAGGCGCGCCCCGGCCGTTGGTCCGGGCTTCGGCCTTGATTCACGCTCCGGCCTGACCCGTGCTCAGCCCTGATCGTCGCTCAGCTTTGATCCGCCGCGGCGGCGGGCTGGTGCTGGCGCGTCTCCCGGGCCGGTGATTGGGCGGCCGCCGCGGCACCGCCGTTCGCCGGTGCCGCTGGCGGCGGCACGGGCTGGCCGGTTCCGTGGTTGGCCGATGCCGTCTGGGTCGCGGGAGCTTGCACCGCCGTCGGCTTGCCTGGATCCGGCTTCACCGAATCTGAGTTGGCCGGCGGAGTCGACGCGGACTCGGCCGCTGGCTGGTCGGGTTGCGTGTCCCCTTCCGGCGCATCGTCTTCGAGGTCCGGGATCACGAGGTCCTTCGCTTCAAGCAGCTGCTCGAACGAGGACGGTGCCTTCCAATCGATCCGCGGCGGCTGGGCCAACGGCTGGCCCCCGAACTCGGCCAGCCAGGCGGCGACGAGGGCCAGGTTCTCCCGCCACTTCTCCTCCGGGATCGGCGGCAGGATCTCGTCCCAGAGGGTCAGGAAGCTGCCGCGCAGTTGTAGCCGACCGTACGGCCGGGCCATGAACCACACGTGCAGGTGTGCGGCTGCGTCTCCCCAGCGGTTCACGTGAACCCGCGCCACACCGTCGAGC
Organism: Natronosporangium sp.; assembly: GCA_036564175.1. GTDB lineage: Bacteria > Actinomycetota > Actinomycetes > Mycobacteriales > Micromonosporaceae > Natronosporangium. The sequence continues at coordinate 31,516 of DATCKZ010000103.1, forward strand.
GACCGGATCGCCCGCTCCAGCCGTACCGTCATCACTCCCAACTCGGCCGCCAGCATGTTCGGGAGATCGCCGAGATCGAGGTGCGACCGCGACTCCAGAATCAGCACCATCGGCAACCCACTAGGGCGGTCCATGCTCCGGACCCGCCAGTTCTCATTCACCCAGATGTACGCGTCGTCCGGGGTGTTGCACTTGGGACAGTCAGCTTTGTCCTCGCCCTTGCGCGGTGGTTCGACAGCCACCGGCTCTTCGAGTTTCTTGACCCGCAGGTCGCCCTCGAATGGAAACGAGGACCAGTCGGTGAAAGAGGGGAGGGAGGTTTCTGGCACGACGATGAGCGTAACCGACCCGGTGTGCGCTGGGCGTCCCCCAGAAGGCTCGATACCGCTGACCGCGCACGAGGGTGAGTGACCAGTAGTCCACAGGCTGCCACCACGTTTTACGCGCTGTTTCACGTGAAACGGCGCGGCCTGTGGATAACTTCTGTGGACAGCCGGGCGGTGTCGGCCGGGGCGAGCGGCACTATGCTGAAATGCGCGTCGATGCGAAGGAGCCGCTGTGGGAACCGTGCCGTCGGAGTCGAGACGACCGAACGCTCCCGAGCCGGACAGCGGTTCGCTGCCGGCACCCGCCGCCGATGACCCACGCCGCCGGCTGCGCGTCTCAGACGACGAGCGACAGCAGGTCGTCGAGGCACTCGGTGAGCACGCGGCGGTCGGCCGGATCACGCTCGGCGAGTTCGAGGAGCGCGTGGCGAAGGCGTACGCCGCCACCACCCGGGCGGATCTGGATGCGCTCACCGAAGACCTGCCGGCGCTCAGCGAGTCGCCGCCTCCGGCACCACGAACCGCCGAGCGCAAGACCTCTCGTTGGTTCCTCGCCATCCTGGGAGGCTCAACTCGGCGGGGCAAGCGGCTCGCCGAGCAGGTGAACGTGGTCTCGATTATGGGAGGCGACGAGATCGACCTCCGGGACGCGGTCATCGAGGGCGACGAGCTCACCATCAACGCCTTCTCGCTCATGGGCGGCCCAAACATCTACATCCCCGACACGATGGATGTCATCATCTCGGGCTCCGGCATCCTGGGCGGTGACGACGAGCGAGGAAGCCAGCGGCCACCTCGGCCGGGCGCACCGGTGATCCGGATCCGGTCGTTCGCGATCATGGGCGGGCTGACGGTCTGGCGGCTCCCGCAAGAGGCCCACACGCTTCGGCTTCGAGAAGCACGTCGCCTCGCCAAGGCGATCGAGCGCGGGCGCCGCTGACAGTCGGTCCCAGCTACGGCCCCGATGTTTCACGTGAAACCAGGGCCGGCCTCGCAGGCCTGTGGACATCGCCTGTGGACAACTAGGAAACCGGCGCCAGGCCGCCCGGTTCCCGGTCGATCCGGCACTCCGACCCTCGGTTGACCGAGGCCGGTCGGGTCGGAGCGCCGCGGAACTGCTCCGCGGTATCGCCGTGGGGTCGCTCTCTTCCGGCTCGGCGCTCCGCTCGCCGAGCCAGCGCACCCGGAACTGGCCGAGGCTCGGCTGGATCAGCCAACCGCGGACTCGGTCGAACCGGCTCAGCCGTAGGCGCCGACGTTTCACGTGAAACCGGATCGGCGTGGTGCCGCCACACCGGGGCTGCCCCGCGCCGGAGCCGCCCCGGCTTCTGCCGGCGGGGCGGTGGTCTGGTTGGGCGGGACCGACTCGGACCCGGCGACTGTTGTTCCGGGAGCCAGTCGTAGGGTCTCGCCACTCACCCGCTCCGGCTCTCTCGGCGATCCGCCTCCGAGCGCTCTGGACCGGCCGCCCGGTCAGGGTGCCCTGCCGGACGCCCCCCGAACCGGCCACCGTCTGCCCGGCATTGGACCCGGCTGGCCCAGGCGGATCGGCGATCCCACGGATACGTCAGACGCGCCCCCAGCCGCGGGGTCCATCAGTGGCGGCCCTCTCCGAGCCTGCCCGCGGAGCGCGGTACCGGGCGACTGGCA
>DATCKZ010000104.1:0-27354 GCA_036564175.1 Natronosporangium sp.
ATCCCCCACGTGACCAACGAGATCAAGGCGCGCATCCGGGCCATGGCCGAGCCCGACGAGGACGGCCGTCGCCCCGATGTCGTGATCACCGAGGTGGGCGGCACAGTCGGCGACATCGAGTCGCTGCCGTTCCTGGAGGCGATCCGGCAGATCCGCCACGACATCGGCCGGGACAACTGCTTCTACCTGCACGTCTCGCTGGTGCCCTACCTGGCGCCGTCGGGGGAGCTGAAGACCAAGCCGACCCAGCACTCGGTGGCCGCACTGCGCAGCATCGGTATCCAGCCGGACGCGATCGTCTGCCGGGCCGACCGGGAGATTCCCGACAAGCTGCTGCACAAGCTCTCGCTCTACTGCGACGTGGACCGGGAGGCGGTGGTCGCCGCCCCGGACGCGCCGAGCATCTACGACATCCCGAAGGTGCTGCACCGGGCCGGGCTGGACGCGTACGTGGTGCGCCGGCTCAACCTGTCGTTCCGGGACGTCGACTGGACCCGCTGGGACGACCTGCTCGACCGGGTCCACCATCCACAGCACACGGTCACGGTGGCGCTGGTCGGCAAGTACGTCGACCTGCCCGACGCGTATCTGTCGGTGGCCGAGGCGATCCAGGCGGGCGGGTTCGCCCACCGGGCCCGGGTACAGCTGCGGTGGGTGCCCAGCGACGACTGCGTGACCCCGGAGGGCGCGGCGGTCGCGCTCGCCGGCGTCGACGGCGTGGTGATCCCGGGCGGGTTCGGGGTGCGCGGCATCGAGGGCAAGATCGGCGCCGCCCGGTACGCCCGCGAGAACCTGATCCCTACCCTCGGCCTGTGCCTCGGGCTGCAGTGCATGACCATCGAGGTGGCCCGGCACGTGGCTGGGCTGGAGGGGGCGAACTCCACCGAGTTCGACCCGGCCACCCCGCACCCGGTCATCGCGACCATGGCCGACCAGGAGGAGATCGTCGCCGGCCGGGGGGACCTGGGCGGCACCATGCGGCTCGGTGCCTGGCCGGCGAAGCTGGTGCCGGGTTCGCTGGTGGCCGAGGCGTACGGGTGCCACGAGGTCAGCGAGCGGCACCGGCACCGGTACGAGGTGAACAACGCCTACCGCGACCAGCTCAGCAAGGTCGGGCTGCAGGTCAGCGGCGCCTCGCCGGACGGCCGGCTGGTCGAGTTCGTGGAGCTGGACCGCGACCTGCACCCGTTCTACGCCGGCACCCAGGCGCACCCGGAGCTGAAGAGCCGGCCCACCCGGCCGCATCCGCTGTTCGCGGCGTTCGTCCGGGCGGTCATCGACTACGCCGAGTCCGACCGGCTGCCGGTCGAGATCTCCGCATGACCGGCGCGGGCGCGCGGTGACCGCCGACCGGGCGTACCGGGTGGTACGCCGGACCGAGCGGTTCCAGGGTCCGGTGTTCTCGGTCGTCACCGACGAGGTCGAGCTGCCCGGCGGCGAGGTGGTGGCCCGGGACTACCTGCGCCACGTCGGCGCGGTCGCGGTGGTGGCGCTGGACGAGCAGCAGCGGGTGGTGCTGGTCCGGCAGTACCGGCACCCGGTCGGCGCCGAGCTGTGGGAGCTGCCGGCGGGGCTCGCCGACGTCGCCGGCGAGCAGCCGCGCGAGGTGGCGGCGCGGGAGCTGGCCGAGGAGGCCGACCTGCGGGCCGGCACGATCGAGCCGCTGGTCGACATCCACCCCTCGCCCGGGGTGTCCGACGAACGGATCCGGATCTTCCTCGCCCGCGAGCTGACTCCGACCGACGCCCCGCACCAGCGGGAGCACGAGGAGGCGACGCTCACGGTCAGCCGGGTCCCGCTCGACGAGGCGGTCAAGATGATCTTCGACGGACGCATCACCAACGGGCCGGCGGTCGCCGGCATCCTCGCCGCGGCCCGGCGGCTCGGCTAGCGACGGCCGCCGCCCGCGCCGGGCCCGCGCCGGCCGCGGGATACGCTCCAGGAAGGCGGCAACGGGGCCGCCGGAAAGAGGTGAGGTCCGTGAAGGTCGGAGTGCCTCGCGAGGTCAAAAACCACGAGTACCGGGTGGCGATCACGCCGGCGGGCGCCCACGAGTTCGTCCGCCACGGTCACGAGGTCTACATCGAAGCCGGAGCCGGGATCGGCTCCTCGATCACCGACGACGACTACCGGGCGGCCGGCGCCACCGTACTGCCGGACGCCGACGAGGTGTGGGGCACCGCCGAGCTGGTGCTGAAGGTTAAGGAGCCGGTGCCGGAGGAGTACCACCGGCTCCGGCCGGGCCAGGTGCTGTTCACCTACCTGCACCTGGCCGCCTCCAAGCAGTGCACCGATGCGCTGCTGGAACGCAAGGTCACCGGGATCGCGTACGAGACCGTCACCGCGCCGGACGGCACGCTGCCACTGCTGGCCCCGATGAGCGAGGTGGCCGGCCGGCTCGCCCCGCAGGTCGGCGCGTACCACCTGATGCGCTCCGGCGGCGGCCGGGGCGTGCTGATGGGCGGGGTGTCCGGCGTCTACGCCGCCAAGGTGGTGGTGATCGGCGCCGGCGTGAGCGGCATGAACGCCGCCGCGATCGCGCTCGGCATGCAGGCCGAGGTGCTGCTGCTGGACAAGAACATCAACAAGCTCCGGCAGGCTGACGCGATCTACCAGGGACACCTGCAGACGGTCGCGTCCAACGCCTACGAGGTCGAGAAGGCGGTGCTCGACGCCGACCTGGTGATCGGCGCGGTGCTGGTGCCCGGTGCCAAGGCGCCGACGCTGGTCAGCAACGAGCTGGTATCCCGGATGAAGCCGGGCAGCGTGCTGGTGGACATCTCGATCGACCAGGGCGGCTGCTTCGAGGACTCCCGGCCGACCACCCACGCCGAGCCGACCTTCCAGGTGCACAACTCGGTCTTCTACTGTGTCGCGAACATGCCCGGCGCGGTGCCGCATACCAGCACCTACGCGCTGACCAACGTCACCGTGCCGTACGCGCTCGAACTCGCCGACCACGGCTGGCGGGAGGCGCTGCGCCGCGACCCCGGCCTGGCGCAAGGGCTGAGCACCTGGGACGGGCAGCTCACCAGCGCGCCGGTGGCGGCCGCGCACGGGATGGAGTCGGTCGACATCGCGGAGGCGCTGCGCTGACCGGAGGCGCTGCCCGGACCGAACCGAGCGAGCCCCTGCGCCGCGCGGTGCGCGGCTACTTGGACCACCTCACCGTCGAGCGCGGGCTCGCCGGGAACACGCTCAGCTCGTACCGGCGCGACCTGGACCGGTATCTGGCGGCGCTGGCCGCCGCCGGGGTGACCGAGCTCGCCGAGGTGACCGAGCGGCACATCACCGCGTACCTGGCGAGGCTGCGGGAGGGCGACCCCGACCACCCGCCGCTGTCGGCGGCCTCGGCGGCCCGGGCGGTCAGCGCCATCCGCGGCCTGCACCGGTTCGCCCAGCGGGAGGGCTTGACCAGCGACGACGCCAGCCGGGAGGTGGCGCCGCCGGCGCCGCCCCGGCGGCTGCCGAAGGCGCTGGAGGTGGCGGAGGTGGAGCGGCTGCTGGCGGTCGCCGGCACCGAGCCGGGCCCGCGCGGGCTGCGGGACCGGGCCTTGCTGGAGTTCCTGTACGCGACCGGCGCGCGGATCTCGGAGGCGGTGGGCGCCGGTGTCGACGACGTCGACCTCGCCGACGGCGCGGCGGTGCTGCACGGCAAGGGCGGCAAGACCCGGCTGGTGCCGGTCGGCGAGTTCGCGGTGGCCGCGCTGCGCAGCTGGCTGACCAGTGGCCGGCCGGAGCTGGCGGCCCGGGGCCGGGGCGGGCCGGCGCTGTTCCTCAATGCCCGCGGCGGCCGGCTGTCCCGGCAGGGCGCCTGGTTGATCCTGCGGGACGCGGCGGCCCGGGCCGGGCTGTCGCTGACCGGTCCGCGCGGCGTGTCGCCGCACACGCTCCGGCACTCGTTCGCCACTCACCTGCTCGACGGCGGGGCGGACATCCGGGTGGTGCAGGAGCTGCTCGGCCACGCCTCCGTGACCACCACCCAGGTGTACACGTTGGTCACCGTAGACCGGTTGCGGGAAGTCTACGCTACGTCACACCCGCGCGCCCGCTAACCAAATCGTGGCTGGTGGCGTACAGTCGGGCAACAAGTGAGATGTGGTTCGGCGAAGCTTTGCGAGCCGAACTAGCATGTGGTTCCGGGGGGAGCAGGGCGCTATCAGCATGGTGGAAAACGCGCAACAAGCGGAGTCGTGGACCTCGGCACTGCGCCAGCAACAGGCCGGGATCGACGTCGGGGCTGACCTGGGTCCGGCCGACCCTGCCGCGTACACCATGCGCAAGCCGATACCGGAGCCGATGCCGCTGGAGAAGCACGGCCCGGCCCGGATCATTGCGATGGCCAACCAGAAGGGCGGGGTGGGCAAGACCACCACCACCATCAACCTGGGCGCGGCGCTGGCCGAGTACGGCCGCCGGGTGCTGCTGGTCGACTTCGACCCGCAGGGCGCGCTGTCGGTTGGGCTCGGCGCCAACCCACACAACCTCGAGCTGTCGATCTACAACGTCCTGATGCAGAGCGACGTCAGCGTCGAGGACGTGCTGATCAAGACCAACGTGGCCGGGCTGCACGTGTTGCCGGCGAACATCGACCTGTCGGCCGCCGAGATCCAGCTGGTCACCGAGGTGGCCCGGGAGATGGCGCTGGCCCGGGTGCTGCGACCGGTCCGCAACGAGTACGACTTCATCCTGATCGACTGCCAGCCGTCCCTGGGCCTGCTCGCGATCAACGCGCTGACCTGCGCCCACGGGGTGCTGATCCCGCTGGAGTGCGAGTTCTTCAGCCTGCGCGGGGTGGCGCTGCTGCTGGACACGATCGACAAGGTGCGGGAGCGGCTCAACTTCGACCTGGAGCTGGAGGGCATCCTCGCCACCATGTACGACAGCCGCACCACCCATTGCCGGCAGGTGCTGCAGCGGGTGGTGGAGGCGTTCGGCGATAAGGTGTACCAGACCGTCATCACGAAGACCGTGAAGTTCCCGGAGTCGACTGTGGCTGGAGCGCCGATCACCACCCTGGACCCCGCGTCGTCCGGGGCCCGCAACTACCGGCAGCTCGCCCGCGAGGTGATCGCGGCGCAGGCCGAGCGGCAATGAGTCTGGCTGCCACGGAATCCAGCAGTAGCAGCGGTTTCACGGTCCGGCTCGACAACTTCACCGGACCGTTCGACCTGCTGCTGCAGCTGATCGCCAAGCACAAGCTGGACGTCACCGAGGTGGCTCTGCATGTGGTCACCGACGAGTTCCTCAGCTACCTGCGGGCGATGGGCGACGACTGGAACCTCGACGAGACCAGCGAGTTCCTGGTGGTCGCCGCGACCCTGCTGGACCTGAAGGCGGCCCGGCTGCTGCCGGCGGCGGCGGTCGAGGACGAAGCGGACCTCGCCCTGCTGGAGGCCCGCGACCTGCTGTTCGCCCGGTTGTTGCAGTACCAGGCGTTCAAGGAGGCGGCCGGCCACATCGCGACCATGCTCGAGCAGGGCGGCCGGCGCTGGCCGCGGGCGGTCACGCTGGAGCCGCGGTACGCGGAGGCACTGCCCGACCTGGTGCTCGGGATCGGCCCGCAGCGGCTGGCCGAGCTGGCGGCGAAGGCGCTGGCGCCGAAACCGCCGCCGGTGGTGTCGACCGCGCACGTCCACCAGGTCCGGGTGAGCGTGCGGGAGCACGCGGCGGTGCTGCGGGACAAGCTGATGCGGGTCCGCACCGCCAGCTTCCGGAACCTGTGCGGCGACTGCCGGAGCCTGCTGGAGGTGGTAGCCAGGTTCCTGGCCATCCTCGAGCTGTACCGGGAGGGGATGGTTTCATTCGAACAGGTGCAGGCGCTGGGGGATCTCACCGTACGCTGGATCGGGGGAGACGAACCGGTGGAGCTGGACGTAGACGAGTACGCGGGCGGGCCGGCCGAACCGGCTTCCGGGGGAGGCGATCAGGGTGACCGGTGACCAGCTGCTGGAACTGCAGCCGACGCTGCCGGCGGATTTCCCGGAGCCGCCCGGTGGGCTGGACGACCGGCAGCTGCGGGCGGCGCTGGAGGCGATCCTGCTGGTCGTCGACGAGCCGGTGAGTGAGGCGACGCTCGCCGACGCGCTGTCGCAGCCGGTCGACCGGGTCGCCGGCACACTGGCGGCGCTGTCGGCCGAGTATGAGGCGGAGGGCCGCGGGTTCGACCTGCGCCGGGCGGCCGGCGGTTGGCGTTACTACACCCGGGCCGAGCAGGCCCGGCACGTGGAGCGGTTCGTGCTGGACGGGCAGCAGACCCGGCTCACCCAAGCGGCGCTGGAGACGCTGGCGGTGATCGCCTACAAGCAACCGGTGACCCGGTCCCGGGTGGCGGCGATCCGGGGCGTGAACTGCGATGGGGTGATCCGGACCCTGCTCACCCGCGGGCTGGTGGAGGAGGCCGGCACGGAGCCGGAGACCGGTGCCCATCTGTACCGGACCACCAGCGTGTTCCTGGAAAAGCTCGGGCTGGACTCGCTCGACCAGCTGCCGCCGCTGGCTCCGTTCCTGCCCGATGATGTCAGCGCGCTCGACCCGGACGCGCCGAGCTCGGAGTCGTCGGAGGCGGACGTGCTCGACCCGGACGCGCCGGCGCCGGAGGTGTCCGCCCCGCCCGGCCATTCGGCGGGCGCGCCAGACGAGGCTGCACCCAGCCCGTCGGCCAGCGTGCCGAACCAGGTGGCAGCTAGCCCGGAGGCGGCCGGCGATGGCAGCGGGTGAGTCGCCGGCGGCGCCCGGGGCGCCGATCCGGCTGCAGAAGGTGCTCGCGGCCGCCGGGATCGGCTCCCGGCGCGCCTGTGAGGAGATGATCGCCGACGGCCGGGTGACGGTGAACGGCGAGGTGGCGCAGCTGGGGGACAAGGTGGACCCGGCGACCGCCGTGATCCACGTTGACGGCGAGCGGGTGGTGGTCAACCCGCGGCTGGCGTACCTCGCCTTCAACAAGCCGAAGGGCGTGGTCACCACGCTCGACGACGAGCAGGGCCGGGCTTCGCTCGCCGACTACCTCACCAACCTCGAGACCCGGGTGTTCCACGTCGGACGGCTCGACCAGGACAGCGAGGGGCTGCTGCTGCTCACCAACGACGGTGAGCTCGCGCACCGGCTGACCCATCCGGCGTACGGGGTGGCGAAAACCTACCTCTGCCAGGTGCCCGGCCCGGTCCCGAAGGCGGTCGGGCGCAAGTTGCTGTCCGGAGTGGAGCTTGAGGACGGGTTGGCGAAGGCCGACAAGTTCCGGGTCGTCGACTCCTACCGGAAGACCGCACTGGTGGAGATCGTGGTGCACGAAGGCCGCAAGCACATCGTGCGCCGGATGCTCGCCGAGGTCGGCCACCCGGTGTCCCGCCTGATCCGGACCGCGGTCGGGCCGGTGAAGCTCGGTAACCTGAAGCCGGGCAAGCTCAGGCCGCTGACCCGGCGAGAGATCAGCGGCCTGTTCGCTGCGGCCGGCGAGGGGTCGGTTCCGGTTACGTCGGGACCACGGGCCAGCCGTTCTCCCACTCGAGGCTCCTGATCTGCATCCGGATCACCCCGTCGGCGTCCCCGTCGTAGTAGTGGTGGACGATGTAGACCAGCCCGAACTCTTGGTGGACGTCGGCCGCGCCGGTGCCGATCTGGTTGCCGTCGCCGGCCAGGATCACCGTCCCGCCGCCCTCGGCCAGCGGTACGCCGTTCATGTCCAGGTACGGCCCGGTGACCGACCTCGAGCGGCCGACGGCGATCTTGTACGTGCTGTCCACGCCGGCGCAGCACCGGTCCCACGAGACCAGCAGGTAGTACCAGCCCCGGTGCTTGAAGATGGCCGGGTTCTCGACCGCATTCGGCGGCACCCGCCGGTCGGCGAGCGACAGTACCGGCCCGGTCACCTCGGTCATCGAGGCGAGCTGCTGCAGCTTGATGCCCGACCAGTGGGAGCCGAACGCGATCCACCACTTGCCACGGTCGGAGAACACGTACGGGTCGATCGCGTTGTAGTCGTGCACGCCGGCCTCGGTGGTGACCACCGGCCCGTGGTCGACCCAGCTGGTCACGTCGCCCGGGGTGCGGGTCGAGGCGACCCCGATCGCGGAGGTGTTGCTGCCGAACGTCGACACCGCGTAGTACAGGTAGAACCGGTTGCCACGCTTGACCACGTCCGGCGCCCACAGGTGGTTCGGGCGGTACTCGCGCGCCCACGCCGGCACCGGGATCTCGGCCAGCGACTCCCACGGGCCGGCGAGCGACCCGCGGGACCGGCGCACGAAGATCCCGCCCGGGTCGTCCGGGTTGCGCAGGATCCCGGTCGAGAAGACGTAGTAGGTGTCCCGATCCTTGACGATCGCCGGGTCGTGGACCGGGTCGTCGATCACGCCCGGGACGAAGTCGCCGATGTCTCCGGTCATCGCCAGCTTGCCGCGCGGGGGTTGGTTCCCGTGCGCGGCCGCGCTCGCCGCGGTGCCGGTGACCACCAGCGCGGCGGTGAGCAGCAGGGCGCAGGTCAGTCTCAGGCGTCGCATGTCACAACCACCTTCCGGGCAGGAGGGTCATCGGCCACCGGTGCCGAGCTTGCCGAGACCGCTGATGAAGTACTTCCGCAGCAGGAAGAACAGGATCATGATCGGTACGACGGCCACCACCGAGGCGGTCATGACCAGATCCCAGCGCGGCCGGTAGAGACCGGTGAACGTAGTGATCCCGACCGACAGCGGGTAGTTGGACTCGCTGCGCATCACGATCAGCGGCCACAGCAGGTCGTTCCACTGCTCCAGCGAGAAGATGATCGCGAGCGTCGCGAGCGCCGGCTTCACCATCGGCAGCACCACCTGGAAGAAGATCCGGTAGTCCGAGGCGCCGTCGACCCGGGCCGCGTCGAAGACGTCCTGCGGCAACCCCAGCATGTACTGTCGCATGTAGAACAAGCCGAACGGGTGGGCGAGCATCGGCGCGATCACACCGAGGTAGGTGTCGATCAGGCTCATCTGGATCATGAGCAGGAACAGCGGGATCAGCAGCAGGTGGAACGGCAGCATCTGGGAGGCGAGGATGCTGACGAAGATGGTGTTCCGGAACGGGAACTTGATCCGGGCCAGCGCGTAGGCGGCCATCGTCACCACCACGATCGACCCGATCGCCGAGCCGGCGGCCAGGATCACCGAGTTCATGAACCAGGTGACCACCGGCGTGTTGTTGAACAGCGTCTCGAAGTTCTGCAGGGTCGGGCCGGTGGGCAGGAAGCTGCCGGCGTCCGCGAAGATCCGGTTCGCTGGCCGCAGCGAGCTGATCAGCAGCCAGTAGAACGGCACCAGGAAGATCGCGGCGATCACCACCATCACGGCGGTGGTGATGACCTTCTTGTACCCGCCGGGCTGGCGCCCGCGCCGCTCCGGCTCGGCCTCGGCCGAGCCGGCTGGCGGCGTGGGCTCGGTCGAGTCCGGCGCGAGCACCGGGAGGTTGGTCGCCACGGCGGTCACTCCTTCCGGAAGAAGCCGAACAGCTTCAGGATCAGCAGCGAGAGGAGCACGATGATCAGCGCCAGTACGACCCCGATCGCCGAGGCGTACCCGAGCTGGAACGACGTGAACGCGGTCCGGTACAGGTGGACCACCACGCTCAGGCCGCCCTGGCCCGGGCCGCCGCCGGTGCCCCACAGGATCAGCGGCTCCACGAACAGCTGGAACCCGCCGAAGATCGTGAGCACGGTGACGAACAGGATGATCGGTTTGGACAGTGGTACCGACAGGTGCCAGAACCTCCGGATCGGCCCGGCACCGTCGACCGACGCCGCTTCGTACAGGTCATTCGGGATGTTCGACAGCCCGGTCGTGAAGTAGATGATGTTGATGCCGGTCCACCGCCAGGTGGCCATGATGATGAGCGCCGGCACCGCCAGGTGCCGGGTCTCCAACCAGCCCACCCGCGGCAGGCCGAACAGGCTCAGGAAGCTGTTCAGCAGCCCGTCCCGGGTCAGCAACAGCGAGAAGACCACCCCGACCACCACCAGCGAGGTGAGCACCGGCAGGAACAGCGTCGACCGGAACAGGTTCTGCCGGGCCACCAGCCGCGACTTCAGCACCGCCGCGAGCACGAACGGCAGCGGGATCAGGATCAGCAGCGTACCCAGGGTGTAGAGGGCGGTGTTGCGCAGCGCGGTGAGGAACGTACGGTCGTTGATCAGCCGCTGGTAGTTCTCCAGCCCCACCCACTCCCGGGCGCCGCCGACGCTCTCGATCTCCTGGAAGCTCATCACCACCGCGTGCGCCACCGGCCAGATCCGGAACAGTCCGAACAGCACGACGAACGGCAGCAGGAAGACCGCTGCGACCACGGTCGGGCGCGCCCAGAAGGGGGTGGCTTGCCGGGCGCGCCGCCGCTGCTGCCGGGCCGTGGTCACCACCGCGCTCACCCGTCCAGCGCCCGGATCGTCTCGGTGGCTCGGGCCAGCGAATCGGCCGGGTCAGCGCCCTCCTCGATCACCTCGAACGCCACCACCTCGGAGAGCTGGGTGATCGCCTCCGGGTAGCGCGGCCCGGTGTACTCCGGGGCGAGCCGGTCGAACATCTGCTGCAGGTTCGCCATCACCGGTTCGTTCCCGAACCACGGGTCCGGCTCGGCCAGCGCCGGGTCGTCGTACACCTCGTCCCGGAACGGGTCGAACCCGAGATCGGTCCACAGTGCTACCTGCGCGTCGTAGGTGAGCTTGGCGAACTCCAGGAACTGCTTGGCGGCCTCGACCTTGTCGTCGTCGATCTGGTTGGTGATGGCGGTGCCGGTGCCGCCGCCCATGGTGCTGATGTAGCCGCCGGGCTCGAACTCGGGCAGCGGCCGGACCAGGATCTTGCCCTCGGTGTCCGGCATCTGGTCCTTGAACCGGATCATGTACCACTGCGGCATCCACACCGACGCGTACTCACCGTTGTTGAACGCCTCGAAGTAGGCGGGCTCATGATGCTCGCCGCCGGGCGCGGGCTCGGCGATCCCGTGGACGTTCACCATGTCGGCGATCAGCTGCAGCGCCTCGACGTTCGCCGGGCTGTCCAGGATCAGCTGGTTGTTCTGGTCGTAGACGCCACCGCCGTTCTGCTTCATCAGCCCCATCACGCTCATCGGCGCGGTCACCTCGACCGTGGTCATCATCGCATCGGTGTTCTCGACCACCTGTTTGCCGGCCTCGATGTAGTCGTCCCAGGTCACGATCTCGTCGACGTCGACGCCGGCCTGCTCCATGATCTCGGCGTTGTAGTACATGACGAACGCGCCGAGGTGGTAGTCGATGCCGTACTCGACCCCGTCCAGTTGGTACGGTGCCAGCCGCTCCTCGACCAGTGCGTTGCGGTGCGGATCCACGACATCGGTAAGCGGCAGCAGCGGCACGTCACCGCGCAGGAAGGTCCCGAACCGTCCAATCTCGATGTCAGCGAGGTCTGGTGCCCCGGTGCCGGACTGGAGCGCGATCAGCAGCCGGTCGTGCATCGGACCGAACTCGGCGGTGGATGCCCGCAGCCGGATGTTGTACTGGTCGTTCTGGGCGTTGAACGCCTCGGCCCGATGGATCAGGAAGTCGGCGTGGTTGTCCACAAAGGTCCAAAAATCGAGGTCGATGGTCTCGCCCGGGTCGTTCGGGTCGATCTCCATCTCCCGTACCGAGGCGCCCTCCAGGCCGTCCCCGCCACCGCCACCGTCGCCGCCGCAGCCGGCGAGGGCGACGACCAGGCCAAGTACGGCCGCCGCGGCGAGTCCGGTTCGGTAAGTGTGTCCGCTGGTCATTGCGGCCTCCTGTGAATAGGTCAGGTCAGTCCAGGGATGCGATCTCGCCCGCCGTCACCAGCCCGAGGCCGGCGGCGCAGTTGGCGGTCCGTCGGCCGTCTGTTAGCGCTAACATTCCCGGCCCTCCCTGTCCGCCAGACGCTGACGCAGGCTGGTTTGCCACCCGATCGGCCGAACCGCTGTCCGTTCTCCGGTATCCCGGACAGTGTTCGGTATCTTGAATAGGGCTGACGTTAGTTTTCGCGCTCAACGTAGTCAAGACGAGGATGATCCGATTCTGTCCGGTGCCAGGCGTCCGCCGGACCGGGTAGCCCGGCCCGATCGGCCGCCCGCGCGCCGTGGTCCCCGCGGCTGGGTGGGTCCACGCGGAGCCGGGCCGCGGCGGCAGGCATGATTGACCGTGTGGGTACTGATGGCGATGTGAGGCGCTGTGTGGTGGCGGTCGACGGACCGTCCGGTTCCGGAAAGTCGACGGTCTCCCGGCGGCTGGCGAAGGCGCTCGACGCGGCGTATCTCGACACCGGCGCGATGTACCGGGCCGTGACCTGGGCGGTGCTGCGGGCCGGCGTGGACCTCGCCGACCCGGACGCGATCGCGAAGGTCGCCGCGGAGGTGCGGCTGGAGAGCGGCACCGACCCCGACCACCCGTACATCCGCGCCGACGGGGTAGCGGTCGACCAGCCGATCCGCGGTCCGGCGGTGACCAAGGCGGTGTCGACGGTGGCGGCGGTGCCGGCGGTACGCCGGCAGTTGGTCGCCGAGCAGCGTCGGATCATCGCGGCGGCGGACCGGATCGTCGTGGAGGGCCGGGACATCGGCCAGGTGGTCGCGCCCGACGCGGACCTGAAGGTGTTCCTCACCGCTTCCGCGGCTGAGCGGGCTCGCCGGCGCAGCGAGCAGGACGCCACCGACCGGGAAGCGACCGCGGCTGACCTGGCCCGGCGGGACCAGCTCGACTCCACCCGGGCTACCGACCCGCTGCGGCGGGCCGAGGACGCGATCGAACTCGACACCACCGGGATGGACATCGACGCGGTGGTAGACCGGCTGCGGGCGCTGGTGGCCGAGCGGGTGTCAGGAGCCGACCAGTGACCGAAGCACAGGTGACCGAACCGGTGGCGACCGGCGCGGAGCAGCTGGACGCCGGGCCGGTGCCGGTGGTCGCGGTGGTCGGCCGGCCGAACGTCGGGAAGTCCACATTGGTGAACCGGATCCTGGGTCGCCGGCAGGCGGTGGTGGAGGACCGGCCCGGGGTGACCCGGGACCGGGTGGCCTACGACGCGCAGTGGGCCGGCCGGCGGTTCACACTGGTCGACACCGGCGGCTGGGCGCCGGACGCGAAGGACCGAGCGGCCGCGATCGCCGCCCAGGCGGAGACCGCGGTGGCGACCGCGGACGTGGTGCTGTTCGTGGTCGAGGCGACGGTCGGCGCCACCGACATCGACGAGGCGGCGGTCCGGATGCTGCGGCGCAGCAACAAGCCGGTGCTGCTGGTGGCGAACAAGGCCGACAACCCGGCGCTGGAGGCGGAGGCGGCGAGCCTGTGGAAGCTCGGGCTGGGCGAGCCGCACCCGATCTCCGCGCTGCACGGCCGGGGGACCGGTGACCTGCTGGACGAGGTGCTGGCGGCACTGCCCGCGCCGGCGCCGCCGGAGCAGCCCGGCACCGAACCGGGTGGCCCGCGCCGGGTGGCGCTGGTCGGCCGGCCGAACGTCGGCAAATCCAGCCTGCTCAACCGGCTGGCCCGGGAGGAGCGGGCGGTGGTCGACAAGGTGGCCGGGACCACAGTGGACCCGGTGGACAGCCTGGTGGAGATCGACGGTGAGACCTGGCTGCTGGTCGACACCGCCGGGTTGCGCCGGCGGGTGGGGCAGGCCAGCGGCACCGAGTACTACGCGAGCCTGCGTACCGCCAGCGCGATCGACGCCGCCGAGGTGGTGATCGTGCTGCTCGACGCGAGCGAGCCGATCGCCGAACAGGACCTCCGGATCCTGTCGATGGTGACCGAGGCCGGCCGGGCGCTGGTGCTGGCGTTCAACAAGTGGGACCTGGTCGACGAGGACCGGCGCTACCAGCTGGACAAGGAGATCGACCGGGAGCTGCGGCGGATCCGGTGGGCGTTGCGGGTGAACGTGTCGGCGCGCACCGGTCGGGCAGTCGATCGGCTCGCGCCGGCGCTCCGGAAGGCGTTGGCCAGCTGGGAGCAGCGGATCCCGACCGGCCGGCTCAACCAGTGGCTGACCGAACTGACCCGGGCGACCCCGCACCCGGTGCGGCAGGGGAAGGCTCCGCGGATCCTGTTCGCCACCCAGGCCGGGGTCCGACCGCCGCGGTTCGTGCTGTTCACGACCGGCCGGCTGGACGATGCGTACCGTCGATTCGTGGAGCGCAAGCTGCGCGAAGAGTTCGGGTTCGACGGCAGTCCAATTGAGATCTCGGTACGGGTGCGGCAGCGTCAGCGGCGATGATCATCACGGCTGACCTGCGAAATCCGTCCTGTGCTATAAACCTAGCTTCCTAGGATGCGTTACGCGACGTGTCCCGCATCACCCACACAAAAGCACACCGGCAAACTGCAACGACCGGCCCGAGCCGCCCGGCGCCGCCGAACTCACCGCACGAGCTCATCGCACCGGGACCAGCAAGGGAACGGGGTCGATCCGGAGGTACGGATCGACCTGGGTGATCGGGGAGGGAGGCGCCGCTCGTCGACCACCACAAAGCACGGTCCACCACAAAGCACGGTGCGGTAGCGGCGGCAGAAACGAAACAACCGCCGCGAGGTCGTCGCGGCGGCTCGGCGTGATTGCGTCGGGCTGGTCGGATTTGAACCGACGGCCTCCCGCCCCCCAGACGGGTGCGCTAACCAAACTGCGCCACAGCCCGATCGTCCGGCGCGCGCCGGACCACGGTGAACTCTATCGTAGTGGCACCTCGGGCGCGAGGGAGGTGACAGCCGACCCGGTTGCGTCTAGTCTGCCTGTCGATGAATGGCTGGCGCGCGGTCGGAGCCGCACTCGCGGCGCTCCTGCTGGCCGGGCTGCCGATCCCGGTCCACGCCTCCGCGCAGCCGGACGAGGTGCCGTGCCCGGTGGCCGACATTGATCCGCCGGACCGGCCTACCCCGCCCGAGCCGCCAGCGCACCGCCCGGGCGACCGCGAAGTCGGCGGGGAGCGGCTCGCGACCGCCGGGTTGGTGGTCCCGGCCGGCGCACCGGAGGTGCCGGGTGACCAGCTCAGCGCGACCAGCTGGCTGGTGGCCGATCTCGACACCGGCGAGGTGCTCGGTGGCTGCGGCCCGCACGAGTACGGGATCCCGGCCAGCACGTTGAAGCTGCTGCTCGCCGCCGCGCTGCTGGACGAGCTCGACCCGGATGAGAAGGTCGAAGTGATCCGGGAGGACCTCGACTTCGAGCCGGGGAGCTCCGCGGTCGGGCTGGTGGTCGGCGGTGAGTACACGATCGAGACGCTCTGGCTCGGCCTGCTGCTCAACTCCGGCAACGACGCGGCCAACGTGCTGGCCCGGCTCGGCGGCGGGGACGAGCGATGGGCCGGCGGGGTGCGGTTGATGAACGAGCACGCCGAGTGGCTCGGCGCCAACCAGACCCACGCCGCGACTCCGTCCGGACTCGACGGTCCGGGCCAGTTCACCAGCGCCTACGACCTGGCGCTGATCGCGAGGGAGTTGTGGGACCGCGAGGACTTCCTGCGGTACATCACGACCGAGCGCACCAACATCCCGGCCCAGCCGCACGCGGATGCGCCAGGCTTCCAGATCCAGAACCAGAACGACCTGCTGTTCAACTACGAAGGCGCGCTCGGCGGCAAGACCGGCTACACCGACCTGGCCCGGCACAGCTTCGTCGGCGCCGCCGAGCGGGACGGGCGCCGGTTGGTGGTCACCCTGCTCGGCGCCGAGGTGCAGCCGGTGCGCAGCTGGCAGCAGGCGGCGGCGCTGCTCGACTGGGGGTTCGAGGTGCCGCGCGGCGAGTCGGTCGGGCGGCTGGTGGAGCCGGGGGAGCTGCTGGAGCTGGCGGCCGCGGCGTCGGCGCCACCGACCGAGGCGGCGCTCGCCAGCCCGCAACCCAGCCCGCCGGTCGCGGCGGCCACCGGCGACCGGCCGGTCGACGCGGTGCTGGTGGGGACCGCGGTGCTCGTCGTGGGCGGGATCGGGCTGATGGCGGTGGCGGTAGCGACCCGCCGGCGGCGGGCATGACCGGCCGGCCGCCGGTGGCGGGGCTGCTGCTGGCGGCGGGCGCCGGCCGCCGGTACGGGCGGCCGAAGGCACTGGTCGAGTACGCGGGGACGCGGCTGGTCGATCGGGCGGTGTCGACGCTGCGCGCCGGCGGCACCGAGCCGATCGTGGTGGTGCTGGGCGCGGCGGCCAGCGAGGTCCGGGCGGTCGCGGGCCAGCTGTCCGGCACCACGGTGGTCGAGAACCCGGACTGGCCCACCGGGATGGGTTCGTCGCTGCGGGTGGGGCTGGCCGCGCTCGCCGGCTCCGACGCGGTCGCCGCCCTGGTACTGCTGGTCGACCTGCCGGGGGTGACCGCGGCGGCGGTGCGGCGGGTCGCCGCGCTGGCCGCCCCGGACGCGCTGGCGATGGCCGGGTACGGCGACCGGCGCGGCCATCCGGTGCTGCTCGGCCGCGACCATTGGCCGGGGGTGGTCGAGCTGGCGGTCGGCGACACCGGCGCCCGGCCGTACCTGCGGGCGCACGCCGGCCGGGTCCAGGTGGTGCGGTGCGATGACGTCGCCGACGACCGTGACCTGGACACCCCGGCCGACGCCGACCTCCCCGCTCCTCCCGCGGACCGGGAGCCACCGGCGCCGGATTGGCCGTAGCCGATCCGATCGCGCCGCGTCATGATCGTCGCGATGCTCAGCTGGTCGGCGGTGCTCGGGGTGTTCGCGGTCGCGCTCGCGATGGTGCTTACCCCCGGACCGAACATGTTGTATCTGGTCTCCCGCAGCATCACCCAGGGCCGGCGGGCCGGATTGGTCTCGCTGCTCGGGGTGGTGGTCGGGTTCCTGGTCTACCTCACCGCCACCAACCTCGGGCTGTCGGCGGTGTTCCGGGTGGTGCCGCAGCTTTACATGGCGATCAAGCTCGCCGGCGCGGCGTACCTGGCCTGGCTGGCGTTCCAGGCGATCCGGGGCGGGGTCGGGTTCGCGCCGACCGCGCTGGCACCGGACTCGCCGCGCCGGCTGTTCACGATGGGGTTGCTCACCAACCTGCTCAATCCCAAGATCGCGGTGATGTACCTGTCGCTGATCCCGCAGTTCATCCGGCCGGAGGAGGGGCAGGTGCTGCTGCAGGGGTTCGCGCTGGGCGGGGTGCAGATCGCGGTCGCGTTCACCGGCAACCTCATGATCGTGCTGACCGCCGGGACGCTTGCGACGTTCCTGGCCCGGCGTCCGGTCTGGCTCCGGGTGCAGCGGTGGCTGATGGGCTCGGTGCTCGGATTACTCGCACTCCGGCTTGCCACGGACCGTAGTCGTCCGGTTACGGTGTAGGGATATCAGTCCGAGCTGACTGTTGGCTAATCGCGCTATTGCGCAAAGTAGTTGCACGCGCAAGGATTAGCGTTGCCCGGCTCACCCTTGGAGGTGCGCATGCAAGTGCCGGCACCGTTCAGCTACCAACGCGCAACCAGCGTCGAGCACGCGATCGAGCTGCTTGGCAAGCACGGACCGGAGGCCCGGGTGGTCGCCGGCGGCCACAGCCTGATTCCGATGATGAAGCTGCGGCTCGCGCAACCCGACGCGCTCATCGACATCAATGACCTGAATGACTTGTCCTACATCCGCGTGGCCGGCGACCAGCTGCTGATCGGCGCGCTGACCAGGCACGCGGAGCTGCTCGCCTCGCCGGTGGTGGGCGAGCACCTACCGATCTTCCACGACGCCGAGCGGGTGATCGCCGACCCGATCGTGCGCAACTTCGGCACGGTCGGCGGCTCGCTGTGCCAGGCCGACCCGGCCGAGGACCTGAGCGCCGCGTTCGCGGCGGTGCGGGCCGAGGCGGTGATCCGCGGCCCGGGCGGCACCCGGACGGTCGCGGTCCGGGACCTGCACGTCGGGCCGTACGAGACCGTGCTGGCCCCGGACGAGCTGCTGACCGAGGTCCGGGTCCCGATCCGGCCGGGCGGCGGCAGCGCCTACGAGAAGGTGGAGCGCCGGGTCGGCGACTACCCGGTGGCGGCCGCGGGCGCGGTGCTGTGGCTCGACGGCGACACCATCACCGACGCCGGGATCGGGTTGACCGCGGTCGGCGCGCCCCACTTCACCGCCCCCGAGGCGGAGGCGGCGCTGCGGGGGCAGCCGGCCACCGAGGAGCGGTTCGCCGAGGCCGGCCGGCTGGCGGCCGAGCACTGCAACCCGGTCGCCGACCAGCGCGGCCCGGTGGACTACAAGCGGCACCTCGCCGGCGAGCTGACCGTCCGGGCACTGCGCCGGGCGGCGGCCCGGGCGAGGGGAGAGGCGTAGCGGCCATGGAGATCACGGTTACCGTCAACGACCAGCAGTACACGAAGGATGTCGAGCCGCGGCTGCTGCTCGTACATTTCCTGCGCCAGACGCTGGGGCTGACCGGCACCCACTGGGGGTGCGACACCTCGAACTGCGGCACCTGCGTGGTGTGGTTCGACGGCCGGCCGGTCAAGTCCTGCACCGTGCTGGCGGTGATGGCCGACGGCCACCAGATCCGTACCGTGGAAGGGCTGGCCGCCGGTGGCGAGCTGGACCCGGTGCAGCAGGGGTTCATCCAGTGCCACGGGCTCCAATGTGGCTTCTGCACGCCGGGCATGCTGATGACCGCCCGGGCGCTGCTGGACGCCAACCCGGATCCGTCCGAGGCGGAGATCCGGGAGGCGATCTCCGGTCAGCTGTGCCGCTGCACCGGCTACGAGAACATCGTCCGGTCGATCCGGTGGGCGGCCGAGCACGCCACCACCGAGCCGACCGCCGAGGAGGTGTCGGCATGACCGCCCCAACCACCATCACTACCACCGTCGGGTTCGGACGGACCCTGCGCAAGGAGGACGCCCGGTTCGTCCGGGGCAAGGGGACCTACGTCGATGACGTGGTCCTGCCCGGCATGCTGCACGGCGCAATCCTGCGCAGCCCGTACGCCCATGCCCGGATCGTCTCGATCGACACCTCGGCGGCGGAGGCGCACCCGAAGGTGAAGGCGGTCATCACCGGCGAGACCCTGGCCGGGCTGAACCTGGCCTGGATGCCGACCCTGTCCTACGACACGCAGGCGGTGCTGGCCACCGACAAGGTCCGGTTCCAGGGCCAGGAGGTGGCGTTCGTGGTCGCCGAGGACCACTACTCGGCCCGGGACGCGCTCGAGCTGATCGAGGTGGAGTACGAGCCGCTGCCGGCGGTGGTCGACGCCAAGCGGGCGCTCGACCCGGACGCGCCGGTGATCCGCGACGACAAGGACGGCCAGACCGACAACCACATCTTCGACTGGGAGGCCGGCGACCGGGCCAAGACCGACCAGGTGTTCGCCAACGCCGAGGTGGTGGTGGCGCAGGACATGCTGTATCCGCGGGTGCACCCGGCGCCGCTGGAGACCTGCGGTGCGGTGGCGGACATGAACCCGGTCACCGGCAAGCTCACGGTCTGGCTGACCACCCAGGCGCCGCACGCGCACCGGACCGTCTACGCGCTCGTCGCCGGGCTGCCGGAGCACAAGATCCGGATCATCGCGCCGGACATCGGCGGCGGGTTCGGCGGCAAGGTCGGGGTCTACCCGGGGTACGTCTGCGCGATCGTCGGCTCGATCGTCACCGGCGCGCCGGTGAAGTGGGTCGAGGACCGTTCCGAGCACCTGGTCAGCACCGCGTTCGCGCGGGACTACCATATGCGCGGCGAGATCGCCGCTACCCGGGACGGGAAGATCCTGGGGCTGCGGGTGAACGTGCTCGCCGACCACGGCGCGTTCAACGCCACCGCCCAGCCGACCAAGTACCCGGCCGGGTTCTTCCACGTCTTCACCGGCTCCTACGACCTGCAGGCCGCCCATTGCCAGGTGACCGGGGTCTACACCAACAAGGCGCCGGGCGGCGTGGCGTACGCCTGCTCGTTCCGGATCACGGAGGCGGTGTACCTGGTGGAGCGGATGGTCGACGTGCTCGCCCGGGAGCTGGACATGGACCCGGCCGAGCTGCGGATGAAGAACCTGCTGCGGCCCGAGCAGTTCCCGTACACCTGCGCCACCGGCTGGGAGTACGACTCGGGCGACTACCCGAAGGCGCTGCAGCTGGCGCTGGACATGGCCGGCTACGCCGACCTGCGCAAGGAGCAGGAGGCGCGGCTGCAGCGGCGGCAGCAGGGCGAGCGGGTGCCGCTGCTGGGGATCGGTCTGTCGTTCTTCACCGAGGCGGTCGGCGCCGGTCCGCGCAAGCACATGGACATCCTCGGGCTGGGCATGGCCGACGGCGCGGAGCTGCGGATCCACCCGACCGGCAAGGCGGTGCTGCGGATCTCGGTGCAGACCCAGGGGCAGGGCCACGAGACCACGTTCGCGCAGATCGTCGGCAACGAGCTCGGACTGCCCACTGAGGACATCGAGGTGGTGCACGGGGACACCGACCAGACCCCGTTCGGGCTCGGCACGTACGGGTCGCGGTCCACCCCGGTCTCCGGGGCGGCCGCCGCGGTGGTGGCCCGGAAGGTCCGGGAGCGGGCGAAGCTGGTCGCCGCGGCGATGCTGGAGGTGTCACCGGACGACCTGGAGTGGAGCGGCGACCGGTGGCAGGTACGGGGTGACCCGGACCAGGGCAAGACCATCCAGGAGATCGCGCTCGCCGCGCACTCCAACCTGGAGCTGCCGGAGGGGGTCGAGGGCCACCTGGACGCCACCACCGTCTACAACCCGCCGAACCTGACCTACCCGTTCGGTGCGTACGTGTGCGTGGCCGATGTGGACCCGGACACCGGGCAGGTGAAGGTCCGCCGGTTCCTCGCGGTCGACGACTGCGGGGTCCGGATCAACCCGATGATCGTCGAAGGGCAGATCCACGGTGGCCTCGCCGACGGGATCGGGATGGCGCTGATGCAGGTGATGCCGTTCGACGCCGACGGCAACCACCTGGCCGCGAACTTCATGGACTACCTGCTGCCGACCGCGATGGAGTGCCCGTCCTGGGAGCTGGGCGCGACCGTCACCCCATCGCCGCACCACCCGATCGGCGCCAAGGGGGTGGGCGAGTCGGCCACCGTCGGCTCGCCGGCCGCGGTGGTGAACGCGGTGATGGACGCCCTGAAGCCGTACGGGGTGCGGCACGCGGACATGCCGTTGACCCCGGCGGCGGTCTGGTCAGCGATCCAGGGCCGGCCACTGCGGACCGACCTGGCGATCACCTGAACGGCAAGGCCATGAACACCGAACTGCTGGCGAGAGCGGACGGGCTGCGGGCCGAGCGGGTCCCGTTCGTGCTCGCGACGGTGGTGCGCGCCGAGCGGCCGACCAGCGCCCGGCCGGGCGACCGGGCGATCGTGCTCGCGGACGGCACGGTGGAGGGGTTCGTCGGCGGCGCCTGCGTCTCGACCACGCTGCGCGCCCAGAGCGCCGAGCTGCTGGCCGGCGCGCCCGGCGGCACCACCCTGCTGCGGATCGCGCCGGGCCCGGCAGCGGGCCTTTCACCGGGCCCGGCCGCGCCGGCGGCACCGGGCACGGTGATCGTGGACAACCCGTGCCTGTCCGGCGGCACCCTGGAGCTGTTCCTGGAGGCGGTGATGCCGTCCACATTGGTGCACGTGTTCGGGGAGACGCCGATCGCGCGGGCGCTGGCGGCGGTCGGCGAGGCGGCCGGGTACGAGATCCGGCGCACCACCGACCCGGCCGCGCCGGTGCCGGCCGGTGCCGCCGCGGTGGTGGTCGCCTCGCACGGCCACGACGAGCAGCCGGTGCTGCGGGCCGCGCTCGCCGCCAAGGTGCCGTACGTGGCGCTGGTGGCCAGCCCGAAGCGGGGCGCGGCGGTGCTCGCCGAGCTCGGCGAGGGCAGCGAGGCGGTGAAGACGCCGGCCGGGCTGGACATCGGCGCCCGGGCGCCCGGCGAGGTGGCGATCTCGATCCTCGCCGAGCTGATCGCCCGCGGTGTGCCAGCCGCCCCGGCGGGGGCGCCGCCTGAGACCGCGGTCGACCCGGTCTGCGGGATGACGGTCACGATCGGCCCGGACACGCTGCGGGCCGAGCACGCCGGCCGCGACTGGTACTTCTGCGCTGCCGGCTGCCGCCGCGCGTTCCTCGCCGAGCCGGCCCGGTACGGCGGATGAGGGTCCGGTACGCCAGATGAGCCTGCCTAGCGACGTCGACGACCTCCGGCGGGCGCTCGACCGGGTCGACTACCTCGCCGACGAGGCGCTCGCCACTGCACTGTTCCTGGCGGTCCGGATGGGTCAGCCGATCCTGCTGGAGGGCGAGCCCGGGGTCGGCAAGACCGCGGCGGCCAAGGCGCTGGCGGCCGCGCTGGACACGCCGCTGGTGCGGCTGCAGTGCTACGAAGGGCTGACCGCGGCCGAGGCGCTGTACGAGTGGAACTATCCCCGGCAGCTGCTGGCGATCCGGCTCGCCGAGGCGGCCGGCGACCGGCTCGGCGAGGCCGACCTGTTCACTCGGGACTACCTGCTGGCCCGGCCGCTGCTGGCGGCGATCGAGCACCCGGGGCCGCGGCCGGCGGTGCTGCTGCTGGACGAGGTGGACCGGGCCGACGACGAGTTCGAGGCGTTCCTGCTGGAGCTGCTCGCCGAGGCCAGCGTGACCATCCCGGAGCTGGGCACCCGGACCGCCACCGTGCCGCCGGTGGCGGTGCTGACCTCCAACCGCACCCGGGACCTGCACGACGCGCTGAAGCGGCGCTGCCTCTACCACTTCATCGGCTACCCGGACGTGGACCGGGTGGCGGCGATCGTGCGGCGGCGGGTGCCGGGGATCGGCGACCCGCTCGCCGACCAGGTGGCGGCGGCGGTACGGCGGCTGCGGGAGCTCGACCTGTACAAGCCGCCCGGGGTGGCGGAGGCGATCGACTGGGCCGGCGCGCTCCAGGTGCTCGGCGTGCCGGTGCTGGACCAGCCGGCCGCGGCCCGCACGCTCGCCGCGGTCATCAAGTACGACGAGGACCTGGCGCTGGTGCGCGGGTCGCTGCCGGAGGTGGTCGGCGATGACTGACCCGCCGATCCCCGCGGACATCGCGACCGTGGCGGCCCGGTTCGCCGCCGAGCTGGCGGCGGCCGGGGTGGCGGTCGGTCCGGAGCGCAGCGAGCGGTTCGCCCGGGCGGTGCTGGTGGCGCAGCCGGCCACCACCCGGCAGCTGTACTGGTGCGCGCTGGCCACGCTGGTCGCCGACCCGGCCGACGTGCCGATCCTGGCGCGGGTCTTCCAGGCCACGTTCGCCGCCGCGCCGGCGACCAGCTCGGTGACCGGGCCGCCGGCGAGCCGCCGGGCCGGCACCCGCGCCGGCGACCGGCACCGGAGCGCGGGCGGGCCGGCGGCGCCGGAGTCGACCGCGGCCGGCGACGGCTCCCGGGACGGCGCCGGGTACCCGGTGCTCGCCTCGGCGGCCGAGCGGCTGGCGCACCGGGACTTCGCCGAGCTGACCCCGGCCGAGCTGGCCGAGCTGGTCGGGCTGATGCGGCGGCTACGGCTGGCGCCGCCGCCGCGGCGCTCCCGCCGCACCGCCACTGGCAGCCGGGGCGAGCGGATCGATCTGCGGGCGACCCTGCGGCAGGCTGGCCGCACCGCCGGCCAGCCGGTGCGGCTGCGCCGCCGCCGGCGCCGGCAGCGGCCACGCCGGCTGGTGGTGCTGTGTGACATCTCCGGCTCGATGGCCCCGTACGCGCGGGCGATGCTGCAGCTGCTCTACTGCGCCACCGGCACCACCGGCGGCGAGGTGTTCACGTTCGCCACCCGCCTGACCCGGCTCACCCGTACCCTGCGCCGGGTCTCGCCGCAGCAGGCGCTGGAGCGGGCCGGCCGGGCGGCGCCGGACTGGTCCGGCGGGACCCGGATCGGCGCCGCGCTCAAGGAGTTCAACGACCGGTACGGGGCACCGGGGCTGGCCCGGGGCGCGGTGGTGCTGATCGTCTCCGACGGCTGGGACACCGGCGAGCCGGCCCAGCTGGGCCGGCAGCTGGCGCGGCTGCGCCGGTTGGCGCACCGGATCGTCTGGGCCAACCCGCGCACCGCCAGCCCGCGCTACCGGCCGCTGGTCGGCGGGATGGCGGCGGCCTGGCCGTACTGCGACGCGGTGGTGAGCGCCCACCGGCTGGCGGCGGTCGACGAACTGCTGCGGGCAATCGGTGGCGGCTCACCCAGACCGGGAGGAGACTTGAGCCGTGCGTGAGGTGCTCGGCGACCTGCTCGGATGGTGGCGGGCGGGGCAGCCGGTGGGGATGGCCACGGTGGTCGGCACCTGGCGCAGTGCGCCCCGGCCACCGGGCGCGACCATGCTGGTCGGGCCGGACGGCACCGCGGTCGGCAGCGTTTCGGGCGGCTGCGTCGAGGGCGCGGTCTACGAGCTGGCGCAGTCGGTGCGCGACTCCGGCGAGCCGGTGCTGGCCCGGTACGGGGTCAGCGACGACGACGCGTTCGAAGTCGGGCTCACCTGCGGCGGCACCATCGAGATCTTCGTGGAGCGGGTCGACCCGGCCGGCTACCCGCAGCTGGCCGAGGTGGCGCAGGCGATCGAGACCGGCGAGCCGGTGGCGGTGGCGACCGTGATCCGCGGCGGCGAGGGGCGGCTGGTGATCGGCCGGGACCGGCACAGCGGCACGCTCGGCAACCCGCGGCTGGACCAGGCGGTGCTCGACGACGCCCGCGGCGCGCTGGCGACCGGCCGCACCGGCCCGATCTCGTACGGGCCGGCCGGCGAGCGGCTCGGCGACGCGGTGACCGTGTTCGTGGCCGCGTTCACCCCGCCGCCGCGGATGTTCGTGTTCGGGGCGATCGACTTCGCCGCGGCGGTGGCCCGGATCGGCGACTTCCTCGGCTACCGGGTGACCGTCTGCGACGCCCGGCCGATCTTCGCCACCAGCCGCCGGTTCCCGGGGGTCGAGGTGGTGGTGGACTGGCCGCACCGGTACCTGGCCGGCGAGGTGGCGGCCGGCCGGACCGACCAGCGGACGGTGGTCTGCGTACTCACCCATGACCCGAAGTTCGATGTGCCGGCGCTGAAGGTGGCGCTGGCGCAGGACTTCGCCTACGTCGGGGCGATGGGTTCCCGGCGCACCCACGCCGATCGGCTGGCCCGGCTGAAGGCCGAGGGGGTCGACGACGACCAGATCGCCAAGCTCGCCTCGCCGATCGGGCTCGACCTCGGGGCCCGGACCCCGGAGGAGACCGCGGTCAGCATCGCCGCCGAGATCATCGCGCTGCGGTGGGGCGGCGGCGGGCAGCGACTGTCTACGCTAGACGGTAGTATCCACGAGCACCTGGACAGGACGTGACGATGGAGCTGGAGCACAGGTTTACGGTCGCGGCACCGGTCGAGCGGGCGTGGGAGGTGCTGCTCGATCTCGAGCGGATCGCACCGTGCATGCCGGGTGCCACGCTCACCTCGCACGAGGGCGACGAGTTCGCCGGGAACGTCCGGGTCAAGCTCGGGCCGGTGACCATGACCTTCGCCGGGTCCGGCCGGTTCGTCGAGCGGGATGAGCAGGCCCGCCGGATCGTGATCGAGGCCGCCGGCAAGGACCGGCGCGGCGGCGGCACCGCCCGGGCGACGGTCCGGGCGCAGCTGCTGCCGGACGGCGACGCGACCGCGGTGGCGGTCAACACCGACCTGGTGGTGACCGGCCGGGTGGCGCAGTTCGGCCGGGGCATGATCGGCGACGTCAGCAACCGGCTGCTCGACCAGTTCACCGAATGCCTCGCCGGCAAGCTCGCGGCGAGCCCAGCGGCGGCGACCGCGCCGGCTGCCGCAAGCGCAACCGAACCGGCAGCGGCAGCCGAATCGGCGGCGGCCACCGAATCGGCCACGCCGGCGGCGCCGGCCGCGGCCGCCGAGCCGACGTCGACGCCGACGGGGGTCACGGCAGCGACCCAACCGGCGATGGCGCAACCGGCCCCAGCCAGGCCGGCCCCGGCGGAGGCAGAGCCGATCGACCTGCTCGCGGTCACCGGGCTCCGGGCCGCCGCCGGCCGCGCCCTGCCGTACCTGCTCGCCTTCCTCGCCGGCGCGCTGGTGGGCGGGGGAGTCGTCGCGCTGCTGATGCGCTGACCGGCATGGTGTTCACCGTCCCCAACGCGATCACGGTCGCCCGGCTGCTCGGCGTACCGCTGTTCATCTACCTGATGCTCGGGCCGCAGCACGACCTCGCCGCGCTGCTGGTGCTGGCGGTCGGCGGCAGCACCGATTGGTTCGACGGCTGGGCCGCCCGCCGGCTCGGCCAGGTGAGCCGGCTGGGGACGCTGCTCGACCCGACCGTCGACCGGCTCTACATCGTCGCCACCCTGCTGGTGTTCACGCTCCGCGAGATCGTGCCGTGGTGGTTCGCCGGCGCGTTGCTCGCCCGGGAACTGGTGCTGCTGGCCGCGTTGGCGTTGCTGCGCCGGGCCGGGTATGGTCCACTGCCAGTGCACTACCTGGGCAAGACGGCAACCTTCATCCTGCTGGCCGCGTTCCCGACCCTGCTGTTCGCGGTCGCGGTGCCGGCTGCCTCCGACTGGGCCTATCCGGTCGGCTGGGCGTTGGGATGGTGGGGGCTGGTGCTCTACTGGGCGGCCGCGGTGCTCTACCTGACCCAGGCCGGCCAACTGCTTCGACGGCAACCCCGCGTCCCATGACCGAACCAGCTGGCGCTCGCTGCTCATGACCGAACCACCCAACCCGTTCCGGCCGCTCTCCAACGACTTCCTCTCCGAGCTGTTCCGCGACCCGCTCGACCCCGGCTACGCCGACGCGGCGCGCGCCCGCGCCGCCGGCCGGCAGCGGTCGCCGGCCCGGCAGCTCGGGCTGCGCGCCACCAGCTACGCCACCCTGCTGGTGGTCGGGCTGCTGCTGGCGGTCGCCTACCAGCGGGTGGTCGCCGAGGAGCCGACCCGGGCGCAGATCCGGGCGGACCTGGAGGCGCAGATTCACGACCGGGAAACCGAGACCGAGGCGTTGCAGGCGCGCGCCGACCAGCTCCGCGACGAAGTCGCCGCGCTGCGGGACAGCCAGCTCGGCGACCCGGAGCAGGTAGAGCAGCTGCGCGAGCTGGAGGCCGCGACCGGGCTCGGCCGGGTGAGCGGCGACGGAGTGGTGGTCCGGGTCGACGACGGACCGCCCGGGGTGGACCCGCAGACCGGTGAGCCGGCGGTCGACCCGCTGGCCCGGATTCTCGACCGGGACCTGCAGCGGATCGCCAATGCACTGTGGGCGGCCGGCGCCGAGGCGATCGCCATCAATGGCCGGCGGCTGACCGCCACCTCGACCATCCGGGGCGCCAGCGGCGCGATCCTGATCGACCGGCAGGCGATCGCCGGCCCGTACGAGGTGATCGCGGTCGGGCCGGACGACCTGCGGGACCGGTTCGCCGCCTCGGAAACCGGCCAGCTGATGCAGGTGCTGGTCGACAACTACGGCATCACCTACGAGCTGCGCAGCGCCGAGGACC
>DATCKZ010000105.1:0-14488 GCA_036564175.1 Natronosporangium sp.
CGGTCACCGGCACCTCGACGATCGTCAGCGCCTGCGGCGGCAGCGTGGTCTCGGCCGAACCGATCTCCTGGAAGTTGCTGTACACGAACGGCCCGGCCGGGTCGATCATCGTGTACAGGTGCACCGTCACCGGGTGCGGTGCGGCGTTGATGGCCTCGATCCCGAACGACACCTCGGTCACCTGGAAGTCGCTGGTGATGTCGAAGTCCGGCAACACGAAGTGCCGCAGGTACCCATTGTCGACGGTGGTGAACCGGTCACTGTTGCACGCCACCGAGTTCTGGGCCACGATCGACTGCGACGCCGAGTGGGTAATCGTGATCTCGTCCTGCGCCGGTGCCGGCACCTCCGGGGTCGCCACCTGCGGCGGGCCGAACGTGGAGCCGAGCAGCTGACGCTGAGTCGTCAGCCCGACCCCGGGCTCGGCGGTGCCGATCGCGCCACCGGCCTCGGCCACCGGAGTGGACTCGGTCGGCAGCCGCTGCGGCTCGTCGGTGAAGACGCTCCAGTCCAGCGTGCCGTCGCCCACGTTGCCGATGGTCAGGGTCTGCTCGGTGACCTCACCCTCGGCCTGCTCGGCCGAGAGCGACTCCGGGTCCACCTCGATCGCCGGGTCACTCGGCTGCTCAACCCCGAGCGCGGCGCTCACCGCGGCGAACACGTCGAGCCGGCCCTGGCCCCACACATTGTTGTTCTCCGCGGTCCCGCCGCAGGTGAGGTTCTCCACGTCGATCGCGGTCGCGTCGAGCAGGTCCCGAGTGGCCTCGACATCCCGCGCGTACTCCGGCGCGGCCGACCAGATCAGCGCCACCGCGCCGGCGACGTGCGGCGAGGCCATCGAGGTGCCGCTCGCCGTACCGTAGCCGCCGCCCGGCAGCGACGACCGGACCGCCACCCCGGGCGCGGAGATGTTCGGCTTGATGAGGTCCGGGTCCCAAGCCGACGGTCCGCGGTTGGAGAAGTTGGCGATGTTGTTGTTGACGTCGAACGCGCCGGCCGCGTACGCCGCCGGCATGTTCCCCGGGTTGGAGGAGGAGCCGCACGGCGCCACCCCGACCAGCGTGTTGCCGTTGGCGAACTGCGGGAAGATGCCCGCCGCCACCCAGCTAGTCACGATCCCCTCGTACCACGGGTCGTCGACCGGGTCGCCGCCCCAGGAGTTGTTGACGATGTGCGGCCGCAGGTCCGGGTCCGGGTTCTGGCCATTGAGGTCGGTGGGCGCGAGCATGAACTGGCCCGACGAGAGCAGCGCCTCGTCCGAGCAGGTGTCGAACTCGCAACCCTTGGCCGCGATCCACTTCGCGGCCGGGGCCACCCCGACCTGGTTGTTGCCGCCGTCGTCACCGAGCACGGTGCCGGTGACGTGGGTGGCGTGGCCGTGGTTGTCGCACGGAGCCAGCGACGGAGTACCGCAGACGTTCGACGGGTCGTGCCAGTTGTAGTTGTGGTCGAACTGGCCGTTGCCCAGGTTGCCGCGGTACTGGTTCACCAGCGCCGGGTGGTCGAAGGTGCCGCCGGTGTCGATGATCCCGACGACGATCCCCTCGCCCCGGGCGTCGAAGGTGTCCCACACGTCGGGGGCGCCGATCCGGTCCACCCCCCACTCGACCGCGTTGATGGTCGGCGGGGCAGCGGGCTCCTCGATCAGGTCCGGGACCTCGAAGGTCCGGCTGGCGATGATCTCGGCAACCTCCGACCGGGCGGCGAGCTCGTCGACCAGCGCCCGGTCACCGGTGACCTGGATCGCGTTGACGATCCAGAACGGCCGGTACTCCACACCGCGGGCGTCGAGCAGCGAGCGCAGCCCCGCTTGGCTGCTCTCCGCGGTGGTGGTCAGGGTGTTGTAGACCAGTTCGCCACGAGCCTCCCAGTCAGTCACGGCCGAGGCCGGGCTGAGGTCGGCCTGCTGGTCGAGCTTGACCCAGAAGGTGGTCTCGGCGCCATCGGCGACTTGGTCCAGGACGGCGGCCTCGATCGACGCCGCGGGGGTGGCGGGGCCGATCTGGCCTGCCTGCGCGGTCCCGACGCCGGGACCGATCAGACCGGTGATGGTGATCAGAGAGGTCAATATTGCGAGCTTGCCGGCTCGCCCGGTCATGCCGGTGGGGGTGACATGGTCCATTCAGACAGCGTGGTCTAAACCGACTCACCGTAGCTATAAGCGAAAGCGCCTATTTAATGCCGCGGGGCTAGGCGTTTGGCCTGGCAGGGCACGGGTACCCGGATCGGTATGACGATCGCCGAACTCGCCGCCCAGCTCCGGGTCGACTGCGTCCGCTGCACCGCCGCCGCCGGCTCCGGCCACCCTACGTCCGGGATGTCCGCGGCCGACCTGATGGCGGTGCTGCTCGCCGACCACCTGCGGTACGACTTCGCCAACCCCGACGATCCCCGCAACGACGAGCTGGTGTTCTCCAAGGGGCACGCGTCCCCGCTGCTGTACGCGATGCTGCGCGCCGCCGGTGCGATCGACGACGCCGAGCTGCTCAGCTATCGGAAGCTGGGCAGCCGGCTGGAGGGGCACCCGACCGCCCGGCTGCCGTGGGTGAAGGTGGCCACCGGCTCGCTCGGTCAGGGGCTGCCGCTCGGGGTCGGGTTCGGACTCACCGGCAAGCGGCTGGACCGGCTGCCCTACCGGGTGTGGGTCCTCTGTGGCGACAGCGAGCTCGCCGAGGGCTCGATGTGGGAGGGCTTCGCCGAGGCTGGCCACTCCAAGCTGGACAACCTGGTCGCGATCGTCGACGTCAACCGGCTGGGCCAGCGCGGCCCCACCCGCCAGCAGTGGGACACCGCCAGCTACGCGCGCCGGATCGCCGCGTTCGGGTGGCACACGATCGAGATCGACGGCCACGACCACGGCCAGATCGATCGGGCCTACCGGGAAGCGGCCGGCACCGAGGGCGCGCCGACCGCCATCCTCGCCCGGACCAAAAAGGGCAAAGGCGCACCCGGGATCGAGGACCAGGAAGGCTTCCACGGCAAGCCGCTGCCGGACCCCGAGCAGGTGATCGAGCAGCTCGGCGGGGTGCGCAACCTCATCGTGCCGGTGGCCAAGCCGACCGGCGACCAGCGCCCGCACCGGTTCGCCGGCGGCGAGCTCGCGCTCCCTACGTACGAGGAAGGTACGGAGGTGCCGACCCGGGACGCGTTCGGTGCGGCGCTCGCGGCGCTGGGCGGCGGGTACGGCGACGTGGTGGCCCTGGACGGCGAGGTCTCCGACTCCACCCGGAGCGGGAAGTTCGAGGCCGCCCACCCGGACCGGTTCTTCCAGTTCTACATCGCCGAGCAGCAGCTGGTCGCGGCCGCGGTCGCGATGCAGGCGCGTGGCTGGCGCCCGTACGCCGCGACGTTCGGCGCGTTCCTGAGCCGGGCGTACGACTTCGTCCGGATGGCCGCGATCGCCCGGGCGAACCTGCGGCTGGTCGGCTCGCACGCCGGGGTCTCGATCGGCGAGGACGGGCCGTCGCAGATGGCGCTGGAGGACCTGGCGGCGTTCCGGGCGGTGCACGGCAGCACCGTGCTGTACCCGTGCGACGCCAACCAGACCGCCCAGCTGGTTACCGAAATGGCCGACCGGGAGGGGATCGTCTACCTGCGCACCAACCGGGGCGCCACGCCGGTCATCTACCCGCCGGGCGAGGCGTTCCCGATCGGTGGCAGCCGGGTGCTGCGCAGCTCCCCCGACGATCGGGTCACCATCGTCACCGCCGGGGTCACCGTGCCGGAGGCGCTCGCCGCCGCCGACCAGCTCGCCGCCGAGGCGATCGCGGTACGGGTGATCGACCTGTACTCGGTCAAGCCGGTCGACACCGCCACGCTCCGGGCGGCTGCCCGCGACACCGGCCGGCTGCTCACAGTGGAGGATCACTGGCCGGAGGGCGGGCTCGGCGACGCGGTGCTGGACGCGTTCACCGACGGCGAGCCGCTGCCATGGCTGCGCAAGCTCGCGGTCCACACGATGCCCGCCTCGGCCACCTCGCGGGAGCAGCTGCACGCGGCCGGGATCGACGCCGAGGCGATCGCGGACGCCGCCCGGGAACTGGCCGCCAAGTAGCCGGCTCCGCCCGGAGAGCCGGTGGTCCCGCCGGGTCGTGACCTCCGGCCGTAGCCGCGCACCACCGCCCGCGCCACCGTGAAGGTGGGGGGTGCACGCGATGGCAGCACACATCCTGGTCGGGTACGACGGATCCGAAGCGGCGAAGGCCGCGCTGGCCTGGGCGGAGGACGAGGCCGCCCGCCGGAGACTCCCGATCCGGCTGGTCTACGTGTACGAATGGGCGGCCACGGTGGTGCCGGTGCCGATCGGCGCCGGCTGGGCCGACGACGCGGTGCGCCGGGAGGCGACCGCGGTGGTGAACGAGGCGGTCGCGGGCACCCGGCCCGACGTCGAGGTGACCGGCGCGGTGGTAGACGGCGCGATCGTCCCGACCCTCCGCCAGCTCTCCGAGCAGGCCGAGCTGCTGGTGCTCGGCGAGCGCGGGCTGGGCGGGTTCACCGGACTGCTCGCCGGCTCGGTCGCGGTCGGGGTGGCCACCCACGCCGCCTGCCCGGTGGTGGTGGTCCGGGGCAGCGGCGCCGCCACCGCCCCGGTGGTGGTCGGGGTGGACGACGCGGCCGACGCGGCGCAGGCGGTCGGGTTCGGGTTCGACCAGGCCGCCGCGCGCGGGGTCGAGCTGGTGGTGGTGCGCGCCTGGCAGCCGCCACCGGTACCGTGGCGCAGCGACCTGCGGCCGCTGGTCTACGACGCCGACGAGCTGGCGGCCGCGGAGCGGCGGCTCGCCGCCGACGCGGCGGCCAGCTGGCGGGAGAAGTATCCGGAGGTGCCGGTCCAGATCCGGCTGATGCCCGGGTCGCCGGCGCACGCGCTGATCACCGCCTCGGCGGACGCCCAGCTGGTGGTGGTCGGCTCGCGCGGCCGGGGCGGGTTCCGCGGGCTGCTGCTCGGCTCGGTGGCCCGGCAGCTGATCCACCACGCGCATTGCCCGGTCGCGGTGGTGCGTACCGCCCGGTCCTGACCGCTGGCGGCGGGCCGGTTGGCTGCCGCGGCGGCTGACCGGCCGGCAGCCACGCGGCGGCGGTTCAGCTGTCGAGGCGCACCGGCTCGTGCGTGATCTCCTCGAGGTCGGCGGCGGCCACCTGGCGGAGCTTGTCGGACAGATCCGCCAGCGCCCGGGCGACCGCGAGCTCGTCGCCGATCTCCGGCACGTCCGGGTCGTGCGGGTTCCGCCTAGCTTCGCCCACGCCGTGCAGGGCGGTCCGGTCCCGGGTCAGCAGCCGGGCGTCGGCGTGCGTGTGACCGGCGTCGTCCTCGCTGATGTAGATGTTGACCTGCCATTGCTTCGCAGTGCTCATCGCACTCACTCCCCCCGGTCAGGGTTCCAGCGTCCCACCGGCCGGCTGGGCAAGGCTAGGGACGATCGGCCCCGCTTGGCCGGGCCGGTCGTCCACCGGCCCGGCCAAGCGGCCGGAGAGCGCGGCGTTTACGTACAGGTCGTGCCGTTGAGGGTGAAGGTGGTCGGGGGTGAGCTGTTGCCGGTATGGCTGGCTTGGAAGCCGATCGTGGTCGAGCCGCCCGGTGGGATGACCGCGTTGTAGTCGAGGTTCGTCGCGGTGACCCGGCCGCTGGGCGGTGCGTAGCTGGCGTTCCAGCCGGAGGAGATGGTCTGCCCGGCGGCGAGGGTGAACTCCAGCGACCAGCCGTTGATGGTGCTCGAGCCGGTGTTGGTGATCGTGAGGTTGTCCACCAGGCCGGTGCCCCACGCGTTGACCTCCTGGGTCACGGCGCATGCGCCGGGGCCGGACGGCGAACTGGTCGGCGAGCCGGTGGGTTCGCTGCTCGGTGAACTGGTCGGCGGATCGGTTTCGCCCACATCGATCACGACGGTGGAGATGCTCCGGGCCGGGATGTCGACTGTGACCTGTCGGCCGTTGACACTCACCGGCTGCGACGAGGCGGCCAGGTTCTGGGAGGTGACGATGTGCTGGGCCGCCGCGGCGGTCTGCGGGGTCTGCACTACCGCGTCGTTGACCGGGTTGTTGGTGCGGTTGAGGAGCACCAGCGTCAGCTTCCCCCGACCCTGGTAGGCGGTGATCTCAAGGCCGCCGGCGCGGCCACCGGCGTCGACCGCCACCCGCTGGTCACCGGGCCGGACGTACTTTGAATACTGCGCGAACGCCCAGCCGCGCTTGAGCACCTCGCCGCGAGTGGTGCCGAACTGCGCCTCGCCGTCCCCGATGAACGAGTAGAAGCGGCGGCCGTACCACCAGATGTACGCGCTCCAGCCGGCCTCCATCGACCGGTGCACGGTACGCATGATGTCGTCGAGGGTTTCGTTCCAGACCGCCAGGTTGCTGGGGTCTCCCCAGATGTTCGAACCGCTGCCGTCGGCCTCGTGCAGGTTCCACTCGGTCATCCACTGTGGCTTGCCGAACTGGTTCGCGAGCGGGTACGGGGCCAGGTTCCCACTGTTCTCGGTGTCGTAGAGGTGCCCGCCGACGTACTCGATGTTGTTGCGGGCGGCCGGGTCCTGCAGGGTCGGGTCGGTGTACTGGCGGTTGAACCGCAACGACTCGGCGATCAGCAGGTCGGCGTTGATGGCGGCGCCGTGGTCGCGGACGAAGTTGCGGATCTCGGTGCCGCTCCAGTCCATCGAGTCGTAGTCCGGGTGCCAGTCCGGCTCGTTCTGGACCGAGACCACGTCGATGGTGACCCCCTGGCTCGCCATGAACTGGACGAAGCTGTTCAGGTGGGCGGCGTAGTCGTCGTAGAAGTCGGTCCGGAGCTTACCGCCGTTGGTCCGGCTGTTGTTGGTCTTGAAGTGCGCGGGTGCGGTCCACGGCGAGGCGAGGATGGTGACGTCGGAGCCGTAGGACTTCGCCGTCCGCAGGCTGTTCACGGCCAGGCTCCACTCGCTCGACTCCGGTGAGATCACGGTCCGGACGATCGACAGGCCGAGCTCGTTCGGCCCCATGCCGACCAGCGTCTGGGTCTCACTGGTGGTCCACTGGCCCCCGACATTGAAGATCGGAGTCGCTGCTCCGAACCCGTCGATCGTCTGGAACGTCGACGCGGTATTGACGGTGATGTCAGGCGACTGGGCCCACAGCGGCGGGGCGGTCAAGGCACCCGCCACGGTGGCCACCGCGGTCGCCATCGCCACCAACAGGATCCGGGATCGGTTCACGGCTTCACTCCACACGTTCGTACAGCGACGAGTACGCGGATGAGCCGGCGGCGAGGACGCGCGAAGGGCCACCCACCTAGGTCCGCAGCGGGTCGCCCGAGGACCGTATGGTCAACCGGTCATGCGGTTCCTTTGCCGTGGCTACGCCAGCCCGCTCCGGCAGACTCCGGCCACGCTGGCTGCATCCGTCGACCTGCCCGGACCCATCGACGGTAATCGGCCAGTTGGACGCCTGTCAATCGAACCGGCCGGGGTGAGGCCCACGCCGCCCGTTCGCCGTCGGCTCAGCGACCGCCCCTGCCGCCGAGCCGCATCGGCCGCCCTGGGCCGTGGGCCTCACCGCTGGGGTTACGGCACACCGAGCGGGCTGACGTACCGCCCGGACTCGCTGAGCCGCCGGTCGTCGAAGTCGAACCCGAGCCGATCGACCACCTCGACGACCCCGGGCACCGCCCGGCTGAGCTCCACCGCCAGCCGGGCGGTGGAGTACCGATCGGTCCGCCCGGTCAGCACCACCACACCGTCGTTCACTTCCACCGTGACCCGGCCCGGCTCCACCCAGAGCGTGCGGGTCAGCACGTGGTCGATCACGTCCCGCTCGATCTCGCGGTCCGGCCGCAGGTAGACCCGGAGCAGGTCACTACGGGCGACGATGCCGACCAGCTTGCCGAGCGGGTCCACCACCGGCAGCCGCTTGACCCGCGCCTCGTCCATCAGCTTCGCCGCGGCGGTCAGGCTGGTGCCCGGCACGACCGTGATCGCCGGGGCGCTCATCAGGTTCTTGGCGCGCTCGCCGTGTGCCTTCGCCTCGGCCTTCCGGCGCCGCCGGCTGGCGAAAATCCGCCGCTCCTGCGGCTGCCCGAGATATTCAATCTTGCAGAGCAGGTCCGCCTCGGACACCACCCCCACCACCCGGCGGTCCTGGTCGACCACCGGCGCCGCACTGATCCGGTGCTCCTGCAGCACATCCACGATCTCGCGGTACGGCGTATCCTCGTTGACCGTCACCACGTCGGCGGTCATCACGTCCTGCACCCGCCAGGTACGCATGGAAAACCCTCCTCCGGACGTCGTTGTCCGCTACTTACGACGCTATGGCGCTCTGACCGGCCCGGGCAGGGTCCAAGGTCCCACCGGTCCCGGTCCGACCGGCAGGTGTCGGCGTTAGCATCGGATCCATGACGACGCAAACCGAACCAGTCGTACGAGATGCCGGGCCGGCCGATGTCGCGGCGATCTGCCAGTTCGGGGCGGCGTACATCGAGCCGCACTACACGCCCCTGATCGGCGCCGAGGCGGCGGCCGCCCAGGTCCGCAACTGGTGGAACGAGCAGCGGATCAGCGAGGCGGTGGCCGCCGGGCTGGTGGTCGTCGCCGAGGCGGGCGGCCAGCTGGTCGGGGTCGGGCAGCGGGGCCGCAACGGCGCCGACCACGTCGTCTACAAGCTCTACGTCCACCCCGACCTGCGCGGTCACGGGCTGGGTCCGCGGCTGCTCGACGCCCTGATCCGGCAGCTGCCGGCCGACGCCGACCGGCTCTACATCGAGCACTTCGCGGCGAACGAGCGGGCCGGCAAGTTCTACGATCGCGAAGGGTACACTGTGGACCACGTCGAGCCGAGCCCGACCGGCGACCCGCGGCTCGCGGTGGTCTGGCGGGTCCGCGAGCTGCACCGGCCGACGACCTGACGCCCGGTCAGCTACTCCCAACGGAGTAGCCGGCGACACCGCGAGGCGGACGCCGGCCGGTGGCCCGCTGACTACCGTCCGGGACATGGTGCACGACTCACGGCGTTCCGTCGCCGCCCGACCCCTGCTGTGGGCCGGCGTTGCGGCCGTCCTGCTCGGACTCGCGTTCAACCTCGGGCTGTTCTTCATACCGATCACCGAGGTC
The DNA here is from genome assembly GCA_036564175.1 of Natronosporangium sp. Classification (GTDB taxonomy): domain Bacteria; phylum Actinomycetota; class Actinomycetes; order Mycobacteriales; family Micromonosporaceae; genus Natronosporangium. The sequence continues at coordinate 9,078 of DATCKZ010000105.1, forward strand.
ATCCGGAACCCGGAGCTGGTGCCGATGCCGGAGGCACTGGTCGGCTGGTGGCTGGTGGCGGTCGGGATCGGGCTGGCCGGCTGGGCGCTGCTGCGCCGGAGCGCGCGCTGATGGCCAGTCGGCGGACCTTCCTCAAGGCACTCGCCGGGGTCGGGGTGGCGGTGGTGGTGCCGGCCGGCGTGCTGGCCGGCTGGGTCTACGCCGGCGCCGGCCGCAGCAACCTGGGCACGCTCTCGTTCCACAACCCGCTGCGGATCCCGCCGCTGCTGGACCCGGTGGCCGGCGGCGACGACCGGAAGCGGTTCGAGCTGACCCTCCAGGAGGGACAGAGCGAGTTCCTGCCCGGCACCCGGACCGCGACCTGGGGAGCGAACGGGCCGTACCTCGGGCCGACCGTACGGGTCAGCCGCGGTGAGCGGGTGGAGCTGGCGGTCACCAACCAGCTGCCCGAGACCACCACCCTGCACTGGCACGGCATGCACCTGCCGGCGGAGATGGACGGCGGACCACACCAGCCGATCGAGCCCGGCCAGACCTGGCGACCGCGGTGGACGGTCGACCAGCCGGCCACCACCCTGTGGTATCACCCGCACCTGCATCGCACCACCGCCCGGCATGTCTACCGCGGCGTCGCCGGCCTGTTCCTGATCGACGATCCGGCCACCGACGCGCTGCCGCTGCCCGCCGAGTACGGCGTCGACGACGTCCCGCTGGTCCTCCAGGACAAGAAGCTCAAGGACGACGGTACGCTCGACACCTCCAAGATGGACTTTAACGGCATCACGGTGACCGGGCTGCTGGGTGACAAGATCCTTGTCAACGGCACCTACGATCCGTACTTCGAGCTGACCGCCGAGCGGACCCGGTTCCGGCTGCTGAACGGTTCAAACGCCCGGATCTTCTACATCGGGTTCGTGGACGACCGCGAGTTCTGGCAGATCGCCACCGACAGCGGGCTGCTGCCCGAGCCGCGCCGGCTGACCCGGTTGCTGCTCTCCCCCGGCGAGCGGGCCGAGATCGTGGTCGACGCCAGCCCCGGCGAGGAGCTGGTCATGCGCAGCTTCCCGCCGCCGCTGGGCACCAACTTCGTGCACGCCCGGCTGGCCGGCGGCGACGACACCTTCGACCTGCTCAAGCTGGTCGCCGCCGGGTCGCTGCGGCCGGCCGAGCCGCTACCGGAGCGGCTGGCGCAGCCGACCGAGCTGGTGCCGGCCGGCGAGCCGTTCCGGCTGAAGATGGGCGACTTCCTGCTGAACAACCGCACCATGGACCCGGCTCGGCTGGACCACACCGTCACCGCCGGCGCGGTCGAGACCTGGGAGATCGTCAACAGCCAGCCGATCCCCCACAACTTCCACATCCACGGCTGTTCGTTCCAGGTCATCGATGTGGACGGTGAGCCGCCGGCCGACCACCAGCTCGGCGTGAAGGACACGGTCTACGTCCAGCCATACACGACGGTCCGGCTGGCGGTGCGGTTCCTGCCCTACTCCGACCCGGTCCATCCCTACATGTTCCACTGTCACATCCTGGCCCACGAGGATGCCGGGATGATGGGGCAGTTCGTGACCGTCGCCGAGCCGGACCGGGCGGCGGTGGCCAGCCACTGGGGCGAGGCCAGCCATCACGGCCACGGCTGATCGGGCTTCGCCCGCAGCGACCGGATCGCCACCGCCGGCAGCCAGCTCCAGCCGAGCGCGATCGCGAGCCGCTGCACCAGCCCGGCCGACGCCTGGTCGGCCTCCCACGCCGCCCCGAACCAGAAGAACAGAACCAGTCCGGCGAGGCTGGTGGCGAGGCAGTAGGCCAGCCAACCGGCGCGGGTTGGCCGGGCCACGAACCGCCAGGCCAGCCCGAGGCACGCCAGCGGCGGAGCCAGGAACGCCACCACCCCGACCGCGTCGTGGAGCTGGTGATGCCAGCTGAATTCGGCCGGGTCCCCGGCCGGCGTGCCGGGCGGGTACCCGCGCATCGGGTCCATGACGAACCCGCCGGAGAGCACCAGCGCCACCCCGTGCGCGGCCACCAGCAACGGCACCCACCAGCTGGCCCGGCCCGGCCGGAGCACCCGGCGCAGCCCGAGCGCGAACCCAATGACCAGCAACCCGACGACGATGAAGTTCGCGATCTGCAGCCAACCGCGATCCCCCAGACCCAACGCGCTGACCGGGTGGTAGGCCGGGTCGTAGCCGGGCCGGCTGGCACCGTCGACCACGAACACCGCCACGAACAGCGGTACGCCGACCGCGCCCGCGCCGAGCAACCATCTGGTGAACCGATCCGCCGCCATGCCGGCAGCCTCCGGTACCGGCCGGCCGGGCGCATCTGCCACCCGGCCAGGTCGGCTGGCCAGGTGGCCAGGCGCGGGTACGCCGGCCGGCGGCGACGGCTACTCGCGATCGACCGGGCTCACTAGAGTTGGGGCATGCCGCTGCGCAACGGCCCGACCGGCTACGGGGTGGTTACCAAGACGCTGCACTGGCTGACCGGGTTCCTGCTGGCGATCCAGTTCGCGGTCGGCTACGGCCTGGAAGCCGTCTCGGCCTGGCTGACCGGCACCGATGACAGCGACGCGGATGAGGCGGCGGTATTCGTGCACGGCTGGCTGGGCGGCGCGATCCTGCTGGTCGCGGCGATCCGGCTGGGGTGGCGGCTGACCACCCCGTTGCCGCCCTGGTCGGAGCGGCTCAGCGAGGCCGACCGGCGGCTCGCCCATCGGACCGAGCAGGTGCTCTATCTGCTGCTGTTCGTGACGCCGGCCAGTGGCCTGGCGTTGCTGCTGCTCTCCGGCGAGGAGCGCGACATCGCCGAAGACCGGGAGTGGCGGCCGCCCTACGCGTTGGTGGAGGACGATCTGCTGCTCGCCGCGCACGTGGTCGCTCACCTCACGTTCTACGTTGCGCTGGCCGTACACATCGGATTAGCGGTACGCCGCGGCACGCTGGCCCGGATGGTCTGAGCGCGCCGGAGCGCCGGGAGTCGCCGGAGCGCCGAGGTCGCCGGGCGCCCGGTGTTGGCCGTTGTGCGCGGACATCCGTACTCCTCTATTGAAGCGTTTCAGTGATGAGCGTAAAATCCCCTCACGAGGTCTGACTGTCTGGTGTCTGGCGTCAGAGACGAGCCATCCTCGGACCGCCGCCGCTCGCCCACCGAGCGGAGTGCCCGCCTGCCCGCTGCTCCGGCAGGCCCCCGTCCCCGTGGAGGCAACCATGCGTTTCCGTCAACCCCGCACAGCGCTGCTGGCGGTCACCGCCGCGGCGGTGGTCGCCGGCACCGGCTTCGCCACCGCGACCGCCGCCGGCGCGGTGATCGACCCGGTGGCCGAGCAAGTCGCCCCGGCGCAGAGCACCCCCACCCAGCCGCCGCCCGCCTACCCCAACCCCGGCTTCATCACCGGCAGCACCGGCGCCCACGACCCGACCATGGTGAGGCGACCGGACGGCAGCTACCTGGTCGCCACCACCGGCGACGGGATCGCCCTGAAGACCTCCGCCGACCGGATCGCGTTCCACAACGCCGGCTCGGTCTGGCCGGGCGGCGCCCCCTGGACCACCCCGTACACCGGCGGCAGCCGGAACCTGTGGGCGCCCGACCTGTCCTTCCACAATGGCCGGTATTACTTGTACTACTCGGCCTCGACGTTCGGCTCCCGGCGCTCGGCAATCTTCCTCGCCACCAGCCCGACCGGCGCGGCCGGTTCGTGGACCCACCGCGGGTTGGTGATCGAGACCAGCGACAGCGACAACTTCAACGCCATCGACCCGAACCTTATCGTCGACGCGCAGGGCCAGTGGTGGCTGAGCTTCGGGTCGTTCTGGAGCGGGATCAAGCTGATCCGGCTCGACAACGCCACCGGGCTACGGTCCACATCCGATCCGGCGATCCGGAGCCTGGCCAGCCGGCCGAATGCCGGCGGCGCGGTGGAGGCGCCGTTCATCTTCCGCCACGGCAGCTTCTACTACCTGCTCGTCTCGTTCGACCTGTGCTGCCGCGGCTCCGACAGCACCTACCGGATCATGGTCGGCCGGTCGACCTCGATCACCGGGCCGTACCTGGACCGGAACGGCACGCCGCTGACCGCCGGTGGCGGCACCCAGATCCTCGCCCGGCACGGCAACGTCATCGGGCCCGGCCACCCGGCGGTCATGCCCGATGTGGACGGAACGGTGCTGGTCTACCACTACTACACGCCGAACGACTCCGCGCTGCTCGGGATCAACCTGCTCGGTTTTGACACTGCCGGCTGGCCGTTCGTCTACTAGTCCGCTGACCGGTCCGGGTCCGGGCCGGGCGAGGGACCGGCCGCCGGTCAGACTGCCGGGGCGACCCGCTCGTCGGGCTCCTCGCCGGCCCGGGCGGCGGCCTCCGCCTCGGCCAAAATCCGTCGCTCCTCCTCGCGGTTGGCCAGGTACTGCCGCACCGAGTAGGCCAGCGCGAGTGCCCAAACCACGTAGATGACCGCGTAGACGCCGTACCGGACGCCGTCCGGGGCGTCGACCCAGTCACTGCGCATGAGCGTGCGGGCGTTGGTCAGCACGATGATCCCGCCCACCGCGGAGCCGAGCACTCGGGCCGGGATGTGCCGGACCAGCCAGGCCGCGATCGGCGCGGCGATGATCCCGCCGACCAGCAGCGCCACCACCCACGAGAAGTTCACGCCTTCCGAGCCGATCCCGATCAGGAAGCCAATGCTGGCGGCGACCGCTACCAGGAACTCACTGGTGTCGATCGAGCCGATGGTCTTGCGGGGCTCCAGCCGGCCGCTGGCCAGGATCGCCGGCGTGCCGACCGGCCCCCAGCCACCGCCGCCGGTGGAGTCGACGAAGCCGGCGACCGCGCCGAGCGGGGCCAGGAACCGCTTCCGCAGCGGCTTGCCGAGCCGGCCCTTGGGCAGGCCGAACGCCGTGAACCGGGCCAGGATGTAGAGCCCGAGCGCGAGCAGGATGATCGACATCAGCGGCGCGGCGGTTTCGGTCGACAGGTTGGACAGGAACGTCGCCCCGGCAAACGCACCGATCGCGCCCGGTATGCCGATCTTGGCGACGACCTTCCAGTCGACGTTGCCGAACCGCCAGTGCGAGAAGCCGGAAACCAGCGTGGTGCCGATCTCGGCGAGGTGGACGGTGGCCGAGGTGGCGGCCGGGTTGGTCCCGATCGCCAGCAACAGGGTGGTCGAGGTGACGCCGTAGGCCATGCCCAGACTGCCGTCGACGAACTGGGCGCCGAGGCCGACCAACGCCAACAGGATGAGTTTTCGCATGTCAACCGCCAGTGGTTTGCCAGGGGGTTGGTGATGGCAGTACGTGGTGGCGCAGGCGCCCTTGCCCGACCAGCAGCTCGGTCACGGGTTCCGGGGTCGGTGCCGACCCGGATCCGATTCCAGAGTTTCCCTATATTCCCTACTAGTTTGA
>DATCKZ010000106.1:0-42672 GCA_036564175.1 Natronosporangium sp.
GTTGGAGGGGAGCCAAGGTAGGTGAGCGGCCGGTACCCGATGCGTAGGTGGTTGTTGTGGGCGCCTCCCGGGCTGCTCCTGCTGGTTGCGGTAGGGCTGTTCGGGTACGGGAGATTCGGTGGGACGACGCCGGACGAGGCCGATCCGTATCGGTGGCGGCCGCCGGCGCCACTGGTGATCTCGCACCACGCCGGACTAACCGACGTTTCCTGGTGCCAGGTCCGTCCCGATGCCGGCGAGCCACGCACCTTCCAGAGCAGGCACTGGGGCAGCGGTTCGCTCACTGTCGATGTGGAGCGGGCGTGGTTCGACGGCGAGGCGGAGGTGATCTGCGAACGAGCGAAGCTGCTCACCAGCCCGATGGGTCCCTATGTCGACCTGTGGTTCCCGGCCGCCATGCTCGCCTTGGTCGTGGCGGCGGTCAGCGCCCCGGTGGAGCGGCGGCTTCGCCACCGCCAGCTGGCTCCGGCGGCCGCCCTGCCGGCACCGGAGCCGGCCGCACCGGCGCCAGCGTCATCATCGGAGGGCTCGGCGACGCTGGTGGTGGACGCCCACACCATCCGGGCCGGCCGCGGCCTCTTGGCTGGACTCAGCCGGCCAAGGATCGTCATCGATGGACATGAGCACGTTGGCGGCTGGGGCCGTACCGAGCTGTCGATCCAGCCCGGCCGGCACCACGTCGAGGTCTGGGTACCGGGGCTGTTCCCACGCCGGGGTGGTCGGGCCGACGCCGAGGTGGAGGTAGCGGCTGGCGAGCGGACCGAGATCGAGTTCCGGGCGCCACTGTGGCGGTTTCTGGCCGGCTCGCTCGGGCCACCCCCGCAGCACCATCGCGGTGCCTGGCTCACCTTCCTGATTGTCGGGGTGGCGGCGGTCGCACTGTGCGCGGTGCTGACCTGGGCCGGCCTCACCGGCGGGTAGCCAGCCCAACCGGACAGCTCGACCGACCGGACAATCTGGCCGGTCAGCGGCTGGCCGGCACCGGCAGATGGCCGGCGTCGACCGCGGCCAGGATCTTCGCGGCCCCGCCGGTGGCGGCCGCGTCGTGGCCGAAGGTCGACAACGCCAGCCGGGCGCCACCGGCGTCCGGGGCCAGCGTCCGGCGCGTGAGCTCCTCCTGCGCCGCCGGCAGCAGCCATTCACCAAGCGGTACGAAGTAGCCGCCCAGGATAATGACCTCGGGGTTGACCAGGTTGGCGAGCACCGCGGCGCCGTGCCCCAGCCAGCCACCGACCTCGGCGAGCGCGGCCAGTGCCACCTTGTCGCCGGCCCGGGCTCGCCGGGCCACCTCCTGGACCTCCGGTTCCCAGTCGGTCGGCTGCCCGTCGGTGAACGTGTCCGGGTTGGCCCGCCGGAGCAGCCCGGCCACGCCGGCCAGCGCCTCCAGGCAGCCCCGCCGGCCGCAGCCGCACTCCGGCCCGGCCGGGTCGAGCTGCACGTGGCCGATCTCGCCGGTGAAGCCGTGGGCGCCGTGCAGCAGCCGGCCGTCCACGATGATCCCGGCGCCCACCCCGAGTTCGCCGGCGAGGTAGGCGAGGTTCGGTACGCCGGCCTCGGCGCCCCACCGGTGCTCGGCGACCGCGGCCAGGTTCGCGTCATTGTCGACGGTGATCGGGTACTCCGGGTCGCCGAGCGCGGCGGTGAGCTGCTTGCCCAGGTCCACCTCGCGCCAGCCGAGGTTGGGCGCGACCCGGACCACGCCGTCGGCGTCGACCAGCCCGGGCACACCGATGGTGAGGCCGAGCACCTGCCGGCCCTCCCCGGCAACCCGGGAGAGGGCACGGCGAGCCAGCGCGGTCACCCCGGCGATCGCCTTGCCGGGGGAGACCTGCAAGCCGCTGAACGATCGCCGCCAGCTCAGCAGCCGCTCGCCGGCGAGGTCCAGCGCCACCGCGGTCAGGTAGTCGGCGTTCACCTCCATCCCGACCGCCGCGTACGAGCTGCCGTCGAGCACCAGCATGGTGGCCGGCCGGCCGATCCGGTTCTCGGTCAGCCCGGTCTCCCGTACCAACCGGCGCTCCAGCAGATCGGTGACCAGGCTGGAGACGGTCGCCTTGTTGAGCCCGGTGGCGGCGGCGATGTCGGCGCGCGAGCACGGCGCGTGACCGCGCACATACCGCAGCACCACCGCCAGATTGGTGGCCCGGACATCGGCGAAGTCCACCGGCTGCGGTGTGGTGAGTGAGTCGATCACGGTCTGCCCTGCTCCCGACGCCCTGTGTAGGTGGTGGACCTATCATGCCCCAGGCCCGCTCGGCTACCGTTCACTGGCCGATCCTCTCACTTGTGGCCCGTCGCCCGGTCGGCTAGTTTGTTTAGTCGGAAGACTAACTAACTCTACCGCGCTGGCAGTCGCTTGCCACCCCCAAACTTGAACACGACCGAGAAGGGAACTGCACCGTGGTACATCCCTCTGCGTGGAGGCCGGCGGTCAGACGCCGCAGCCTGTTGAGAATGGCCGGCGCCGGTGCCCTGGCGTTCGCCAGCGGTGGCCTGCTCACCGCGTGCGCCGAGCGCCAGAGCGGCCAGGGCGGGGCCGAAGACGTGCAACAGTTCGAGCACCTGGTGCCGCGGTACGTCGCCTGGAACGGGGTCCAGCTGTCCGAGGCGGATCTGATCCCGGGCCAGACCAGCCCGGACGGCTTCCAGTCGCCGCCCGGCCTGCTCCGGTACCCGCAGCAGGTGGTGCGGGCGGTCGCCGAGCCGTTCGGCAAGGGCAACACGTACACCTCGATGACCCCGCTGTGGGCGCCACCGCCCGACTTCCCGAACGACTACTTCAACGCGATCATCGAGCGGTGGGGTACCACCATCGAGTTCGCGCCGCGGGACGGCATTGAGTACCGCGAGATCGTCACGACCGTGCTGGCATCCCAGGACCACCCGCACATCACGATGATCCCGGGGTGGGAGATCAACCTGATCCCGAACATCCAGGACGCGATCGAGAACCTGTTCGCCGACCTCACTCCGATCCTGGCCGGCGACATCGCCGAGCGGTGGCCGCTGCTGGCGAACCTGCCCACCCCGGCTTGGCTGGAGGCGGTCTTCAACGGCAAGCTCAAGGCGATCCCGCAGGTCGAGGGGAACCCGTTCGGGGACCCGCTGTTCGTCCGCGCCGACATCCTCGAAGAGCTCGGCATGCCGTACCCGAAGAACGCCGACGAGCTGCTCGACCTGGGACGTGAGCTGACCAGCCCGGCGAACAACCGGTGGGCGTTCGGGAACATGGACAACGCGATCCACCAGATCTTCGGGTGCCCGTACCAGGACTGGCGGGTCGAGCCGGACGGCCGGCTGGTCAACCGGATCGAGACCGAGGAGTTCAAGGCGGCCACTGAGTTCCTGCGGACGCTGTACGACGAAGGGCTGGTGCACCCGGACAACGCCGGCAGCGCCGAGGCGGACATGAAGCCGGCGTTCCGCAGCGGCGAAGTGGTGATGCGGATCGACGGTTGGGGCGACTGGACCGAAGCGCTCGGCTCCGGGATCCTCGACGACAACCCGAACTACAACCAGCAGCCGATGGACTGGTTCGCCCACGACGGCGGTGAACCGACCGTGTGGGGGCGGGACCCGGCCTGGGCCTACTCGTTCCTGCACAAGGATCTCAGCCGGGAGCAGATCGAGGAGATCCTGGACGTGATGAACTGGGTGGCGGCACCGTTCGGCACCGAGGAGTACCAGCTCCACCAGTACGGGGTGGAGGGGGTCCACTTCGAGTTCAACGAGGACGGCCAGCCGGTGCTCACCGAACAGGGGAGCGCGGAGGCTGGCCAGGCGGTGCCGACCGTCTACTTCCTCGGTGGCCGCCCGCCCGAGCCGATCGCCGCCGGCGGCGACTGGCCCGGCTACGTGCAGTCCCGGATGGACTGGAACGCCCGGCACCTCCAGTACCTCAAGCCTGGTATCTTCGCCGGGATCAAGCGGATCGAGCCGGCCAACCTGCAGCAGGCGAACCGGTCACTCGACGACAAGCTGGAAGATCTCCGGCGCGGCCGCACCCCGATGTCTGAATGGGACAACATCGTGGCCGAGTGGCGGCGGACCGGTGGCGACGAGGGGCGCGCGTTCTACGAGCAGGCACTGGCGAACCGGGAAAACCAAGCGGGAAGTAGCGAGTGAGCACCACCGTTTCGACCGGTCCGGGGCCCGCCCAGCCGCAGGCCCCGGACCGGCCGTCTCAGCGGCGGTCGGCGCGGCCAGCCCGCCGGCCGGTCCGGAAGCTGTCGTTCCGGACCCGGCTCCGGCGGGACTGGCAGCTGCTGGTGATGTGCATCCCGATGGTGGTACTGCTCAGCCTGTTCCACTACCTGCCGATGCTCGGCCACACCGTTGCCTTCCAGGACTACTCGCCGTTTCGCGGGGACAGCCCGATCGAGGCGTACCTGGAGAGCCCGTGGCTCGGCTTCACCAACTTCGCCGACCTGTTCGCGGACGCCAGGTTCTGGACCGCGTTCCGCAACACCCTGGTCATCTTCACGGTCCAGCTGATCTTCTTTTTCCCGCTGCCGATCTTCCTCGCGGTGCTGATGAACAGCATCCTGTCCCGCCGGATCCGCAGCACCATCCAGACCATCGTCTACCTGCCGCATTTCTTCTCGTGGGTGCTGGTGGTGGCGTTCTTCCAGCAGATGCTCGGCGGCGCCGGCCTGATCGCGCAGATCATGCACCGGCTGGACACCGATGGCCGGTGGGGGATCGAGCCGATCAACGTGATGACCAACCCGGACACGTTCATCGCCCTGGTCACCTCGCAGGTGATCTGGAAGGACGCCGGCTGGGGGATGATCGTCTTCCTGGCCGCCCTCACCCAGATCAACCCGAACCTGTACGAGGCGGCCGCCTCCGACGGTGCCGGACCGTGGCGCCGGTTCTGGCACATCACGCTGCCGGGGCTGCGGCCGGTGATCGTGCTGCTGCTGATCCTGCGGCTCGGCAACGCCCTGTCGGTCGGGTTCGAGCAGTTCATCCTGCAGCGCGACTTCGTCGGCGCCAGAGCCGCCGAGGTGCTCGACACGTTCGTCTACTTCGTAGTCTTCGGCGGCGGCGGCAGCTTCTCCTACGGGGCGGCCGCCGGCCTGTTCAACGGGGTGGTCGGGTTGATCCTGATCCTCACCGCCAACAAGATCGCCCACATGCTGGGCCAGGACGGCATCTATCGGAAGACCGCATGACCACTGTCACCGCACCGATCGACGAGCGTGACCGCACCCGCGACCCGCGCCGGCCGCGCTGGATGGAGGAGCCGAGCCCGCTGGCCAAGTTCGGCAAGGCGGTCCTGCTCACCGGGATCTGCCTGCTGGTGCTGATCCCGATGTACGTGATCGTGCTGACCAGCCTGTCGTCGACCGAGACGGTCAACGAGGCCGGCGGGATGGTACTGGTCCCGGGGGAGCTGACGCTCGACGCGTACGTGCGGATCTTCTCTGGCGGGGTCGTCACCCGGGCGGTGGCGGTGAGCACCGGCGTGACCATCGTCGGCACCGCGCTCAGCCTCGCCGTGACCATCCTGGCCGCCTACGGGCTGTCCCGGCCGGGGTCGCTGTTCCACCGGCCGCTGCTCGTGTTCGTGCTCATCACGTTCGTGATCGGCCCCGGGATCATCCCGACCTACCTGGTGGTCAGCCAGCTCGGCCTGATCGACTCCTACTGGTCGCTGATCCTGCCGAGCGCGGTCAACGCCTTCAACCTGGTGGTGATGCGCGCCTTCTTCATGAACATCCCCAGCGAGGTGATCGACAGCGCCCGGATCGACGGCGCGAACGACTTCAAGATCCTCTGGCGGATCGTGATGCCGCTCTCCAAGGCGGTGATCGCGGTGGTCGGGTTGTTCTACGCGGTCGGCTACTGGAACGCGTTCTTCAACGCGCTGCTGTACATCAAGGACTCCGACAAGTGGCCGGTGCAGCTGGTGCTCCGGCAGTACGTGGTGCAGGGCAGTCCACTGCCGACCGGCGCCGGCGGCCTGCCACCCTCGTCGGAGGTGCTCGGGAACATGGCTTCCGCCTCGCCGCTGTCGATCAAGATGGCGATCGTGGTGATCACGCTGCTGCCGGTCGTCATCATGTACCCGTTCGTCCAGCGGCACTTCACCAAGGGCGTCATCCTCGGCGCCATCAAGGGCTGACAGCTCCGTGCGCCCACCAGGGGCTAGCGCTTCGTGCGCCTACCAGGGGCTAGCGCTTCGCGCGCCCGGCAAGGCCGGCCAGTTCCGGCCACGCACCACGTTGCGCGAGCCCTTCCGCGAGCCGGCGCGCGTACCCCGGGCCGACCACACCGCTCCGCGCCCGAACCGGCCGGCCGAACCGGTGGGTTGCGCGGTGCCAGCAGCTTGCGAGGCGCCGGCCGGCCGGCCGCCTGACCCCGCGACTAGCCTGCCGCCCCGTTGATGGTCACCGTCGGCGGGACGGCGGCTCCGGCCACCGGGGCGAACTCCACCGCGCGCACCGGCGCCGGCCCGGTCGTGGTCACCCGGAACGCGTCGCCATCGCGCTCCGCCACCACCTCGGTGGTGCCGTTGACGTCGTGGATCGCCGTCGCGCCCGGTTCCGCGCCGAAGCTCAGCAGCGTGATCTCCGGGAACGGCTCGTCGCCGACCGTCTCCCGCACCTGGGTGGTCGGCAGCAGCGCGCCGTACCGGGCGAACAGCGGCACCTGCGCCAGCGGCTTGGAGACCTTGATGTGCCGGCCGCCGGCGTGCACCTCCCCGGTCCACCAGTCCACCCAGGACTCACCGGCCGGCAGGTAGACGTCCCGGCGCCCGTCCGGATCGATCATTGGTGCCACCAGCAGGTCCTTGCCGAGCCGGTACTCCAGCTCGGCGTTCCAGGCGCCCGGGTCGTCGGGGGAGTCGATCAGCAGCGCCCGCATCATCGGCGCGCCAGTCCGGGCCGAGTCGACCGCCGCCGTGTAGAGGTAGGGCATCAGCCGGTACCGCAGCCGGAGCGCGTCGACCGCCGCCCGGTGGGCGAAGTCCGGGAAGTCCCAGGGCAGCCGGCTGGTCGTACCGTGGAACCGCACCAGTGGCGACAGCGCGCCGAACTGGGCCCACCGGGCGTAGAGGTCCGGGGTCGGCGGGCCGTTGAAGCCGCCGACGTCGTGGCTCCAGAACGGCACCCCGGACAGCCCGTGCGACAGCCCGCCCCGCAGGTTGCTCGCCATCGCCGGGTAGCTGGACCGGACATCACCGCTCCATTGTGAACTGTGCCGCTGCCCACCCAGGTAGGACGACCGGGCCCAGACCATCCCGTGCCCGTTCACGTCCCGGGTCACCCGGCTCACCACGTCATTGAACAGCAGTGTGTAGACGTTGTGCAGCTCTACCCCGGTCATCCCGTTGTGGGCCACCGCGTCCGCCGGTACCCCCTCGGCGAAGTCGGTCTTGAACAGCGCCACCCCCTGCTCGAGCAGCGGCCGCAGCAGGCCGGTGTACCAGTCGACCGCGGCCGGGTTGGTGAAGTCGACGATCCCGCACGCCGGGTAGGAGCCGTGCCAGACGTCGGCCACGTAGGTCGACCCGTCCGGCCGGCGCAGGAAGTAGCCGGCGGCCGAGGCCTCCGGAAACACCGGGCTCAGGTGGCTCACGTACGGGTTCATCCACAGGCAGACCTTGAACCCCTGCTCGGCCAGCGTGGCCAGCATCCCGGTGGGGTCCGGGAACTGCTCGCGGTCCCACCGCAGGTCGGACCAGTGGTCGGCGGTCTGCCAGTAGCAGTCCAGGTGCAGCACGTCGCACGGGATCTGCAGCTCCCGGATCCGGCGCGCCCGCTCCAGCACCTTCTCCTCGCTGTCCACATAGAACCCGGACGAGATCCACGAGCCGAACGCCCATTTCGGGGGCAGCGCCGGCCGGCCGGTGAGCCGGTCGTACCGGTCCAGGATGGTCGCCGGCTCCGGCCCGGCGATCACGTAGTAGTCGAGCTGCTCGTCCGGCACCAGGATCTGTACGCAGCTGTGGGTGGACTGGCACACGTCGAACTCCACCGGCATCCCGCTGTCCACCAGCACCCCGTACCCCCGGCTGGACAAGTAGAACGGGATCGCCTTGTGGGAGCGCTCCGACTCCGCCCCGAACGGGTCGAAGTTCCACATCAGCGGCCGCTGCCCGCGCTTGTTCAGCGGGGTGAACTTCTCGCCGAACCCCACGAACCGCTCGTCGCCGGCGGCGGTGAAGCTCTCGTGATAGGCGACCGCCTCGCCATCCACAGTCGACCGGCCGAACGGCAGCGTCCGCAGCCGGCCGCTGATGTCGGTCTCGCCCCGGTCCTGAGCCAGCAGCTGCTTGCCGCTCGGGTCGAGGAACCGCAGGTGCCACGGGTCGAGCCGGAGCTCGGCGATCAGTGGGCCGGCGTTGACCCGGATCGTGCCGCCGGCCACCTCCACCCGGGAGCCGTCGAAGCTGCCCGGCGTCACCAGTGGCAGCGCGGCGGCCGACCGGCTCCGGGCGTCCGGGTCCTGGCCGAGCCGGACCCGGATCACGCCTTCGCCGGCGACCGCCAGGTGCGCCAGCAGGGTCTCGCCGACCGTGGTCTGGGCCTTCAGGCTCACCCCGTGCCCGTCGGTGGCGAGCAGCTCGGCCCGGGTCAGGGCGGAGAGCCCTTCCTCACCGGGTCGGCGCACCGGCAGCTCCGGCGGGTCGGCGACGAACGTCTCGAACGGCACCAGCGGTGGTCGGTACGGCATGCGGCTGCTCCCTGTCAAAGGCGTGACGGGCCCGCGCAGCCCGCACCGCCTTTAGTTTTGCGTCTAACCCAACAAACGTCAACCGGGTAAGGTGTTCCGGTGCGTTGGCCCGACGAGCTGACCGGACTCTGCTACGGCGGTGACTGGAACCCGGAGCAATGGCCGGAGCCGGTCTGGCACGAGGACGTGGCGCTGATGCGCCAGGCCGGCGTCAACCTGGTCACGGTCGGCGTGTTCAGCTGGGCGCAGCTGGAGCCGGAACCGGGCCGGTTCACCTTCGACTGGCTGGACCGGGCGCTCGACCTGCTGGCCGCCAACCGGATCCGGGCCAACCTCGCCACCCCGACCGCCTCGCCGCCGCCCTGGTTCAGCCTCGCCCACCCGGACGCGCTGCCGGTGACCGCCGACGGGGTCCGGCTGAGCCACGGCTCCCGCGACACCTACTGCGTCGCCGCGCCCGGTTACCGGGCAGCGGCGGCCCGGATCGCCGGCGCGCTGGCCGACCGGTACGCGCACCACCCAGCGGTGGCGATGTGGCACGTGCACAACGAGTACGGCACCGGCTGCCACTGCGACCACGTGGCGGCCGGGTTCCGGCGCTGGCTGGCCCGCCGGTACGGCGACCTCGGCACGCTCAACGCCGCCTGGGGGACCGCGTTCTGGAGCCAGCGGTACGGCGACTGGTCCGAGATCCTGCCGCCCCGGGCGACGCAGTACCTGCCCAACCCGCACCAGGCGCTGGACTTCCGCCGGTTCCTCTCCGACCAGCTGCTGGCCGCGTTCCGGGAGCAGCGGGAGATCCTGCGGCGGGCCAACCCGGCGATCCCGATCACCACCAACTTCGCGTTCGGGGACTGGGTGCCGGTCGACCACCGCCGGTGGGCGGCCGAGCTGGATCTGGTCGCGCTCGACGCCTACCCGGCCGGCGCCGGCATCGAGGCGGCGCAGCAGGCGGCGTTCCTCGCCGACCTGGCCCGGCACTGGGCCGGCGGCGCCGACTGGCTGCTGATGGAGCAGGCACCGGACGACCGGCTGCACCACCGGTCGATCGCCGCGATCGCCCGCGGCTCGCGCGGCGCGATGTGCTTCCAGTGGCGAGCCTCGGCGGCCGGTGCCGAGCAGTTCCACCCGGCGATGGTGCCGCACGCTGGCCCGGACAGCCGGGCGTTCGCCCGGGCCCGCGAGCTGGGGACGGTGCTGCCCCGGATCGCCGAGGCGGCCACCGGTACGGTCGCCGCGCCGGTCGCGATCGGCTGGGACGCCGAGTCGTGGTGGGCGCTGCGACAGCCGCACCTGCCCGCCGGCCGGCCCGACTACCTGGCCACGCTGGCACGGGTGCACGCGGCGCTGTGGCGGCGGCAGGTCACCGCCGACTTCGCCGATCTCGGCGCGGACCTGGCCGGCTACCGGCTGGTGCTGGTGCCGAGCCACTACCTCGCCACCGATCGGGTGATCGAGTCGGTCCGGCGGTACGTGGCCGGCGGCGGCCAGCTGGTGGTCTGGTACTTCTCCGGGATCGCCGACCAGCACGGCCAGATCCGGCTCGGCGGCTACCCAGGTGGGTTCCGGGAGGTGTTGGGGGTACGGGTGACCGAGTTCCACCCGTTGCCGAGTTGGCGCGAGTCGGTCACGCTGGCCGGCGCCGAGCCGGTCCGGAGCCATCCCGACGGGACGCCGTCGATCACCCGGCACCGGTACGGCGACGGGGTCGCCTGGTACGTCTCGACCGACCTCGCCGACGCCGACCTCGCCGGGTTCCTGGCCGAGCGGCTCGCCGACGCCGGGGTGGCGGCCGGCGATCTGCCGGCCGGGGTGGAGCTGGTCCGCCGCGAGTCGGCTGGCACCAGCTGGCTGTTCGCGCTCAACCACACCGACCGGCCGGTCCGGATCCCGGCCACCGGCACCGAGTTGATCGCCGCCCGTCCGGTCCCCGGGTTCCTCACCCTTCCGCCCGGTGGCTACGCGGTCATCCGTAGCTGACTACTGTCGAAATAGTTCGATTGGACTCTAAACTATTGACACGGCCGGTCGGGCTGATAGAAGCTCGACACAGGCCGGTCGGCCTCCGTTCGCAGGGCGCGCCGGGTCTTCGACCCGGCTGGTCTGGAGGCCGGTATGCCACTGTCAGGTCGCGGTGGCTCCGGGTCCGGGCGAGAACTCCGCTTGCCCGTGAGAGGAACCCTGATGTCCCTTAGCCAGCGCGCGAGGCGTGGCCTCGTCGTCGCGGCCAGCGCCGGCCTCGTAGCTGGGCTCACCGCGGTCGCGGTGCAAGTGCCCGCCGGTCCGGCCGTGGCGCAACAAGCCGACTCGTACCAGTGGAACAATGTGGAGATTGTCGGGGGCGGCTTCGTACCCAACATCATCTTCAACGAGAGCGAACCGAACCTGATCTACGCCCGGACCGACATCGGCGGCGCGTACCGGTGGAACCAGAGCACCCAGCGGTGGGTGCCGTTGCTGGACTGGGTCGGCTGGGACAACTGGGGTTTCAACGGGGTCTCCAGCCTCGCCACCGACCCGCGCGACCCGGACCGGGTGTACGTCGCCGCCGGCATGTACACCAACGACTGGGACCCGAACAACGGCGCGATCCTCCGCTCCACCGACCGGGGCCAGACCTGGCAGGTCGTGAACCTGCCGTTCAAGCTCGGCGGGAACATGCCGGGCCGCGGTTCCGGCGAGCGGCTCGCGGTCGACCCGAACAACAACGCGGTGGTCTACTTCGGTGCCCCGGAAGGCAATGGGCTGTGGCGGTCGACCAACTTCGGCCAGAGCTGGTCGCAGGTGACCAGCTTCCCGAACCCGGGCAACTGGTCGCAGGACCCGAACGACCCGAACGGCTATCTGTCGCACGAGCCCGGCGTGCTGTGGGTGGTCTTCGACCCGCGCACCGGCTCGCCCGGCAGCACCACCCAGACCATCTACGTTGGAGTAGCCGACCTGCAGAACCCGGTCTACCGGTCCACCGACGGCGGCAGCAGCTGGCAACGGGTGCCGAACCAGCCGACCGGGTTCCTGGCCCAGAAGGGCGCGCTGGACCCGGTCAACGGGTACCTGTTCATCACCACGAGCAACAACGCCGGTCCGTACGACGGCACCAGCGGCGAGGTCTGGCGGCTCGACACCGCGGCCGGCACCTGGACCGACCTCACCCCGCCGAACCCGCTCGGCGGGGACCCGTACTACGGCTTCTCCGGGTTGAGTCTGGACCGGCAGGACCCGGGCACGCTGATGGTGACCGGCTACAGCTCCTGGTGGCCCGACACCTGGATCTTCCGCAGCACCGACAGCGGCAACACCTGGGAGCCGTTCTACACGATCCCGTCGTACCCGAACCGGTCCAACCGCTACACCATGGACATCACCGCCGCGCCGTGGCTGACGTTCGGGGCGAACCCGCAGCTGCCGGAGGAGACGCCGAAGCTGGGCTGGATGACCCAGGGGTTGGCGATCGACCCGCACAACTCCGACCGGATGATGTACGGCACCGGCGCGACCATCTACGGGACCACCAACCTGACCGCGTTCGACTCCGGCGGGACGGTGAACATCAGCGTGATGGCGCGCGGGCTGGAGGAGACCGCGGTGCTGGACCTGATCAGCCCGCCGTCCGGCGCGCCGCTGATCAGCGGCCTCGGGGACATCGGCGGGTTCCGGCACACCAGCCTCACCACCGTACCGTCCATGATGTTCACTCAGCCGGTGTTCACCAGCACCACCAGCCTGGACTACGCCGAGCTGAACCCGAGCATCATGGTGCGGGCCGGCAACTTCACCGACGCCGACCGGCCCAACGACAGCCACGCCGCGTTCTCCACCGACGGTGGTGCGAACTGGTTCCAGGGCACCGAACCCGGCGGGGTGAACAACGGCGGGACGATCGCCGCCGCCGCCGACGGCAGCCGGTTCGTCTGGGCGCCCGGCGACCCGGGCATCCAGGTGCACTACACGGTCGGGTTCGGCAACTCCTGGCAGCAGTCGCAGGGGGTGCCGGCGAACGCCCGGGTGGAGTCGGACCGGGTGAACCCGATGAAGTTCTACGCGCTCGCGAACGGGACGTTCTACGTCAGCACCAACGGCGGGCAGAGCTTCACGGCCACCGCTTCCGGGCTACCGACCGACGCCAGGTTCAAGGCGGTGCCGGGCCGGGAGGGCGACATCTGGCTCGCCGGTACGGGTGGGCTCTACCGGTCCACCAACTCCGGCAGCTCGTTCACCCAAGTCAGCAACGTCACCAGCGGGGTCAACGTGGGGTTCGGCGCGGCCGCGCCCGGCCAGTCGTACCAGGCGGTCTTCCTGGCCGGTACGGTCGGCGGCGTCACCGGTCTGTTCCGGTCGGACAACGCCGGCGTGACCTGGGCGCGGATCAACGACGACCAGCACCAGTACGGCAACATGGGCGAGGCGCTGACCGGTGACCCGCGAGTGTACGGCCGGGTCTACCTGGGCACCAACGGCCGGGGGATCATCGTCGGGGAGCGGACCGGCGGGCAGCAGCAGCCTACCTCGCCACCACCGACCACCCCGACCAGCTCGCCGCCGACCACGCCACCGAGCACCCCGCCGTCGACTCCACCGTCGACTCCACCGTCGACCCCGCCGAGCAGCCAGCCGGTGGGCAGCTGCTCGGTGCAGTACACGATCGACAACCAGTGGGGCGGTGGCTTCCAGGGCGGGGTGACCGTCACCAACCACGCGCCGGGGCCGATCAACGGTTGGGACCTGCGGTGGTCGTTCACGGCCGGTCAGCAGATCAACCAGCTGTGGGGTGGCCTGCCGACCCAGACCGGGGCGAACGTCTCGGTGGTCAACGAGTCGTGGAACGCCACGATCGCCGGCAACGGCGGCTCGGTCACCTTCGGCTTCATCGCCAGCTGGCAGGGGAGCAACCCGGAGCCGTCCGGGTTCACGCTCAACGGCACCGCCTGCACCGTGACCTAACGCCTGCCGATGGGGTCAGTGATGGGGTGGCCGTTCCGGCCACCCCATCACTATCCACCCCCAACCAGCAACGCCTACGTGCGGCGGCTCGGCTGCTTGCGCTGGGTTGCGCGCCGGTTCGCCCGCTGGATCGCGTCGACCAGCTCGGGCTTGGTCATCCGGGACCGGCCGCTGATGTCCAGCCGCCGGGCGACCTCCAGCAGCTTCTGCTTGCTGGCGTTCGCGTCCACGCCACCGGCGGTCTTGCGGGCCGGCTGCCCCCGCCGCTGCGCCGCCTGCGGGTCGCTGGGGCCCTTGCGCTCCTTCGGTTCCCAGTGGTCGCCGACCTTCTGGTACGAGTGCTTGAGCGAGGCCATCGCGGTCTGGCTCGCCCGCCGGCCGTGGCCGTACTGCTCCACCGCCGAGTCGTAGGTCTTCGCCCACGTGCGTTGGGCCTTTTTCGGCGAACGCCGCACCGTGCTCGGCATGCTCTCCTGTGCTGGCATGATCGCCCCCGTTTCGCTCCGTGCCGGGTATCCGGGTACCCGCCGCCGGTGGCCGGCAAACCGGCAATGTCAACGAAGTCGTGGCAGCACCTGCTCGGCGTAGAGCCGGAAGAAGCCGTCGGCGTTCGGGCCGGTGTTCGCCACGTACACCTCATCGAATCCGGCCGATGCGTACTCGTCGATCTTCTGCAGGTGCGGCTCCGGGTCCGGCCCGCACACGAACTTCTCACGGATCATCTCCGGCCGGACCAGCTCGGTCGCCTGCTCGAAGTGGCGCGGCGACGGGAGCACCTGGGCGAGCTCGCCCGGCAGCCCGGAGTTCGGCCAGCGCTCGTACGCGATCTGCACTGCCTCGGCTTCGTCGGCCGCGTAGCAGGCCTTGAACCCGCCCTGCACCGGCTTGTCGCCGCCGCCGGAGTCGCGGAACTCCTTGACCAGCTCCGCGGCCGGTCCGGTGATGATGTAGCCGTCGCCGATCCGGGCCGCCAGCTCGACCGCCTTCGGGCCGAACCCGGAGACGTAGATCGGCGGCGGCTGGTCCGGCAGCGTGTAGATCCGGGCCTGGTCGACGGTGTAGTGGCGACCGCGGTGGTTGACGAACTCGCCCGACCACAGTTTGCGGATCACCTCGACCGCCTCGTCGAGCATCTCCAGCCGGACGTCGGCGGTCGGCCACGGGTCGCCGAAGATGTGCTCGTTGAGCGCCTCGCCGGAGCCGACCCCGAGCACGAACCGGCCCTCGCAGAGCACGGCGCTGGTCGCAGCCGCCTGCGCCACCACGGCCGGATGGAGCCGGACCGTCGGGCAGGTGACCGCGGTGGTGATCGGAAGCCGGCAGACCTGACTGATCGCGCCGATCGCCAACCAGACGAACGCGCTCTGGCCCTGCGCGTCGTTCCACGGATGGTAGTGATCTGAGATCCAGAGCGCCTCGAAGCCCGCCCGCTCGGCGGCCTGGGCCTGGGCCACCAGCTCGGCCGGTGTGAACTCTTCGCTGGCGAGGAAGTAGCCGATTCGCATGCCACTGCGGTTCCACCGGTGCGCCCGGTCAAACCCCGTGCGGTCAGCGGCGTTTGGCGAGCCCGTGCGGTCAGCGGCAGTTGGCGAGCCCGTACGGTCAGCGGCAGTTGGCGAGCAGCAGCTCCCGGAACAGCTCGGCGTGCTGGTAGACGATCCGGATCGACAGGTCCTGGTCGCGGAGCAGCTCGGCCAGCCCGAGCTGGACCGCGGTGACCGGCAGCTGCGCCCGCCGGGCGGCGGCGCGCAGCCGTAGCAGCTTCTCCAGGTGCGGCTCGAAGAACGCCAGGTTGGGCAGTGGCCCGTCGAGCCAGCGCTCGGCGGCGGCGGTGGTGGCGAGCTCCCAGACCACTCGGTCGATCACCATCCCGTCGCGCTGGATGCTGATCAAGTGCGGGATCCGGACCACGCCGGTGGGTGGGGTCGGCATCGACCAGCTGGTGAGGATGGCCGGGGCGGAGACGTCGCCGTCGGTGCGGCCGGCGGCGAGGTTGAGGGCGAGCTCGAGCCCGAGCCGGACCCGCCGCGGGTCACCCTTCGCGGGTGCGAAGGTGATCGCCCGGACGCCCGGGTATTGCAGCCGCGCCATCCCTTGCGCCTCCGGCTCCGGGCCGGTGGCGGCCCAGACCACCAGACCGTCGGCGTCCCGCGCGAGCAGCCCGTCGGCCCAGCCGGTGGAGGCGTCCGGCGTGACGATCGCGGCGAGCCCGTCCATGCTCGGTGGCTGCCACGGCGGCCACGCGAGCCGGTAGTAGCGCCGCTGCGGCATCCGCCGGCGCAGCAACGACCGCGGTTCGGGCTCGGCCGGATAGGGAAGCCGGCCGGTTCCGCTCTCGCGGGTCACAATCAACGGTCACCCCCCGGCCGGCCGGCGCCGGGGTGGACGAGGTATTCGGCGGTGACGGTGTCGACGACCGTGCCCCGCCCGGTGGTGCTCTGGTAGGTCACCATCACCGCGAGCGGCGAGGCGCCGTTGACCACCCCGGGTTTCCAGCTGCCGTCCCGGTAGACCCAGACCGGGTCGTCGCGCCGGTAGCTGTGGGCCGGGGCGACCTGGGCCGGATCCCGGTCCTGCGGGCACCAGTCCGGCGGCGTCCCGAGCTGGTCTGGCGTGTACATAGCCATCACCGTCCAGCCACCGCGGGGTCGGCCGTGGCGCGCGCAAGTGGGCGCATCCGCGGCAGCACGGTGGTCTCGTCGTCGAGCGCCGGGTTGAAGCAGGCGACCCCGGCGCCGGTGGTCTTCGCCCGGTACATCGCACCGTCGGCGTGGTGGAGCGCGGTGGCCAGGCCAGTGGTCCGGTGCACCGGTGCCACCCCGATCGCGGCGGTGACCCGCAACGTCCGGCCCGCCACCGACATCGGCTCGGCGAGCACCTCGGCGAGGTGGTCGGCGGCCGGGTAGAGCAGCTGCCAACCGGTGCTCTGGTTGCTGAACAGGCCGGCGAACTCGTCGCCACCGAGCCGGGCGACCAGATCGTCGCCGGCGAACGTGGTGAGCCGCCGGGCGACCGTGATCAGCACCTGGTCGCCAGCCGCGTGGCCGAGCGAATCGTTGATCTGCTTGAACGCGTCGAGGTCGATCACCACGCAGGCGATCGCCGGCCGGATCGGGTCGGCCACCCGCTCGCTGCCGAGTTGATAGAAGGCCCGCCGGTTCGGCAGGCCTGTCAGCAGATCGTGGTTGGCGGCATGGCGTTCACCGGCCAGCGCTTGGCGGAGTCCGGCAACCGCCGCCTCAGCGCGTCGGAGCCGCCGGCGCAGCCGCAGGCCGGTGCCCAGACCGGCGGCAGCGGCGATCGCCCCGGCTGCCAGGGAGAGTGGCTCCACAGCGGATGCTCCTTCACCGGACGGTGCCGCGAAGCGGCGGCTGGGGGCGGCGGGAGCCGTCAACCATGGCGAGCGTCTCCGCTGACCACCACATTGATCCTCCGCATCTGCGACTGGCGCATCTGTGAAACACAGATTACGACGTACGGGTATGCCCTGACAACCATCAACCGAGGAAGATTTACCTAGGGGACGGGGTGTGCTGCCGTGGCGACGCGTTGTAAAGTGCCCCTCAAGCCTTTGAGACAGGGCGAACACGAAAGATCCCCCGGGGGGCGTGACCCCGGGGGATCTTTGTGCACTGGTCAGTGGTGATGCTTAACGGTCGTAGCGACCAGCCTTCACGTCCGCCAGGAACGCGCGGAACGCGTCCCGGTCGACCACGTGCGCGCCGGCCTCGGGGCACTTGCTGTCCCGCACCGCGACGAGACCGGGCAGGTTGGCGGCCACCTCGACGCACGCGCCGTTGGAGGAGCCGCTGCGGCTGGACTTCCGCCACTGGGCCTGAGACAGGTCGATCATGCTTACTCCAAAGATTCAGCGATCTTGATCAGGTAGGCCGTGCTCGCGTCGGCGTCGAGCGCCGCGTCGCGGATCCGGCCGAAGGTTTCTATATACGCTTTAACGTCGTCCTGGTTACTCACCTCCTGGATCGCGAAGTCGGTCTCCAGATAGACCGCTGGTGGTTCGTCATCCGGAAAGCTGAAGATGTTGATCGGGCCGCACATGCCCGGGTGCAGCCCGTCTTCGAACCGGAGCAGCCGCAGCTCAATGTTCGGCCGGCGGCTCAGCGCGACCAGATGCTCGACCTGCTCCCGCCGCTCCTTGGTGGTGCCCCACCGGTAGAGCAGCGACGCCTCGGTGATGACCGCGAACAGCTGCGGTGCGGTGCCGTCGGTCCGGTCCAGAATCTCCTGCCGGCGCCGGCGCGCCTCCAGCGCCTGCTGCCGCCAGTGTGCCGAGTGGGCGCTCACACCCATCTGAGCCTCGGTGTAGGCCTGGGTCTGCAGCAGGCCGGGCAGCAGCAGCGGCATGTAGAGCTCGATCTTGGAGGCGTCAGCCTCGAACCCGGGGAACTCGTTGTCCGTGTAGACATCGCCGAACTCGCGCCACCACGCGCGCTCCCGGGCGAGCTTGGCCAGCTGCTCCAGCTCCTGCTGGACCTCGTCGCTGACGTTATAGAGCCGGAGCAGGTCCCGGATGTCGCTCATCTCCGGCCGCTTCCAGCTGTTGCCCTCGAACCGCCCCACCTTGCCGCGGCCCCAGCCGAGCTTGTCGCACACCTGGTTGGCGGTGAGCCCGGTGGCACTCCGCAGCTCGACGAGCCGGCGTGACAACCGGCGCTTGGCGACGGTGGCGCCGTAGGCAGCGGTCACCCGACTCACCTCCCCGGGCAGGGCGTTTCGGTTAGCATACCTTCTTCTCCTAAGTTGTGAATCACAAGACGTGCACCTGTTTGAGTTACCGCAGGCCGAAGCAGGTAGCAGTATGGCACCCTCCGGGCGGTCAGTCGGGCCGGCGCGGCGGGGTAGCGCGGGAGCGGGCGGTACGCCAGACTTGGTTACCGGTCAGTAGGGAAGGAGTCGCCATGCCCGCCGAGCCTCCGGCAGCCGAGTCACCGCCAGCCGAACCGCCGGTCACCGACGGTGAGTTCGACGAGCCCCGAGTGCGGCGATTGGTGGCCGACTTCCTCGCCGGTCACGATCCGACGACCATGCCCCGGCTGGCGTTCCTGCGGGCCCGGTTCGACGCCGGCCTGGCGTGGGTCCACTATCCACCCGGGCTGGGCGGGCTCGGCGCGTCGCGGGCACTGCAGCGGATCGTGGACGACCTGTTCGCCGCCGCCGGTGCCCCCGACAACGATCCGCGCCGGATCGGGATCGGGTTGGGGATGGCCGCGCCGACCATCCTGGCGCACGGCACCGACCAGCAGCGGCAGCGCTACCTGCGGCCACTGTGGACCGGCGAGGAGGTCTGGTGCCAGCTGTTCAGCGAGCCGGGCGCCGGCTCGGACCTGGCCGGACTGGCCACCCGGGCGGTGCCCGACGGCGACGGCTGGCTGGTGACCGGCCAGAAGGTGTGGACCTCGATCGCGCATGAGGCCCGGTGGGGGTTGCTGCTCGCCCGCACCGACCCGACCGTCCCGAAGCACCAGGGCCTGACGTACTTCATCTGCGACATGACCGCCCCGGGGGTGAGTGTCCGGCCGCTGCGGCAGCTCACCGGCGAGGCCGAGTTCAACGAGGTGTTCCTGACCGACGTCCGGCTGCCGGACAGCGCCCGGCTGGGCGCGGTCGGCGACGGCTGGCGGGTGGCCCGGACCACCCTGATGAACGAGCGAGTCTCGATCGGCGGCGGGGCGCTGCCCCGCGAGGGCGGGATGATCGGGGTGCTCGCCCGCACCTGGCGGCAGCGGCCGGAGCTGCGCACGCCCGGGCTGCACGACGCGCTGCTGCGGCTGTGGGTGCGGGCCGAGGCGGCCCGGCTCACCGGCGAGCGGCTACGCCGGCAGCTCGCCGCCGGCCACCCCGGCCCGGAAGGCTCCGCGGTGAAGCTCACGTTCGCCGAGCTGAACCAGGAGATCTCCGGCGTCGAGCTGGAGCTGGTCGGCGGGGACGGGTTGCGCTACGACGGCTGGCACACCGACGACTGGGCCACCAACCGGCCGTCCGCTGTGGACTTCTTTGGCCGCTCGCCCGGCTACCGGTACCTGCGGGCGCGCGGGAACTCGATCGAGGGTGGCACGTCGGAGGTGCTCCGCAACATCATCGCCGAGCGGGTGCTCGGGCTGCCGGCCGAGCCGCGCACCGACACCACCCTGCCCTGGAAGGACCTTCCAAAGTGAACACTGAGCTGCGGGACGTGGTCCGGTCGATGCTCGCCGAGCAGTCGCCACCGGCGCAGGTGCTGGCGCGCTGCGAAGACGGCGCGCCGTTCGATCAGAAGCTGTGGCGGATCCTCGCCACCGAGATGGAGCTGGCCGGGCTCGCCATCCCGGAGCAGTACGGCGGGACCGGTGCCGGCTGGTCGACGGTCTCGGTCGTGCTGACCGAGCTGGGCCGGTCGGTGGCGCCGGTGCCGTACCTCGGCAGCGCGGTGGTCGCGACCGCCGCCCTGCTCGAGGTCGGCGACGCCGAGCTGCTCGCCAACTTGGCCGGCGGCTCGGTTATCGCGGCGCTGGTGGTGCCGTTCGCCACCCCACCCGGTGCGGCTGGGCCGGAGCCGGTGCGGGTCGACGGCGACCGGCTGACCGGCGAGGTGGCCGGGGTGGCCGACGCGCTCGCCGCCGACGTGCTGCTGGTGCCGACCGCGGCCGGGCTGTACGAGGTGCCGGCGACCGCGGACGGGGTGACCCGCCGGCCGGTCGCATCGCTGGACCTGACCCGGCCGTTGTGCGACCTCGAGTTCGACCGGGCGCCCGGCCGGCTGCTCGCGGCCGGGCCGGCCGGGGCCCGAGCGGTCCACGCCGCCCTCGCCACCGGTGCCGCGCTGCTCGGCTCCGAACAGCTGGGAGTCGCGGAGTGGTGCCTGGAGTCGACTGTGGACTATGCCAAGACCCGGTACCAGTTCGGCCGGCCGGTCGGCTCGTTCCAGGCGGTCAAGCACCGGCTCGCCGACGTCTGGGTGGCGGTCAGCCAGGCCCGGGCGGTGGCCGAGCACGCCGCCACCAGCGTCGGGACCGAGGAGCAGCCGGTGGCGACCGCGCTCGCGCAGGCGTTCTGCGGGCCGGTGGCGGTGCGGGCGGCGCAGGAGTGCGTGCAGCTGCACGGCGGGATCGGGTTCACCTGGGAGCACCCGGCCCACCTCTACCTGAAGCGGGCCAAGAGCGACGCGATCGGGTTCGGGACCGCCGACCGGCACCGGCTCGCGCTCGCCGAGCTGGTCGATCTGCCGGCCTAGCCGCCCTCCCGGGAGCGGCCCTCGACGACCTCCTGGTACAGCGACTCGAACCCGTTGATGAGCGCGTCCAGGCCGAGCTCGAACGCGCCCTCGTCGACCTGCGCCCGGTGGTCGCGCAGCCGGTGCGCCCCGGTGAGGTGCGGGTACTGGCCGTCGTAGATGCTCGGGTCGGCCGGAAACCCGAGCGCGAACGAGCCGAGCGCCGAGCCGGCCACGAAGTAGCGCATGGTGGCGCCGATCCGGGTGGCGTACCGCGGTGGCCAGCCGGCGTCCACCAGCGCGCCGTAGACCGCGTCGGCGAGCCGGAGCGCCGCCGGCCGCCGGCCCGGCGCCTGGAACAGAAACGGGATCACGTTCGGGTGGGCGGCGAACGCCGCCCGGTACGCCCGCGCCCAGGTCCGCAGCGCCTGCGGCCACGGGTCCCGGCCGAACATCGACAGGTCCACCTGCGCGATGATCGCGTCGCCGACCGCGTCCAGGATCTCCTCTTTGGTCGCGAAGTGGTTGTACAGCGACGGTGCCTGCACCCGCAGCTCCCGGGCGAGCCGGCGGGTGGAGAGCGCGGCCAGCCCCTCCGCGTCGATGATCGCGGTCGCGGTGTCGATGATGCGCTGCCGGTTGAGGACCGGCCGGGCCGGGCGCGCCATCGCTGGCCGGGCTCCTTCCAGGTCTGGTTCGGTAGGTCTGGACATCGAAACTAACGCTGATAGTTTAGCGGGGGAGGGATTGCCAGTGGACGGTCTGTACATCGGCGGCAGGTGGGTGCCGCCGGAGTCGAGCGAACGGACGCCGGTCGAGAACCCGGCCACCGAGCAGGTGATCGACCACGTACCAGCCGCCTCACCAGCCGATGTGGACCGTGCGGTGGCGGCCGCCCGGGCCGGCTTCGAGGCGTGGTCGCAAACCGATCGAGCGGTCCGCCGGGACGCGCTGATCGCGCTCCGCGATGGCCTCGCGGACCGGGCCGACGAGCTGGCGGCCCAGATCACCGCCGAGATGGGCGCCCCGGCCCGGATCGCCGGCGGGCTGCAGGTGAAGCTGCCGCAGCAGGTGGTCGACGGGTACGTGCGCCTGCTGGAGCGGGAACCGGAGCCGGAGCGGATCGGCGACTCGCTGATCCTGCACGAGCCGGTCGGGGTGGTCGGCGCGATCACGCCCTGGAACTACCCGATCCACCAGGCGGTCGCGAAGATCGCGCCGGCGCTCGCGGCCGGCTGCGCGATCGTGCTGAAGCCGAGCGAGCTGGCGCCGCTGTCCGCCTACCTGCTCACCGAGATCATCGACTCGATCGGGCTGCCACCCGGCGTGTTCAACCTGGTGCCGGGGCTCGGGCCGGTGGCCGGGGAGGCGCTCGCCGCACACCCGGACGTGGACCTGGTGTCGTTCACCGGCTCCACCGCCGCCGGCCGCCGGGTGGCCGCGCTCGCCGCCGGGACGGTCAAGCGGGTGGCGCTGGAACTCGGCGGCAAGTCCGCGAACATCCTGCTGCCCGACGCCGACCACGCGGTGGCGGTGAAGGTCGGGGTCGCCAACTGCTACCTCAACACCGGCCAGACCTGCACCGCGCTGTCCCGGATGCTGGTCCACACCTCCCGCTACGACGAGGCGGTGGAGCGGGCCGCCGCCTACGCCGCCGGCCTGCCGGTCGGCGACCCGACCGACCCGAAGACCCGGCTCGGGCCGCTGGTCTCGGCCGGCCAGCGGGAACGGGTGCACGAGCTGGTCCGGGTCGGGCTGGCCGACGGGGCCCGGCTGGTGGTCGGGGGGATTGATGGCGCAGCCGCGGCCGGCCTTCCGGAAAAGGGGTACTACGTTGCCGCGACGGTGGTCGCCGATGTGCCGCCGGACAGCCGGCTCGCCCAGGAGGAGGTGTTCGGCCCGGTGCTGTCGATCATCCCGTACCGGGACGAGGCGGAGGCGATCCGGATCGCCAACCATTCCCGGTACGGCCTGACCGGCGCGGTCTGGTCCGCCGACCCGGACCGGGCGCTGGCGGTCGCCCGGCAGTTGCGCACCGGCCAGGTCGACATCAACGGCGCCGGGTTCAACCCGCTGGCGCCGTTCGGCGGCTACCGGCAGTCCGGGATCGGCCGCGAGCACGGCCGGTACGGGCTGGCCGAATACCAGGAAATCAAGTCGATCCAGCTGCCGGAGGCCCGATGAGCCCGGTCCCGGCCGCGGTGCTCCGGGAGGCCGGCGGCGGCCTAAGGATCGAGGAGATCGACCTGCCCGAGCCCGGCCCGGGCGAGGTGCGGGTCCGGCTCGCCGCGGCCGGGGTCTGCCACTCCGACCGGTCGCTGGCGGCCGGCAAGTTCGCGCACGGGCTGCCGGCGGTGCTCGGCCACGAGGGCGCCGGCCGGGTGGTGGCGACCGGCGACGGCGTCACCGGGTTGGCGACCGGCGACCCGGTGGTGCTCAACTGGGCACCGCCGTGCCGGGAGTGCTGGTGGTGCGAGCACGGCGAGCCGTGGCTGTGCGGCAACGCGGCACGGGCCTGGCAGCGCAAGTACGCCCGGCTCGCCGACGGCACCGAGGTCTACCCCGGCCTCGGCACCGCGGCGTTCGCGGCCGAGACGGTGGTGGCCGCCGGGGCGTGCGTGCAGCTGCCGCCCGACCTCCCGCTGGACCAGGCGGCGCTGCTCGGCTGCGCGGTGCTGACCGGGGTCGGCGCGGTCCGCCACGCCGCCGGGGTGCGGCCCGGCGAGTCGGTGGTGGTGATCGGGCTCGGCGGGGTCGGGCTGGCGGCGGTGCAGGGCGCCCGGCTCGCCGGGGCCGAGCCGATCATCGCGGTCGACCCGGTGCCGGCGAAGGCGGCGCTGGCCCGGCGGTTCGGCGCCACCGAGGTGCTGGCGCCCGGCGCCGGGCTGGGCAAGCAGATCCGGGCGCTCACCGGTGGCCGCGGTGCCGACCACGCGATCGAGTGCGTCGGCACGCCGGCGACGATCCGGGCCGCCTGGTCGGCCACTCGCCGGGGCGGCCGCGCCACCGTGGTCGGGCTCGGTGCCACCACCGACCAGGTCAGCTTCAACGCCCTGGAGATCGGCCATTTCGCCCGTACCTTGGCGGGTTGCTACTACGGCAACACCGACCCCGCGGTGGACGTACCGTGGCTGGTCGACCAGTGGCGGGCCGGCCGGCTCGACCTGGCCGGGCTGGTCTCCGAGCGGGTGTCGTTGGCCGAGGTCGGGGCGGCGCTGGACCGGCTCGGCACCGGCGCCCGGAGTGTTGTGATCTTCGACCCGTAGGTAGGGTTGACCGCGTGCCGGGCATCTCCACTGTGCTGTTTGACGCCGACGGGGTGGTCCAGTCCTCCGATGCGCTCTACGCGTGGCTGGCGCGCGACCACGGCTGGTCGGCGGCGCAGGTGGATGCCTTCTTCCAGGAGACCCTGCAGACCCGGTGGGACTACGACGGAACGGTGACCGGGCTGGCGCCGCTGATCGCCCCGGCGCTGGCCAGCCGGGGCTGCGACGTGCCGGCGATTACCTTCCTGCGCAAGTGGTTCACGCTCGGGGCGGCCCCGGATCCGGGCGCGCTGGCGTTGGTGGCGGCGCTGCGCCGGCACGGCACCCGGTGCGTGCTCGCGTCCAATCAGGACCTGGTGCGGGCCCGGTTCATGGACGAGGAGCTCGGCTACGAGCGGCTGTTCGACGACCGGTTCTACTCGGCCCGGGTGGGCTACGCCAAGCCCGACCCGGCCTACTTTCACGCGGTGGTGACCGCGCTGGCCGCGGATCCGGCCGAGCTGCTGTTCATCGACGACCGGCCGGAGAACGTCGACGCCGCCCGCGACTGCGGGCTGCACGCCGAGCTGCACCGGCCCGGGGATCGGCTGCGCGACACGCTGGCGCGCTACCGGCTGCCGGTTCCGGTCGCGGCCGAGTAACTTCGAGCCGGTGACCATGCGATCGCGGGCGGGCTGGCTGGTGCCGTGGCTGCTGGTCGCGGCGGTCGGGCAGGTGGCCGCGGTCGAGCTGGTCCGGCGGGTGTTCGTGGAGACGATCCGGGGCCAGCTGGTCGAGACCGCCGCGCTGGACGGCAACAGCATCGGGCGCAGCCACATCGAGGGGCTGGTGGACAGCGTCCTGAGCGCGATGACGGTGGTGTCGCTGGCGGTCGCCACGATCGCGATCGGGTTCATCGCGCTGATCCGTGGCCGGTTCCGGCTGGCGGCCGCGACCACGCTGCTGATAGCCGGCGCCAACCTCACCACCCAGCTGCTGAAGGAGTTGATCGAGCGACCGGACCTCGGGGTCGACCTGGCCCGGGCGGCGGCCGGCAACAGCCTGCCCAGCGGGCACACCACGGTCGCCGCCTCGGTGGTGGTCGCGCTGGTGCTGGTGCTCCCGGCCCAGCTGCGCGGGGTGGCGGCGCTGGCCGGGGCCGGCTACGCCGCGCTCGCCGGGGTGGCGACCCTGTCGGCCGGCTGGCACCGGCCGAGCGACGCGGTCGCCGCCCTGCTGATCGTCGGGGCCTGGGCGGCGCTGGCCGGGCTGGTGCTGGTGGTGGCGTCCCGGCGCGAGCACACCGACCCGGCGCGTCCGCACACGTTCACCGTACTGGTGCTGGTGCTGGCCGCGCTGGTGCTGCTGGCCGGCGCGGTGCTGGCGATGCTGGTCACCGACCGGTCGATCGGCACCGCCGGCGAGCTGGTCGGCCGGGGCCGGCTGCTGGTCGCGTACGCCGGCGGCGCGGCCGGCATCGCCGGCACCGCCAGCCTGGTGATGGCGCTGGTCCTCGCGACCGTCCACTTGGTAGTGCCGGAGCGCGGCCGGGTCAGCCGGTCAGGCCGGCTAGCAGCCGCCGCAGCAGGTCGGCCAGCTGCTTCCGCTCGCGCGCGCTGAGCGGGGCGAGCAGCGTCTCCTCGTGCCGTAGCAAGTCGTCGACGGTCCGCTCGACCAGCGCGTGCCCGGCCGGCGTGAGGGTGACCTGCACCGACCGGCCGTCCCGGTCGTCGCGCACCCGGGCCACCAGCCCGGCTCGCTCGGCCCGGGCCACCCGCTGGCTGATCGCGCCAGCGCTCACCAGCGTCCGCCGGGCGAGCTCACCGGGGGAGAGCCGGTACGGGGAGCCGGCTCGCCGCAGCGTCGAGAGCAGGTCCAGGGTGGCCGCGTCGACCCCGAGCCGGGTCAGGGTCCGGCGCCGGTCGTCCTCGAGCAGCTTGCTGATCCGCCGGATCCGCGTGAGTACGCCGATCGAGCCGACCGGGGTGCCGGGCCGCTCCCGCCGCCACGCCGCCGCTATCTCGTCCACCCCGTCGGTGCTACGGTTGGTCATGGTAGATAGTTTAGGCCTAAAGGAGATGGCGGTCATGCGTGAGGTAGTGGTGACCGGCGGCGGCACCGGGATCGGGTACGCGATCGCCGCCGCGTTCCGGGCGACCGGCGACCGGGTCACGATCACCGGCCGGCGGGCGGCGGTGCTGGCCGAGGCGGCGGCCCGGCTCGGGGCCACCCCGGTCGCGTTCGACGCGTCCGACCCGGACGCGGTCGAGGCGGCCCTGCCGGCGTTGCCGGAGCGGGTCGACGTACTGGTGAACAACGCGGGTGGGAATACTGAGATCGGCCAGCCGGAGCCGGCCAAGCTCGCCGAGTTGGCCGCCGCCTGGCAGGCGAACTTCGCCGCCAACGTGCTCTCGACGGTGCTGGTCACGGCCGCGCTGGCGCCCCGGCTGGCCGACCACGGCCGGGTGGTGGCGATCGGCTCGATCGCGGCCCGGACCGGGGCCGGCTCGTACGGGGCGGCAAAGGCGGCGATCGAGGCGTGGGCGGTGACCACGTCGGCCGAACTGGGGCCGCGCGGGATCACGGTGAACGTGGTCTCGCCGGGGTTGACGGTGGACACCGAGTTCTTCCGGGGCCGGCTCACCGAGCAGCGGCGGCAGCGACTGATCGGCGCCACCCGGACCGGCCGGGCCGGGACCCCGGCGGACGTGGCTGCCACCGTCCGGTTTCTCTGCTCGCCGGAGGCGGGCCACCTCACCGGCCAGGTGATCCACGTCAACGGCGGCGCCTACCTCGGCCGCTGACCGTGCCTGCCAGAGGAGGGGAGCGGGCTAGTACGTGTGGCCGTGGCGGTCGCGGGCTTTGAGCCGGGTGGTGGGCATCGCCGGGGCCGGCAGCGGGTCACCTTGGTAACCGACCACGGTGCCGAACCGCCGGCCGGCCTGCCAATCCGCCCGAGCCTGCGCGATCTCCTCGTGGGAGCGGCCGACGAAGTTCCACCACATCACCAGCGGCTCCTCGAACGGCTCGCCGCCGAGCAGGAACAGCCGGGCCGGTCCGCCGGCGGCGCGGAGGTCCAGATCGGACCGGCCGGTACCGAGGTAGAGCAGCGAACCCGGGGTCAGCGACGTGCCGGCCACCTCGACCGCGCCGGTCATCACCAGCACCGCGTACTCGAAATCGGGCTGGAGTGGCAGCTGGGTGCCGGCACCGGCTGCCAGCCGCAGCTCCGCGCCGAGCAGCGGCGTGTGGACGACCGCCGGTGACCGGGCGCCGGCGAGTTCGCCGACCACCACGGTGACCGTGGCGCCGTCGGCCGTCCGTACCGCCGGCACCGCCGGATGGTGGGCGAAGCCCGGCGCGATCTGCCGGGCGACATCCGGCAGCGCGATCCACAGCTGCAACCCGTGGCTGAGCGGCGGATGGTCCGGCGGCGACTCTTCGGAGTGGGCGATCCCGCGGCCAGCGGTCATCAGGTTCAGCTGGCCGGGGACGATCGTCTGCTGGCTGCCGAGGCTGTCCCGGTGCAGCACCTCGCCGGCGACCAGCCAGGTGACGGTCTGCAGGCCGGTGTGCGGATGCGGCGGCACTCGCATTCCCGGCTTGCCGGCGACGTCGTCCGGTCCGAACAGATCGACGAAGCACCAGGCGCCGACCATCCGGCGGGGACGCTGCGGCAGCAGCCGACGGACCGTCGAGTACCGCCCCAGCGGCACGTCATGTCCGGGCAGCAGCAGACTGTCCGGCTCGCTGACCGTCGCCACCGCCGCGTCGTAACGGGTCCGCTTCCGGTCGTCGCTGCCCACCTATCGACCTTACGCTGAGACCGGAGGATTCCCGCCGGAGGTGAGTGAAGGTGTGGCCAGCGATCACCGCCCGGCAGCCGGTTAGGCTGGGGCAGGTTGCCGTGCTGGGTGCCGTTGTACGGCGGAGGTCGTGCGCATGGATTTCCTGATCGTGCTGTTCATCTCGATCACGATCATCGCCTGCTCCGGGATGTTGCTCGGCTTTGTGGAGGGTCGCCGCAAGTACAAGCTGGAGCTTCATCGGGAGGAGCGGCGGCGGATCGAGGCCCGGACCAAGGAGCTGGAAGCCCAGAACAAGCGGCTCGAGCTGGACTACCAGCGGGCGCTGCTAGAGATCGAGCAGTTCGACCGTCGGGACTCGACCGCGTTGGCCAGCCGGCCCAAGCCGACCGACCAGCGGTAGCGGCCGACCGGCCGATTTTTGTTGGCGTACGGCCGCCGCACATCTCCTACGGTGTGTGGTCGGTATTACGGTGGCGCCATGGATGACCGTGCCCTCGTGGCCGCGCTGGTGTCTGGAGACCCGCGCGGGCTGGAGGGCGTCTACCGCACGTACGCCGACCGGCTGTACACCTACTGCCGGGGGATGCTGCGCGACCCGGACGCGGCCGCGGACGCGGTGCATGACACGTTCGTGCTCGCCAGCCAGCGGGCCGGTCAGCTGCGGGAGCCGGACCGGCTCCGGTCCTGGCTGTACGCGATCGCCCGCAACGAGTGCCTGCGGCAGCTGCGCGGCCGGACCCGGCAGGTGCCGCTGGCGGAGGCCGGCGAGGTGACCGCGCCGGAGGTGGACCCGGTCGACGGGGTGCGGACCGCGGAGATCCAGGAGCTGGTCTGGTCGGCCGCGGACGGGCTCAACCCGGGCGACCGGGAGGTGTTCGAGCTGGCGGTCCGGCACGAGCTGCCGGCGCCGGAGATCGGCAGCCTGCTCGGGGTGTCGGTGGCGCACGCCCATGCCCGGCTGTCGCGGGCCCGGTCACAGATGGAGCGGGCGCTGGGCGCGCTGCTGGTCGCGCGCACCGGCGCCGAGGACTGCCCGGAGCTGGCCCAGCTGCTCAGCGGCTGGAACGGGAAGCTGACCCCGCTGATCCGCAAGCGGATCAGCCGGCACATCGAGTCGTGCGACCTGTGCGGGGACCGGCAGCGCCGGCAGCTCGCGCCGGCCGCGCTGTTCGCCGTGTACGCATCGGCGCCGTTCCTGCTGGTGCCGGCCGAGCTGTGGCCGCGGCTGGAGCTCACCTGCTTCGATCCCGGGCACGCCGCCACGCAGGCGGCGATCCTGCGGCAGGCCGGTGCGTTCGAGCACGGCACCGGGTTCCCGGTGCCGCTGGACGCGGCCCGGCGCAAGGTGCACGTGCTCGGCACCGCGGCCGCGGCGGTGGTGGCCATGATCCTGCTCGCGGCCGGAGCGGGGGCGGTGCTGTTGCCGACCGAGCCGGCCGCCGACCAGCCGCAGTCGCTGCCGAGCCAGGTGGTGGCGCCGCCGGCTGGTTCACCGTCGGATCCGGCCACCGGCGGCCCGACCCCGACCTCGACCGCCCCGACCGGCTCGGCGTCCCCGTCCGACCCGGCCGCGGCCGGGCCACCCGGCGGCGGTGGTGGCGCACCGCCCGGCGGTGGTGGACCCCCGGCCGGTGGTGGCGGCGAGCCGGGCGACCCGGGCGGCGGCGCCGGGCAGCCGTTCCCACCGGGGTCGGGACCGCGATCACCCACCCCACCGCAGTCACCGGGCCCGTCCGGCCCGGAGTCCAGCCCGTCGCCGGCGGAGCCGCTGACCGTCGTCGCCGAAGGCCGCGTCGAATGCGGGCTACAGATCCTGATCCCGTACGGGATCGTGGCGGCCGCGCTGGCGAGCCAGCCGATCGACTCGGCAACGCTGATGGTGCGGTTGAGCGGCGGCGAGCTGCGTGCCGATTCGATGTCGGTCGCCGGCCCGGAAGCGTTCGGCGACATCGGGCCGCTCTTCGACCGGGCCGGTGGCGAGTGGTGGGTGGTGGTGACCGCCGGCAACCAGTCCGCCGAGTCCGAGCATTTCCAGTTCGTCCGGCCCTGCCAGCCGGAGCCGCCGCGGTAGCGCGGTAACGCGTCAACGTACGTCGATCTGTCCGGAACGTCGGAGATCCACGCCGGAAATCGTTGGTCTTGGGCCACCGGCGGGATCTTCCGGACGTGCTGGTACTACGGTGTTCGCCATGGATGACCACCCCCTCGTCCTGGCGTTGGCCGCTGGCGACGCGCGCGGCCTGGCGGGTGCCTATCGGGAGTACGGTGACCGGCTCTACACGTACTGCCGCGGGATGCTCGGGGACCAGGACGCGGCCGCGGACGCGGTGCATGACACGTTCGTGGTCGCCTGCCAGCGGATCGGCCAGCTGCGGGAGCCGGACCGGCTCCGGTCCTGGCTGTACGCGATCGCCCGCAACGAGTGCCTGCGGCAGCTGCGCGGCCAGTCCCGGCGGGTGTCGCTGGCGGAGGCCGGCGAGGTGACCGCCGCGGAGCCCGACCCGGCCGGCGGGATGCGGGCGGCGGACGTCCAGGTGCTGGTGTGGTCGGCGGCCGAGACGCTGGACCCGGCCGACCGGGAGGTGTTCGAGCTGGCGACCCGGCACGGGCTGGCGGTGCCGGAGATCGCCGCGGTGCTGGGGGTGCCGGCCGGTACGGTCGAGACCCGGCTGTCCCGGGCCCGGGCGCAGCTGGCGGAGTCGCTCGGGGCGGCGGTGGTCGACCGGTACGCGGCGGTGCCGGTGCTGCCGGCGCCGGCCGCGCTGTGGCCCCGGTTGGAGCTCAAATGCTTCGATCCCGGGCTGGAGCTGGAGCGGGAGGTGATCCTGCGCCGGGCCGGCCGGTTTGACCGGGGCAGCGGGTTCCCGGTGCCGCTCGACCTGGCTCGCCGGCGCCGGCGGTTCGCCACCTCGGCGGCGGCGGCGGTGCTGGCAGCGCTGGTGGTGGCCGGGGCGAGCGCGCTGGTCTGGCCGACCGACCCGGCCCGCGAGCCACCGCAGGCGCTGCCGACCAGCTCGGCACCGGCCTCGCCGACCCCGGCGACCTCGGCAGCGGACCGCCCGTCGGCGCGGCCGACCGAGTCGCCGACCCCGAGCCCGACCGAGTCACCGACGCCGAGCCCGACCGAGCCGGCCGAGTCGCCGGAGGCGCCGACCGTCCCGAGCCTGATCATCCAGCCGGACCCGCTGGAGATCTCGGTCGACGGCGGGGTGGAGTGCGCGCTGCTGGCCTGCTGGGTGGAGGCGACGGTCACCGCCAACAAGCAGCTGGAGACCGCGCAGCTGATCGTGACCAACGGGGCGGGGAATCCGGAGGCACACCCGATGGAGATCGACGGCCGGACCGCCTCGGGCACCGGCCCGGTCCGCTCGCCGGACGGCGAGTGGTGGGTGGAGGTCACCGCCGGCGACGAGCGCGCCGAGTCCCAGCCGACCCCGGTCGCCGAATGACCACCCGGTTACCCAGCCGGCACCAGCATGGCCTGGTCGGCGTAGCACCAGGCCCAGTGCTCGCCCCGCTCCGCCGAGCCGGCCACCGGGTGGCCGGTCGCCTGCCAGTGGGCGGAGGCGTGCCGCATCGGCGAGCTGTCACAGCAGCCGACGTGCTGGCAGCCGAGGCAGCGCCGCAGGTGCACCCACCGGGTGCCGGCCCGCACGCAGTCCTCGCATTCGGTGCCGGGTGACCATTCGGCCGGCACGCTGGCCGCGTGGTCGCACGGCCCGTCGGCTCGCAGTTCGCTCACTCGGTCACCTTACTGGTGAGCGGCAGCCGGACCGTGAACGTGGTGCCGGTCGATCCGGTGGTGAACGACACCGTGCCGCCGTGCCGCTTGACGACGATCCGCCGGACGTTGTCGAGCCCCAGCCCGCTGCCCTCGCCGGGCGGTCGGGTGGTCACGAACGGCTCGAACAGCCGGTCCCGGATCGCCTCCGGGATGCCGGGCCCGTCGTCGGACACCTCCACCACCGCGTGGTCGCCGTCCCGGGCGGTCCGCAACCGCAGCGTGCCCTGGCCGGACATGGCGGCGATCGCGTTGTCGATCAGGTTGGTCCAGACCTGGTTGAGCTCCGAGGCGTACGCCGGCACCGGCGGCAGGCTCCGGTCATAGTCCCGCTCCACCTTGATCCCGGCGAGCTTGCGGCCGAGCATCACCAGCGTGCTGTCCAGCCCGGGATGCAGGTCGACCTCCTGGTGGGCGGCCTGGTCCAGGTGGGAGTACTGCTTCACCGCGGCGACCATCGTGGAGATCCGGGTGGAGGCGTCCTCGATCTCGTCCATCAGCGCCTCGGTCTCCAACGTGTACGCCAGCCAGCGCAGCGCCCCCTCCAGCGCGTCCGGCTGCCCGACCTCGGCGGCCACCTCGTCCAGCCAGGCCACGTCCAGCCCGGCGGCGACGAACACCGGCGCCAGGTCGTAGGAGCCGGGGATGTCGAGCTCGTCCAGCCGGTCGGCGAACGCGTCGGTCAGGTCGCTCTCGGCCAGCGGGCTCAACGGCTCCCGCTGCTTGGCCGCCCGCTCGACCGCCGCCTCCTGCAGCGCGACCAGCCGGGCCAGCAGCGCCCGGTCGATCTCCTTCCGGGCGATCATGCCGAGCTTCTGGCGCATCCCGGCCACCCGGGTCCGCAGCTGGGCGGTGGCCCGGACGGTGGCCGCCGCCGGGTTGTTGAGCTCGTGGGCGAGGTTCGCCGCCAGGTGGCCGAGCTGGGCCAGATGCTCCCGCTGCCGGATCGTCGCCTCGGTGGTGCGGATCCCGACGTACAGCCCGTCCAGCAGGTGCACCGCCATCGGGAACCATTCCCGCATCATGGTGGCGAAGTCCTCGGACTTGATCCGCAGGAACCGGCTCGGCTCGACGGTGGTGAGCTTGGTGTCGTGGGAGTCCGCCGGGCGGGCGGCGAACGCCCGGGTAGCACCACAGTAGACGCCCCGCTGCGAGGTGTCGGCGATCGTCACCTCCTCGCCGGCCGCCAGCCGGGTCAGCCGCAGGTGCCCGTCGAGCAGGATCCACAGCGCGTCCGGCCGGTCACCCTGCTGGTAGACGTGGACCCCGGCCGGGAACGCCCGGACCTCGGCCCGCTGCGCGATCCACTCCAGCTGCCACTCGGCGAGCTTCTCGAACAGGAACAGGTCGCGGATCTCGTCGATCGGAACGCTCATCTCGACTCCAGATAGCGGTGGACCAGGGTGACGGCCATCGCGCCCTCGCCGACCGCCGAGGCGACCCGCTTGACCGACTCGGCGCGGACGTCACCGGCCACGAACACGCCGGGCACGCTGGACTCCAGGTGGTACGGGTTGCGAGACAGCGGCCAGCTCGGCGGGGGCCGGCCGTCGCCGTCCAGCAGCGCCGGGCCGGTGAGCAGGAACCCGCGCTCGTCGCGGAGGAACTCGTCGCCGAGCCAGTCGGTGAGCGGGGAGGCGCCGATAAACACAAACAGCCGCGAGGCGGCGCAGGATTCCCGCTCGCCGGTCCGGGTGTCGGCGACCGTCAGCTGCTCGAGCCGGCCGTCGCCGGCCACCGCCACCACCTCGGTGCAGGTGCGGACCTCGATGTTCGGAGTCTGCTCGATCCGGGCGACCAGGTACTCGGACATCGAGCGCCGCAGGTCCGGCGCCCGCACCAGCATCACCACCCGCTTGGCATACTTGGCGAAATGCAGCGCCGCCTGGCCGGCGGAGTTGGCGCCGCCGACCAGGTAGACCTCCTCGCCGACGCAGCCGTCGGCCTCATGCGGGGTGGCACCGTAGTACACGCCGCGGCCGGCGAGCTGCTCGGCACCATCGGCCGGCAGCCGCCGCCAGGAGACCCCGGTGGCGAGCACCACCGCGTGCGCGGTCACCTCGGTGCCGTCGCTGAACCGCACCACCCGGGCGTCGCCGGCCGGCTGGATCCCCACCACCTCGGCGGTGGTGACCGCCTCGGCCCGGAACCGGAGCGCCTGGTCGCGGGCCCGCTGGGCGAGCTCGGCACCGGACACCCCGCGCGGGAACCCGAGGTAGTTCTCGATCTTGCTGCTCATGCCGGCCTGCCCGCCGATCGCGGCCCGCTCGGCCAGCAGCGTCCGCAGCCCTTCGCTGGCCGCGTAGACCGCGGCGCCGAGGCCGGCCGGGCCGCCGCCCACCACCACCACGTCGTACAGCTGGCTGCCGGCGGTGGTCGGCAGCCCGCAGTGCTCGGCCAGCTCCCGCAGGGTGGGCCGGCGCAGCACCACCCCATCGGGCATCAGCACCGCCGGCAGGTCGGCGGTGGTCAGCCCGGCCGCCTGCTTGATGGCGTGCGCGTCGGCCTCCTGCACCAGGTGCCGGTACGGGATCTGG
This sequence comes from Natronosporangium sp., assembly GCA_036564175.1. Classification (GTDB taxonomy): domain Bacteria; phylum Actinomycetota; class Actinomycetes; order Mycobacteriales; family Micromonosporaceae; genus Natronosporangium. The sequence goes on from DATCKZ010000106.1 coordinate 34,209, forward strand.
TTCTTGGCGAGGAACTCCTTGAGCTGCTGGGTCTGCGCCGACCACTGGTGGCCGAGCAGGGTGGCGCCGTCGAACCCCGGCCGCGCCTGCCGCTTCCACTGCTCGAGCAGCTCATCCAGGACCGGGTAGAGCCGCTCCTCCGGCGGGTCCCACGGCTTGAGCAGGTACCGGTCCAGGTCGACGTCGTTGATCGCCCGGATCGCCGCGTCGGTGTCCGCGTACGCGGTGAGCAGCACCCGCCGCGCCTGCGGCTGGATGTCCATGGCCCGCTCGAGGAAGTCCACCCCGGTCATCCCCGGCATCCGGTAGTCGGCGAGGATCACCGCGGTGGCGTCGCCGCGTACCGTCAGCTCCTTGAGCGTGTCCAGCGCGGTCGGGCCGCTGTCGGCTCGGACCACCCGGTAGTTCTCCCCATATCGGCGGCGGAGATCCCGCGCCACCGCCCGGCTCACCGCCGGGTCGTCCTCCACCGTCAGCAGCACCGGCTTCGCGACCATTCACGCTCCCTCGATCAGGTACGCCTCCCACTATGGCACCCCGAACTGCGCCCGCTCGGTGGAGCCGGCGAGCGCTACCGTCGAGGCGGCCGGTGCGACCGCGGTGGCAACCAGGTCGAAGTAGCCGGTGCCGACCTCCCGCTGGTGCCGGGTGGCGGTGTACCCGGCCGGTTCGGCGGCGAACTCGGCCTGCTGCAGGGCCACGTACGCGCTCATTCCGCGCTCGGCGTAATCCCGGGCGAGCGTGAACATACCGTGGTTGACCGAGTGGAAGCCGGCCAGCGTGATGAACTGGAACGCGTACCCCAGCTGCCCCAGCTCCAGCTGGAACTTCGCGATCTGGTTGTCGTCCAGGTGCTTGCGCCAGTGGAACGACGGTGAGCAGTTGTACGCGAGCAGCTGGTCCGGATACTCGGCGCGGATCGCCTCGGCGAACGCCCGGGCGGTGTCGAGGTTCGGGGTCGAGGTCTCCATCCACAGCAGATCCGCGTACGGCGCGTACGCCAGCCCACGCGCGATGCACGCGGCCAGGCCGTTGCGGAACCGGTGGAACCCCTCGGCGGTCCGCTCGCCGGTCAGGAACGGGCGGTCCCGCTCGTCCACGTCGCTGGTGATCAGGGTGGCCGACTCGGCGTCGGTACGGGCGATCACCACCGTCGGCACGCCGGCGACGTCGGCGGCGAGCCGGGCGGCGGTGAGGGTACGGATGTGCGCGCTGGTCGGCACCAGCACCTTGCCGCCCAGGTGCCCGCACTTCTTCTCGGAGGCGAGCTGGTCCTCGAAATGCACGCCCGCTGCGCCGGCGGCGATCATCGCCTTCATCAGCTCGAACGCGTTCAGCGCGCCGCCGAACCCGGCCTCGGCGTCGGCGACGATCGGTGCCAGCCAGTGCTGCTCGGGCGGGTTCGGGTACGACTCGGCCCAGGCGATCTGGTCGGCGCGGAGCAGCGCGTTGTTGATCCGTCGGACCAGCTGCGGCACCGAGTCCACCGGGTAGAGGCTCTGGTCCGGGTAGGTCTGGCCGGCGGTGTTCGCGTCGGCGGCGACCTGCCAGCCGGAGACGTAGATCGCCGGCAGCCCGGCCCGGACCTGCTGCACCGCCTGCCCGCCGGTCATCGCGCCGAGTGCCGGGAGGTAGTCCCGCTCGTGCAGCAGCGTCCACAGTCGCTGCGCGCCGAGCCGGGCCAGCGTGTGGTCCTCCTGGACGCTGCCGCGCAGCCGGAGCACGTCCTCGGCGGAGTAGTCGCGGGTCACCCCGGCCCAGCGCGGGTCCGACTCCCATTCGGTCCGCAGTGCGGTGGCTGGATCGGTCGTGGTCATGGCCCTCACCTCGCTCGGATCGTTCCGGATACCGGAAGCATGAGCGGGTCAACGGCTGGTTACCAGCGAGTAGCGACGAGAAATTCTGCGATTCTTTCGCTACGGTGAAGGACATGCCGGATCAGCTCGACCTCGCCACCTTCGGCCAGCGGCTGCGGCACCACCGGCTGGCGCGCGGGCTCACACTCGCCGAGCTCGGCCAGCGGGTCGGCCGGGCGCCGTCCGCGCTCTCCGCGCTCGAGCACGGCCGCCGGGAGCCGAAGCTGTCGCTGCTCCGGGCGCTCGCCGAGGCGCTCGACGTGACCACCGACGAGCTGCTGGCCAGCCAGCCGCCGAACCGGCGCGCCGAGCTGGAGATCGCGATCGCCCGGGCCGGCGCCGATCCGGCGTTCGCCGGGTTGCCGCCGCTGAAGGTGAGCAAGCGGGTGAGTACCGACGTGCTGGAGCACATCGTCGCGCTGTACGACGAGCTGAAGCGGCGGGACGCGCGGCGGATCGCCACCCCGGAGGAGGCCCGGCAGGCCAACACCGAGCTGCGGGCGATGATGCGAAAGCGGAGCAACTACTTCCCGGAGATCGAGCGGGCGGCGGCGCAGGCGCTGGCCCGGGTCGACCATCCCGGCGGCGCGCTGTCGCAGGCGATGCTGCGGCAGATCCTGGCCCGGCACGGGTTCAGCCTCCGGTACGCCGAGGACCTGCCCTGGTCGGTACGGTCGATCGCGGACCTGCGGCACCGCCGGATCTACGTCCGGCGGGCGGCGATGGGGATGCACACCGCCGCCACGATTGTGCTGCAGACGCTCGGCCACGTGGTGCTTGAGCACCACCCGCCGGCGAGCTACTTCGACTTCCTGCGGCAGCGGATCGAGGCGAACTACTTCGCCGCCGCGGTGCTGGTGCCGGAGCGGGCGGCGGTGCCGTTCCTGCAGGCCGCGAAGCAGCAGCGCGACCTGGCGGTGGAGGACCTGCGGGACCTGTTCGCGGTCTCCTACGAGATGGCCTGCCACCGGTTCACCAACCTGGTCACCGAGCACCTCGGGCTCACCTGCCACTTCGTCCGCAACGACGAGCGCGGCATCATCTACAAGGCGTACGAGAACGACGGGCTGGTCTTTCCGGCCGATCCGCTCGGTGCGATCGAGGGGCAGCGGATGTGCCGCCACTGGGCCGGCCGGCGGGTGTTTGCCGCCGACGACCGGTACTCGATCTACTACCAGTACACCGACACCCCGGCCGGCACCCATTTCTGCGTCTCGCATGTGGACCCCGGCCGGGAACGTGACTTCGCGATCACGCTCGGCGTGCCGTACGCCGCCTCGCAGTGGTTCCGGGGCCAGGAGACCGCCAACCGGGCCGCCTCCCGATGCCCGGACCCGGACTGCTGCCGCCGGCCGCCGCCGGAGCTCGCGGCGCGGTGGCAGGCGATGAGCTGGCCGTCGGCCCGGGCGCCCTCGCACGTGCTCGCCACTCTGCCGCCCGGCAGCTTCCCCGGGGTGGACGACACCGAGGTGTACACGTTCCTCGAGCGGCATTCGCGGGATTCGGTAGGCTAAGCAGCCATGCCCGCTGGAGTGGACGTCCGTGGCCCGATGCTCGACCGGTTCGACGAGGTGCTCTCGCCGGACGCGGTGACGTTCCTGGCCACCCTGCAGCGCGAGTTCGGCGGCCGGCGCACCGAGCTGCTCGAGGCGCGGGCCCGGCGGCAGGCCGAGATCGACGCCGGCGGCACGCTCGACTTCCTGCCCGAGACCGCGGCGATCCGGGACGACCCGAGCTGGCGGGTCGCCGACCCGGCGCCCGGGCTGCGGGACCGGCGGGTCGAGATCACCGGTCCGACCGAGCGGAAGATGACCATCAACGCGCTCAACAGCGGCGCCAAGGTGTGGCTGGCCGACTTCGAGGACGCCAACACTCCACTGTGGGAAAACATGGTGGGTGGGCAGCTCAACCTGATCGACGCGCTGGACCGGCGGATCGACTTCGACGACCCGAGCGGCAAGTCCTACCGGCTGCTGCCGGACGACCAGCTCGCCACCATCGTGGTCCGGCCGCGTGGCTGGCACCTGCCCGAGAAGCACCTGCTGGTCGACGGCGAGCCGATGTCCGGTTCGCTGTTCGACTTCGGACTCTACTTCTTCCACTGTGCACAGCGACAGCTCGACCGCGGCCGGGGGCCGTACTTCTACCTCGCGAAACTGCAGGACCACCGCGAGGCGCGGCTGTGGAACGACGTGTTCGTCGCCGCCCAGGAGCTGCGCGGGATCCCGCGCGGCACGATCCGGGCCACCGTGCTGATCGAGACCATCCCGGCCGCGTTCCAGATGGAGGAGATCCTCTACGAGCTGCGGGAGCACTCGGCCGGGCTGAACGCCGGCCGGTGGGACTACCTGTTCAGCATCATCAAGACCTTCCGGACCCGGGGCCGGGAGTTCGTGCTGCCGGAGCGCAACTCGGTGACCATGACCGCGCCGTTCATGCGCGCCTACACCGAACTGCTGGTGCGGACCTGCCACCGCCGGGGTGCGCACGCGATCGGCGGGATGGCCGCGTTCATCCCGAGCCGGCGCGACCCGGCGGTGAACGCGGCCGCGCTGGCGAAGGTCCGGCAGGACAAGCAGCGCGAGTCTGCGGACGGGTTCGACGGCTCCTGGGTCGCGCACCCGGACCTGGTGCCGGTCTGCCGGGAGGTGTTCGACGACGTGCTGGGGGAGCGGCCGGACCAGCGGGACCGGCTGCGCGAGGACGTCTCGGTCACCGCCGCCCAGCTGCTCGACGTCGCCTCCACGCCGGGGGAGATCACCGAGGCCGGGCTGCGCAACAACGTCAGCGTCGGCCTGCAGTACCTGGCCGCCTGGCTCAACGGCACCGGCGCGGTGGCGATCTACAACCTGATGGAGGACGCCGCCACCGCCGAGATCTGCCGCTCGCAGATCTGGCAGTGGGTCCACAATGGGGTTCAGTTGGCCGACGGCCGGCCGGTCACCGCCGAGCTGGTCAACCAGGTGCTCGAGCAGGAGCTGGCGAGCCTGCGGGAGGCGGCCGGCGACCGGTTCGACGCCGCGGGCTACGCGGCGGCCGCCGCGTTGTTCCGGCAGGTCGCGCTCGCCGACTCGTACGAGGAGTTCTTGACCCTGCCGGCCTACGAGCGGATGCCGTGACCACGCTGGGCGTCGTGCTCCGACCGCAGGTCCGGCCGGAGCTGGTCCGGGCGGTGGTGACCGCGGCCGACGAGGCCGGGCTGGCCGAGCTGTGGCTGTGGGAGGACTGCTTCCTCACCAGCGGGATCGCTACCGCCGCCGCGGCGCTCGGCTGGACCGACCGGCTGCGGATCGGGATCGGGCTGCTGCCGGTGCCGCTGCGCAACGTCGCGCTGACCGCGATGGAGGTCGCCACCCTGCACCGGCTGTTCCCCGGCCGGGTGGACGTCGCGGTCGGGCACGGGGTACAGGACTGGATGGCCCAGGTCGGCGCCCGGGTCGACTCGCCGCTGGCGCTGCTGCGGGAGCACCTGGTCGCGTTGCGGGCACTGCTGGCCGGCGAGACGGTGACCACCACCGGGCGGTACGTCCGGCTCGATCGGGTCGCCCTGGACTGGCCGCCGGCGGCGCCGCCGCCGATCTTCGCCGGTGCGACCGGGCCCCGGACCCTGCGGCTGACCGGCGAGGCCGCCGACGGCACCATCCTCACCGCGGACGTCCCGCCAGCGCAGGTACGCCGGGCGTGCGAGCTGGTGGCGCAGGGGCGGGCGGCGGCCGGCCGGACCGGCCCGCACCCGATCGTCGTCTACCTGCTCACCGCGACCGGGCCGGATGCCGCCGACCGGCTGGCGGCCGAGCAGCGGCGCACCGGCGCGCCGCCGGGAAGCGCGGTGGCCGGCGACGCCGGCGCGGTCGCTGAGGCCGTCCTGCGGTGGGCTGAGGCCGGTGCCGACCGGGTGATCCTGCAGCCCACCGCGGACGAGCCCGACCCGGTGGGGTTCGTGCGGTTCGCCGCCGGCGAGGTCAGCGCTCGGCTGTGATGTTCGCCTGGTCGATCACCCACCGCCAGCTGCCGTCCGGCTGCCGGCGCGCCACCTCCGCGGTGACCGCGCCGCCCGCGACCCGGGTCGACGTGAGCGCGGTGTCCCCGCAGATCAGCGCCGGTGCCTGCTGACCCGGCTGGAACTGCGGGCGGCTGGCGAGCATCTGCTCGAAGACGGTCCGGATCTGCTCGGTCCCGACCGAGACCGTGCCGGGCGGGAACTCCAGCACCGCGTCGGGTGTGTAGAGCGCGAGCAGCCCCTCCAGGTCACCGGCGTTGGCCCGTTCGATGAAGAACCGGCCCAGGTCGTTGGGTTCCTTGGCCGGTTCGTGACGGTTGTCGTTGGTCATATGCACCTCCGCCGGCCAGCATCGCACGGCGGTCCGACCGCGCCCGCCGCATCGGACCGGGCCGGTAACCTGCTTCGAGTGGACGACGAGGAGCGGGTCCGGCTGGCGCGGACCTTCGACTCCGTGGCCGAGCGCTACCACCGCGCCCGGCCCGGCTACCCGGCCCAGTTGTTCGAGGACCTCGCGGCGGCCGGGGCGCTGGCACCGGGCAGGCCACCGTGCCGCTGGCCGAGCGGGGTTACCAGATCGTCGCGGTCGAGCTCGGGCCGGCACTGGCCGACCTGGCCCGGCGCAACCTGGCCCGGTTCCCGCGGGTCGAGGTGGTCACCGGCCGGTTCGAGGAGTGGCCGGTGCCGGCCGAGCCGTTCGACGTGGTCTTCTCGGCAACCGCCTTCCACTGGCTGGACCCGGCGGTCCGGGTGGCGAAGGCGGCCGCGGCGCTGCGCCCGGGCGGGCTGCTGGCGACCGTCGCCACCGAGCACGTCGCTGGCGGCAGCGAAGCGTTCTTCGTCGAGGTGCAGGACTGCTACCAGCAGTGGGACCCGGCCGCTCTAACCGGCCTGCGGCTGTTGCCGGCGACCGAGATCCCGATGGACGACACCGAGCTGGTCGCGTCTGGCCAGTTTGGACCGGCCCGGTTCCACCGGTACGAGCGGGACCTGACCTACACCACCGCCGAGTACCTCGAGCTGCTGCAGACCTACTCCGGGCACCTGGCGCTGCCGGCACCGGCCCGGCGCGGTCTGCTGGACTGCATCGGCCGGCTGATCGACCGGCACGGCGGGCGGGTCACCAAGCGACACCTGACCGAGCTCCGGTACGCGTACCGGCTCGGTGAGCCGGATGGTTGCCTTCGAGCGCACTCGAAGCGCTAGCGTCACGCCATGAAGCTGGGACTGCACTACTGGAACTTCTCGCGGCCGGGCGACCCGGCGGAGATCGCCCCCACCCTCGCCGCCACCGCCCGGCTGGCCGAGCAGGCCGGGGTCGGCTCGTTCACCGTGATGGACCACTTCTTCCAGATGGAGCTGTACGGTACCGCCGGGGAGCCGATGCTGGAGGGGTACACGACGCTCGGCTACGTCGCCGGCATCACCGAGCGGATGACCCTCGGCCTGCTGGTCACCGGCGTGATGTACCGGTACCCGGGGATCCTCGCGAAGACCGTCACCACCCTGGACGTGCTCTCCGGCGGCCGGGCCCGGCTCGGCATCGGCGCCTCCTGGTATGAGCGGGAGCAGCGCGGGCTCGGTGTGCCGGTGGTGCCGGTGAGCGAGCGGTTCGAGCGGCTCGAGGAGACGCTGCGGATCTGCAAGCAGATGTGGAGCGACGACAACGGCCCGTTCGAGGGCAAGCACTACCAGCTCGCCGAGACGCTCTGCTCGCCGCAGCCGCTGACCCGGCCGCACCCGCCGATCCTGATCGGCGGCGGGGGCGAGCAGAAGACGCTCCGGCTGGTGGCGCGGTACGCCGACGCCACCAACGTGTTCGCCACCAGCGTCGCCGACGTGGCCCACAAGTTCGAGGTGCTGCGGCGGCACTGCGAGGCCGAGGGCCGCGACTACGACGAGATCCAGAAGACGGTGCTGTTCAACCGGCCGCTCCTCGAGGACGTGGACGGGTTCCTGGCCGAGGCCGCCGAGTACGCCAAGCTGGGGGTCACCGAGGTGCTGACCATGCCCGACCGGCACCCGCTGGAGTTCGCCGAGCGGCTCGCCGAGCAGGTGTTGCCGCGGCTGGCCGAGATCGGTTGATCATTGTCGGATGAGTGACACCGAGATCCGGGAGGGAGCGTCTACGTCGTACCGGAGCTGCGCAACGCCGGGATCGGCAGCGCGCTGGTCGACGCGGTCCCGGGGTACGCCCGCGAGCTGGGGGTGGAGCGGTGACCGTCCACTCCAGCACGCGGGCGGTTCCGATGTACGCCCGGGGCGGCTTCGCGGTCTCGCCGGAGCTGCTCGAACGCGAGCCCTAACCCGGCAGCCGCGGGCCGGCCGCCCGCTGGGCGGCGAGCCAGCGCTCCAGCTCGGCCGGCTCCCGCGGCAGCCCGGCGGACAGGTTGACCGCGCCCTCGGCGGTGCAGACGATGTCGTCCTCGATCCGGATCCCGATCCCGCGCAGCTCCTCCGGGACCAGCTCGTCCTCGGGCTGGAAGTAGAGCCCGGGCTCGATCGTGAACACGTACCCCTCGTCGATCGCGCCCTCCCGGTACCGCTCCTTGCGGGCGTTGGCGCAGTCGTGCACGTCGATGCCGAGCATGTGCCCGAAGCCGTGCAG
>DATCKZ010000107.1:0-9330 GCA_036564175.1 Natronosporangium sp.
GCCGGTCTGCCGGTTGAAGGTGGTGCCGGTCGAGCGGTGGTACCGGTCGAGGGTGGCGCCGGGCAACCACGGGCTCGGCCCGCAGCACCACGGCCGCCCATGCCGACGGCCGAGGGTCCGCGGATCGCTCGTCGAGGCCTCGGTCCGACGGCGAGGCTCGATGAGCCCTGCAGGACTCCGTGGGCCCGGCTCGATCCGGCCGGGAACGGTCGGTTGGCAACGGTGCTCGGGAGCGCCATCAGAAGGCCTGAGCCAACGAATCGGTCTCGGACCGGCTGGGAAGCCACGTCGCTGATTCGGGGAGCAGACCAGGAGGGGAACGAGTGTGCGCGCGGTCGGTCCGGGCCGATGCTCGAGTGGCCGGGCCGGGGGTCTGGCGTCGTGCCTGTGGGCTCGTCGTGCCTGTGGGCTCGTCGTGCCTGTGGGCTCGTCGGGCCTGTGGCTCGTTGGGCCTGGGCGGAGCGAAGGCCGGAGGGTGGCTCGCCCGAGAAGCCCAACCCACCGCAGCAAGCTGTGCGACACGCCCGCAGACCCACGGCGATGCGGTGTCGACGTTTCACGTGAAACCAACTCGGCTTGCCGGACCGCCACCGGTGCCGGCCACTCGACTGCTGCTGGGCTCCGCCTCGAAGCCCTCGCGAGTTCGGTCCACGCTGCCGACGCCGCACCGGCCGCGTGGAGAGCCGGGAGACGGACGCCGTCCAGCTGACCGGGCGCCGGCCCGCTGGGCTTGGTGGCGCCCCGACCAGACCAAGCCCTGCAGTCCAGATCAACACGGTGGCCCGGCCTTCGGAACGCTGTGGCCAAGCGTCGGCGGCGCAAGCCAGGCAGCGACCCGGGCCACGGTCGCCGACCGGATCGCCGGCCGAGGAGGTCATGCGGGCACGGGGGGCCGTGCGCGTGCGACCAACCGCCAGACCAACTTCCGCAACCGGATCAGACGCCAGCGACCAGACCGCCGTGTCCGCGGAGCGAGCCGGCGTCGAGCCCGCCGACTCCCCGCCCACAGGTCCCCGGCGGCACCCCCGGACCTACAGGTCCGAGAGCGACTGCTCCCGCTCGAGGCCGATCAGGCCGATGATCCGCTCCAGGTCGTCCACCGTGGCGAACTCGATCGTGATCTTCCCCTTGCTCCGGCCGAGATCCACCTTCACCCGGGTGTCGAACCGGTCGGAGAGGCGCTCGGCGAGTTCGGCGAGCGCGGGGGAGTGCGGCTTGGTCCGGCGCTTCGGGGAGGTCGGCTTCTTGCCGGTGTCGCCGGCGAGCGCCAGCGCAACGGCCTCCTCGGTCGCCCGTACCGACAGCCCTTCGGCCACGATCCGGTGCGCCAGCGACTCCTGCACCTCCGGGTCCTCCAACCCGAGCAGCGCTCGGGCGTGGCCGGCGGAGAGCACGCCAGCGGCGACCCGCCGCTGCACCGGCGCCGGCAGGTTCAGCAGCCGGATGGTGTTGGAGATCTGCGGCCGGCTCCGCCCGATCCGGCGACCGAGTTCCTCGTGCGTGACGCCGAACTCCTCCAGCAGCTGCTGGTAGGCCGCGGCCTCCTCGAGTGGGTTCAGGTTGACCCGGTGGATGTTCTCCAGCAGCGCGTCGCGCAGCATGGCGTCGTCGCGGGTGTCCCGCACGATCGCCGGGATCGTTTCGCGGCCGATCGCCTGGGCAGCGCGCCACCGGCGCTCGCCCATCACCAGTTCGTACTTGTCCGGCCCGAGCTCGCGCACCACGATCGGCTGCAGGAAACCGACCTCCTGGATGGAGACCTTGAGTTCCTCCAGCGCCTCCTCATCGAAGGTCTGGCGGGGCTGCTTCGGGTTCGGCACGATCGCCGTCACCGGCACCTCGGCGAGGCGGACGCCGGGGATCGGGCTGAGCGCCGGCTGGCTCGGCACCGGACCCGCAGGCGGGTCGGCCGCCGGGGTCGGTGGTGCCACCGGCGCACCCCCGGTCGGGATCAGCGCCCCGAGGCCTCGTCCGAGACCCCCACGTGGACGGCTCCTCATGCGTCATCTCCTCGTTTCGCGCCCCGTTCGGCGATCTCCTGGGCGGCTTCGAAGTAGCTCGTTGCCCCCCGTGATCCCGGATCGTAAGTCATGACCGATTGCCCGTAGCTTGGTGCCTCGGAGACACGCACATTCCGGGGAATGACCGCCTGCAGCACCTTGTCTCCGAAGTGATTCCGGACATCCTGCTCCACCGCGTCCGCGAGCCGGGTACGCCGGTCGTACATGGTGAGCAGGATGGTCGTGATCTCAAGCGATGGGTTGAGGTGCGCCTTGACCATGTTGATGTTGCTCAAGAGCTGGTTCAGTCCCTCCAGCGCGTAGTACTCGCACTGGATTGGGATCAGCACCTCCTGCGCCGCCACCAACGCGTTGACCGTCAGCAGGCCGAGCGATGGCGGGCAGTCGATCATGAGGTAGTCGTACTCACCGGGGTAGGCCGCGATCGCCCGGGCCAACCGCGACTCTCGAGCCACCACCGAAACCAACTCGATCTCGGCACCGGCGAGGTCGATCGTGGCCGGGACGCACCACAGGTTCGGGATCCCTTCGACCGGCTGGGCGACGTCCGCCAGCGCGACCGAGTCGACCAGGCAGTCATAGATGTCGGGTACGCCGGCGTGGTGCGGCACGTTGAGTCCGGTCGAAGCGTTGCCCTGCGGGTCGAGGTCGATCACGAGCACCCGGTTGCCGTGCAGCGCCAGCGCGACCGAAAGGTTCACCGCGGTGGTGGTCTTCCCGACGCCGCCCTTCTGGTTCGCGACGCACATGATCCGCGGCTTCGCCGGCCGCGGCATGGTCACCTCGCCACTGGGGTTGAGAATCTGGACGGCACGCTTCGCCTCCATCGCCAGCGGTAGGTCCTCGTCATCCAGCGCGGTGGTGTCGCCACCGACCGACCCGCCGCCGGACACCGGCAGGTCCGCGGTGGTCAGCCCGATGTGGGCATCCGGGTCCGCGGCCTCGGCCGGGGCAGAAGCCACCCGACCCGCCGCCGGCTCATTCACCGCCGGCCCGGTCGACGGCTCGCTCGCCGGTTCGCCGCCGGGCGACGCCGGGCCGGTCGGCTCGCCGGCAGCGGCGCTCGCAGCTGCCGCGCCCGCCGTACCGGCCACTTCGGACTCAGGGGCACCACCCACGCCGCCACCGCTGGCGTCTGCCGGGTCGGTGCCAGCCGTCGCTTCGGCGGCGCCAACCCCAGCCGGCGCGGGCCCGGACACCGCCACGGTCGGAGCGGACCCGAACGGCTGCGGCGAACCCGGCGACGTCGAAGCCGGCGAAGGCGACCCGATCGAGGGCGCCACCGGCGCCGGCGATCCCACCGGGGACGGTGATCCCACCGACGGCGCCGGCCCCGGCTGGGCGCCAGTCGGCTGCGGCGACCCGAACGGCTCGGGAGGCCGGCGCGGCGGCTCGACCGCCGGGCCAGGCGACCCCGCGGCGCCAACCGCAGCATCCTCGCCGGCGTCGGCACCGGGTTCATCCGCGGCGTCCACCCGCGGCCCGTCGGCAGCGGCGCCATGATCAGCAGCTGTTCCGGCATCACCGGCATCCGCGACCCCGGCACCCACATCGCGAACGGCCGCGGGCTCGCTCGCGCGCTCACCACCCGGCGGCGGGGTCGGCACCGGCGGCACGCTGCCCGGCTTGATCGCGTGGGGCATCGGCACCGTGCCCCGATAGGTGCCGACGGTCTCTCGCACGGCGAACGCGGGCGCGCCGATGTGGCCGGCGGGCGCCGTGGTTTCACGTGAAACGATGCCCGAATCGGCTTCGCTTCGTTCGCTTATCCCGTAGTCACGCACCGTCTCAATCCCTTACCGCTGTGGATGCACCGCCGAAATCGCCGCGGTGCGGGTTGACGCTGCTCGGTCTTATCGTGGTGCGGACTCGCCCGAACAGCGTGGGGTTGTCATTCTCACCCAGCACCGCTCAGCGGCGCTCCTCCGCTCCCCGAGCAAGCCTACGGCCGAACCGCTCACGAGGCCACGTTGCGTCGCATACCGCCGGCAAGTTTGTGTCTGAATTGGTAGCGTTTCGCGCGTTACCACCCCAGGCCGCGCATCACACATCCCGCGCGCTACCGCTTCGGTCGGCGCTCCTTGACGATCTCCACAACCGTGGTTGGCGGATCCAGCCATTCGCCACCGCACTGGCGGATCACCGGCTGGCCACCGCCGTGGCGCCGGACCGCCGCCGCGTGCGCAGCCACCTCCGCGGCAGCCGACTCGCCCTTGAGGGCGAGCAGCCGACCCCGGACCGAGACCAGCGGCAGGCACCATTCGGCGAGCCGGTCCAGCGGTGCGACCGCCCGGGCCGTGACCACGTCCGCTGGCGCGATCCGCCCGACGTACTCCTCGGCCCGGGCCCGGACCACGGTGATCCGGGGATCGAGTTCAAGCGCAGCGATCGCCTCGGTCAGGAAGGTGGCGGCGCGCAGCTTCGGCTCCAGCAGAGTGACGGTCAGGTCGGGCCGCGCCAGGGCAAGCACCAACCCGGGTAGCCCGGCGCCGGAGCCGACATCGATCACCCGTACGCCCACTGGAATCAGCTCCGCGGCCGCCGCGCAGTTAAGCAGATGCCGGTCCCAGAGCCGGGGGGATTCGCGGGGACCGATCAAGCCGCGGACCACCCCGTCGGTCGCCAGCAACCGCGCGTACGCCTCGGCGCGCGGGAGCCGGTCACCGAACCACGCCTGCGCCGCCGCCCGCGCCGGTCCGGCGGCCAGGGGCGCGACAGCCTCCCGATCGGTCACGCCAGCGGGCACCGGGTCGGTCACTCCGGACGGACCATGATCCGCCGGTTCGGCTCCTCGCCCTGCGACTCGCTCACCACGCCCTCGGTCGCGTTAATCACGTCGTGCACACACTTGCGCTCGAAGGCGGACATCGGCTCCAGCCGCACCGGCTCACCGTGCTCCCGTACCCGCTCGATGGCGTTGCGCGCCACCGCGGCGAGCTCGGCGCGCCGGGTGGCGCGGTAGCCCCCGATGTCGAGCAGCAGCCGGCTGGGCGCACCGGTCTTGCGGAACACCGCCAGCCGAGCCAGGTCCTGCAGCGCCTCCAGGGTGGCACCGCGCGGGCCGATCAGCGACTGCAGCCGCCCGCCGACCACCTCGACGACCGGCCGGCCGTTCGCGATCAGCTCGTCAATGTCCCCGTCCATGTCGAGCACGTCGAGCAGTCCCTCGACATAGTCGGCCGCGATCTCGCTCTGCCGGAACAGCTCTTCTTCATCGACGTCCGACGAACTATCAGAATCCTCCGCCTCGTCCGCGTCCGCCGCCTCACCAACCGCCGCCGAATCAGCCGCGGCCGCCGCAGCCTGAGCCGAGTCGTCAGCCGCGCCGGCGTCGGTGCCGCCCACCGCCGGCTCGGCGGCCGCGCGCTCGTCGTCGGCCCCGCCGGGCCGGGCTTCACCCGCGTCGGCGACCGGGTCGCCGACCGACTTGTCGAGCGAAGAAGCAGTCATGTCAGTCAATGTATATCTCCGTCACCGGTTGCGGCCGATCGGCCGTGGCCTCCTCGTGCCGGGCACGAGCACGTCTAGTTCAGCGCCGGTCACCGCGGTCAACCCTTCCGCGGTGACGAGCTCTTCCGTTTCGGAGGGATGTTCTGCGACGGCGGCACCCGCTTCGCCGGCGACTTCTTCGGGTTCACCGGCTTGGCACCCGGCTTGGGCGCGAGCTGCTTGCCGTCGATCACCGGCCGATCCTCCGGCTGGGCACCACCCTTGCCAGCCTTACCGGCCTTGCCGCCCTTCGCTGGCTGCTGTTTCGCGGCCGGCTTGGCACCACCTGCCCCGCGTCCGCCGCCACCACCACCGGTGGCGGTGGCCGCGTTCGCGATCGGCGGTGGCGGGTACTTTCGCAGCACCCATTGCTGCTGGCCCAACGAGAACAGGTTCTGGACCACCCAGTAGAGGATCACACCGAGCGGGAAGAACGCACCCGAGAACAGCAGCATGAACGGCAGGCCGTAGACCATCAGCCGCTGCACCATCAGCTGGGTCGGGTCGGTCGCCCAGCCGGTCTTGAGGATCATCTGCTTGGCGGTGAGGTGTGTGGTGATCATCATGATGACCACCAGCACGCCGGTGACGATCCGGGTGGTCAGCAGGCTGGCACCGAGATCGCCGAACCGGTCGAAGTTCTTGTCGAAGAACTGCGACGCGATCGGCGCCCCGAACAGCCGGGCCAGCGAGGCGTCTTGGAACTTATCGAGGGTCCAGCCGAACTTGGTGATGTTCGACTTCTCGAGACTGATATCGCCGTTCAGCACCGCCTCCGGCCGCGCCGGGTTGAGCCGCCGCAGGATGAAGAACAGGCTGATGAAGACCGGGATCTGCAGGAAGATCGGCAGGCAACCCATCAACGGGTTCGCGTTCTCCGACCGGTAGAGCTCCATCATCTCCTTCTGGAGCGTCTCCCGGTCACCCTTGTGCTTCTGCTGCAGCTCCTTGATCTTCGGCTGCAACGCCTGCATCGCCCGCTGCGACTTGATCTGCTTGACGAACAGCGGGAACAGGATCACCCGCACGGTGATCACCAGGAAGATGATCGCCAGGATCCAGTCCCAGTTCGTCTGCAGGAACTCCCGGTCCTCGAGGAAGGACCAGACGTCATGCCAGCGGAGCAGGATCCACGAAATGGCGGTATACAGCCAGTTCAACACTCTGCGGCTCCAGTCGCGTCTTTCGCGGGCACCGGGTCGTACCCACCAGGGTGGAATGGGTGGCAGCGCAGCAGCCGCCGCAGCGCCATGCCGGCTCCCCGGAGTGCTCCGTAGCGCGCGACCGCCTCCAGGGCGTACGCGCTACAGGACGGATAGAACCGGCAGCGCGCCGGCAGTGCCGGGCTCAGCCACCGACGGTACGCGACGATGAGCCGAGTCAGAAATCGGCCACCCCAGCTCGGCGGCTCCGGCACTTCGGGCGCGGCCAGCTGGCGGTCGGGCGCCCCGTTCATGCCGCCCGCTCCAGCCCTTGATCGCTCCGGCCGGCGCCGTTGCCGGCCTTCGTGACGTTACGAGTACGCATGGCCGCGCGCAACGCGGCGGCCAGGTCGCCCGCGAGTCGAAGGTACTGCGCCTCGGCGGCCGGCGGCAGCGCCCGCACCACCAACAGCGTGCCGTCCGGCAACTCGGTCAGGTGGTCCCGGACCAGGTGCCGCAGCCGGCGGCGGACCTTGTTCCGGACCACCGCGCCGCCGACCGTGCGCGGGACGATGAACCCGACCCGGGGCGGGTGGGGCTCATCGGTGCGGTGGAGGTGGACGACCAGAGTGGTACGGCCGGCGCGCCGACCCTGCCGGATCGCCGTCGCGAACTCGGTACGCCGACGCAACCGATGCGCCCGGTCGAGCATCGCGGCCTCCATCCACCCCCCGGCCCGGTTCGGCTCAGGCCGACAGGCGGACGCGGCCCTTCGCGCGGCGAGCCTTGAGGATGGCACGGCCGGCACGCGTGCGCATGCGCAGCCGGAAGCCGTGGGTCTTCTTGCGGCGCCGGTTGTTCGGCTGGTACGTGCGCTTGCTCACGTCGGGCTCCATCGTTGCGTCGTATGGGGGTCGAGGCCAGCTCCCAAGCTTACCAACCGGTTCGCCCGGCCAGCCGCCGGGCGGCCAGCCCGCGGCCACCGGTAGCCGACCCGCCACCGGCCCGTAGCCGGTCCGCTACCCACCGAGCAGCCGGTCTGGAAACTTCCGGGCCGGTCAGCGCCGGGGCGGAAGCCGGCCGATACCGCCCATCGGCCGCCATCCGAGCACGGCCGACCGGAGACGGCAACGAAATAACCGTTCAAACCATCCCAAGCCGTGTGGACAGCGGTTGTCTTCCTGTGGACAACACTGTTAGCGTCCCCGTTTGCCGGTCTTTCCGGTGGGCTCGGTACGCCCAGCCCAGCGGAACCGCCCACGGCGGTCGGTCGTTCGCCACGATGAGCCCACCTGCGCGCGGCCCCGGTATTGGCGGTGCTACACCGCCTGGCCGGGCACGGCGACCGGCCGATACACAGGCTGTGGAAAACATGTGGACAATGTTGCTGGCCGGTAGGGGGTGTGGACGACGTGGGGGAGACTGCCATGGGCCCCGGAGGCGCGGAACTCGCCGCGGTGTGGCGGGACGCGACCGAGGAGATCGCCGACGAGATCGTCTCCGCCCAGCAGCGCGCTTACCTCCGGGAGACCCGGTTGCGGGCGATCGTCGAGGACACCGCGCTGCTGTCGGTACCGGACGCGTTCACCCGCGACCAGATCGAGATGCGGCTGCGGCCGGCGATCACCGACGCGCTCTCCCGCCGGCTCGGCCGGCCGATCCAGGTGGCGGTGACGCTCGCCGCCACTGACCGGCCACCGGCCAGCGCCCCGGCCCCGGCCGAGCCCGAGCGACCCCGGTTCCGCGCCGGTGACCCGGTCTCGCCCGCGCCGCGGACGCCGGCGCCGGACTGGCCGAGCCCGCGGCCGGCCAGCGAGCCGGCGACCAGCGCCGAGCCGGCCGGCCAGTTCGCCGGCTTCACCGAGCCGCGGCCGGATCCCGCCCCGGCGTACGGCCAGCCGGCCCCGCCGTACGCCGAACCGCCGGCGGCCTACGGCGAACCACCGGCCAGCCCCGGCTACCGCGAGCCGGCGCGCCCGACGTACGCCGAGCCGGGCGGCCCTGCGTACGGTCAGCCCTCGGCGAGCCCGAGCTATCCCACCAGCCCGGCGTACGGCGGGACGGCCGGCCGGTCGTACCCGGAACCCGACCCGGCACCGGCGGACGCCGGCCCGACCCGGCAGTACCAGGAGCCGGAGCCGCTGCCGTACCCGCCGGCCGAACCGGCGGGCGAGCCGGCGCCCGCTGACCCGCCGCGGCTGCCGCACGCCCGGGACCTGGGCCGGCCCGATCTCGGCCGGCCGGAGCTGCGCCGGCCCGGGTTCGGGGGCGAGCCGGACCCGCTCGCCGACCCGGCAGCGGCCCGGGGTGCCGGCAGCGAGAGCGGCCCTGGCCGCCCGGACCGGTGGACCGGCCAGTCGCTGCGGCCGGTGCACCAGGCGAGCACCGGCGCCAGCCGGCTCAATCCGAAGTACACGTTCGAGACGTTCGTGATCGGGTCGTCCAACCGGTTCGCGCACGCCGCGGCGGTGGCGGTCGCCGAGTCGCCGGCCCGGGCGTACAACCCGCTGTTCATCTACGGCAGCTCCGGGCTGGGCAAGACCCACCTGCTGCACGCGATCGGCCACTACGCGTCGCAGATCGGCAACGCGCGGGCGGTCCGGTACGTCTCCACCGAGGAGTTCACCAACGACTTCATCAACTCGGTCCGGGACGACAAGACCAGCGCCTTCCAGCGG
>DATCKZ010000108.1:0-10355 GCA_036564175.1 Natronosporangium sp.
GACGGATCGTGCTCGACGAGCATCGACTCGTCGAGGCGGGCCGCGATCAACGCCTCCCGTACCTGCTCAAGCGCCTTCTGCACCTGGTCGGCGGTGTAGTCGCCGACCGGCTCTGCCGGCGGAAGCTCGATCCCCTCGGCCCCCTCGGCAAACTCCTCGGCCGGCGTACCCGCGAACGGCGACGGCGGCGCGCTCGCGCTGGGGCTCGGCTGTGCCTCCGGCTCCGGCTCCGAACCCCAGAGCCCGAACCACCTGGTCCCGACCAGCAGGGCGGCGACCAGCACCAGCGCACACCCGCTGGCCAGCCCGATCACGAGCAGGCGCCGGCGCCCGGAACGGGGCGATCCAGAAGTGTCCGTCATGGAGGACCTATTCGTCGGGGTAAGTTGCGGTCATTCTCCTAGCACCGCGCATGACGGTGCAACCACGGGGAGTGAGCAGTCCCGTGCCGGCTGGCAGCCACCGAGCGACCCCGGCGGTTGATCGAGATCGAACGCTCCATCCGGGAGGAGACCATCCCCGCTCGGCCGGACCAGCCCTCGCCGCTGGTACAGCTGGCAGTCGACGCCCCAGGCCCACACGTCGGCCGCTGAGTGGTGGAGGCCCACGTTCGACCGGCAGCAGGCCAGCCGGACGTCGGTCGGCACCTGCCAGGTCACATCGTTGCGGATCACCACCATCGCGGCCGGGCGATCCGGCTCCCGCAGCGCATACACCCAGACAAACCGGGTGACGATCAGGAGCACCCGGAACGGCTCGTCGCTTGGAGCACCGCGGCTCGTCGTACCGGCGCCGTACGTGATCCGGCCGGCC
Organism: Natronosporangium sp.; assembly: GCA_036564175.1. Lineage (GTDB taxonomy): Bacteria > Actinomycetota > Actinomycetes > Mycobacteriales > Micromonosporaceae > Natronosporangium. Next base: position 814 of record DATCKZ010000108.1, read on the forward strand.
ACCCGCGCCGGCTCCGCCGGCCGGACGCCCGGCGCCAGCCTCGTCGCCAGGTAGCCGAAGTCCGTCTGCTGATAGGGGTCATACTCGTGCAACTCCGGCAGGTACGGATCGAACCAGGCATCCCAGTAGAGCGGGGCGAGCGTACGGATGAACGGCTGTGGATCGTGATCGATCAGCATCCGGTGATCCAGCCTGGTGGCGATCAGGGCGGCCTGGACGTCCGCCAGCGCGGCACCGACCTCCGCGGTGGTGATGTCGCGGGTCGCCATCCGGTGGTCCGCCAGGTACCCGTGGACCACTGGCCCGGCCGGCGGCAGGACGATGCCCGCCGCACCTTCGCCGAACTCGGCGGCCGGCGTCCCGGCGTACACCGACTCCGCCGCCGCCGCGCCCGACGCGCCAGGAACCGCGCCGGCGATCCGTACCGGCGCCGACCCGCCGGTGGCCGCGAGCAGCAGCACCGTCCCACCAGCGACGAGCAGCCGTCCACACCGCATGCGGGACAGGCTCGCGCCCCTATCCGGTCGGCCGAGGTGGCCCGATCGTCGATACGCGGACCGGACCCCGCGTCCGAACCCGGCGCGGATTTCCAGATCGCGGCGCCGGAAGCCGGCCAGCCCGGCGACCGACAGCCCGATCGCGACCACGAGCAGGACGACCATCACCGGCCAGGAAACGTCGTCCAATGGCGGCTGTCCGATATGACTCATCGGCGACAGGTTGAGTGCCCACTGTGGCAGGTCCAGCAGCGTGCCGAAGAAGCCGACGAACAGGCTGTAGCCGACCACCGCCCAGGTGGCGCCGATCGCTCGTGGGAGCAGACCGAACAGCAGCGCCGCGATCCCCAGCATCACCAGCACGCCGGGAGCCGACCATCGACAGCGCCGCGGCAGCTGGATCAGTCGTTCAACGGGCAGGTGGGGTGCCAGCATGGCGGCTCTCAGGAGAGGCGCGTAAAGCGGGTGCGGGCCGGGCCGCGGTCATATGTGATCAAGAGATGGCGATCGTGCAAGGCACACCGAGCGTGGACGAGCTCGGCGAGGCGGTGGCGGCGCTCCGCGCATGGCAGTACGAAGGGGCGCCGATCCAGCTGCATCCGGGGGACCTGGGCTGGCACTGGCGGTTCGGCGCGGCGGCGACCGCGGCCGCGGTGCGGATCTGGCGCCGGGACGGGGAGGTGCTCGCGGTCGGGCTGCTGGACGGCCCGCGGCTGCTGCGGCTGGCGATCGCGCCGGCCGCGCACCGGGACGAGGAGCTGGCACAGCAGCTGCTCGACGACATCGGCCAGCCGGCGCACGGCGTACTGCCGGATGGGAAGGTCAGCGTGGAGGCGCCGGCCGACGCACTGCTGCAGGAACTGCTCGCGGCCGCCGGCTGGGGCACGGACGAGCCATGGACGCCGCTGCGCCGCGACCTCACTGCGCCGGTGCCGGACTCGGGCCTGCGGATGACGGTGGTCGGTCCGGAGCAAGCGGCGGTACGGGTGGCCGTGCAGCGAGCGGCGTTCCGGGGGTCCACGTTCACCGAGGAGCGGTGGCACGCGATGGCGGCCGGGTTGCCGTACTCGGACGCCCGCTGTCTGGTCGGGTACGACGAACGGGGCGAGCCGGTGGCCGCGGTGTCGGTCTGGTCCGCCGGTCCCGGCAAGCCCGGGCTGCTCGAACCGATGGGCGTGCACCCGGAGCACCGGGGCCGGGGCACGGGACGGCGATCTCGGTCGCCGCGGCGGCGGCCCTCCGGGAGCTGGGCTCGTCCAGCGCGGTCGTCTGCACCGAAAGCTCCAATGTGGGCGCGGTCGCGGCCTACCGGTCGGCCGGCTTCCAGCCGCTGCCGGAGGTCCGGGATCGGGTGCGAAAATAGGCACTGACATAGCATCAACGGTCTCAGCGTCGATGGAGGGAGCGGGTCCGCGTGGCGTACCGGCTGGCCGCCAACCGGGACGACTATCAGGACCTGGCGAGCGGCTTCGTGTTCCGGTCGGCGCCGGGCTACCCGGCCTTCCCGGTGCGGCTCGCGGAGGAGCTGCTGCTGCGGTCCGCCGCTCACTTGCCACATCGGACACCGGTCGGGCTGTGGGACCCGTGCTGTGGCAGCGGCTACTTGGCGAGCACGGTCGGCCTGCTGCATCGGGACCGGCTCCGGCACGTGCTCTGCTCCGATGCCGACCCTGACGCGGTCGCGCTCGCCCGAAGGAATCTCAGCCTGCTCACCGAGGCCGGGCTGGCCGAGCGCCGCACCGAACTCAGCGAGCGCGCCACCGCGTACGGCAAGCCAGGTTATGCCGCGGCCGCGCGCGCCACCGACCGGCTCGCCGCGCTGCTCCGGGCCGGCGGCGGCGACCTGGCGTCCGACGCGCGGGTCGCCGACGGGTTCGACGCCCGTCAGACCGCCCGGATCCTGCCCGATCCGCCGCCGGACCTGGTGCTGACCGACGTGCCGTACGGCCGGCAGACCGGTTGGCGGGGAGCCGGCGCGGCGGCGACCGAACCACTCACCGCGCTCGCCGGCGCGCTGAGCGAGGTGCTGCCCGAGCACGCGGTGATCGCCGTGTGCGCCGAGGCCCGCAAGCTCTCGCTCGGCGAAGGGGTGCGGGCGCTCGAGCGGTTCCGGGTCGGCAAGCGGGCGGCCATCATCGTCCGGGCCGGCGACCTGCGCGGCCTGGCTTGACCGGACGCTATGGACGCGGCCGGAGGTGGGCGAGCAGGAACTCGCCAGCGGCCGACCAGGCCGAGCGCTCGTTCTCCGGGTTCGTGAACTGGTGGCCCTCGTCGTGGTAGACGTCGTAGCGCACGGTCACTCGCCGGGCCAGCAGCCGCTTCACCAGCTGGTCGGTCACCTGCCTCGGCACGTAGGGATCGCTGGCTCCCTGGATCACGAACAGTGGCGTCCGGATCTGGTCGACGTGGGTGATCGGTGACCGGGACCGCAGGAACGGCCCGACTTCGGCCGGGTCGCCGAACATCGCCAGCACCTGCGACCGCCGGCCGGGCAGCTGCGACCGGGCGAACGCCACCAGGTCGCTCGGCCCGCTCCAGCTCACCGCCGCCGCCCAGTTGAGCTCCGGCAACCGGGCCACACAGGACAGCGCGGCGAAGCCGCCGTACGACCGGCCGAGCAGCCCGATCCGGTCGGAGTCGATCCAGTCCTGCCGCCGCAGGTAGCCGGCGGCGTCCGCGAGGTCGGCCAGGTCGACCCCGCCCCAGTCCCGCTCGATCGCCCGCTGGTAGGACAGGCCGTAGCCGGCCGAGCCCCGGATGTTCGGCGCGAGCACGGCCAGCCCGGCGGCGGCAAGATACTGGAAGAACCCGTCGTAGGCGTAGCCCGGCTCGGCCTGCCGCCCGGGTCCATCATGGATCGCCAGCACCGCGCCGACCGGCCTGGTCCACCGTGGTCGGTAGAGGTAGCCCGGCATCTCAAACCCGTATCGGGACGGGTATCGGATCCGGCGCGGCGCCACGAACCGGGCCGGTTCGGCCCGGGCCGGCCGGACATTGGTGAGCCAGCGCAGGTTGCGACCCTCGAGGTCGATCACCATCAAGTTGGCCGGCCGGGTCGGCGTGGCGAGCAGCACCACCGCGAACCGCCCGCCCGGGGTGGCGGCCAGGCCCGACACGGTGCCCGCGGGCAGCGCCGGCAACTGGCGGTCGCGGCCGGTGACCAGGTCCCGGGCGGCCAACCGGGACACTCCGTCCAGGTTGGTGAGCCAGACCAGGGTCCGGCCGGCACCGGCGACCGCGGCGTGCGTCACGTCGGCCTCCGGAGTGGCCAACCAGGACAGCTCGCCGGTGACCGCGTCCATCACGCCGAGCCCGACGAAGTCGCGACCGGCCGTGCTGCGCACCAGGAACCCGGCGCCGTCCGGCAGCCACGGCCCGGGCCAGGTGGTCGCGGCACAGCCCTCGGGAGTCAGCCGCTTCACCACCCCGCCGTCGGCCGCCACCAGCGAGATCACCGTCGCCGCTCGCTCCGGCCGGTGCTCCACCACGGTCAGCCACTGCCCGTCCGGTGACCAGGCGCCGGGATAGGCGTCACCGTCGCCGGTGTAGACCCGCCGCACCGCGCCGGTGTCGAGGTCACGAACCAGCACATCCCGGTCGCCGGGGGACCGGTCGTCGGCCGAGTACGCCAACTGCCGCCCGGTAGGCGAGAACGGGTCCCAGAGCCCGAGCCGGTGCCGGACCCCGGGCTGGTCGGCCACCACTTCCGACTCACCGCCGTCGATGCTCACCAGCGCCAGCCGGTGCGCTTCGCCGCCGGCCGGCGTGACCTCGACCAGCAGCGACTCGCCGTCCGGGGACCACGCGACCGTGGTCACGGTGGCATCGGCGTACGTCGTGATCTGCCGCGGCCGGCCGCCAGCGAGCGGGCGGACCACGGCGTTCCCCCGACCCACCGCGTCATTGACATATGCAACCTGCCGGCCGTCGGGTGACACCGCTAGCGTCGGCTGGAACCGCAGCGCCGGCAGATAGTCGCCGTAGGAGGCCATGCTGGCAGCGTGACAACCGCCGCTATCAAACCGCTGTTACCGCGCTCTCAGAGCTGGTAAAGACCCTGCAGCACGTCGTTGAGCAGCTGCAGGTAGTCGGACTGGTCCTGACCGTCCCCATCGTGCAGGTCGAGCAGGCCCTCGTCGGTCATGTCCGCGACCAGCACCCGCGCCACGCCGAGCGGCACGCGGGTGTAGACCGCGATCTCCGCGAGCGACAGCGGCCGGCCGTCACACAATCCGGCGATCTGGTGCTTGTGCCGGCCGAACAGCGGCGCCTCCATCCGGCCCCGTGGGGTGGTGGTGACCACCGCCTCGATCGCGATGTCCCGGCTGGGCTCGGTGCGGCCGCGCGTGACCGCGTACGGCCGGATCAGCCGTCCGCGCGGTTCCGTCTCGGGGTACGGATGCGCCACCGTTCTCCTCTCCGGAGTGAGTCAACCCGACAACCTAGCGTGACATATCGCGCTGTCACTTCACTGTTACACCGCTTCTGCCCGCTCCGGTAGGGGTCAAGGCACGGATCGTGACCAACCCAGCAACATTCAGGCCGGTTTCTAGTCCGGACTTGCCAGGCTCGCCCAACTCCGCCCGGTTCCACCCAACCCCCGGCCCGCTCCGCGGTTTGTGATCTCGGACGGGAGACAACGCGCCATGCGCTTAGTGAAGTAACGCAGTGTGAGAATCCCTCACTGCGCCGGCGAGGCGAGGTAAGAGGAGGGCCCTGCTGTGACGGCGGGCAAACCGGGCGTGCCCAGGTGGGCGGGCACGGCTGGCGACAGCGTGCCCAGCGCCGGGCCGACCGGTCCCGACGAGTGGGCAGCCGCCGGCCACATCGGCCGATCAAGCCGCGCCCAGGCGACCCTGAGCCGGCTGCTGGCCTACCTGCTGTGGGCCACGATCGCGGTCGCGCTCGTGCTCAGCCTGGTCAACTGCGCCGGTGGCAACCCCGCCGCGGCCCCGCCGGTGACCGCACCGACCCAGTCACCGGCACCGATCCCGCCGCCGGGCGGCTGCGCCGAGCTGGTGGTGTCGGCGTGGCTCGCCGGCGACACCGCCGCGCTCGGCGAGGTTGCCGGAATGCCGCGCACCGCCCCGGAGCCGGGCCGCCGGCAGGCGACCCGCATCTACACTGCCTCGGTCACGCAGGGTAACGGCGGCTGGGCGTACCTGATCGGCGCCGAGGTGCAATCGCTCGATGAAAACGATCGGTGGCGCCCGGCCGGCCTGCAGTTCTTCACGGTCACGATGGTGCCGACCGCCGGCGGCTGCCAGGGCTGGGGGCCGGCCGCGCTGCCGGCGCAGGTGGCCGCGCCGGCACTCGCCGCCGACGAAGCCAATCTGGGATACGAGGTCCGGCTGGCGACCTCCGGCACCGACCTGGCCACCACCCTGGAGGCGTTCTTCGCCGGCCTGCTCACCGGCGCCGAGAACCTGGACCGATACGTCGCACCGGGCGTATCGATCCCGCCGGTGGTCCCGCCACCGTACGAATCGGTCGAGGTCGTCGACCTGCGCGCCCGGGAAGACCCGACCGAGCGCGACACGGTCGTGCCACCCGACGGCACCCTCCTGCAGGTGCTGGCCACGGTGGCGACCGGCACCGCCAATGACGCCGCAGCCGAGTACCTGCCGCTGGTCTACCCGGTCACCGTCGCCGTCCGGGGTGGCCGGTGGGAAGTGGTGGCCATCGACCCGCTGGTCGGGACGGCGACCACCAGCGAAGGCACGAACGGAGGCTAGCCAATGTCCGCACCCCCATCGTTAGCCCAGGACAGCCCCACCCAGACCTGGATCGAGGGCTGGGTGGACTTCCTCTCCACCACGCTCCCGCTGATCTTCCTGGTGGTGGTCGTCCTGGTCGGCACGATCCTGATCGTGAAGTCGAAGGGCGGCCTGCAGAAGGCGATCATCTTCGGGATCGGCGCCGCCCTGGTCTTCCTGATCCTGACCAATGTGGAGTCGATCGCTGACCTGTTCGGCGAAGAGCTCCCCGTCGAGCAGGAGTGATGGAGGCCGGCAGTGCGGGTACGGTCGGCCGTAGCTACACCAAGGGACGCCGGCAGCCGTACCTGATCCGTAAGTGGCCCGGCAGCAACTGGGCGCTGCCGCTCGGGCCGTACACGATTACGCAGCTGCTGGTCTTCGTCGGATCGGTCTACTTCCTGATCAGCTATCGGGACCTGTGGGCCCACTTCGGACCGTTCAACATCTTCATCGGGGTCGGGCTGCCGCTGCTGCTGACCTACCTGACCCGGCACACGCGGTTCGAGGGCCGGGACCCGATCCGGGCCGGCATCGCGCTGGCGTCGCTGATGATGCAGTCCCGCACCGGCTACCTCGGGGACGCGCCGCTGCGGCCGCCGAAGCCGGTCCGGGTCCGCGGCGGCCGGATCCCGGTCGCCGATCTGCCCGCTGACCTGCTGCCACCGCCGCCAGTCCCGACCCCGCCGGCCGGGCCGCCGCGGGTACCCCGACCACCGCGGGCAGCCACCTCACCACGTACGACTGTGCCACCGCATGCGACCGCGCGACCGTGGCTCTCCGACCTGCTCCGGCAGGCGGCGAACCAGGACCGGAGGTAGCGATGATTGGCTCCGTGGTGCCCGGCGTCCCGTTCCGGGCGATCGTCGGCAACCTCGCGTGGACCCACGACGGCACGGTCTGGGCGGTCTGGCGGATCGACCCGCTGCCCTACCGGTACGCGTCGGACAACGACAAGCTCAGCTACGGCCGGGTGATCGCGAACCTGCTGCGGGCGCTGCGCGGCGAGCCGTTGATCCTGAGCCTCTGCGGCCGGATCGACCCGCGGGACGCACCGGTCGGGCCGGCCCGGCACCGGCATCCGATCCACCGCGAGCTGACCGAGGGCTACCTGCGCGTACTCGAGGAATACCAGCTGCGGGACCGGACCTACTGGTTGGCGCTGCCGCTGCCGCACACCTCCAGCTGGACCGCCGCCGGCTCGATCGGCGCCGCGGCGTCCACACTGGTGGCGCGCAGCTTCGGGCTGACCCCGCCGATGCCCAGCCCGGCCGAGGTGCGCCGGCGGGCCGAGCAGGCGACCCGGGTGGCCCGGGCCGCCGCCGGCCTGGTACCGGCCACTCCGGACGAGATCCTGTGGATCCACCGGCGGGCCGCCCGGAAGGGGACGCCGGCCGAGCCGTCGCTGGCGCGCGCCCGCCGCTCCCGGTACGCCGAGGCGAAAGTCCGCGGTCGCCGGCTGCGCAGCCCCAGCTTCGCCTTCCTGAGCCAGGTCCACTTCGACGAGGGTGGCCGCACCGACGGCGACGAAGGCGTGCGGAACCCGTTCCAGCACCGCTACCTGAAGGTGACCACCGCCGACGGCGGCACCGCCTACCAGGCCTTCCTGACCCTCTCCGATCTGCCGGAGACGTGGCCGTTCCCGGGTGGCGAGTGGCTGGCCGCGATGCACGAAGATCTCGGCTTCCCGGTCGACTGGGCGATCCGGTGCACGGTCAACCCGGGCGCGGAGGCGAAACGCAAGGTCACCCGCAAGCGCCGCCAGCTCGCCGACCAGGTGGGCGAGTTCACCGCCGCGGACAACGACGACTCCCCGGAGGTGGACGCGCTGCCGACCTGGGTCACGGTCGGGCAGCGCCAGCTCGCCGAGGAACAGGCCGCATTGGACGCACACAGCGCCGAAGTGGAGTACGAGGCGACCATCATCCTCGGTGTCTGGGGCGAGACCGTGGACGAGGTCGAGGCGTACGCCGAATCCCTGCGTACCTCCTTTTCGGACGAACTGACCGCGGTCCGGCCGACCGGTGACCAGCTCGCCTGCTACGCCGCGATGCTGCCGGGCGTGACCTCGCCACGGGTGGTCTCCGACTACACCCAGTACCTGCTCGCCGATGACCTGGCCAAGGCGATGCCGTTCGTCGGCAACCGGCTCGGCGACCAGTCCGGCCAGGTGCTCGGGATCGGCATCGACGCCGGCGTGCAGGCCCCGGTCCGGCTGAACCTCACCGACTGGACCAGCCGCGACATCTCCGCCTCGATCGGCCTGTTCGCCGAGCTCGGTGCCGGCAAGTCGGTGACCCTGAAGAAGATCCTCGCCGACGTCGCCGCCGAGGGCGGGCGGACCATCGGGTGGGACCGGACCCGCACCCGGGAGCAGGTGACGTTCCTGGCCGCGGCGTTCGGCGCCGACCAGGTGCAGGTGGCCGACCTCGCCGACCCGACCTCGTTCTCGCTCGACCCGCTCCGGGTGCTGCGCGGGCCGGCCGCCGCGCAGGCCGCCGAGACGTTCCTGTCCCAGCTGCTCAGCATCGAGGCGACCTCGGAGGCCGGGACCATCCTCGCCGAGACCATCGACAAGGTGATCGCCGACGAGCGGCCGAGCATGTCCGCGCTGATCGAGACCCTGCAGTCGATGGCCGACCTGCCGGCCGCCGCCCAGCTCGCCCGGCAGTTGCGGGCCTGCGCCCGGCGGCCGGGCACCGGGCTGGTGTTCGACCCGGCGCTCACCCCGCTCGACCTGTCCGCCGACCACATCGTGTTCGCCACCCACGGCATGACCATGCCGAAGCGGCACGAGCTGCAGAGCGAGCGGCAGCTGGCGCACCTGCCGTTCGCCGCCCTGTTCGGCCGGGCGGTGCTGACCCTGACCGCGGTGCTCGCCAAGTCGATCGCGTTCGACGACTCCCGGTTCGTGCTGGTGCACGCCGACGAGTGCTACTGGCTCACCCGGGAGGGCGAGGGCAGCCCGGGTTACGACACCACCCTGGAGCTGATCCGCGCCGGCCGGAAGAACAACGCCGGCCTGCTGCTGGCCGCCCACGACCCGGACGACACCGGCAACGAGACCCTGCTCGGGCTGCTGTCAGCGGTGTTCCTGGGCCGGCAGCGCAACCACAACCTCGCCACCCGGTACGTGCGGGCGATCGGGATCACCGACCCGCACCTGGCCGAGCAGGTGGCGGCGACCATCACCGACCACCTCTCCCCGCTGACCCACACCGATCCGGAGACCGGTGACATGATCGTGGAGCCGGGCCGGGAGGGCGAGTTCATCGCCCGGATCCACAAC
>DATCKZ010000109.1:0-108210 GCA_036564175.1 Natronosporangium sp.
GCCCACACCTGCGACATCGACCACACCCAACCATGGGCCGACGGTGGCAAAACCACCACCGACAACCTCGGCTGCCTCTGCCGCGCCCACCACCTGTTCCGGCATGCCACCGGCACCCAACTGGTCCAGCTGTCGCCGGGCGTGTTCTCCTGGCAAACACCCCACGGCCTGCAATACCTCGTCCGCCAAGACCCACCCCTACTCAGCCTCAACCAACCCCAGCTCTAGCCGCGGTAGCTACCGGCGCCAGCGACGGACCCTGCCGGCACGGCCGGGACAACGTGGACCGACCACGCCGGCATGGGGCAGGGTCGCGCTCGGGTGCTGGCGGCCAGCCGAACCTGGTTCGCCGGCGGACCCTCGCCTACACCGGCACCAGCAGTGAACACAACCCGCCCGCACCGGCGCCGCAGCCGCACCGCACTCGAGGGTCCGCTACCGCGGCGGCAGTGGCGGCCGGGCCAGCCGTGGCCGGTCGAGGAGCTTCGGAGAGTGCGCCGGCCGCTCAGCGAGCGCCTCGAGCGCGTACTCGATCGCCCGGTCCAGCTGCGGATCGATCCCCTTGCGATAGTCCTGCGGCGTGATGTCCACATCGATGTCCGGCTCGGCGCCGTAGTTCTCCACCCGCCAGCCGACGTCGTCGAACGCGAACGCGTACTCCGGCTGGGTGGTGACGGTGCCGTCGGCCAGCCGGTGCCGGGGCATGACCCCGATCACCCCGCCCCAGGTCCGCTTGCCGATCAGCGGGCCGAGCCCGAGCTGCTTGAAGGCGTGACTGAAGATGTCCCCGTCCGAGCCGGCGTGTTCGTTGCACACCGCCACCAGCGGCCCGCGCGGCGCGTCCTCCAGGTACGGCTCTGGCACGCCCCACCGGGAGAAGATGTACGCGATCCGGCGCCGGGTGAGCCGCTGCAACAGCAGCCCGGAAACATGGCCACCGCGGTTGAACCGGACATCGATCACCAGCGCTTCCCGGTCCAACTCGGACAGGAAGCCCCGGTGGAACTCGGCGAACCCTCGCCCCACCATGTCCGGGATGTGCAGGTAGCCGACCCGACCGCCGCTCCGCTCGTGCACCAGCGCCCGGTTCGCGTTCACCCAGTCCCGGTACCGGGCGGGCGTCTCGTCCGCCAGCGGCCGGACCGTGACCGTCCGGGGCGGCCCGTCGCCAGTGCGGACGGTCAGCTCGACCTCCTGCTCGGCCTGGTTGACCAGCAGCTGCGGCGGGGTCACCGTGGCGCTCACCGGCACACCGTTGACCGCCAGCACTTCGTCGCCGGGCTTGACCGCCACGCCCGGCCGGTTGAGCGGCGAGGTGTGGTCGGCCGACCACGGGTCGCCCTCGAGGATGTGCGCGATCCGGTAGCCACCGGTCGCCGGGTCGACCTCCCAGTCGACCCCGAGGAAGCCCTGCTTGTACTGCGGATGCCGGCGGTACGCGCCGCCGCTCTCATACGCGTGCGAGGTGCCGAGCTCGCCCTGCAGCTCCCACAGCAGGTCGGAGAACTCCGAGCGGCTCGCGACCCGGTCGACCAGCGGCAGGTAGCGGTCGTAGACCTCGTCCCAGTCCACACCGGACATGTCCTCGGTCCAGAACTGCTCGCGCTGCAGCCGCCACGCCTCCCGGAACATCTGCCGCCACTCGGCGTCCGGGCGCACCGACACCCGCACCCGGTCCAAGTTGATCCAGCCGCTCTCCGGGCCCGGCTCGTCGGACCCGCCGCGGCCGCTCGACCCGGACCGCTGGCCGGCGTCGTCGACGGTCTCCCCGGCGGTGATCACCCGGAGCCGGTTGCCGACTCGCAGCAGCAGGGTCTTGCCGTCGCGGCCGAGCTGGAAGTCGGTCACATCACTGGCGACCCGCTCCCGCTTGCCGGACTTGAGGTCGACCAGCTCCAGCGTCCGGTCGGCCGGCGGGCCGGCGAACAGCGCCCGGTTCTGCGTGCCGACCAGCGGCCGGGACGAGACCAGCAGCTGCTTGCGGGTCCCGGCCACCCGCTCGTACCGCCCATCCGGCACCGGTGCCGGCACCACCCGGCGCTCGATCCCGTCGAAGTCGATCGTGACCTCCACGGCCGGCCGATCGGCCGGTTCGTCCGTACCGGACTCCTCCGGCGGCTCGACCCGGGGCAGGAACGGCGGTGGCAGGTCGGCCCGGAGCGTGATCGCGTACGGCCGGCTACCCATCGGGAAGCCCAGCTCGAACTGGACCTCGTCGTAGACGGCGTCGAGCTCCCGCTGGCCGATGAAGTAGAGGTAGCGCCCCTCCGGGTCGAACGCCGGCCGCCGGTCTCGCAGCACCGGCCGGGTGACCAGCCGGGTCCGGCCGCTGGCCAGCTCGGCGACCGCGATCGCGCTGGTCCGCGCGCTGGTCGGGCTGGTATATGCCAACCACCGGCTGTCCGGTGCCCAGGCCAGATCGGCGAACTGACCGAACTTGCTGCGATCCAGCCGGGTGACCGCGGCCTCCGGGGTCCGCAGGTCGACCAGCAGCAGCTCGTTGCGGTGGTTGGCGATCGCCACCCGGGCGTCGGTCGGGGAGGCGACCAGCTCCGCCACCCGGCCCAGGTCGTGGTCCAGCTCGATCGCGGCGGCCGGGTCACCGGCCTGGAACACCACCAGCACCTCCCGGTCCCGCTCCCCGGCCGCGGCGGCGACCAACCGGTCGTCGCCGGCGAGCTGGGTCAGCAGCCGGTACCGGACCCCGTCCGGGGCGCCGTACTGCCGGACCGGGCCGGCCCAGTTGCCGAACGCGTACGCCTTGCCCCGGGTAGTGATGGCGAGCTCCGAGCCGTCCGGCGAGAGGCTGACCGTGTCGAGGTGCTCGGCGGCCGGCACGAACTGCCGGCTGCGCTGGGTGCGGGAGCTGGTGAGCCGGACGTCGATCCGGTGCGGGCCGCGATCGTCGGCCGGGTCGAGCAGCCACAGCTCGGCGCCGGCCTGGTAGACCAGCCGCCGGCCGTCGCTGCTCAGGTTGCGCGCGTAGTAGTCCTCGTGGTCGGTGTGCCGGCGCAGGTCCTGCCCGTCCGGCAGGCACGAGTAGACGTTGCCGACCCCCTCGTGGTCGGAGATGAAGTAGATCCGGTCCCCGACCCAGCACGGGCGGCCGAGGTTGCCGTCCAGCCGGATCAGCCGCTGGAACCGGCCCGATCCGTCCGGGTCGATCCACAGCTCGCCCACCCGGCCGCCGCGATACCGCTTCCAGCGGGCCGGGTCGTCGTTGAACCGGCTCAGCACCACCCCGCCGGTCGGGCCGTAGTCGATGGTGGTGGCCGGGCCGAGTGGCAGCTGCTCCGGCAGCCCGCCGGTCGGCGGGACCTTGTACAGCCACCGGTCCCGGGCGAACGGACGGCCGGCGTCGGTGGAGTAGATGATCGAGCCGTCGGCCGGGTCGAAGCCGGCCACCATCATCATCCCGCCCTGGTAGGTGAGGCGCTGGGCCGGGCCGCCGGCGGTCGGCATGACGTAGAGATCCGGCGGGCCCTCCTCGCGGCCGACGAACGCGATCAGCTGGCCGTCCGGCGACAGCCGCGGCCCGCTCGCCTCGGCAACCCCCGCGGTCAGCCGGTAGGCCCGGCCACCGCCGGCGTTGACCAGCCAGAGGTCGTCCTCGCAGACGAAGACGACGTCGTCACCATGGATGGTCGGGGTACGCAGGTAGCCAACGTCTGAGGGGGACATGCGGCCACGCTACCTCGGCTCAGCGAGCGAGGCCGGTCTGCGGGTCGAACAGGTGCACCCGGTGCGGGTCGATCGCGAGCGTCAACGGCTCCCCGATGGTCACCGGCGCGTCCGCCGGCAGCCTGGCGGTGAACTGGGCCTTGTTTTCAGGCAGCAGCAGCGCGTCCTCGGCGGTCTGCGCCTCGACCGCGGCGCGGGTCGCCTCGGTGTCCACCCGGGGAGCGTCGAGGTCGAAAATCACATACCGCTCGTCGCCGAGCTCCTCCACCAGCCGGGGCTGGATGGTCATCGTCGGCAGGTCGCGGTTGGCGTCGGTGGCGAGCGAGAACGCGGTCGGCCGGACCCCGAGCACCACCTGGCCGTCGGCCGGCTCGCCCGGCAGCGGGATCGTGAACCCGGCGAACTTGGCCTGACCGCCGGTCACCTCCGCGGCCACGAAGTTCATCGACGGCGAGCCGATGAACGCCGCCACGAACAGGTTGACCGGGCGCCGGAACACCTCCTGCGGGGTGTCGCACTGCTGCAGCACGCCGTCTCGCAGCACCGCCACCCGCTGCCCGAGCGTCATCGCCTCCACCTGGTCGTGGGTGACGTAGACGGTGGTGGTGCCAAGCCGCTGGTGCAGCGTGCTGAGCTGGGCCCGCATGCTCACCCGCAGCTTGGCGTCCAGGTTGGACAGCGGCTCGTCCATCAGGAACGCCTTCGGTTCCCGGACGATCGCCCGGCCCATCGCCACCCGCTGCCGCTGGCCACCGGACAGCGCCGCCGGCCGCCGGTCCAGCAGGTGCTCGAGCCCGAGCGACTGGGCCACCTCGGCCACCCGCCGCTCCCGCTCGGCCCGGGGAACCCGCCGCATCCGCAGCCCGAACCCGAGGTTGCGCCGCACCGACATCCGCGGGTAGAGCGCATAGCTCTGGAACACCATCGCGACGTCCCGCTGCTGCGGCAGCTGGTTGGTGACGTCCTTCTCCCCGACGTAGATCCGGCCCTCGGTGACCTCCTCCAGCCCGGCGATCATTCGCAGGATGGTCGACTTGCCGCAGCCGGACGGGCCGACCAGCACCAGGAACTCGCCCGGCTGGACGTCCAGGCTCACCTCCCGCACCGCGGTCACGCCGCCGCGGAAGCGCTTGGTGACCCGGTCGAGGCGGATCCCGACAGCATCTGAGGTCATGGTCATCCCTTCAGGGCGCCGGCCATCAGCCCGCGCATGAAGAACCGGCCGAGAATGATGTAGACGAGCAGGGTGGGCAGCGAGGCGAGCAGCGCGCTGGCCATCGCTTCGTTGAACGGGATGGTCTGCACGTTGGCGATGTTGTTCAGGCCGATCGTGACCGGCCAGCCCTGCTGGCTGGTCATCACGAACCCGAACAGGAAGTCGTTCCAGGCCGACGTGAACTGCCAGATCATCGACACCGCGAACGCCGGCGGCGCCACCGGCAGCGCGACGAAGAAGAACGTCCGCAGCATCCCAGCACCATCCACTTGCGACGACTCGATGATCTCGTCGGAGATGCCGGCGAAGTAGGTCCGGAAGATCAGCGTGGTGATCGGCAACCCGTAGACGATGTGGATCAGAGTCAGGCCGAGCAGCCCGTTGGTCGGGTCGTTGCCACCCCGTAGGTTCAGGTCGGTCATGAACCGGGTGAGCGGGATCAGCACCGCCTGGTACGGGATGAACATGCCGAACAGGATCAGCGGGAACACGATGTCGGCGCCCGGGAACCGCCACTTCGAGAGCACGAACCCGTTGGCGGCGCCGAGGATCGAGGAGATGACGCTCGCCGGCACCGCCAGCATCACGCTGTTCACCAGCCCCTGGCGGATCTCCGGCCGGTCCCACACCGCCTGGAAGCTCTCGAACGACCAGCGCTCCGGCAGCTCCCACATTCCCGGCACCGACACCTCGGCCGGCGCCTTGAGCGCGGTCACCAGCATCGCGTAGATCGGCATCAGGAAGAAGCAGACCAGCGCGAACAGCAGCACGTACCGCGCGGTGTTCACATAGGGCGACCAGGGGGAGCGGAGCTTGCCGTTCATCGGCGCCGCTCCGTCTTCAGCGAGTACCAGATGTACGGCACGATGAACACCGCCACCCCGAGCAGCAGCAGGGTCGCCACCGCCGCGCCGCGGGCATAGAAGTTGGCCTGGAAGGTCTGGAACCACATGTAGACCGCCGGGGTCTCGATCCGCGGGCTGCGCAGGTCGATCGCGTAGATCAGGTCGAACGTCTTCAGCGAGATGTGAGCCAGGATCACCAGCGCGCTCATGATGACCGGCCACAGCATCGGCCGGACCACGTGCCAGAACACCGCCGGTTCCCGGGCCCCGTCCACCCGGGCCGCCTCCCGAAGCTCATCCGGGACTCCCCGCATCCCGGCCAAGAACAGCGCCATCACATACCCGGACAGCGCCCAGCCGGCCGGCAGCGCGACCGCCGCCACCGCCCAACCGGAGTCGGTCTTGTGCCAGTCACTGCGGATCGACTCCAGGCCGATGTAGGCGAACAGCTTGTTGATGCCGGCGGTGTTCACCCCGGAACCGTTGTCCAGCAACCAGCGCCAGACGATCGCGACCGCGATGAACGAGATCGCCATCGGGAACAGGTAGACGCTGCGGAAGAAGTTCTCCCCGCGCACGCCCTTTTCGAGCAGCAGCGCCATGAAGAACCCGAACAGCAACGAGCCGACGACGAATACGAGCGTGAAGACCAGCAGATGCCGGACGTCCCGCCACCAGACCTCGTTCTCGGCCAGCTCCGAATACCGTTGCAGGCCGACGAAGCCGCTCGTCTCCCCGAACTGCATCCAGTCCGTGAACGAGACCCGGACGTTCCAGCCCAGGAACCCGTACACGAAGATGCCGAGCAGGATCAGGGACGGGAGGACCAGCAGGAACCCTGGTCCCCACGCTCGTATCCGTCGCATCGTCGTCAGCCGCTGGTCGACTCGTACGCGCTCTGCACGTTCTCGGTGAACTTCACCGCGTCCCGGTCACCGACGAACGTGCCGAGGTGCTCCTCGATCTGGTTCTTGAACGCGTTGCTCGCCGCGGCACCGTGCGCCAGCGACGGGACCAGAACGGTGTTCGGGTCCGTCCACTGCGGCAGGTTCCAGGCCAGGTAGTCGGTGTAGAGCGAGGTGTCCGCGTCGGTCCGCGCCGGCACCGACCCCTTCAGCACGTTGAACGCGTCCTGGCCCTCCCGGGAACCGCAAATCCGCAGCCACTCCTCGGCGGCCTCCTTGTTCTGCGCGCCGACCGGGATCGTGAACGAGTCCGACAGCCAGTCGAAGACCCCGTCCGAGCCGGGTGAGGCGACCGCGTTGTACTGCTGCTCGTAGGTCAGCCCGAGGTTGCTGTCGAGGTAGGCGAACGCCCAGTCCCCCATCACCGCGTAGGCGGCCGAACCGTTGACCAGCTTGTCCAGCTGCGGCTGCCAGTCCGAGGCGGCCTCGTCCAGGTCGGAGACGTCCAGCACGTCGCTGAACACCTCCATCGCGGCCACCACCGACGGATCGGTCCAGCTGGTGGTGCCGTCCCACAGCCCGGTGTACGCCTCCGGGCCGAGCTCACCGAGCAGCACCGTCTCCAGCAAATGCTCCTGAGTCCAGAGTGGCCCGATCGCCAGCGGGATCTTGCCGGCCGCCTGGATCTCCTGCGCCTGGTCGAGGAACTCGCTCCAGGTGGTCGGCGGCGCCTCGATCCCGAGGTCGTTGAGGGTCTCCGGGTTGAACCAGAGCAGGTTGGCCCGGTGGATGTTCACCGGCACCGAGTAGATCTTCCCGTCGACGGTCACCTGCTCGATCAGGTCCTCCGGGAAGACGTCCAGCCAGCCCTCCTGCTCGTACAGGTAGGTCAGGTCCTCCAGCTGGCCGGCCTCGATGTAGTCCAGCAGCTCCTTGCCGGCGTGGCCCTGGAAGGAGTCCGGCGGGTCGTTGGCCTGCATCCGGTTGGTCAGCAGCGCCCGAGCCTGCTCGCCGCCACCACCGGCCACCGCCGCGTTGATGAACTCGATGTCCGGATTGGCCTCGGTGAACAGCCGCTCCAGCTCGGCCAGCCCCTCGCCCTCGCCGGGGCCGGTCCACCAGGTGAAGACCTCGACCTCGGTGTTGTCACCACCGCCGCCGCCATCACCATCGTCGCCGCATGCCGCGGCCAGCACCAGCATCGTGGCCATCGCCACTGCCAGTAGACCGCTTCGTCTCGTACGCATGACATCCCCTCTGCCGTGTCAACGGCGCCGGCCCGGTCGCCAACCGACATCGATCAAGGTCCCCCGCCGGCGCCTACCGCGTGTCACACTCAGGCCGTACTGTTCGCAATCTATACGGTGATCTTAGGCCGGGCAGGGCCGGACGTCATACCGAGTCAGGCCGGACGTCCGCAATCGCCCACGCCACCACGGAAATCGCCCGCGCCACCACGGAATCAGTTCCCGAGCTTCGCCGGGACCAGCCCGGTGTGCTCGGCGGCGAACGCCAGCGTGTCGGCGATTTCCGCGGCGAGCACGCTGCGGGGCTTGCCGAACCCGTGCCCGGCGGCGGTCTCGATCCGGGCCAGCACCGGCGCCGGGCCGGCCTGCACGTGCTGCAGTTGGGCGATGAACTTGTGGCTGTGCGCCGGCACCACCCGGTCGTCGTGATCGCCGGTGAGCACCAGCGTGGCCGGGTAGCTGACCCCTTCCCGCAGGTTGTGCAGGGGCGAGTAGGCCCGCAGCACCTCGAAATCGGCCGGGTTCTCCGGGTCACCGTAGTCGGAAATCCAAGCCCAGCCGATCGTGAACCGGTGGAACCGCAGCATGTCCAGCACCCCGACCGCCGGCAGCGCCACCGCCGCCAGCTCCGGGTGCTGGGTCATCACCGCCCCGACCAACAGGCCACCGTTGCTGCCACCGTGCAGCGCCAGCCGCTCCGGCGCGGTCACACCGGTCGCGAACAGGTCCTTGGCGACCGCCACGAAGTCGTCGAACACGTTCTGCTTGCGCTCCCGGGTGCCGGCCTCGTGCCACTCCCGGCCGAACTCGCCGCCACCGCGCAGGTTCGCCACCACCAGCACCCCGCCGGCCGCCACCCAGGCCGGCCAGGCGGCCCGGAACGACGGCGTCAGCGCGATGTTGAAGCCGCCGTAGCCGTAGAGCAGGGTCGGCTGCGGCTGGTCGGTCGGCAGGTCGGCGCGGCGGACCAGGAAGTACGGGACCTCGGTGCCGTCCTGGCTGATCGCGCGGTGCCGCTCGGTCACGGTCGGTACGGATACATCGGACCCGTTGTCGACCAGCCGGAGCTCGACAATGGACCCGGTCGCCATGTCCAGCCGGTAGGCACGGGTCCGGTGCAGGAATGACTCGAGCCCGAGGAACACCTCGTCGTCGCCAGCCTTGGCGTACCCACCGACCACCGACACCGGGCCGGCCAGCGGCACCTCGGCCAGCTCGGTGCCGTCGAGTGCCAGCCGCCACACCCGGTGCGCCGCGTCGTCGAGGTAGCCGACGATGAACCCGGCACCGGCCCGGCCGGCCATGGTCAGCACCGCGTCCCGCTCCGGCACCAGCTCCCGCCAGGCGTCCCGGCCGTCGGCCAGCGCCGCCAGATCCACCGCCACCAGCCGGTACCGCGGCGCCTGGTAGTCGGTACGCAGGTAGAGCACGTCCCCGTCGCTGCCGGCGAGCTCGTAGAGCGAGTGCGCCTCCGGCACCACCGGCAGGACCGGCCCGAACGTCCCGTCCTCGTGGATCCGGCGGACCGCCAGCCGCTTACGCCGATCGGTGCCCACCACGAAGCTGAGCACCAGCCACCGGCCGTCCTCAGTGACCTCCGCGTCGGCCCGCTCGCGCGGCTCGGCCGGGTTGTGGTGGACCGGCTCGTCCTGGTCCTGGTCGGCGCCGAGCCGGTGCAGCAGCAGCACCCCGCCGCTGAGCTCGGTGGCGTCGTCGCCGGTGGTCCGCTCGTGGTCCGGATAGGCCCAGTAGAGGAACCCGCTGGCGTCCGGCAGCCACTCGGCGACGCAGAACTTCGAGTGGGTGACCCGATCCGGGGTGTCGGTGCCGGTCTCGATCTCCCGGACCCGCCACTCGATCCAGTCGCTGCCCGCCTCGCTGGTGCCGTAGGCGAGCCAGCGCCCGTCCGGGCTGACCGCGTAGCCGGCGAGCGCGACGCGGCCGTTGTCGGAGAGCTGGTTCGGGTCCACCAGCACCCGGCCGCCCGCGACCAGCTCGGCCAGGTCCCTGGCGGCGAACAGCACGTCCTGGTCCTGGCTGCCGTTGTTGCGGGTGACCAGGTACCAGCCGCCGCGCTTGTGCGGAGTGCCGGCCTGCGGGGCGCCGAGCACCTCCCGCATCCGCTCCGCGAACCACGGCCGGGACTCGCAGCCGGCCAGGTAGGCGTTGGTCAGCTCGTTCTGGGCGGCCACCCACCGCTTGGTCCGCTCCGAAGCCGGATCCTCCAGCCACCGGTACGGGTCGGCGATCGGCACTCCGTGCAGCACCTCGACCAGGTCCTCGCGCTCGGTGGCCGGATAGGCTGTCGCGCTCAATCGATGTCCCCTTCCCAGACCGGGCCGCCGATCCGCCAGTACCAGCCGGCGTCCCGATCCATAAGCTCCTCGTCGACCAGGTAACGGCGGAGGGTGGCGTGATCGGGGTGCCAGGCCCGGAGCACCGCGTCCACCACCCGCTCCGGGTACTTCCGGCCGGGCTCGAACGCCATCGCGATGTGTTCCAGCACCACCCTGCGCTTGCTACGACTCGCGGGGATCTGCACCAACCGGCCGTCCCGGATGAAGGTGCGCAGCACCGCCGCCCGGGAGGGGTCCGGGTCGAGGTCGACCGTCGGCTGCTTGTCCGGCGCGGCCGACCGTACCGCCGTCTTGAACGCGTCGGCGTCGGCCGCCAACCCGCCGCCTTCGTCCATCTGCACCAATCCGCCGTCGGTGAGCCGCCGCAGCGCCACCGCGGTCTGCCGGGCGGTCAGGCCGGTCGCCTCGGCCACCTCGGCCGGGGTGCGCACGCCGAGCACCACCGCGGCGAACACGGCCAGCCGGTCCGGCTCGGCGAGCAGCCCACACAGCTGTTCAGGTCCCACCAGACGAACATATCCGGCGGTGGCCAGTCAGTTACTGCCGTCGGGCTGTCGGCTTGTTATCACCCGCGGGCCCGGTGGCCCGTTACCCTCCGGCCGGCTACCCGCGCTCCTGGCTCCCGTCGACCTGGGCCAGGAACGGCAGGTACGCGGAGGCGAACGGCTGGCTGCCGTCGTGGAGGGCGGTCCGTAGCCAGGCGGCGGCGGCCCGGGCCGGCGCCACCACCTCGTCCGGGTAGCCGAAGCTGATCTGGTGGGCGGCGAACTCGTCCTCGTCGCGCAACTCCACCACGCCGGTGCCGCGCCGGCGGACCACATCCAGGTCGAGGTCGATCAGGTCGACGGTGTGCTCGGCCTGCCACTGGGCCGGGCTGGTGATGTCGCAGTAGACCTCGCTGGTCCGGGGCGGCGGGTTGAACATCGCCGTCCACCACATGTTCCGCGGGACTAACAGGACAAACGGGATCTGCTCCACCGACGGCTGACCGTGGTAGATGGACGCCGTACCGGCCACCACTCCGAGCCAGGTGCCGTGGTCGTCATCACCAAGTCGGCGCGCCGGATAGTCCCGGTGCGCCGTTCCGTCGTACTTGCGGTAGCGCACCCGCACGACATCCGCCACGGCCGTTAGGTTACCGGCGGCGGGCAAACCAGATGGGACGGCACGACCCGGACCGGGAACGGCACGGTGGCCTCGAACGGCTCGTCGCCGCGGACGTCGGCCACCTCCCGGTAGTCGCCGCCGGCCAGCTGCCACGCGATCAGCCGGGCCTCGGCCGGCTGGGCCACCGGGTCGACCACCCAGTACGCCGGGGTCCCGGCCCGCCGCAGCCGCTCCTTCTTGACGTTGCGGTCGATCAGCTAGGTGCTGGGCGAGAGCACCTCGACCGCGAGCGCCGGCGCCGCCGGCAGGTCCCGGTCGGTGAGGTCGGCGACCCGCCCCACCACGTCGGGCTGCAGCTCGGTGTCGTCGGCCAGCCCGACCGCGAACGGGCCGGGCAGCACCTCGAACTCCGGCGGGCACGCGTCACCGAGCAGCCGGAGCAACCTCCCCACCGCGCGCTGATGCAGCCGGCCAGGCGCGGCGCTCACGATGAGCACCCCGTCGATGAGCTCGTAGCGCCGGCCGTCGTCCGGCATGCCGGCCAGGTCGGCCCTCGTGAACGGCCGACCGGCGGTCAGCAGCGGCGCTGGCATGGCAATGCCCATTGTTCCTCCCCAGTAGGCACGCGCGCCACCATGCCGGTCCGGCACCGTTCGCGCAACCGCCATGTGCGCAACCTGTGGATAACTCACGGGGGTGTGGATAACCGGCTTTCCGTCGTAGAACCGGAGTACGGTAAGCCGGATGACCGCCCCGACCACCGCGCCGCCGCAGCCCCCGCTCAACCAACCGGACGTCGGCGAGCTGCTCGCGGCCGCGGTCGCCGCGGTCCCCGGGGGCGTGCCGCGACCGGGCCAGCAGCAGATGGCGGCGGCGGTCGCGGAGGCGGTGGCGACCGGCGAGCACCTGCTGGTGCAGGCCGGCACCGGCACCGGCAAGTCGCTGGCCTACCTGGTGCCGGCGTTGTTGGTGGACGGGCCGGTGGTGGTCTCGACCGCGACCCTGGCGCTGCAGTCGCAGCTGGTCGACCACGACCTGCCGCGACTGGTGGAGGCGGCCGAACCGGTGCTGCGCCGCAAGCCCACGTTCGCGGTCCTGAAAGGTCGGCACCACTACCTGTGTCTGGCGAAACTGGAGGGTTCCACCGCCGAGGAGCCGGACGGCCAGGACGCGCTGTTCGAGCAGAGCGGCACCGGCGGCACCCGCTGGCTGGGCGAAGCAGGCCGGCTCGGCAAGCAGATCCAGCGGCTGCGGGACTGGGCGATGGAGACCGCCACCGGCGACCGGGACGAGCTGGACCCGGGCGTGGACGACACCGCCTGGCGGCAGGTGTCGATGCCGGCCCGGGAGTGCGTCGGGGCCGCGAAGTGCCCGTACGGGGCCGAGTGCTTCGCCGAGGCGTCCCGGGAACGGGCCCGCTCGGCCGACATCGTGGTCACCAACCACAGCCTGCTCGCCATCGACATGCTCACCGGCCGGCTGATCCTGCCGCCGCACCGGCTGCTGGTGGTGGACGAGGCACACGAGCTGGCAGACCGGGTCTCGTCGGCGGCGCAGGCCGAGCTGACCGCCGACGCGGTGGAGCGGGCCGCCCGGCGGGCCCGCAGGCTGGTCGAGCCGGAGGTGTACGAGGCGCTGGTCGAGGCCGGTGACGCGCTGGCCGTAGGACTGTCGGAAAGCCGGGCCGGCCGGATCGTCGGCCCGCTCCCGGCCGGCCTGCAGACGGCGTGCACCCTGCTCGACGCCGCCACCCGGGCAGCCCTGACCGGGATCGGGGAGATCAAGACCGACGACCCGGACGGGGTGGTGAAGCAGCCGGCCAAGGCAGTGCTCGAGGAGCTGTCCGCCACCGCCCAGCGGCTGCTCGCCGCCGACGAGGACGACGTCGCCTGGGTGGAGCGGCCGGAGGCCGGCTGGGGCTCCGGTTCCCGCGGCGGCTCGGCGCTGGTGGTCGCACCACTGTCGGTCGCCGGTACGCTCGCCAGCCACCTCTACCACGAGCGGGTGGTGGTAGCCACCTCGGCCACGCTCGCGCTCGGCGGCACGTTCGACACGATCGCCCGTACGCTCGGCCTCGCCGACGGCCAACGCTGGCGCGGGCTGGACGTGGGCTCGCCGTTCGACTACGGCCGGCAGGGCATCCTCTACGTAGCGGCGCACCTGCCCCGACCCCGGGAGTCCGGGCTGCCGGACGCCGCCGCCGACGAGCTGGTCCGGCTGGTCAGCGCGCTCGGCGGGCGGACCCTCGGGCTGTTCTCGTCCCGGCGGGCGGCCGAGCGGGCCGCCGAGGTGCTGCGCGCCAAGACCGACCTGGAGATCCTGCTGCAGGGCGAGGAGTCGCTGCCACTGCTGGTCCGCAAGTTCCGGGAGCACCGGGCGAGCTGCCTGCTCGGGGTGATGTCGCTCTGGCAAGGCGTGGACGTGCCGGGCGACGCCTGCCAGCTGGTGGTGATCGACCGGCTGCCGTTCCCGCGGCCGGACGAGCCGCTCGCCGCCGCGCGGTCCGCCGCGGTCGACGCCGCCGGCGGCTCCGGGTTCGCGGCGGTGAGCGTACCCGCGGCGGCGATCCGGCTGGCGCAGGGCGCCGGCCGGCTGATCCGGACCGCGACCGACCGCGGCGTGGTGGCGGTGCTGGACTCGCGGCTGCACACCGCCCGCGGCTACGGCAGCTACCTACGCCGGACGCTCCCGCCGTTCTGGTACACCACCGACCCCGAGGTCGTCACCGGGGCGCTCAGCCGGCTGGCCAGCGCCACCACCTGAGTCGCCCGGCGGCGCCGGTCCAGTCCCGGTCTCGTACGTCGGTGGTGGCAGCTGGTGGTAGCGGTTCAGCCGCCGGATCACCGAGTTGAGCACCGCCACGATCGGCACCGCGACCAGCGCCCCGATGATCCCGGCGAGCAGCGCCCCGGCCGTGACCGCGATGATCACCGCGAGCGGGTGGATCTGCACCGCCCGACTCATGATCACCGGTTGCAGGAGGTTCCCCTCGATCTGCTGCACCAGCAGGATCAGCCCGAGCACCATCAGCGCCTTGGCGATCCCGCCGCCGTCCAGCAGCCCGGGCTCCTGCTCGTCGACCAGCGCCACCAGCACCGCCACCGTGCCGGACAGGAACGCCCCGATGATCGGGATGAACGCGCCGATGAACACCAGCGCGGCCAGCGGCAGCGCCAGCGGCACTCGCAGGATCCACAGCCCGATCCCGATCCCGACCGCGTCGATCAAGGCGACCAGCACGGTCGCGCGTACGTAGCCGGTGAGGCTGCGCCAGGCGCCGTCGCCGGCGTACCGCATCGGCGCCCGCGCCCGGGCCGGCAGCATCCCGACCAGGAACGCCCAGATCCGGCCGCCGTCCCGGAGGAAGAAGAACGTCGCGACCAGCGCGAGCACGAAGCCGGTGAAGAACTGGACGGTGCCGGTGACCGCCGACAGCCCGACGTCGGTGAGCTGCTGGGTGTTCTGCTCCACCCAGGTCCGGCCCTGCTCGATCACGTTGTCGAGGTCGGCGTCGGTCATGTTCAGCGGCGGGCCCTGCACCCACTCCTGGATGTCCTCGATCCCCTGCTCGGCGCTGTCGACCATGTTCGGCAGGCCGTGGATGAGCTGGTTGATCACCAGCGTCAGGGTGCCGCCGACCACCGCCAACCCGCCGACCAGCACGATCAGGGTGGCCAGCGACCGGTTCATCTTCAGCGCCCGCACCCACCGGTACGCCGGGGCGAGCAGGCCGGTCAGCAACAGCCCGATCATCATCGGGGCGACCAGGATCAGGAACCGGTCGACCAGGTAGAGCAGCCCCCAGCCGACCGCCGCCACCACGATCAACCGCCACGACCAGGCGGCCGCGATCCGCAGGCTGCGCGGGACCGCCTCGTCGATCGGCGGGGGTGGCGCCGGCGGTGGCGGCGGCAGGGCGTCTTCCAGGTCGTTCGGCGTCCGCTCCAGCGGCGGCGCCCCGTTGTTCGGGTACTGCGCGGTCCGGGACCGTACGGAGCGCACCGTGTCCCGGCTCGTCTCGTACGCCCGGCGAACATTCGCCAGAAACGCCTCAAACCGACCCACCGGCGTCTCCTCTCGCCCACCCAGGACTACCCAGGCATCCCCAACCGTAGTCAACCGCCACCAAAAGATTGGCACGATGTACCGTCACCGTCGTGACCGCCGCACCGCACTCCGACACTGGCCTACCGATTCGTCTGCTCCACGACCGCGTCCTGGTCCAGATGGACGGCAACGAGGGAGAGCGCCGCTCGTCGGCCGGCATCGTCATCCCGGCCACCGCCTCGGTCGGCCGCCGGCTGGCCTGGGCAACCGTGGTCGGCGTCGGGCCGCACGTCCGCTCGATCGCCACCGGCGACCGGGTGTTGTTCGACCCCGAGGACCGGTCCGAGGTCGAGCTGCACGGCCAGGCGTACACGCTGCTGCGGGAACGCGACATCCACGCGGTGGCCGCCCGGCGGGTGCAGCCGGACGCGACCGGTCTCTACCTGTAGCGCGCCCGGCCGGCCGCGCCCGGCCGGGCTCACCGGTAGCCGTACGGCCGCGGATACCACGGCGGCGGCTGCATCGGTGGTGGGGGCGGCGGGGGCGGCGCCAGCGGCACCGGGAGCGGCATCACCGGCTCCGGCGGCGGCGCCACCTCCCGCCGGCTGCCGTCCGGGAACGTGATCTCGTACCGCTGCCCGTCCCAGCGGGCCGGCGGCACCGCCGGGTCGCGCCCGACGTAGACCGCCCGGAGCGCCTCGATCTGCCGCAGCAGCTCGTGCTCTTCGGCCGCGGCCGCCGCCTGCCGCTCCGGTGTGGTATACAGGCCCCGCCGGATCCCGTCCCGCAGCAACGCGAGCCGGGTGGCCGCGAACTGGAAGCCGCGCATCGCCCGCAGCCCCGGTTCGCCGGCGACCCGGCGCGCCCACCGGCGGGCGCTGTGCCGGGCACCGAGGCTGTGCAGCGAGGCCACCTCCGGCGGCGAGAGCCAGCCGGCCTGGACGTAGTCGGGCAGCGTCCGTTGGGTGATCCGGCCCTCCCGCGCCCGGAGCCAGATCGCCAGCCCGACCATGCCGAAGAAGATCGGCATCATCACCGCCACGTACCCGTACACGAAGAACAACGGCTGGCCGACCTCGGCGCTCAGCACCGACATGCCGTTCCAGGCCGCGTGCAGCAGCATCGCGACGAACAAGCCGCCGATCGGGGCGAGCCAGCGGACCACGGTCGACGGGGTACGGGCGGCGATCCCGATCCCGACCCCGGAAGCGGACGTGAACAGCGGGTGGGCGAACCCGGAGAGCAGGATCCGGGCAATGAAGATGCCGATCAGCATGAACAGCCCGGTCGCCGGCCCGAACTCGTCCAGCCCGGCCCGGTAGCCGACGCCGCCCAGATAGAGGATGTTCTCCACCATCGCGAACCCGGTCGCTGACAGTCCGCAGTAGACGATCGCGTCGGTGATCCCGGACAGGTTGCGCCGGCGGAAGATCAGCAGGAGCAACGGGAAAGCCGCCTTGCCGAACTCCTCGATCACCGGCGCCACCAGCACCGCGACCAGGCTGTCGCGCCAGCCCATGTTCTCGAACCAGACCGACGCGCCGGTGTTCACCGCCAGCGCCAGCCCGGTGGCCACGAACGCGCCCCAGCCGAAGCAGAGGATCAGCATGTGGGTCGGCTCGGGCTCGTACCGGTCGAGCCACAGGAAGGCCAGGACCAGCAGCGGCACCGGGATGATCGCCGCCGCCAGGCCGACGATCAGGGCATCCAGGCCGATGTTGAAGCCGATGAAGCCGATGACCACGATCGCGCAGGCGGCGATGAACGCGATCGCGCCGCCGAGCAGCAGCCCGCGCCGCAGTCTGGTCCGGCGTCGCTGCTGGTCCTGCAGCCGCTGCGCCTGGTCCTGCACCGGATCCAGCCCCGGCCTCCCGACCGGCGCCGGCGGCGGTGGCGGTGGCGGTACGGCCGGCGGCTGGGGCGCCGGCTGGGTCGGCAGTGGCGCGTACGGCGGTTGACCGTACGGCGGTTGAGCCGGTGGTTGGCCGTATGGCGGCTGGGCGGGCGGCGGCTGGGCGAACGGCGACGCCCCGCCGGGCGGCGACGACGCGGCGGCGGCCGGCGGCGCGTCCGGGTCGGCCCAGTCCGAGCGATCCGGCTCCGGCGGAACCCGATCGGCTGGCTCGTCCGGTCGATCGACGGGCGGCTGCTCGCTCACGACCTTGAGCCTACGTCCCCGGCCACCGCCACGTCGGCACCCTCCGGACCGGGCCGGGTCCCGGGCTGGCCGGCTCAGGCCCAGGTCAGGGGTGGTCTGAACGGCCCTACAGAGCTGCTAGCACGGATGCGTGCACCGCCGGCAACGAGCGGCGCCGCCAACCGATCGGGCCCAGAAACCAACAGACCCGGCCCACGAGGGACCGGGTGAATTGCACTGGTGCTAGCAGGTGTGGAGGCGCGCGCGAAGCAATTGCTGCCTGGGCTGGGACGATGGGGAGATGGTCGACCGAGCGTTGAGCGAAGGCATCATCGCCTATGTCGGCGTCCCTGGCCGGCTCGATGATCGGCCGGCCGAGGACCGGGTGGTGGCGGCAATCGGAAGCGCCCGGGCGGCCGAGGTGCTCCCCCGGATAACGGCGATCATGCATGAGATGTACGCCACGCGGGAGCTGTCGGGTACACCGGACCTCGCCGAACTTGGACGCCGAGCCGAGGTGTGGCTCCGGGCCGAGTGTCCCGAGCTGTCCGGCGAGGCGGTGAACGCGGTGGCGAACCGGTTCGCGTTCGACTGGAAGTAGCGAAGCAGCGAAGCAGCGAAGCAGCTCAGTCCGCGGGTGCTTCGAGCCGGAAGCCGACCTTCATACCGACCTGGAAGTGGCCGACCCGACCCTCCTCGATGTGGCCACGGATCTCGGTCACCTCGAACCAGTCCAGGTGCCGCAGCGTCGTCGAGGCCCGCCCGATCGCGTTGTGGATCGCCTGCTCGATCGACTCCGGTGACGACCCGACGATCTCGGTGACGCGGTAGGTGTGGTCCATGGCTCCTCCTGAGGCTCGGCGTACCGCTCCATCATGCGGCCAATCGCCGCCCGAGCGGGCCGAAAACCGCGGCGTACGCTGCCCTTGTGAGCGCTGATCTGATCACCGACCTGATCGCGGCGCTGCCGGAGGGCGCCGTTGTCACCGACCCGGACCTGCTGCGCACCTACCAACGCGACGAGGCCGGGTTGTGCCCGGCCGGCCTGCCGGCCGCGGTGGTCCGGCCGCGCGACACCGCGCAGGTGGCGGCGGCGGTACGGGTGGCCGGGCAGCACCGTTCGCCGGTGGTCCCGCAGGGCGCGCGGACCGGGCTGGCCGGCGGCGCGAACGCGATCGACGGCGCG
This sequence comes from Natronosporangium sp., assembly GCA_036564175.1. Lineage (GTDB taxonomy): Bacteria > Actinomycetota > Actinomycetes > Mycobacteriales > Micromonosporaceae > Natronosporangium. The sequence continues at coordinate 18,729 of DATCKZ010000109.1, forward strand.
GTGGTGCTGTCGATGACCGCGATGGACCAGATCCTCGAGGTCGACCGCACCAACCGGATCGCGGTGGTCCAGCCCGGGGTGGTCAACGCGGTGCTCGCGAAGGCGCTCGCCGAGCACGGGCTGCGGTTCCCGCCCGACCCGGGTTCCTGGGAGTCGTCCACCATCGGCGGCAACGTGTCCACCAACGCCGGCGGCATGTGCTGCGTGAAGTACGGCGTGACCAGCGAGTACGTGATCGGGCTGGAGGTCGTGCTCAGCTCCGGCGAGGTGTTGCGCACGGGGCGGCGTACTCCCAAGGGGGTGGCCGGCTACGACCTGACCCGGCTGTTCGTGGGCTCGGAGGGGACGCTCGGGGTCATCACCGAGATCACGCTGGCGCTCCGGCCGGTGGCCGAGGAGTCGCTGACGATGGTGGCGGTCTTCGATACCACCGCGGCGGCCGGGGCGGCGGTGGCGGCGATCGCCGAGGCCGGCTGTACGCCGAGCCTGCTGGAACTGGTCGACCAGGTGCACCTCGCCGCGATCGAGTCCTACCAGCCGATGGGGCTGCGGACGGATGCCGCGGCGTTGCTGCTGGCCGCGGTGGACACCGGCCCCCGGGCGGCGGCCGACCTGGCGAAGATCGAGGCGCTCTGCGGAGGCGCGAGCGAGATCTACACCGCGACCGACGCGGCCGAGGCGGACGCGCTGCTCGCCGCCCGCCGGCTCGCCTACCACGGCATGGAGCACGCGGCCGCGGCCGCCTTCCCGGACGGCAACGGCGGCGTGATCGTCGACGACATCGCGGTGCCGCGGACCGCGCTCGCCGAAGTGCTGGACGGGATCGCCCGGATCGCGGCGGCGCACGACGTGATGGTCGGGGTGATCGCCCACGCCGGGGACGGCAACCTGCACCCGAACATCGTCGTAGATCGATCGGATCCGGCCAGTGTGGCCCGTGGCCAGCGGGTGTTCGACGAAATCCTGGAGCTGGCGCTGTCGATGGGCGGCACCAGCACCGGCGAGCACGGGGTCGGGCTGCTCAAGCGGGAGTGGCTGGCGCGCGAGATCGGTCCGGTCGGGGTGCGGGTGCACCAGGCGATCAAGCAGGCGCTCGACCCGGCCGGGATCCTGAACCCGGGCAAGGTGATCTAACCCCGGTGGGCCGACCCGGCTGCCTGGGCTCAGGACGGCGGTGCCGGCTCGGTAGCGGGATACTCGGTCACCGCGACCGCGAGGACGTTGACCGGCCGGCCGTCCGGGTCCGGCCGGCCGGCGTACTCCTCCACCAGCCGGGCGATCCGTTCGATGAACCGCGCCCGGCTGGCGTCGTTGAGCCGCAGCGCCCGCCGGAACACCACCGGCTCGGGGTCGCGGTGCCCGGCCACCTCGGCTCGGAACGCGTCCAGCACCGCGAGCGGGAACTCCGGGACGTGGGTGAGCGAGATGGTCAGCGACTTGTGGGTGGACCGGTACGGCTTCTCGGTCCGGCCGGCGGCGCTGCGCCGGGGCGGCTGCTCGACCAGGAACCCTTCCCGCGCCAGCGTCCGGACGTGGTAGAGCACGGTCGCCTTCGCCATCCCGAGCCGGTCGGCCAGCTCGCTGATGGTCAGCGGCTGGTCAACGGTCAGCCGGATGATCCGGAGCCGCACCGGGTGCGCGAGGGCCCGGGCCTCCGCCCGGGTGGCCGGCGGCTTGAACTGCATGCCATGACGCTACCGGGCGGCGGCGCGGCGGCCGGCCGCCGCCACGCAGCCGGCCGCGAACTCCAGCACCTGCTCCAAGTAGGCCAGCGGGTCGTCGAGCGGGGCGTGGCCGCCGTCGTCCCACAGCACCGTGACCGGCTTGCCGAGCCGTTGCGCCGCCTGCTCGTACCGCTCCAGCTGGCGGGGCGGGCAGCGGGTGTCGTTGCGACCCTGCCGGATCAGCACCGGCGCGGTCAGCTTCGGCAGGTGGGTGATCGGTGAGCTGGCCGCGTACCGCTCCGGCACCCGGTCGGGGGTGCCGGCGTGCCAGCTGGCGATCGCCCGCTTGAGCGCCGGGTTCGCGTCCTCGTACTCCAGCCGCCAGTCGGCGGTCGCCACCTCGGCGATCCCGCCGGCCCACAGCGCCGGCCGCACCCCGAGCGCGAACAGGGTGAGGTAGCCGCCGTACGAGGCGCCGGTGAGCAGCACCCGGCGCGGGTCGGCGACGCCGTTGTCGACCAGCCACTGCCGGGCCGCGACCAGATCCTCCACCTCCCAGTGTCCGATGTCGCCCCAGATCCGCTCCAGGTACGCCTTGCCGAAGGTGGTCGAGCCGCGGAAGTTGAGGCCGAGGTACGCGTAGCCGTGGTCGACCCACATCTGCCCGTACGGATGGTAGGCGTCCGCTTCGACCCAGTGGGGTCCACCGTGGACATGGATGACCGCGGGGTGCGGCCCGGGCCGGTCCGGGGTGGCGAGCCAGCCCTGGACCAGCGTGCCGTCGCTGGACCGGAAGTCGACCGACCGGGCCGGCGTCCCGGGCGGTGCCGGCTCGCTCGCCAGCGCCACCTCGGTCGGGCCGCCCGGCCGGTGCCGGTAGACGGTGATCGGGCTGGCGAAGCTCTCGGCGGCGACGAGGATCGTCCCGTCCGGTCCGAAGTGGCTGGTGCCGAGGAGGTCGTCGTGGTATCTGCCGGCCGGCACCGCCACCGGCTCGATCCGGTCGGCGGTGAGGTCGTAGCGGAACAGCTGCTGGCTGGCCCGCCAGCAGTGGCACAGCAGCAGGAACCGGCCGTCACCGGACCAGTCGATCGGCAGCACGTCGCCGGGCAGATCGCCGACCTCCAGCAGCCGCCGGCGGTCCTGGTCGATCTGCCACAGGAGGGGTCGACGGACGCCGGACCGGTCGGTGGTCACCGCCACGGTCGAGTCCCCGGGGATCGGCGAGAACAGCATCGCCTTCACGCTCGACCCCGGCCCGTCCGAACACGTGCCGAGCGGTTCCCCGTCGGCCGTCCGGATGGCGCGCACCGCGTACCTGCGTACCCCTGGATTCTGCTCGGTGATGTCGACGGCGGCGATCGTGCCGTCGGCGCTCAGCTTGGGCCACCAGGCCTCGTCCGGGAACTGCCCGATCAGCCGCGGTTCGGGGTTGGCGCCGGCCGGGTCCGGCAGGTAGTAGAGCCGGTAGCCGTCGTCGTAGACGGCGTCGATGACCAGCCCGGCGCCGGTGGCGCTGACCCCGACGCCCCGGAGGGTGTATGGCGCCAGGTTCGGGGTCAGGTCGACCGGATCGGCGTCGCCGCGCAGGTCCACGGCGGTGAGGTGGCCCAGCTCGTTGCCGTGGTCGTCGACGAGCAGGTAGGCGTGCCGGCCGTCGTGGCTGAGCCACAGGTAGCTCCAGAGGTTCGCCGGTGGGGTGGGCACCGGCCGGGTGGTGCCGGCGACCACGTCCCAGGCGTGCAGCTTGGTGCCCTTGCCGTCGAGGATCGTCACGGCGCCGGCGGTCCGGTCCGCCTTCGCCACGTAGGTCGCGAGGATCCGCGACCGGGTAAATCGCTCCTGCCATGCCGATGCGGTCTCCATCCACACACTGTACGCTCACGGTTGACAGTTCTCAACCGTGAGATTGGAGCTCGTGACAGTGGACGACCGGTTGGCACGCGTCCAGCAGCTGGTTGCCGGGCGCCGCGACGACTACCTGGCCCGGCTGATCGAGTACGTCCGGCTGCCGTCGGTCTCGGCCGAGAACTGGGGGGTCGCCGAGACCGGTGCCTACATCCGGGATGCGCTGCGGGCCGGCGGGTTCGACGCCCGGCTGCTGCCGACCGCCGGCCAGCCGGCGGTGATCGCGCACCGGTCGGTGCCGGACACGCCGCACGTCATCATCTACGGGCACTACGACGTGCAGCCGCCGGGCGATGATGCACTGTGGACCAGTCCGCCGTTCGAGCCGACGGCCCGGGACGGCCGGCTGTTCGGCCGCGGCACCGCGGACAACAAGGGCCAACACCTGGCCCACATCATCGCCACCGAACTGCTCACCGAGGTGCTGGGCGAGCTGCCGTGCTCGGTGACGTTCGTGCTGGACGGCGAGGAGGAGAGCGGCAGCCCGAACCTGAACGAGGCGCTGCTCGGGATCCGCGACGAGCTCGCCGCCGACCTGGTGATCGTCAGCGACGGCCCGACCGATGTCACTGGTCGATACCAGCTGGTGTACGGGGTTCGGGGGATCTTCCCGTTCGAGCTGGTCGCCACCGGCGCCGCCCGGGACGTCCACTCCGGGATCTACGGCGAGATCCCGCCGAATCCGCTGTGGACGTTGGTGCACCTGCTCGCCTCGATGAAGGACGAGGCCGGGAACATCACGATCGAGGGGTTCAACGAGCTGGTCGCCCCGCTGGGCGAGCGGGAGCGGGAGGCGATGGCCACGCTGGAACCGGACCCGGCCGAGGTGCTCGCCTCGATCGGCGCACCCCGACTCGCCCCGTCCCCGGCCGGCTCACTCGCGGAACGGGAGATGGCCCGGCCGACCCTGACCATCAACGGCATCCACGGCGGCTACGGCGGGCCGAACATCAAGACCATCCTGCCCCACCGGGCGGTCGCCAAGTGCGACATCCGGCTGGTCGACGGGCAGGACGCCGACCGGGTGGAGGAACTGGTGCGGCGGCACGTCGCCCGGCACGCCCCGGACGTGACGGTCACGGTGCATGGCACCATGGATCCGTCCCGCACGCCGATGGACACGCCCTACGCGCCGGTGGTCGCCGGCGCGGTGAAGGCGGTGACCGGCGAGGAGCCGATCCACGTGCCGGCTCGCGGCGGCAGCCTGCCGAACTGGGTGTTCACCAAGACGCTCGGGCTGCCGACGCTGACCCTGCCATTCGGCAACGTCGACGAGGCCAACCACGCGCCGAACGAGAACCTGGCGCTGGACCGGTTCTATCGGGGGATCGAGATCTCGGCCTCGATCCTGCTCGCGATCGGGGAAGCCGGGCGGCGGTAGGCCGGCCCACCCGCCCCCTTCGTCGCAGTTAGCGAGACAGCGTGGTCGCGCCGCGGACGTCGGGGGCGCCGAGCCGGGCCGCGTCCGCGGTCCGGTCGTCCGGCATCCGCTGCGACTCCCGCTCCGCCCGCACCCGGGCCAGGTAGTGGTCCACCTCGCGGTCCACATCAGACGGTGTCCAGCCGAGCTCGCCGGCGAGCAGCGCCGCCGCGTGCTGGGCCGACTCCTCGCCCCGGTGCGGGGTCTCGATCGAGATCCGGGTCCGCCGGGTCAGCACGTCCTCCAGGTGCAGCGCGCCCTCGGCCCGGGCGCCGTAGACGATCTCGGCCGCCAGGTACTCCGGTGCCCCGGCGACCGGCTCGGCCAGCTCCGGCGCCGACCGGATCAACCCGAGCAGCTCCCCGGTGAGCGTCCCGTACCGCTCCAGCAGGTGCTCGATCACCCCGACCGGCAGGCCGGATCGGGCCGCCCAACTCGACCGGTCCCGCCACGCCGCCGCGTACCCGTCGGCCCCCAACAGCGGCAGCTGCGCGGTGGGTGACCGGGACAGCCCGCGGCCGAGCCGGCGTACCACCCGGTCGACCACGTCCGCGGCCATCACCCGGTAGGTGGTCAGCTTGCCGCCGGCCACCAGGAACAGCCCGAGCATCGGCTCCACCACCGCGTGCTTGCGGGACAGCGCCGAGGTGGCGTCGTCCTCCCCGGCCAGCAGTGGCCGCAGCCCGGCGTACACCCCCTCGATGTCCGCACTGGACAGTGGCCGGTCCAGCACTTGGTTGAGCTCGGCGAGCAGGTAGCCGATGTCGTGCGCGGAGGCGGCCGGGTGGGCGCGGTCGAGCGACCAGTCGGTGTCGGTGGTGCCGATGATCCAGTGCCCGCCCCACGGCAGCGTGAACAGCACCGAAGCCGGGGTGCGCAGGATCAGCCCGACCTCGCCGGTGATCGCCGACCGGGGCACCACCAGGTGGACCCCCTTGCTGGCCCGGACCCGCAGCCCCGGCCGGGCGTCCGGCAGCATCGCGGTGAGGTCGTCGCTCCACACCCCGGTCGCCGCCACCACCGTCCGGGCCGAGACTTCGATCTCGTCGTGGGTCTCCAGGTCCCGCACCCGGGCGCCGGTTACCTCCCGGGAGCGGCGCCGCAGCCCCACCACCCGGGCGCTGGTCATCACCACCGCGCCGAGGCTGGCGGCGGTCCGGGCCAGCGTCACCACCAGCCGGGCGTCGTCGACCTGCCCGTCGAAGAATCGGATCGCGCCGGCGAGCGCGTCCGGCCGCAGGCTCGGGAACAGCCGCCGGGCGCTGTGCCGGGTCAGATGCCGGTGCATCGGCATGCCGCGGCCGAGCAGCCCGGCGAACACGTCGTAGAGCGCCACCCCGGCCCCGTAGTACGCCCGGCGGGCGGCCCGCACCGGCAGCGGCCCGGTCGGCAGCGGCAGCATGATCGGGATCGGCCGGACCAGGTGCGGGGCGAGCCGGTTGGCGAGCAGGTCGCGCTCCGTGAGCGCCTCGTGCACCAGCTCGAACTCGGCCTGCTCCAGGTAGCGCAGCCCGCCATGGACCAGCTTCGTGGACCGGGAGGAGGTGCCCGCGGCCAGGTCGCGGGCCTCCACCAGCGCCACCGACAGGCCGCGGGCGGCCGCGTCGAGCGCCACCCCGGCGCCGGTCACGCCCCCGCCGATGACGAGTACGTCGAACCGCTCCGACCGCAGCCGGCGGCGCGCCGCTGCCCGCTGCTCCGGCCCGAGCCGGCTGGCGGCGAACCGGGACACCGATGGATCACGCACCCGTACACGGTAGCCAGCCGGCCGACCCTCGGGTGAGCATCCCGCTAGCGCGGCAGCCGCCGGGCGACCCCGGCGCCGCCCCGGTACCGTGACCCGCCCCCGCTACCGTGACCCTCATGACGCAACCGGAGCGGCCGAGCGCCGGCTCGATCGTGGCCGCGGTCCTGGTCGGGATCGGGATCGTCGGCGTGACCGTGACGACGCAGTCCGGCGGCTGGCTGGCCGACCAGCTCCTCCTCTACTACCGAGGCGAGCCGCCGTGGTGGCTGTGGCCGCCGATCGGGCTGGCGAACGCCGCGCCGGTGGCGGTGGCGGCGCTGCCGCTCGCGCTGGTCCCGCGGGCGCCGGCGGTCCGGGCGACCGGGCGGGCCTGGCTGGCCGGGGCGGCGGCGGTCGGGTTGCTCACCGCGATGCGGGCGATCCCGGCCAGCCAGCCCGAGCTGCAGCTGGGCCTGCTCGCGGTCGCCGCCGCCGCGCTCGGCTCGTTGTGGCGGCGGCCGCCTGACCGGCCGCTGGGCAACGGCTGGTACGCAGTGGCCGGCGGGCTGTTGCTCCTGCTGCCGTGGCTCTGGTTCGGAGCGCTCGGCGGGGTGCTCGAGACGGCGCTGGCGGTCGCGGCCGCGGCGGCGGTCGGCTGGCTGGCCGCGGTGGTGCTGGACGGCCGGTTCTGGGCCGCGTTCGGTGCGAACCGGCTGGTGCGGGTGCTGTTGGGCGGGCTCGCCGCCGGGGTGGCGCTGCTGCTGATCGGAGCCGGCGCCGGCGCCAGCGGCGCCCAGCTGCCGTTGCTGCTGATCCTGCCGCCGCTCGGGTTCGCCGCCGCCGCGCTGCGCCGCACCGGTTGGCTGGTCGGGCTGGCCGCGCTCGGTCCGCTGGCGCTGGTGGACTCCGAAGAGGTGAGCCTGCTGCTGACGTCCGGCCGGGACATACCATTCTGGACCGGCGTGGCGACCGCCAGCTCGCTCGGACTCGCGGTGCTGCTGGGATTGGCGTACGGGTTCCTGGCGCGGGACGGTCGCCGGTGGCTCGCCGCCGGGCTGGCCGGCGTCCTGCTCGTCACCGGCGCCGGGGTCTACCTCGGACTCGGCCAGCCCGGGTTCCACGGCGAGCGGCTGTTCGTGGTGATGGCCGATCAGGCCGACCTGACCGGGCTGCCGGCCGGCACCGGGCAGGCCGGCCGGGATGCCCGGGCCAGCGAGGTCTACCGGCGGCTGGTCGCGCACGCCGAGGCCGACCAGGCCGAGCTCCGCGCCGAGCTCGAGCGGTTCAATCTGCCGTACACCCCGTACTACCTGGTCAACGCCATCGAGGTGGCCGGTGGCCCGGCGGTCCGGGCCTGGCTGTCCCGGCGCGACGACGTCGACCGGGTGCTGGTCTCGCAACAGCTGCGGCCGCTGCCGGCCGAAGGCTCGCCGGCGACCGGCGACCCGGACCGGCAGCTCGACGATCCGGAGTGGAACATCGCGATGGTCCGCGCCGACCGGGTCTGGGACGAGCTCGGCGTCACCGGCAGCGGGATCGTGGTCGGCTCGTCGGACTCCGGTGTGGACGGCAGCCACCCGGCGCTCGCCAGCGGGTTCCGGGGCGGTGACGACTCCTGGCTCGACCCGTGGAACGGCACTACCGAGCCAACCGACCGGCACGGCCACGGCACCCACACGCTCGGCTCGGCGGTCGGTCGGGGCGGGATCGGGGTGGCACCGGGTGCACAGTGGATCGCCTGCGCGAACCTCGACCGCGGGCTCGGCAACCCGGCCTGGTACCTGGACTGCCTGCAGTTCATGCTCGCGCCGTACCCGGCCGGCGGCGACCCGTGGCGGGACGGCCGGCCGGAGCGGGCGCCACACGTACTCACCAACTCCTGGGGGTGCCCGCCGATCGAGGGCTGCGACGCGGACGCGCTGCGGCCGGCCGTGGCCGCGCTGCAGGCCGCCGGCCTCTACCTGGTGGTGGCGGCCGGCAACACCGGCCCGTTCTGCGGCACCATCCAGGACCCGCCGGCGCCCTACCCGGACGTGCTGACGGTGGGCGCGGTCAACCGGAACGGCGAGGTGGCGATCTTCTCCAGCCGGGGCTCGGGGGCGGACGCGGGCAAGCCGGACCTGGTCGCGCCCGGCGCCCGGGTGGTGTCGGCGCTGCCCGGCGGCGGGTACGCGCCGCTGGACGGGACCTCGATGGCGACTCCGCACGTGGCCGGGGTGGTGGCGCTGATGTGGTCGGCCAACCCGGAGCTGATCGGTGACGTGGCCGGCACCACCGCGATCCTGCGGGACACCGCCCGGCCGGTGGAGACCCTCGACGACCAGTGCGGCGGCCCGGCGGCGCAGGCCGGGGCCGGCTTGGTCGACGCCCACGCCGCGGTCCTCGCAGCTCAGCGCGCGGCCGGGCGAACGACGTAGCCGAACGTAGCCGTTTCACCTACTCATCCCGGTTTGCGCTGGGATGATGAGGCCGTGAGCACCACCGATCGACCGCCGGCGGAGGCCGGCGCGCCGCCCGCCACGACCGGTGCGGTGCTGCTGGTCTCGGCGACCGCGGCGCTCGGTGGGTTCCTGTTCGGGTACGACACCGCGGTGATCAACGGCGCGGTGGACGCGATCGAGGCCCGGTTCGAGATGTCACCGGGGTTCACCGGGTTCGTGGTCTCGTCGGCGCTGATCGGCGCCGGGGTGGGTGCCTGGTTCGCCGGGCCGCTGGCCGACCGGATCGGCCGGGTCCGGGTGATGGTCACCGCCGCGCTCCTGTTCTTCATCAGCGCGATCGGGTCGGCGCTGGCGTTCGACCCGTGGAGCCTCACCGGCTGGCGGTTGGTCGGTGGGTTGGCGGTCGGCGCCGCGAGCGTGATCGCCCCGGCGTACATCGCCGAGGTGGCGCCGGCCCGGATGCGCGGCCGGCTCGGCTCGCTGCAGCAGCTCGCGATCGTGACCGGGATCTTCGCCTCGCTGCTGGTGGACTTCGCGCTCGCCGAGTCCGCCGGCGGGGCCAGCGAGCCGGTGCCGTGGGGCGGCGCCGCCTGGCGCTGGATGTTCGCCGCCGCCGCGGTGCCGGCGGTCGTCTACGGCCTGCTGTCGCTGCGGATCCCGGAGTCGCCGCGCTACCTGGTCAAGCGCGGCCGGCTCGAGGAGGCCCGGCGGGTGCTGGTGCGGTTCATCGGCGGCGAGGTCGACACCCGGATCGCCGAGATCAAGCGGACCCTCGCCGGCGGCCGCGACAAGGTGCGGCTCGCCGACCTGCGCGGGCCGCGGTTCGGGCTGCTGCCGATCGTCTGGGCCGGGATCCTGCTGTCGATGTTCCAGCAGTTCGTCGGGATCAACGTGATCTTCTACTACTCGACCAGCCTGTGGCAGTCGGTCGGGTTCACCGAGAGCGAGGCGAGCCGGCTGACGGTGGTCACCAGTGTCACCAACATCCTCACCACGCTGCTCGCGATCGCGCTGATCGACCGGATCGGTCGCAAGCCGCTGCTGATCGCCGGTGCGATCGGGATGGCGGTCACGCTCGCCACCATGGCGGTCTGCTTCAGCACCGCCACCAGCACCGGCCCGAACCCGGAGGACGTGGAGCTGGCGGCCGGCTACGGTCCGGTCGCGTTGATCGCCGCGAACCTGTTCGTGGTCTCGTTCGGCGCCAGCTGGGGGCCGGTGGTGTGGGTGCTGCTCGGCGAGATGTTCAACAACCGGATCCGGGCCACCGCGCTGGCGGTCGCCGCCTCCGCCCAGTGGGCCTCGAACTGGCTGATCTCCACCACGTTCCCGGCGCTTGCCGACTTCAGCCTCAGCTTCGCCTACGGGCTCTACGCCGGGTTCGCGTTGCTGGCGCTGGTGTTCGTGATCACCGCCATCCGGGAGACGAAGGGTCGCGAGCTGGAAGACATGGAGTGACTGGGTAGTGGCCGGGCGAACGATTGTGCGCCGGGAACCGTGCCACACAGCATGGACAGCATGCGCAAGCTGGCGTCGGTGGTCACGCTGGCGCTGGTAACCGGGTTGGCGACCGCGTGCGACGAGGAGCCACCGATGTCCGTGGCGGTCACCTCGCCGGTGTCGGGTGAAGTGGTGACCGTGCCGTTCGAGGCGCGGTTCGAGGCGACCGTGCCGCTCGGCACGTCCGAGGCCGGGCTGCACCATCTGCACGTCTGGTTCGGCGATGACCCGAACGCCTACCAGGTGGTCGAGGCCGACGCGGTGGAGATCACGATCGCGCCGGTCGGCGAGCACACCATGTACGTCTCGCTGCGGAACCCGGACCACTCCAGCACCGGGGTCGAGACCTCGGTCCCGATCGTCATCACCGGCCCGGCCGAGTAGCCGCAGTGGCCGCCGTGGTCAGCTCTGCTGGAACAGCGTCGAGAGGCTCTCGCGCCGGTCGATCCGGCGGATCGCCTCGGCGAGCAGCGGCGCCACCGACACCACCTGCACCTTGTCGGACAGGTCCACCGGCTGGTTCTCCACCGTGTCGGTGACCAGCAGCCGGGAGATCGGGCTGGCGTCCAGCCGGGGCATCGACTTGTCGGTGAACACCCCGTGGGTGACCGCCGCGTGGACCGATCGGGCACCGCGTTCGACCAGGCACTCGGCCACCTCGGCGAGGGTGCCGGCGCTGATCGTGAAGTCGTCGACGATCAGCGCGTGCCGCCCGGCCACGTCCCCGATCAGGTCGATCACCTCCGGCGCCTCGGTGTGGTCGATCCGCTCCTTGTCGGCGATCGCCAGGGTCGCCCCGAGCCGCCGCGCGAACAGCCGGGCCTTCTTGGCGAACCCGGCGTCCGGCGAGACCACCACCAGGTCCTCCAGCCCGAGTTGGCCGACCGCGTCGACCAGCACCGGCAACGCGTACAGGTCGTCCACCGGGATCCCGAAGAAGCCCTGGATCTGCGGGGCGTGCAAATCCACCGTCACCACCCGGGCGGCGCCGGCGACCTCGATCGACTGCGCGCAGACCTTGGCCCGGATCGACACCCGCGGCTCGTCCTTCTTGTCGCCCTTGGCATAGCTGAAGTACGGCAGGACCACGGTCACCGAGGCGGCGCTGGAGCGCTTGAACGCGTCGATCCAGAACAGCAGCTCCATAAAGTTGTCGTTGGCCGGGAAGACCGTGGACTGCACCAGGAAGACGTGGCGGCCACGGACGTTCTGGCCGATCCGGACGAACAGGTTCCCCTCGGAGAACCGGATCACCTCACCGCGGCCGGGTGCCACCCCGAGCTGCTGGCAGATCGCCGCCGTCAACCGAGGGCTCGCCGAGCCCCCGAACACCAGAAGGTCGTCGCTGATCATGCATTTCCCCGAGTCGGCAGCCACCGTGCGCGCCGCACGTCGCAGGTGCGGCGGCGTCACCGATCCTCGCACGCCGGCCGACCGGGGTGCTAACGAGATCGGGCACCAGCCCGATCAGCCGGAGGAGCAAGTAAAGCCGTGACGTCGCCCCCTCGGTCCAGCTCAATGGCTCAACTCGCGACTGATCGGGCCTGGCCCGTGCCTGGGTACCATACCGCAACCGAGTGCCGACCACACCGGAACTGACAAGTAGCCGACAGATCGGTGCCGACCCGACGCCAGACCCACGAGCCGCACCGGAACGCAACAGGCTCCCGAGAGAAACCTCTCGGGAGCCTGTTGCGTCTCGGTTGGTGGAGGGTGGACTAGAAGTCCATGTCCCCGCCGCCGCCCGGAGCGGCAGCCGCCTTCTCCTTCTCCGGCTTGTCCGCAACCACCGCCTCGGTGGTGAGGAACAGAGCCGCGATCGAAGCCGCGTTCTGCAGCGCCGAGCGGGTCACCTTGGTCGGGTCGATGATGCCCGCGGTCACCATGTCGCCGTACTCGCCGGTCGCGGCGTTCAGGCCGTGACCCTCCGGCAGGTTGCGGACCTTCTCGACCACCACGCCGCCCTCGAGGCCGGCGTTGACGGCGATCTGGCGCAGCGGCGCGTCGAGCGCCACCTTCACCATCTGGGCGCCGGTCGCCTCGTCACCGGTGAGCTCGAGCTTGTCGAACGCGGTCTTGCCGGCCTGCACCAGCGCGACCCCGCCGCCGGGCACCATGCCCTCCTCGACACCGGCCTGGGCCGCCCGGACGGCGTCCTCGACCCGGTGCTTGCGCTCCTTGAGCTCGACCTCGGTAGCGGCACCGACCTTGATGACCGCCACGCCACCGGCCAGCTTCGCCAGCCGCTCCTGCAGCTTCTCGCGGTCGTAGTCGGAGTCGCTGTTCTCGATCTCGGTGCGGATCTGGTTGACCCGGCCCTGGATCTGCTCCTCGTCGCCAGCCCCCTCGACGATGGTGGTCTCGTCCTTGGTGATGACGACCTTGCGGGCGCGACCCAGCATGTCCAGGGTGACCGCGTCGAGCTTGAGCCCGACCTCCTCGCTGATCACCTGGCCACCGGTCAGGATCGCGATGTCCTGCAGCATCGCCTTGCGGCGGTCGCCGAAGCCCGGCGCCTTCACCGCGGCCGACTTGAAGGTGCCGCGGATCTTGTTGACCACCAGCGTGGCCAGCGCCTCACCCTCGACGTCCTCGGCGATGATCAGCAGCGGCTTGCCCGCCTGCATGACCTTCTCCAGCACCGGGAGCAGGTCCTTGACCGCCGAGACCTTGCTGTTCACGACCAGAATGTACGGGTCCTCGAGGACCGCCTCCATCCGCTCGCTGTCGGTCACGAAGTACGCGGAGATGTACCCCTTGTCGAAGCGCATCCCCTCGGTGAGCTCCAGCTCCAGCCCGAAGGTGTTGCTCTCCTCGACGGTGATGACGCCTTCCTTGCCGACCTTGTCCATCGCCTCGGCGATGATGTTGCCGACATTCTCGTCGCCCGCGGAGATCGAGGCCACCGAAGCGATCTGCTCCTTGGTCTCGACGTCCTTGGACATCTTGGCGAGCGCCTCGGTCACGTTGGCGACGGCGGCCTCGATGCCTCGCTTCAGAGCCATCGGGTTCGCGCCGGCCGCTACGTTGCGCAGGCCCTCCCGTACCAGCGCCTGCGCCAGCACGGTCGCCGTCGTCGTGCCGTCACCGGCCACGTCGTCGGTCTTCTTGGCGACTTCCTTGACCAGCTCAGCGCCGATCTTCTCGTACGGTTCCTCGAGCTCGATCTCCTTGGCGATGCTCACACCGTCGTTCGTGATGGTGGGCGCACCCCACTTCTTCTCGAGCACGACGTTGCGGCCCTTCGGCCCGAGCGTCACCCTTACGGCGTCGGCGAGGTGGTTCATGCCCCGCTCAAGGCCGCGGCGCGCCTCCTCATCGAACGCGATCATCTTGGCCATACGGCGTTGTCCTCCTGGACACTCGCGGCGGCCGGGAAATGTGATCCCCGGCACGCTGCCTACCTTCCCACTGGGGGTCGGGCCGGATAGCCCGCGACGACCAGCCCCGTGCCGCCTGAACGCGAGGCACCGGTCGATGCGCACGCTCCGCGGCCGTGGGCCCCACCGCCCCGACCTTGCTAGCACTCGCAGGGCGCGAGTGCCAACATCTTGTTTAGCACTCTGGGTTGTCGAGTGCAAGCCAACCGGAAACCCGGCGCGGCCGGCCGGGCGGCCGGGTGCGGCCTGCTGAGCAGGCATAACCGAGCTGGCGAGCGGGCCGGCGGAACCGCGGCCGGGGCGGGAAGCGGGCATGAAAAGAGGGCGCCGGCCAGCCGGCCAGCGCCCCGAAGAGTCGCGACGACGTCAGGCGCCGGGAAGGAGCCGCACCCGCTCGGCCTGCGGGCCCTTCTGACCCTGTGCGATCTCGAACTCAACCCGCTGGCCATCCTCCAGCGACTTGTAACCATCCATCTCGATCGACGAGAAGTGGACGAACACGTCCTCACCGCCGTCGACCGCGATGAATCCGTACCCCTTCTCGCTGTTGAACCACTTGACGGTGCCCTGTGCCACGCTGCGCTTCCCTCACTTCTGTGCTGCCTGCGCCGTTCGTCGATACCAACGGCCGAAACCGCACGCTACCGCAGCCGGGCAAATCTCGCTGGCCGAACTTGGCGGTCGCAGAAGCCCCAGAACCGCCCGTATCACTCGAATCCCGGCCGGCCAGCCGCCAGATCGGCGCGGTCCGCGGCATCGGAGCGGAGTGACCAATGTCGCAGATCGCGACCGACCGGCGGCAACCGAACCCGGAGTCGTCGAAATCAGCCGGGCCGGCGGGATTGGACGATCCGGAACCGGCTCGCTACGAACGCACCGTCGGTGAGCGCCGCGTTCGCCGCCGGGTTGGCGCCGGTGGCGTGGAAGTCCGAGAACGCCGCCGACTGGTTGACGAACACCCCGCCGGTGAGGTTGCACGACAGGTGCACGCCGACCGCCAGCGCCGCCTGCTCGGTCGCGTCCAGCACCCGCTCGTCGGTGGCGTAGACCGACGCGGTGAGGGCGCCCCGGGCGCCGACGATCCGCCGGAACAGGTCCAGGCTCTGCTCGGTCGAGTCGGTAGCGACCAGATAGGAGATCGGCCCGAACCACTCCCTGTCGAAGACCGTCTCGCCGTCCGCACCCTGCCGCAGGATCAAGGGCGTACGCACGGTCGCGGCGGGATAGCTCGGGTGGTCGAGCGCGGTCGAGTCCAGAATGACCTCACCGGTCCCCCGCGCCTCGTCGATCCGGCGCAGGTTCGCCTGGTTGGCGATCGCACCGGTGATCTCCACCCCGCGCGCCGGGTCGGCCGCGGTCAGCTTCCGGACCGCCTCGGCGATCCCGGCGGCGACGTCGTCATAGGACTTGTGGCCCTGGTCGGTCTGGATGCCGCCGGCCGGCACCAGCAGGTTCTGTGGGGTGGTGCACATCTGTCCGCTGTAGAGGCTGAGCGAAAAGGCGATGTTCCGGCACATCCCGGCGAAGTCGTCGGTGGAGTCGATGACGATCATGTTGACGCCGGCCTTCTCCGTGAAGACCACTGCCTGCCGCGCGTTCTGCTCCAGCCACTCACCGTATGAAGTGGAGCCGGTGAAGTCGACGATCTTCACCTCGGGTCGGGTGGCGAGCGTGGACGCGATCGGCTGGCCGGGCGGCTCGGCGGCGAGCTGCACCAGGTTCGGGTCGAACCCGGCCTCGGCCAGCACCTCCCGGGCGTACCGGACGGTGATCGCCAGCGGCAGCACCGCGTTCGGGTGCGGCTTGATCACCACCGGGTTGCCGGTGGCGAGCGAGGCGAACAACCCCGGGTACGAGTTCCAGGTCGGGAACGTGTTGCAGCCGATCACCAGCGCCACCCCGCGCGGCACCACGTGGAAGGTCTTCGCCATTCGCAGCGGTTCGCCCTTGGCCGGCTTGGTCCAGGTGGCGGTCGCCGGGTGCCGGGTCTGCTCGGCGTACGCGTACGCCACCGCCTCCAGCGCCCGGTCGAGCGCGTGCGGCCCGCCGGCCTGGAACGCCATCACGAACGCCTGCCCGCTGGTGGCGTGCACCGCGTTCGCCAGCTCGAAGACGTGGGCGTGCAGCCGCGCGAGGATCTCCAGGCAGACCCCGGCCCGGGCCTGTGGCCCGGCGTCCCGCCAGGCCGGCAGCGCGGC
Organism: Natronosporangium sp.; assembly: GCA_036564175.1. Classification (GTDB taxonomy): domain Bacteria; phylum Actinomycetota; class Actinomycetes; order Mycobacteriales; family Micromonosporaceae; genus Natronosporangium. The sequence continues at coordinate 34,966 of DATCKZ010000109.1, forward strand.
GGTGGCGTTCCGCAACAACGTGTCCACATCGGTGTGTGGGTAGCTCACGTTCAGCTCGATCCCGAACGGGCTGGCCTCGGTCGAGACCGGCTCGCCCGGCTGGTCGAGCGGGAACGACTTGCCCAGGTACGCCTCGAACGCGGCCTTGCCGTCGGCCGCCGCGGTCTCGCCGTAGACCTTCGGGCTCGGCGACTCGGGGAAGGCCGACCAGTAGTCCCGGTCGGCGATCGCGGTCAGCGCCCGGGACAATGTTTCAGCGTGCTTCTCGTACAGCGGGGTCTCCGTCATACGCCCATCATGCCCGCACCGGGGCCGGCTGCGCAGCATGGGTGGTCGGAAGGTCGCGCATCGTGCGCAACGGCGAGAGGAAGCCGGCAGGAACGCCAGCGACATCCCGACCGCGCCGATCAGGAAGGTGGTCCGGGCCCCGAGCCAGCCGCCCAGCGCGGCGCCGACCAGCCCGCGGTGGCCGCCGCCGGCAGGTCGAGCGTGCCGTAACAGCCCGATCGGGATCGTGCCCCAGACCAGGACCGGATCGTGGCGGTCATCCGGCCGAGTCGTAGTGCAGTCTCACCGCGTCACTGTGACGTCATCCTCCGGGGAAGCCAACCGCGGCAGGGTCCGCATCGTCCGCAGCGGCGAGAAGAACACCGGCAGGAACGCGAAGCAGCTGCCGATCGCGGTGACCAGCAGGGTCGACCGGACCCCGAGCCACTCCCCGAGCGCGCCGCCGAGCAGCCCGCCGAGCGGGATCGTGCCCCAGACCATGAACCGGAGCGTCGCGTTCATCCGGCCGAGCAGGTGGTCCGGGGTGAGCGCCTGCCTGAAACTGACCTGGGTGACGTTGTAGGCGACCGCGCCGAACCCGACCACCGCGCCGCCGACCGCGGCCAGCCACACCCGCCAGCCCGGTTCCGCGAGCAACGGCATCAGCAGCGCGAACGGCGCGCTGGCTGCGATCGACAGCCAGATCGCCGGCCCCTGCCCGAGGACCTCGGCGAGCCGTCGCGCCGCGAGGGCGCCGAGCAGCCCGCCTACCCCTTCGATGGTGAGCACCAGCCCGATCGTGCCCGCGTGCAGCCCGATCTCCCGCTCCAGGAACAGGATCTGCATCGACATGTAGGCACCGCCGAAGAAGAAGTTCGCGGTAGCGGTGCAGGCGGCGATCGACCGCAGCAGCCGGTGGCCGAGGACGAACCGGAGCCCTTCGCCGATCTCCCGCAGCAGATGCCGGTCCGGCGTGGCGGCCGGCCGCTGCTCCCGCTTCTGGATCCGGGACACGAACAGCGCCGAAGCCGCCAGCCCGAGGGCGTCCAGCAGCAGCGCCACCGGCGCGGTGAGCACCCGGATCAGCTGGCCGCCGAGGGCCGGCCCGGCCAGCTGCGCCACCGCCCGGACCGACTCCAGCCGGGAGTTGCCCTCCACCAGGTTCTCCCGACCGACCAGGTGCGGCAGGTAGCTCTGGTAGGCCACGTCGAAGAAGACCGTCAGGCCACCGAGCAGCAACGCCACCGCGTACAGCTGCCAGATCGTGAGCACGCCCGCCCACCACGCCAGCGGCACGGTGAGCAGCACGGCGGCACGGGCGACGTCGGTGACGATCAGCACGTCCCGCCGCCGCCACCGGTCCACCCACACCCCCGCCGGCAGCCCCACCAGCAGGAACGGCGCCATGGTCGCGGTGGTGAGCAACCCCACCTGGAACGGGCTGGCGTTGAGGCTGACGATCGCCACCAGCGGGATCGCCAGGTGGGAGATCTGGAAGCCGAACTGGCTGACCGTGGTGGCGGCGAACAGCTTCTGGTAGTCCCGGTCGCGGAGCAGACCGAGGTCCGGAGTACGCACGCCCGAAGGTTGCCTGACCGATTGGGAAAAGTCAACCAGTTACGCTGCCAGGGTGGTGAAGATACGGCGGCTGGCGACCGAAGCCGAGGCGAAGGCGCTCGCATCCGCGTTCCGGCTCCGGATCCTCCGGGCATGCTTGGACGAATCACTCACCAACCAGGAGATCGCCAATCGACTCGGCGCCAACCCGGCCACCACCCTGCACCACGTCCGGACCCTGGTGGCGACCGGCTTCCTCGCCCCTGGACCGCCCCGGCGCGGGCGACGCGGCTCCCGCGAGATCCCCTACCGGGCGACCGGCAAGTCCTGGGAACTCCGGGTGGACGACACCGCGCCGACCAACGAGGCGATGATCAACGCCTTTCTCGAGGAGTACCAGTTCGTCGAGGACAAGCGGCGAGTCTGGATGTGCCGGCTGGCGGCCCGGCTCACCGACGCCGAGTACGAAGAGCTGAACCACCGGATCAACGCGATCTTCGAGGAGCTCGCGGCCCGGCCACCGAGCCCGGACGGCCGCCCGTACTCCTTCTTCTACGCCGCGCACCCGGACCACGTCCGGGAGGTCACACCTCCTGCTGCCAGTTGACCCAGCTGTCCACCGGCCGGAAGCCCATCGCCTCGTTGATCGAGATCATGTGGTCGTTCACCGCGGCGTTCCAGGTGTTGATGATCCGCAGTTCCGGCTCGTGCTCCCGGAGGAACCGGAGATTCTCGGTCTTGACCAGCGCGCCCAGCCGGTGGCCGCGGTGCCGCGGCTCGACCAGCGTGATCCATTGCCAAGCGTGCCAGGGAGACGAGTGGTCGACCGCCAGGTCGGTCACCGCCACCAACCGGCCGGTCGCCTCGTGCACCGCGCCGGTCGCGTAGATCCGCTGCTTGCCGGCGGCGATTTGCGCCTCCCGCTCCCGCACCCGGTCGACGTCGACCCGCGGCACCTCCCATTGCAGGTCACCCATTGGCGCGTCGGAGACCAGCCGGCTGCTGAGATAGCCGGCGTCCGCCACGTACTCGTCCGGGGTCCGGTTCTGCCAGTGCACCAGCCGGTAGCCGGCGGCCTTGGCGGCGGCCGCGTCCCGCACCTCGGCCAGCTTGGCCTCGTCCATTGTGGTCAGGTCCAGTCGCCGGCGGACCTCGGTGATCGCCGGCTTGGCGCCGACCGCGTGCCCGAAGTGGGTGCCGGCACCCTCCCGCTCCGGGCCGCCGGGCAGGGTCTCCACGCTGTAGGCGGCGTATCGCTTCCGGCCCAGCTCGCGCAGCCGGGACCGGGCGTACGCGTGCAGCGCGCGACCGATCCCGTGCCGCCGGTGGGCAGGATGGACGACCAGCTCCAGCTCCGCGTTCTCAAGGTTGTCGCGCAGTGGCAGTTCCAGGCACAGGTAGCCGACCACCTCGCCGGCCCGCCGGGCGACGAACCGCTCCTTGCGCCGGACGGTCGTCGGGAAGGTGAGCTCGCCCCGGAACGCGTGCTCGCACGGCGGCGGGAAGTCGGGTACGTCCACCGCCTCGGCCGCCACCCGGACGGCCTGGGCGCCCGCCACCACGGCCTGGTCGGCCGGGTCGAGCGCGGAGATCTCGGGTTCCATGCGGTCCAGCCTGCCCGCGGCACCGACCCCGCGCACCCGATTTCCGCGAGCCGACCCGGGGCCGCCCGCGAGCCCCGGGTCAGTTGTGTCGATCTTGGAGGGTGTCAGCCCGTGATTCCCTGCCGCGGCAAGGAAACTGGGGAGAAATTGGTCGGGAGGACGCTCGCACGGCGCATTCGCGCCGGGGCGCGGGAACAACCGGGGGATGAGTTTGTCGCCAAAGCTCTCTGTCCGGGTCCCGCGGCGATACGTCCTCCCGCACGAAGCATCCTGCGCTGTCGCAGGCGGTCACGTCAAGACCCCGCGGGGGTGTTTCTCACAATCTGACGCGGTTGCGTTACGCGGAGTGTATTTCGCAATCTGCGTTTCGCAAATCGGTTCCCGCAGATTGCCGCGTTTCCGCAGGTCAGAGTGCGTGAACCCGGGCGAGGCCGGCGCCCCGCCTAGCCGAGCAGGCCCGCCTCCCGCGCCGACCGCAGCGACGGCTGCACCCGGTGCGTCGGCCCGACCACCGACCCGAGCGCATCGATGGTCTTCAGACCTTCGCCGGTGTTGAACAACACCGTCTCCGCGTCCGGGTCGAGCTTGCCGGAGGCGACCAGCTTGCGCAGCACCGCCGCGGTCACCCCGCCCGCCGTCTCGGCGAAGATTCCGGTGGTCCGGGCGAGCAGCCGGATCCCGGCCAGGATCTCGTCGTCGTCCGCGTAATCCATCCAGCCGCCGGTCCGGCGTACCGCGGCCAACGCGTACGGGCCGGCGGCGGGATCGCCGATGTTGAGCGACTTGGCGATCCCGGTCGGCTTCACCGGCGTGATCTCGTCGACGCCGGCGTGCAGCGCCGCCGCGATCGGGTTGCAGCCGGCCGACTGGGCGCCGAACACCCGCCAGCCGCCCGCCGGCGGCTCGGCGAGCCCGGCCTCGACCAGATCGGTGAACGCCTTGTCCACCTTGGTCAGCAACTCGCCGCTCGCCATCGGGATCACCACCTGGGCCGGGATCCGCCAGCCGAGCTGCTCGGCCACCTCGAACCCGAGTGTGCGTGAGCCCTCCGCGTAGAACGGCCGGACGTTCACGTTCACGAACGCCGTGTCCTCGAACTCATCGGTCTCCAGCAGCTCGCTGCAGAGCCGGTTCACCTGGTCGTACGAGCCGTCGATGGCGACCAGCTCGCCGCCATAGACGGCGGTGGTCACCACCTTGCCCGGCTCCAGATCGGCCGGAATAAATACGATCGACGGCACCCCGGCCCGGGCGGCATGCGCCGCGACCGAGTTCGCGAGGTTGCCGGTGGAGGCGCACGCGTACCGGGTGAACCCGAGCGCCTTGGCGGCGGTGAGCGCCACCGACACCACCCGGTCCTTGAACGAGTGGGTCGGGTTGGCCGAGTCGTCTTTCACCCACAGTGGACCCCGGAGGCCGAGCTCGGCTGCGAGTGCGTCCGCCCGGATCAGCGGAGTGAGCCCGGGATCGAGGGTGACCCGGCCGGCCGGGTCCTGGCCGACCGGCAGCAGGCCGGCGTACCGCCAAAGATTCGGCGGCCCGCCCGCGATCTGCTCGCGAGTGACCGCCTTCAATGCCTCCGGATCGTAGCCCACCTCGAGTGGGCCAAGACACTGCCAACACGCGTGCTGGGCAGCCAGCGGGTATTCGGCGCCGCAACCGCGGCAGATCAGGGCACGAGCGGGAGTGTTCCCGAGCGCAGCTGTGGTCGGGACGGTCGCAGTCATATTGAGGCCTTCCTCCTCATCTTTCCCGCATGGTTCGCGGGCCGGAGTTGGCACCTGCCGCGCGCGGCCTCAACCTTGAGTCCTACGCGGTGGTTGCCGGGGTGTCATCGGGCCGGTCCCTCAACCCCTCTGGATGAGTGCTGTTCAGTTGTGTGAGCCGAGTGTAGCGGGTGACCAACGACGCAGGCCAGGTGATCCCGAACCGGACTACCGTTGACGGGTGACGGCTGCTCAGCAGAGCCACGAAAGCCATCAGAGCTATCGGGAACGGCCACCGGCCGGCCCGCTCGCCGACCGGCTCGCGTGCGTCTGGGTGCAGCAGGTGCCGGCCGGCGCACCACCGTTGACCCACCGGACCGTGCCGAACGGATCGGTGGAGATTCATGCCAAGCTCGGATCCGCGGTGCAGGTCACCGGACCGCGGCTCGCCCCGACCGTGACCACGGTCACGCCGGGCACCACGATCGTCGGGGTGCGGATCCGGCCCGGCCTGGCGTACCCGTTGCTCGGCACGCCCGCGTCCGAACTGGCCGGGCGGCAGGTCGACCTGGCCGACCTGTGGGGGCGGGAGGCCGAGCGGTTGGCCGAACAGCTCGCCGCTGCCGAAACCGCCGGCGAGGCGGCGCGCCGGTTGGAGGCGGCGTTCGCGCCGGCCGCCGGCGCCGAGGCCGACCCGCTGGTGCTGGCCGCGGTCGAGCTGCTCTCGCCGTGGCGGGCGGCGAGCGTCGCCGAGGCGGCCGCCACGCTCGGAGTGTCCACACGCCACCTGCGCCGCCGGAGCCTGCGGGAGGTCGGCTACAGCGCCAAGACCCTGCATCGAGTGTTGCGGTTCCAGGGGTTCCTGGCACTGGCCGGCAGCAGCGGTACGCAGGGCCGCGGCGCGTCGGGGTTGGCGAGGCTGGCCGCCGCCGCGGGCTACGCCGACCAGGCCCATCTGACCCGCGAAAGTGGACAGTTGGCCGGGCTGCCGCCGGCCGCCTTCCTGGCCGAGCGGGCCGGGATCTGTGGCCCGACTCACGACCACACCACCTCGTTCCAGCCGCTGCTCGCCGCCCGGGCTCGCTGACAGGTCCGGTTCGTTCAAGCCTCGGCGACCGGGCCGGGCGCACGCTGGCGGCATGCACGAGCAGGCTTCCGCCACCCGGATCGCGCCGGTGACCCGTACCGATCGGTTGAACCGTACCGATCGATGGCCGGTGGCGTTGCTGGTCGCCGCCACCGCGACCGGCAGCCTGGGGCTGGCCGCCGGTGGCACCGCCGGCGCGCTGCTGGCGGTGGCGATCACCGGTCGGGAAGCCACCGCCGGACTGCCGATCGGGGTGTTGGTCGCCGGCTCGGCGGTCGGCGCGCTCGCGATCTCCCGGGCCGCCCGGCGGCTGGGCCGGGGCCGGGCGCTCGCCGCCGGCTACGCGATCGGCGCCGCCGGCGCGCTGCTGGTCGCGGTCGCCGCCGGTCGGGACAGCCTGCTCGGCGTACTCGCCGGCAGCTTCGTGATGGGCGTGGCCAATCCGGCGGTGTTCCTGGCCCGGTACGCCGCGGCCGACCTGACCGTGGTCCGGGCGCGCGGGCGGGCGATCGGCGCGGTGCTGGCCGGTGCGACGGTCGGGGCGGTGGCCGGGCCGAACCTGCTCGGCCCGAGCGGCCGGTTCGCCGCCGGCCTGGGCCTGCCCGACCTGGCCGGGCTGTACCTGGTGGCGGTCGGCTCGTTCGGGCTGGCGGCGGCGATGCTGGTCGGCCTGCCGGCGGTGCGCACGGCGGGTCCGCAGCCGGTGGCGGCGGCGCGGTCGGCGGATCGGCCGGCCGCGGCGGCACTCGGGGCGCTCGGGCTGCTCGCCGCCGCCAACCTGGTGATGGTCGGGATCATGGCGATCGCGCCGCCGCACCTGACCGCGCATGGCCACGATCTCACCACCGTCGGGGTGATCGTGAGCCTGCACGTGGTCGGGATGTTCGCGCTGTCGCCGGGGTTCGGCTGGCTCGCCGACCGGCTCGGCGGTGCGGTGGTGGGCGGGCTCGGGATCGGGCTGCTGGCACTGGTCGGAGTGGCGACGATCGCCGTCGATCCGGCCGACCGGACCTCGGTCACGGTCTACCTGGTGCTGCTCGGGGTGGGCTGGAGCGGCGCGGTGGTCGGCGGCAGCGCGCTGCTGGTCGCCGAGCTGCCGCCGGCGGTCCGGCCGCGCGGCGAGGCGTGGGGCGAGGTCGCGATGGGGTTGGGCGCGGCGGGTGGCGCGCCGGCCGCGGCGGTGGTGCTGGCGGCCGGCGGACTGTCGGCGGTCGGGCTCGCCGCGGCCGGGGTCGCCGTGGCCGCGCTCGCGGCCGCCGCGCTGGCCCGCGGCCACCACGCCGACCGGCCGCGCCGGCTCGCCGATCGAGGGTTGGTGCGGCGCGACTAGGCTCGCGGGCGTGACTGAGTCGGGGACCGAACGCGGTACCGCCGCGGAGACCGGGCAGGCCGGCGCCGTCGCCCGGAGCTTCACCGCCAGCCTGCGGGTGGCGGCGCCGGACGCCCGCCGGGGCGTGGTCCGGCTCCACCCGCGGGTGCTCGCCGACCTCGGCCTGCGCGCCGGCGACCCGGTCCGGCTGGTCGGCCGGCGGACCAGCGCCGCGGTGGTGGCGCCCGCCGAGCCTTCCGCGAGCCAGCTGCTGCTCTACGCCGACGAGCTGGTGCTCGGCAACCTCGGGATCCGCGACGGTGCCTCGGTGACCGTCGAGCCGGTGCCGGCGGCGCCCGCCCAGCGGGTGGTGGTGTCCGGGCCGGTGGAGATCATGGCGGTGGTCTCGCCGGAGCTGCTCCGGCTCGCGCTGCTCGGCAAGGCGGTCACCGCCGGCGACAACGTGTCGCTGCTGCCGCTGGAGGACCAGCCGCGCCGGGAGGCCCGGGCCGCGGTGGCGGCGGCCCGGCGGCGGCTGGCGAACCTGGTCGGGTACGCGTGGACGTCCACTCTGCTCACCGTGGTCGGCACCGAGCCGGCCGGGGTGGTAGGGGTGACGACCGACAGCGTGGTCGGCTGGCAGCACGGCACCGCGACGCCGGAGCCGGCGCGGGCGTCGGCGCCGGCCACCGGCGGGGCGCAGGCAGCACCCGAGCCGGATCCGGAGCCGCCGGCCCCGAAGATCGAGGACCTGCCGGGTCTGCGTACTCAGGCGCACGAGCTGCTGGAGCTGCTCGATCTCGGCTTCCGCCACTCGGAGGTGCTGAAGCGGCTCGGCACCAGCATCAACCTCGGCGTGCTGATCGCCGGCCCGGCCGGCTCCGGCAAGGAGTCGCTGGTCCGGGCGGTCGCCGCCGAGGCCGAGGCGCCGGTACGGACGGTCTGGGCACCCGAGCTGGCGGCGCTCACCAACGACGCGGCCGCGGTCCGGCTGCGCGAGGCGGCCGCCGCGCACCGCGGCTCCACCCGGGTGCTGCTGGTGACCGATGTGGACGCACTGGCGCCGCGCGAGCAGCCCGGCCCGCTCGGCACCGTGCTCCGGCAGGTGATCCGGGAGGTGCTCGACGACGGTGGCGCGGTGGTGTGCACGACCAGCCGGCCGGAGGCGCTCGACCCGGGGCTGCGCGCGCCCGACCTGCTCTCGCTGCAGCTGGCGGTGCCGCTGCCGGACGCGGCGCTGCGGGCCGAGCAGCTGGCGGTGCTGACCCGGCCGATGCCGCTGCACGAAGACGTGAGCCTGGACGAGATCGCCGCCCGGACCCCCGGGTTCGTCGCCGCCGACCTCGGCGCGCTCGCCCGCGAGGCGGCGATCCGGGCCGCCCGCCGGCAGAAGGACGACCCGCACCCGATGGTGAGCATGGCCGACTTCGAAGCCGCGTTGACGGTCGTCGAACCGTCCTCGATGGCTGAGTCCACTCTGGAGATTGACAAGGTGGACCTGGACGACGTCGGCGACATGGTGGCGGTGAAGGAGGCGCTCACCGAGGCGGTCCTGTGGCCACTGACTTATCCGGACACGTTCGCCCGGCTCGGCATCCAGGCACCGCGCGGCGTGCTGCTCTACGGGCCGCCCGGCTGCGGCAAGACTTTCCTGGTCAAGGCGATCGCCGGGGCGGGCAAGGCGAACGTGCTGTCGGTCAAGGGTGCCGAGCTGCTGACCAAGTGGGTGGGCGAGAGCGAGCGGGCGGTCCGGGAACTGTTCCGGCGGGCCCGGGAGGCCGCCCCGACGCTGGTCTTCCTGGACGAGGTGGACGCGCTGGCGCCGGTGCGCGGGCAGGCCAACGACGGCGGTACCACCGACCGGGTGGTGGCGGCGCTGCTCACCGAGCTGGACGGGGTGGAGTCGCTGCACAACGTGGTGGTGATCGGGGCCACCAACCGACCGGACCTTGTGGACCGGGCGCTGCTGCGGCCGGGTCGGCTGGAGCGGCTGGTCTACGTGCCACCGCCGGACGCGGAGGCGCGCACCGAGATCCTGCGAGCCGCCTCGCGCGGGGTACCGCTGGCGGATGATGTCGACCTGGCCGAGCTCGCGGCCGGACTGGACGGCTACTCGGCGGCGGACTGTGCGGCGCTGATCCGGGAGGCCGCGATGTCGGCGATGCGCGAGTCGCTGGAGGCCTCGACGGTGACCGCGGCGCACGTGGCGACCGCCCGCGAGCGGGTCCGCCCGTCGCTCGACCCCGCCCAGGTCGCCTACCTCGCCGCCTACGCCGAGCAGTAGCCCCGCGGCCGGCGGGTCGCCCGGCTAGGCGCCGGTCAGGAGGAGCCAGCCGGCGACCGCGCCGAGGCCGACCAGCACCACCGACAACACCCGCTCGACCCATCCGCCGGTCCGGAACCGGAGCCAGCGCGGTACGCCGACCCGCCGCCACGTACAGCCTCTGATCTTCACCGGCCACCAGAGCGGGACCGCCTGCTCGGTCAGCCCGTCCCCGAGCGCGTGCGCCAGGATCCCCCAGCCGACCGGCACGCCGAGCCACCACCAGTCCACGCCGCCGCCGAGCTGGTGGACCGCGATCCCCGCCGCTACCCCGATCACGATCGTGCCGACCCGGGAACCGGTCAGCCCGGCGACCGCCAGTCCGGCGCCGATCCCGACCACGATCGCGGCCGCGACCAGGTTGCCGCGGCTACCGGCCAGGCACACCCCCGCCCCGACCAGCACCGCGAACACCGCGGTGTGCGAGAGCGTGCGATGCCCGTACGTGCCGGGGGTGGCGCAGTGCCCGCAGGTGGCGTCCCGGATCAGGTCGCAGATGAACGTGAACACCCGGGCCAGCGCCCGGGTGAACCAGCCGAGGGTACGCGCGACCCGCGACTTTGGATGGTCGATGTCCGGGAAGATCGCGAACCCGGCGGCGATCGCGGCGCCGGCGGTGATCTGCACCGGCGTCGGGTGCCGGTCGACCAGGCCGGCCGCCAGGCAGAGCCCCAGCCAGCCGACCGCGCCGGAGATCGCGTGACCCGTCGCCATCATCCGTGACTTCACCGTCCTCGTCCCACAGCACACTGGACCGGAATCCGAGGACTATTCGATCATGGAGCTTCTTCATGACACGCCGTACGACACGCCGGAAACTCCATGATCGACGCTACCCGACCTAGCTGATGGTGAGGGTCGTCCAGGCGCCGAGATGGATCCGGTCGCCGGGCTCGATCGAGACCGGCACGTTCGGGCGGATCGGGTCGGTCCCGTCGTTGAGGTACGTCCCGTTGGACGAGCCCAGGTCCACCACCGCCCAGCTGCCGTCGGGCTGGGCGACCAGCATCGCGTGCAGGTGCGAGACCCCGGGATCGGCAAACTGGCCGCCGAGGTCGATGTCCGGGTTGGTGCCGCGGGACCGGCTGCGCCGGCCGATCACGATCCGGGAGCCGGTGAGCGGGAACCGGCGCTCCGGCCAGTACGCGGGGAACGTGAGCTCCGCCGCGTCGGGGCCCTCCATCGCCCGTACCGTCTCGAAGTAGTCCCGGTCGGCCGTGACCACCACCGCTAACCCCGGACCCGGCGCCGGGGCTGGGTCCGGAGCCGGAGCGGGGCTCGGGGTCGAGCCGACCGTCACCTCTGGGTCCGGCGGCGGGGACGGGTCGGCGCCCAGTTTCGCCGCCTCGGCGTCCCAGCCGCACAGCTCGCAGAACCGGGCACCGGCGAGCATCGGTTGGCCGCAACTGCCGCACGACTGCGCGGGCGCCGGCGGCGCCGCAACCGACGCGCCAGCCGCCGAACCGGCCGATCCGCCGGCCGACGAGCCAGCCGCCGCCGACCCCGAGGAGCCGGACATCGGGACGCCGCACACGTCACAGTAGTCGGTGGTCGCGGACTCGTGGCCGTTGCCACAGCGAGGCATCCGTACCCCCTACTCGACCTGCCGCTTGACCCGGGTAGTCTTCACCGACCGTACCTTGATGATCTCCTCGATGCCGCTATCGACATCTTCCTTCTTCTTCAAGCGGATCGTGCCGGTGGGCTCGTCGACCACTTCGGCCACCCGCTCGACCAGCTTCGCCGTGTCGGTGTGCCCCGACTCCAGCGCGATCTTCCGGGCCCGGCCAAGCTTCGCGGTGGCGGTGGCGTCGTCCCCGGCCTGCATCGCCGCTACCCCGTCCCGCAGCAGCGCGGCCATCTCCTCCTGCCCGGTGTAGTGGGCGACCTGCGGGTTGATCCGGGTGGACAGCGCGACGTCGTCGGTCCACTTCGCCAGCACCAGTCGCTCGGCCAGCTTCTGGTCATGGCTGACCAGGCTGACCCGGGCCGCGAGCAGCTCGTCGCCGATCGCCGCCGGCGACACCTCGACCGAGAGGTGGTAGTCGCGGCTCTCCGCACCCCAGGCGCCGGTCGGGTAGTCGCCGACCCGCGGGCTCACCTCGACCCGGCGCCCGGTCAGGTCCTCCACCTGCGGGAACGCCTGCTTCAGGAACCGGATCTTCGCGCTGGCCGGGGTCCAGATCCGCAGCGCGACGTCCGCCGCCGCCTTGCCCATCGCGGTCTCGGTCATCGCCCGGAACGCGGCCGGCAGCTCCGCCGGGTCCTCCAGCCCGTCCGCCGCACCGAGCAGTGTGGACGATATCTTCATCAGCTCCTCGGCGATCCAGCCCTGGCCGATCCCGCGACTGTCGCAGATGAACCGGCCCTCGCACTCGCCGAGCACCCGGTCCAGGTCCGCCGGCGACTCGGACTCGTTCTTGCCGTCGGTGAGCAGGATCGCGTGCTTGATGTCGGCCGGCTGGCTGGCGAACAACCGGTTCGCCAGGTCGAGCCAGCGGCTCATCGCGGTGCCGCCGTCGGCCCGCAGCCGGCTCACCGCGGCCTTCGCCTCGGCCCGGGTCCGCTGGTTCACCGGCACCATCCGGATCTGGCCGCCCGGCGGATAGATGAGGTACGCGTTGTGGGTGCCGGCCACCACCGCGAACGGCACTCCTTCCCGGAGCGTGTCGATGGCGGTCTGGGTGGCCCGGGTGGCCTCGGTCAGCTTGGTGATCGGGTAGCCCATCGAGCCGGAGCAGTCGACCATGATCACCTCGGCGGTGCTCACCGCCCCGTCCGCTGCCGACGGCAGACCGGCGCCGCTGGCGCTGACCGTGATGATCGCGTCGACGATCTGGCCGCCCTGCGGGAGGTACTCGTTGTGGTGGACCTCGATTTCGAAGCTCGGCTGGGTCATTCGGTCGGCTCCTCTGCTGTGACAGGCGGGTCCGCTGGCGAAACCGGCGGGAACGGCAGGATGGCGATGGCGATATTGTCCGCACCGCCGGCGTCCAGCGAGAGCTGGTTGAGGGCGCGGGCGGTGTCGGCCGGCGCGCCGGGGGCGGTCACCGCCAGCTTTGCCGGGTCGGACAGGTAGCGGTGCAGCCCGTCCGAGCAGACCAGCACCCGGCCCGGTCCGGTCGGCTGGAAGCTGGCGATCCGGGGCTCGGTGTCCTCGGCATCCGCGCCCAGCCAGCGGGCGAGCGCGGTGAGCCGGGGATCCCGACCCTCGCCAGCTTCGGTGGCGACCCCGGCCGCGGCGAGCTGGCCGGCGAGCGAGTCGTCGATGGTCAGCCGTCTCGACTCGGCCGGCTGGTCGGCCAACCAATAGGCGCGACTGTCGCCGACCCAGCCGACCACCACCTCGGAGTCGGTCACCACCGCCGCGACGAACGTGCAGCTCGGCGGGGAGGCCACGGTCTCCGGGGTGGCAAGCCGGGCCACCGCCTCGGCGGCCGCCCGGGTGCCGGCGACGATCGCCTGCGCCGGCGGTTCGCCGCCGGACAGGGCGGTTCCGAGCGCGGCTATCGCCGCGTCCACCCCGGCGTGGGACGCCTCGTCGGCCCGGATCGAGGTGGAGACGCCGTCGCAGACCACCGCGATGGTGGCGTCGCCGACCCGGCCGATCGCGACCGCGTCCTCGTTGCGCTGCTTGTGCCGGCCCTTGTCGGTGACCGCGGCGATCCCGCCGATCGCCAGCTCCACATGGTCCTGCCCGGCGTTGCGGCGCCGGCCACAGGCTTCGCAGTATCCGTCCGGGCTGTACTCGGTGCCGCCGCAGCCGGGGCAGGGGTCGGGCCCGGCGGTGGAGGAGCGCCACCACCGGTCGGCGTCGCCGCGCAGATCCCGGCCACAGCCCTCACAGAAGTTGTGGCCGGCCACCGGTGGGCCGGCGCACAGCTCGCACACCGCCGTGCTGCTCATCCCTGCCTCCCCGGGCAAACCGCGCTCATACCAGGGTCCCCGCGCTCATACCAGGGTCCTCGGCCGGACCGTGTTGGCCAAGTCCACATAGGCCGCCCGTAGCCGGCGGTCGTGCGACACCTTGGCCAGGGTCCGGTAACACTGTTCCAGCCCGAACCGGAGCGCCCGCTCGTTCATCGGATGGCCGAGCAGACGGGCCGGGCTCGGCTGGCTCACCGCCGGCACGAACTGGATCGCCTTGTGGAGGATCTCGACCGAGATCCGGGCCCGCCGCTCCGGGGTGAGCGTGGTGAGCCGCTCCAGCCGGGCGGCCGCGTCGAGCAGGTCCGCCTCGGTGAGCAGCGCCAGCTGGGTCACCGCGAGCTTCGCCCGGATCGCCGCCACCTGGGCGAACAGGTGGTAGCGGCTGTTCTCCGGCACCTCGTCCAGCACCGCCACCGCACCGGCCCGGTCGCCGGCGGCCCGCCGGAGCCGGGCCAGCCCGAACGCGGCGCTGACGAACCCGTGGTCGGTGTGCCACACCCGCTGGTAGAGGGCGCTGGCGGTGGCGGGGTCGCCGGCCAGTTCGGCGGCGGCGGCGACCGCCAGCTTGGCGGCCGGCTCACCGGGCAGGGCACTGTAGACCGTGTCGAAGGCGGGCACCGCGCGCTCGCCGGTGGCGAGCGCGACCAGCCCGCGGTAGTAGTCGACCCGCCAGTGGCGCGGGTGGTCGGCCGCGAGCGCCTCCAGCCGGTGGTAGGCGGCGGTGGTGTTGCCACCCTCCAGGTACGCGAGCACGAGCCGGAACACCACCTCCGGGGTGGCTTCGGGGGCCGCCTCCAACCGGGCCACCAGCTCCCGCGGGTCGGTGGTGGCGACCCCGGCCAGGTAGCCGATCCCCGGGTCGGCCTGGTCCATCAGCGGCAACGGCAACCCGTGCACCAGCTCGTCGGCCTCCGGTGGCCCGTCGATCGGCGGCCCGTCCAGGTTGCCGGCGCCGATCCCGAACGCCCGCTGCTCCGGAGTGAACAGAGTGGACGGCGCCGGCCGGGGCCGCTGGTCGGCGGCGGACAGCACCTCCCGGAACACCCCGTACAGCTGCTCGCGCATCTGGTCCGCCGATTCGAACCGTTGCTCGGGGTCGGGGTGGGTGGCCCGGACCAGCAGCCGGTAGTAGGACTCCTCGGCCTGCAGCAGCGGCACCGTCGACCGGTCCGGCAGCCGGTCGGCGTATTCGCTGGAGAAACCGCGGAAGTCGAAGCTCAGCACGGCCAGGGTCCGGCCGACCGTGTAGATGTCGGAGGCGACCGACGGGCCGGCGGTCGGCACCTCCGGCGCCTGGTAGCCGGGCGTGCCGTAGACCGCGCTCAGCTGGTCGTCGATCCGGCGGACCGCCCCCAGGTCGATCAGCTTGAGCTGCTCCTCGGCGTGGATGACGTTGTCCGGCTTGAAGTCGCAGAACAGCAACCCCCGCTCGTGCAGGTAGCCCAGTGGCGGCAGCACCTCCAGCCCGTACGCGAGCACCTCGGCCAGCGGCAGCGGGTTGGGCCGGCCGTCCGGGCCACGGCGGGACAGCAGCCGGTCGCGCAGCGACTGCCCACCCACGTACTCCATCACGATGTAGCTGATCGGCTTGCCGGTCTGCGGGTCCGGATGCTGGACGAAGTCGTAGATCTTGACGATGTTCGGGTGGTCGATCTCGACCAGGAACCGGCGCTCCATCACCGCCGCCGCCATCGCGTCGACGTCGGAGGTGTTGATGAGTCCCTTCAGGACCACCCACCGCTCGGCCACCTCGTCGCCGATGTTCTTGTCCCGGGCCAGGTAGATCCAGCCCAGCCCGCCGTAGGCGAGGCAGCCGATCAGCTCGTACCGGTCGTCGACCAGGTCGCCGGCCTTGAGCTTGGGCAGGAACGAGAACCGGGTCCGGCAGTGCGGGCAGAACCCCTCGTCCAGGCCGGGCCGGCCGTCCCGGCTGCGGCCGACCGGTTGCTCGCAGGAGCTGCAGTACCGGCGCGACTCGGCCACCTTCGGGTCGGCCATCACCACCGTGGCCGGATCGCGCAGCGGCACCCGGGGCATCTCGAGCAGGCCGGCGCCGAGCTGGCCGCGCCGGGAGGCCCGGCTGGTGCGGGTGCCGGTCGATCCGGACCCGGACCAGCGGCTGCCCTGCGACCCGGACCAGCCACCGCCGGCCTGGGTGGCGGCCGCGGTCCCGCCCGATCCGGCAGCCGCGGCCACGCTCGGCACCGGCGTGCCCTCCGGCGCCTTCAGCCCGCACTCGTCGCAGTAACCCTCCGGTCCGTACGTACCGCCGCACCCCGACCGCACACACCTCATGAGCCCGTCTCCTCACGATCGATCAGGTTGGCGAGTGTCTGCTGGTAACGGAACACCGCCCGGGTCGCCGCCGGCAGGTCGCACGGGCTGGTGTAGAGCAGGTCGTACGCCTCCCGGTGGCGCTCGGAGAGCTCGGGGTGCTCCCCGAACCCGCTGCGGGCCGCCTTCGCCCGGTAGGCGGAGAGCCGGCCGCGCAGCTCGGTCCGCCGGTCCAGCAGTCCGTCGGCCGCCCGGCGCAGCCGCTCGGCGTACGCCCGGGCCTCGCCGGCCGCGGTGCCGATCGCGGCCAGCTCGTCGGCGAGCCGCCCCCACCGGTCGGCGCGGGCGAGCGCGTCCGCGCTGGCGAGCCGCCGCCGCAGGTCGGCCGCGGCGGCGGGGACCGCCGGCAACCCCGGGTCAGCGATCTTCTCCCGTACCACTCGATAGGACTCGGTCGCCGCCTGCTCAGCGGCGGCCACCCGGTCGACCGCCTCGGTCAGCTCGGCGATCCGCTGCGGATGGTGGTCGCGCAGCTCGGCGATCCGGGCCTGCCGCTCGGCCGCCGCGGTGAGGTCGGCGGCGAGCCGGTCCAGCCGCTGCTCGGTCGGGCTGGTGTCGGGCCGGGCCAGCTCCACCGGGTCGGCGAGCGCCAAATCGCGCAGCTCGGCCAGGGTGGTCTCGAACTGGTCGAGGTCGACCTCGCCGGCGGTCGCCGGATCCGCCCGCAGCTTGCCGAGCGCGTCGCTCACCTCGGCCAGCCGGTTGGCTACTGTGGACACCGCGGTGTCCACCTCGGTGAGCAGGTCGGCGAGCTCGGTGGTGGTGGTCTCCAGGCTCTGCGCCAGCCCGGTCAGGGTCACCGTCCGCGCCACCGCACCGGCGCCCGCGGTCGCGCCGCCGCCGGTGAGGTCGACCGGGAACCCGTCGCCGTCCAGCGCCACTACCGGCTCCCGCAGTAGCCGGGTCAGCTCCGGCAGGTCGTCAGTCGCGCGGGCCCGTTCGAGGTGCTGGCTGAGCGCTGAGAACTGCGCCCACAACTGCGACATCAGCACCTTGACGTGCTCGGCCACCTGGGCGGTCGCGCCGGCCAGCCCGCTGCCGCGCAGGAACCGCAGCCCGGCGTGGCTGTCCAGTCCGAACATCGCGGTCGCGATCCGGTCGTAGGCGGCGCTGAGCACCGCCAGCGCCTGCTTCGACTCGTCGCGGGTGAGCTGAGGGGCGGTCATCGGTCGGTCAGTCCCGGTATCGGGCCGGCGGCGGCTCGGCGCCGCGGCCGAGATGGTCGGCGAGCCAGCGGTTGTAGATGTCGGTCCAGGTGCCGTCGGAGCGCAGCTGTTCGAGCACCGCGTTGACGTACCGGACCAGATCCCGCTCGGAGGATCGGACCGCGATCCCGTACGGCTCCTCGCTGAACGGCTCGCCCACCACCTTGGTGGTCGGGTCCTGGGCGGCCAGCCCGGCCAGGATGGAGTCGTCGGTGGAGATCGCGTCCACCTGACCCTGCTGGAGCATCACCAGGCAGTCGGTCCAGTCGGGCACCGCCACCGGGATCGGGCCGGACTCGGCCGCCGCCACGTTCTCGATCGACGTGCTGCCGCTGGCCGCGCAGACCCGCTGGCCACCGAGGTCGTCGATCCCCTCCGCCGCCGAACCGGCGGTGACCAGCACCCGCTGGCCGGCCGAATAGTACTCGGTGGAGAAGGCGACGTTCTGCCACCGCTCGCAGTTCATGGTCATGGTGCTGACGACGATGTCGACCAGGTCCTGCTGCAGCACCGCCTCCCGGTCGCCGGAGACCACCGCCCGGAACTGGATCCGGTCCGGGTCGCCGAACAGCGCCCGCGCGATCTCCTGGGCGATGTCGATGTCGAAGCCCTTGAGCTGCCCGTCGGTCGGGTCCCGGTAGCCGAACAGGTAGGTGTTCTGGGCGACCCCGACCACCAGCCGGCCCCGGTCCCGGATTTGGTCCATGGTGGACCCCGGTGGGATGTCCAGCCCGTCCGGCCGGTAGCTCGCGCGCGGGTCGCACGACTCGGACCCGGCCGGGTCGGCCGGCGCCACGTTCGCCGGGTCCTCGACCCCGGCCGGCCAGGGCGCGTAGTTGGTCGGCTCCACCTGCGGCGCCACCCGGCCGCCCCCGCCGCCGCAGCCGGCCAGCCCGACCACCAGCACCCCGACCACCGCGACCAACCGGTTCGCCCGTGCCGATCTCATCGGTACTCCCTGAGCCGTTGCTGGATCCCGATCGCGATCCCGGCCAGCGCCAGCGCGGTCAGCAGCCCCACCCCGGGCGCGACCGCCGACAGCGCGTCGCCGGCCTGCGCCGCCTCCGCCGCGAACCGCTGGTTGCCGTGCGTGATCCCGTCACCGAGCGCAGAGTCCAGCCGCTCGAACGCGCTACCGGCGCTCTGCTCGTCCGGCCCGATCGCGAGCGCCACCGCCGCCGGGTAGTCACCGGCCGTCTCGTCGAGCCGGCGCACCTCGGCGTGGATCTGCTGCCATTCGTTGGCGGCGGCGATCGCGGCCTCGGCCGACTCGAAGCCGCGCCCGTCGGCGGCCTCGTCGCGGGCCGCCGCGAGCAGGCCACCCTCGCCCATCAGCTCGGTCATCGCGGCGGTGAAGTTGCGCTCGTACTCCGCCCCGGCGCCGCGCGCGACCAGCGTCAGCGCCTCGCTGCTGCGCGCCTGCAGGGCGGTGATCCGGGCCTGCGACAGCAGCGCCACCTGCGCCGAGCCGTCCCGGTGGCTGGCGTCCAGGTGCGAGGCGGCCGACCACCACGACCCGGCCAACCACAGCGTCGAGGCGAACGCCGCCACCGTCGCCAACACCAACCAGAGGTTGAACAGGCGGTTGGTGCGCCGGGTCAGCATCCGCTGCACCACCACCAGCGCCGCCAGCAGCGCCACCCCGAGCAGTAGCGCGAACCAGGGCAGCCGGGCCGCGCTGCCGCGGGCGTCGGCCAGCTCGTCGGAGACGATCTCGAACAGCGACTCGGCGGCCGGCAGCAGCGTGTCGCGCATCAGCGCGGACGCCTCCCGCAGGTAGGCCGCGCCGACCGGCAGCCCGAGCCGGTTGTACGCGCGAGCGGTCTCCACCAGCCCGGTGTAGACCGGCAGCTGCACCTGCAGCACGGTGATCACTGGGGCGGTCGCCCGGGTGGTGGCCGCGCCGCTCGCCACGGTGGTCAGCGCCGCGCTCGCCCGGGCGATGTCCGCCTGGTAGCGCTCGCGCAGCGCGACCGGCTCCGGCCCCTCGGTGAGGAACGCGCTCGCGGCGGTGGCGTCGGCGTCGGAGAGCGACCGGTAGAGGTCCTGAGCGGCGACCACCAGCGGCCCGTCCCGGGTGGCGATCTCGTCGACCAACGCCGACCGGTCCTGCACGCTGGTCACGCCCGCCACGCCGGCGAACAGGCCGAGCCCGAGCAGCACCGCCAGCGCCCAGGTCAGCCGGCGGGCGGTCCGGCTGGGCCGGGCGGCCACGCTCTCCGGGGTGGGCAACGGCTCCGGCAGCCGCTCGCGCGTCACCGCCGTCACCGCAACGCTCATCGCCTCGCCTCTCCCAGCCCACACCGACGTGCCACCACGGTAGCCGAGCCGGTCAAGCCCGCTCCGGTGGCTCCGCCCGGCTCCGGCTCCGGCCCAGTTGCGGCGCAACTGGGCTGTTAGCCCAGGATTAAAGCCCAGCCTCGGCGCGGTTGGCACGCGCTGGCGGGCGGCCGCCCCGAGAACCGGCCGGAACCGGCCAAGCCCGGCGGCCGGAACCGGTCAGGCGCCGGAGACCACCACGTGCTCGAGCGGGGTGCCGGCCGCGAACCGCGCCAGCTGCTCGATGATCAGCCGGTGCGCGCGCGGCAGGAACGCGGTCGAGTTGCCGCCCACGTGCGGGCTCAGCAGCACCCCCGGCAGCCTCCACAACGGATGGCCGGGCGGCGGCGGCTCCGGGTCGGTGACGTCCAGCGCCGCCCGCAGCCGGCCGTTGGCTACTTCGGACACCAGCG
Organism: Natronosporangium sp.; assembly: GCA_036564175.1. Taxonomy (GTDB): domain Bacteria; phylum Actinomycetota; class Actinomycetes; order Mycobacteriales; family Micromonosporaceae; genus Natronosporangium. The sequence goes on from DATCKZ010000109.1 coordinate 55,020, forward strand.
CGTCGGTGTCCACCACCCCGCCGCGCGCCACGTTCACCAGCAGCGCGCCGTCCCGCATCCGGGCCAGGAACGCCGCGTCCACCATCCGGCGGGTCTGGTCGGTGAGCGGCACGCACAGCACCACGACATCAGCGCGCGGCAGCAGCTCCGGCAACTCCGCCAGGCCGGCGACGCCGGGCCGCGGCCGGCGCGCCACCCGCAACACCTCCACTTCGAACCCGGCCAGCCGCCGCTCGATCGCCGCGCCGATCCCGCCGTACCCGACGATCAGGACGGTCCGGTCGGCGAGCGAGTCCCACCGCCGGTGCCGCCATTCGCCGGCGTCCTGGCCACGGACGAAATCCGGGATCCCGCGCAGCGACGCCAGCATCAGGGTCACCGCCAGTTCGGCCGTACTGGTGTCGTGCAGGCCGCCGGCGTTGCAGAGCGTCACCCCCTCCGGCAGGTACGGCAGGACGTGCTCATACCCGGCGGTGAGGGTCTGCACCACCCGCAGCTTCGGCATCGCCCGGATCAGCTCCAGCGGCCGGGCGTCGAAGGTGTACGGAGTGACGTACAGCTCGACCTGATCCTGGGACGCCGGCGGCTCGCCCGACCCGTCGTACACGTCCACCGCCAGCGCCGCCGGCAACCGCGGCACGATCTCCTGGTACGGCACCCATACCCGCATGGGCGAACCGTAGTACGCCGGCACCGGCGGCCGGCCGGCAGCCCGCCGAGCGGTTGCCGGCGCCACCGGGGCCGGGCCGGTCAGGCGCTGCGCGAGCCGCGCAGCCGGCGCAGCCGGGTGACCAGCACCGGGTCCTCGGCCAGCGCGGCCGGCTCGTCCAGCAGCCGGTTGAGCAGCTGGTAGTACCGGGTGGCGGTGAGCCCGAACGTGTCCCGGATCGCCTGCTCCTTGGCGCCCGGTCGCCGCCACCAGCGCCGCTCGAAGGCGAGGATGCGGCGTTCGAGGTCGTCGAGGGAACTGACCGGGGGGCGGTCCATAGCGCTAGGCTACGTCGCGCTGACGCATCTGCCACATCGCCACGATCAGCACCACCGCGAACAGCACCGCCATCCCGATCCCGGCGATCTGCCACGAAATCTCCAGCGTCGGCGAGACGCAGTCGCCGTTCGGCGTCGGGGTGCAGGGCGCGTTCCAGTCGGTCAGCTCCACCGACCCGTCCAGCCAGGCGGTGACATAGGTGCTCCAGATCCAGCGCTCGTAGAACGGCAGCTCCAGCATCCCGCCGCCGATGATGCCGACCCCGGCGACCCCGACCACGAACGCGACGATCGCGGCGCCCATCGCCAGCGCGGTGTGCCGGCCGATCGATGCCAGCGCGAACCCGAGCACCCCGGCGAACAGCACCAGCGCCAGTCCGCGCAACCCGGCCAGGCCGAACGACTGCCAGGCCCCGTCGGTCATCGTGTCGGTGATCCCGCGGAACTCGGCGACCAGCCAGAACATGCCGGTCCACAGGGCACCGAGCACCACCGCCAGGCCAGCCAGCACGCCGACCAGCGCCGCCAGCTTGGTGCCGAGCACCTGCAGCCGGCGCGGCCGCCACAGCAGCAGGTTCATCATCCCGCCGGTACGCCACTCAGCGCCGACGAACGACGCGCCGATGGTGAACCCGAACAGGCACAGCAGCGCCGTCAGCACCTTGATCATCGGCTGGAAGTCCTCGCGGAACTCGAACGCCGGCGGCATGAACCACTCGACCATCTCCTCCTGGCTGGACTGCCACGCGCGGATTTCCTCGCAGTCCTCCGGCCAGCCCATCTCGTCGGCGGTGCCGGCGGCCTGGTCCGCCTCGCACCGGGCGACCTCGGCCTCGATGTACACCTGCTGCCGCTCGAACTCCGCGGCCGCCGCGGCCTCGGCCTGGGCCTGCGCCGCCGGCCCTGGCTTGACGTAGTTGCTGGCCACGACCAGCGCGACCGTCGGCATCAGCAGCAGCACCAGCAGCAGCATCCAGCGGGTGATCCGGCGCTTGGCCAGCCGGCGCAGCTCGGCTTTGAGCAGGTTCATGCGTGCGTTCCTCCCACGTTCGCGGCGACCGGCCCGGCGCCTTCCGAGTTGGCGGGCAGGCCGACCTGGTGGTGCTGCCCGGGCACCGGGGTGGTGCCGGTCAGCTCCAGGAAGACCGACTCCAGGTCCACTTCCGCCCGGTGCAGCTCGGACACGTACAGGTCGCGGGCGGCGAGCGTCCGGGTCACCCAGGCGGGCTTGTCGACGCCGTGGACCAGCAGATGATCAGCGTGGACGGTGACGGTGGCGCCGGCGTCCCGCAGGATCCCGGCGGCGGTCTGGTGGTCGGCGGCCGCCTCCAGCCGCACCCGGATCTCCCCGGTCCCGTGCGCGGCGAGCACCTCCGCGACCGGCCCGGCGGCGACCCGCCGCCCGGCCGAGATGATCGTCACCGAGTCGCAGATCTGCTGCACCTCGCCGAGGATGTGGCTGGAGAGCAGCACGGTCATCCCCTCGCTGACGAGCCGGCGCATCAGGTCCCGCATCTCCCGGATCCCGGCCGGGTCCAACCCGTTCGCCGGCTCGTCCAGGATCAGCAGCTTCGGCTGCTTCAGCAGCGCCGATGCGACCGCCAGCCGCTGCTTCATACCCAGCGAGTAGGTCTTCACCCGGTCGCGGGCCCGGTCCCGCAGCCCGACCAGCTCCAGCACCGCGTCGATCCGCGGCTTCGGCACCCCGCCGGCGGTGGCGAGCAGCGACAGCGTGTCCCGAGCGGAGAAGTTCGGAAAGAACTGCGGGCTCTCCACGATCGCGCCGACCTGGCCGGCGACCTCCGGCAGCGCCGCCGGCACCGGCCGGCCGAGCAGCCGCATCTCGCCGCCGTTCGCGGCGATCAGCCCGAGCAGGGTCCGCAACGTGGTGGTCTTGCCGGAGCCGTTCGGCCCGAGGAAGCCGTGCACCTGGCCGGCGGCCACCGTCATGTCGAAGCCGGCGAGCGCTGGCCGGGCCCCACCCCGCAGACTGCGGTAGGTCTTGCGTAACCCGTGGATTTCCACGACAGCGGTCATCGAGCGTCCTCCCCCGGTTTCGGTGGCACGTGAAAGGGAGCATACTCGGTATGCGTCTTGCGTGCGAATCATCCGTTCGGCCAGTCGCTCCGAACCGGATCGCCCGGCAGTCGCGAACCCGTTACGCCACGATCACCCGTACGCCCGCCGCCTCGAACCCGGCGACCGTGGCCGGCTCGGCGCCGGCGTCGGTGACCAGCGTGTCCACCCGTTCGGTCGGGCAGATCCGGGCGAACGCGTGCCGGCCGAGCTTCGACGCGTCCGCGACGATCGCCACCCGCCGGGCCCGTTCCACCATCAGCCGGGTCATCGCCGCCTCGCCCTCGTGGTGGGCGGCCGGCCCGAGCGCCACGTCGAACCCGTCCACCCCGAGCAGCGCCAGGTCCACCGCCACCTCCTGGAGCAGCGCGCCGCCGAGCGGCCCGACCAGCTCGTACGACTGCGGCCGGACCACCCCGCCGGCGACCACGATCTTCATCCGGGACCGGACCAGCAGCTCGTTGGCGATGTTGAGGGCGTTGGTGACCACGGTCAGCTGGGCGCTGTCGCCGGTGCCGGCGAGCTCCGGCCGGGTCGCCAGCGCCCGGGCCACCTCGGTGGTGGTGGTGCCACCGTTGAGCGCCACCACCATCCCCGGCTCGACCAGCGTCGCGGCGGTCTTGCCGATCCGCTGCTTTTCGGCGGAGTGCCGGCCGGTCTTGTACGGCAGCGGCAGGTCGTACGCGACGCCGGAGGCGACCGCACCACCCCGGGTACGCGTGATCAGCTCCTGCTCGGCGAGCTGCTCGAAGTCGCGACGGATGGTGGCCTGCGAGACCCCGAGCCGCTCGGCCGCCTCCTCGACGGTCAGCTGGCCCTGCCGCGCGAGCAGCTCCACCAGCGCGTTCCAGCGTGCGTACCGGTCCACCGCTTCATCATCCACGAACCGGCACCACCAGCGGGCCGCGGTCGCCGGGGATCACCCGGACCCGCGCCCGGTAGTGGGTGGCGAGCAGCTCCGCCGTGAGCACCTCGGCCGGTGGCCCGTCGGCGACCACCCGGCCACCGGCCATCAGCACCAGCCGGTCGGCGTACTCGCCGGCCACCGACAGGTCGTGCATGGTGGCGATGACGGTCAGCCCCTCCGAGTGTCGGAGCTGGTCGACCAGCTCCAGCACCTCCTGCTGGTGTCCGATGTCGAGCGCGCTGGTCGGCTCGTCGAGCAGCAGCACCGGGGCGGCCTGCGCGAGTGCTCGGGCCAGGAACACCCGCTGCCGCTCCCCGCCGGAGAGGGTGGCCAGCGGCCGGTCGGCGAACCCGGCCAGATCCAGCCGGTTGAGCACGTCGGTGGCGGCGGCGATGTCCGCCGCCGACTCCCGGCCCAGCGGCGGGATGTACGGCGTCCGTCCGAGCAGGACGTAGTCGAGCACCACCATCCCCTGCGGTACGACCGGCTGCTGCGCGACGGTCGCCACCAGCCGGGCCCGCTGCCGCCGTTTCAGCCGGGCCAGTTCGGTACCGAGCAGCGAGACGCTACCGGTGAACGGCAACAGGCCGCCGATCGTCCGCAGCAACGTGGACTTTCCGGCGCCGTTCGGGCCGATCACGGTCACCCACTCGCCCGCCGCCACCCGCAAACCCACCCCGTGCAGGATCGGCGTCCGGTCCAGCGACACCCGGACGTCTCGGACCTCGACCGCGGCGGTCACATCGCCACCCGCTTGCTGGTCCGGAGCACCAGGATGAAGAACGGGCCGCCGAGGAACGCGGTGAGCACCCCGATCGGCACCTCACGCGGCGCGTCGACGGTCCGGGCGGCCAGGTCGGCGATCGCCAGGAACGCCCCACCGAACAGCATGGACAGTGGCAGGATCAGCCGGTACGAGCTGCCGACCAGCAGCCGGACCAGGTGCGGCACGATGATCCCGACGAACCCGATCAGGCCGGAGACCGACACCGCCGCCGCGGTGCCGAGCGAGGCCGCGGCGAGCAGCAGGTAGCGCGAGCGCTGCGGGTGCAGGCCGAGGCTCGCCGCCTCGTCGTCACCGACCGACAGCACGTCCAACTCCCGGCCAAGCAGCAGCAGGATCACCGACACCACGATCGCGTACGGCAGCAGCAGCCGGACGTCGTGCCAGGTGGCCCCGCCGAGCCGGCCCAGCAGCCACGAGTACACCTCCCGGATCACCTCGATGTGCCGCTGCAACAGGTAGGTCTGGAGCGCGGCCAGGAACGCCGACACCGCCACCCCGGCGAGGATCAGCGTCGGCGGCGACCGGTCCCGCCCGCCGGCCGCGCCGACCAGATAGGTGAGCAGGACCGCCCCGAGCGCACCGGCGAACGCGGCGACCGGCACGGTCACCGGCAAGCCGGTGGTCACCTGCCCGCCGGACAGCGCGATCGCGACCGTCACCCCGAGCCCGGCGCCGGCCGCCACCCCGAGCAGATACGGGTCGGCCAGCGGGTTCCGGAACGCGCCCTGGTAGGCGCCGCCGGCCAGCGCCAGCATCGCGCCGACCAGCAGCCCGAGCACCACCCGCGGCAGCCGGATCTGGGTGACGATCGCGGCCTGCCGCTCCGGCAGCCCGCCGGAGAGCTCCACCCCCGGCAGCAGGTTGATGACCTCGACCGCGACTCCCGCCGGCGGCAGCCCGACCGGCCCGAACGCCAGCCCGGCCACCGCCGCGACGATCACCGCGAGGACGCCGGTGGCCGCCCACCACCACCGGAGCCGGTTGCTGACCACTATGGAATCTGCGAGACGGTGTCCACCACCGTCGCCATCAGGTCGACCAGCCGGGGACCCCAGCGGGAGGCGACGTCGGTGTCGAGCGCGACGATCCGGTCGTTGCGGACCGCCTCGATGTCCGCCCAGCCGGCTCGCGCCGCGACCTGCTCGGGGGTCATCCCGAACGCCGCGTTCATCAGGAAGATCACGTCCGGGTTGCTGTCGATGATCTCCTCAGCGGTCAGCTGGACACTGACCGCGCCCTGCTCACCGGCGATGTTCGCCAGCCCGACCATCGCGAACAGCGAGCCGATCAGGCTGTCCGATGTGTACGTCCAGTAGGTATCGTCGATCTCGATGTAATAGCGCAACGGTTGTTCGCGGTCGGGCACGTCGGCCACCAGCTTCGCCAGGTCGTCGCGCATCCGGGTGACCAGGTCGGCCGCCTCATCCGGCCGGCCGGTCAGCGCGCCCAGATCGGTGATCTGCGTGTAGACGTCCTCGATCGTGGTGGGGTTGTCCGGGGCCAGGTGGACCGGGATGCCGAGCGGCTCGAACTGCTCGATCACCTCCGGATAGGACGAAATGATCACCAGGTCCGGGTCGTATTCGGCGACCGCCTCGACGTTGATCTCGAACCCGGACAGCTCGGTGACCGGCGCCTCCGGCGGGTAGTTCGAGAGCTCGTCGACCGCGACCACCTGCTCGCCGGCGCCGATCGCGAACAGCATCTCGGTCACCGTCGGGGACAGTGACACGATCCGGGTCGGGCGGGACTCCAGCGTCAGGTCGCCGACCGTGACCGGGAACCCGGCCTCGGCGGTGGGGTCAGTGGGGGTTTCCGGTTCCTCGCTACCGCCGCATCCGGCGAGCAGCAGCGCGACCGTGGTGGCAACAGCGAACAGTGTCCGTCTCATCGGTCCTCCCGTCGGTCGAGGTCTGGTGCTTCGCCGACCTGGGAGCCCGGTGAGCTGCCCGGTCCGCGAGGCGCCCTTCCTCGAGAGCGCTGATCGCGACCACCACGCAGGCGACCTGGCTCGTCCCCACCGGGCGGGTGGGGCATCACAGTTGCGGGACAGCGCCGGGTTCACACCGGCTTCGCTGCGTAGCAGTCAATGACACGATAGCCCGGCCGCCGGTCGCCGAGCAGCCAGGTAGCTCGGGTACGCGCGGGTACCAACATCAACCTCGCCCCGGACCCCCGCCGCAGCTGCATCAACCGATAGGATGCGCGTTTCTCGGCGATAGCGAGGCATGGTGACCAGGCCCGACACCAGCGCGGTGCTGTCCGTGCACGGACTGCGATACGAGGTCGGCGACCGGGCGGTCCTTGACGGGGTTGACTTCGTCGCGCCGGCCGCGACCACCACGGCGATCATGGGTCCGAGCGGCTCCGGCAAAACGACGTTGCTGATGTGCGTGGCAGGCCTGCTGACGGCGAAGGCAGGCCGCGTGGAGGTGAACGGTCGACAGATCAACACCCTGTCGCCCCGGCAACGGGCGAGCGTCCGGCTGACCGACATCGGCATCGTGTACCAGTTCGGGGAGCTCATGCCCGAGCTCACGCCATTGGAGAACGTGGCGCTGCCGGCCCTGCTGGCCGGCAGCGCCCCGTCACAGGCGTACCAGCGCGCTCGCGAGCTGCTGGCCGAGCTGAGCGTCGGTGAAGTCGCGCAGACTCCGACCGCAGCGCTGTCCGGCGGTGAGCGGCAGCGCGTCGCGGTGGCGCGTGCGTTGGTCAACCGCCCTAGCCTGCTGTTGGCCGACGAGCCAACCGGATCGCTCGACCGTGCCGCCGCAGACCTGGTGGCCGATGTGTTCTTCAGGCTGCCGCAAGCGCATGGTTGCGCCGCGGTGGTGGTCACGCACAATCCGCGGATCGCCGCCCGAGCCGACGCACAGTGGGAGCTCGACGCGGGCAAGCTCACGATGGACCGACCGTGATTCACAGCGATGCAGCCCTCGCCCGCTTGGGCTACCGCTCGGGACGGCACCACCCGCTCTCGGGCATCGCGCACCGACTCGGGCTGCTGCTCGCCACAATGATGGTGATCCTGGCTGCCTGGGCGGGCCTGGCAATCGAATCGGCATCATCGCAGCGACAACTGCGGGTGGACGCCCGGGAGCCGGTCTTCGCCGCCGAAGGTGGCGAAGCGGTTGCGCATTGGTTCGAGTCCGCCGATATCGTCGACGATCGTCAGTTCCCACTGATCTACCTGGTGCCGTTGGACGCCTCCGCACCGCCCCCGCCCGGCCTGCCTCGGTGGCCGCGCCCAGGCGAGGTGTTCATCTCCCCGGCATTGCTCGAAGCTGACGCTACGGTCGCACGCCGCTACGGCACCTACGCCGGTCCGATTGGCCAGATGGGGCTGACCGACCCGAACGAGTGGCTGGTCTACCTACGGCCGACGGACAGCACCGTGATCCTGGAACGCGACCCGCCCACGCTGATCACCGGATTCGGCCAGTCCGCGGTTCGCAACCGGGACGAGCGAACGACCTCGCTCTACGACTATGGACCGACCAGCCTCTATCAGCTCCTGCTGTGGTGTGTCGTGCTTCCCACCGTCATCCTGCTGGTCACAGCCGTCCGGGTCGGTGCAGACGTCCGGGACCGCCGGTTGGCCATGCTGGACGCGCTCGGCGCGCCCCGCCGGGCCCGAGCATGGTTCGTCGCGGGCGAGGCCGCGCCCGCCGTGGCGGCCGGGGCGCTGCTGGCCGGAGGGGTCGCCGCAGCTACGGCGACCGTTGACATCGTGCTTCCGGTAGTGGACTACCGGCTGCTCGCCAGCGACCTCCGGCCCGCGCTCAGGTGGCTGCCGGGCGTGGTAGTGGCCGGCGCAGTCGCGGTCATCGCGGCGGTGATCGGCTCGGTCTGGCGGCAGGATCGAGCGGCTGGCACCGGCCCACGCGAGGTGCGCAGTCGCGTCCGGCGCTGGCCCCGGATCCTGTTCATGCTGGCGCTCGCCGCCACGATCTGGACCGCCACCACCGCGTACCGGGGCGGTGGCGCGGCGTACGGGAGCCGGCTGGAGCAGGCGTTCCTGTTGAGCCTCGCGATCGTCCTGCTCACCACCCCGGCGACCGTGGCAACCTTCGCCGGACCGGTCGGTGGCGCGATCGCCTGGCTCGGTCGCCGCCGTGGTTGGCTACCGGCGTTGATCGGCGGTCGCTGGCTGCAACACCGCTGGTCGGCGCTAACGCGAATGGCGGCCGCCGCCATCGTCGGCGTGTCCCTGGCGTCGCTCGTCTCGGTCAACATATCAACCTCCGGCAGCGCTACCACCGGCATCCGCGAGCAACTCGGCGACCGGATCCTCACCGTTCGGGGCGGTGAGAACGCTGAGCGGTACGACCAGTTCATCGCAGATATCGGTGCCCATCGAACGCTGCGGGTCCTGCTGGTCGAGAACCAGCCGATGCTGGTCGGTGACTGCACCGCGATCGGCGCGCTCGGCACGAGCCGGCGCTGCCCCGCTACGCCGACCGGCTGGGACACCGTGTTCGACAAGGTTCACCCGGAGGGGGCGGCGATCATGAACGGCTCAGCCTCGATCCTGGTGAGCGGAAAGCCGCTGCTGTCGAGCACCATTCCGGCAGGCGCGACCACGATCGGGGTACTGGTCCTCAACCCGGCCGGCGCAGGGGCGGCCGAAGCCGTCGCCCGATCCGCGTACGCCACCCTCGGAATCGCTGACGTCAGCCGTCCAGGACAGTACTCGATCGGCGGCAATGACCGGCTGGCCCGGGTGTACGCATGGTTCGCGTTGTTCTTCGTTGCCGGCCTTGCGGTGCTGCTGGTCTCCACTGTGCTCGGTGCGCTGGATGTGTTCGCCGCCCAATCCCGCAACCTTGGCCCGGTCGGCGGTGTCTACAGCGGCAGTAGGCTGTTCGTGGGGACGGCCGCATGGAACATCGGCGCGGCGTTCGCGATGGTGGTTCTCGGCGGTGGCGCGATGGCGATGATCCTGTCGTTCTTGTACATCCGGCTACGCGCCGCCGACCTCGCGATGATGCCTTGGCCGACGATGCTGCGGGCGATCGTGGGCATCGCCGGGCTCGCCGTCGGATTGAGCCTGCTGTGCGGGTGGGTGGCCACCAGATCGGCACGCGCCTGGCGCCCTGCCAACGACTGACGCGCGGCCTGGCGGTTCCTGGTTGGCCCTACGCCTCAGCTGCGGCGGCTCCCGCCGGCCCGGTCGGCAACCGGATCGTGAACGTGGTGCCCTGTCCCGGGGTGCTGGCGACCGAAATCGTTCCACCGTGGTCAGTGACGATCTGCCGGGCGATCGCGAGCCCCAGCCCACTGCCGCCGGTCTCCCGGCCCCGGGCCGGGTCGGCCCGCCAGAACCGATCGAAGACGTACGGGAGATCCGACGGCTGGATACCGGTGCCGGTGTCGGCGACCGTGATGACCGCCAACCCCCGGTCGCGCCCGGCGCCCAGCGTGATCGAACCACCGGCCGGGGTGGCCCGCAGCGCGTTGCTGACCAGGTTGCCCAGCACCTGCCGCAGCCGGTCCGGGTCGGCCTCGACGCACCCCGGCTGATCGGCCGACGCTTCCAGCCGTACCCCGGCCGCTTCGGCGACCGCCTGATGGGCAGCCCGGCAGGTCTCCAGCAGCTCCGCGAGGTCCACTTGCGAGCGGTGATAGACCAGCGTGCCGGCCTCGGCGAGGGCGAGGTCCTGCAGGTCGTCGACGATCCGCTGCTGCAGCACCGCCTCCTCGTGCAGCGAGGCGAACAGCTCCGGGTCGGGCGAGACCACCCCGTCCTTGAGCGCTTCGAGGTAGCCACGCAGGTTCGCCAGCGGCGTCCGCAGCTCGTGCGCGACGTCGGCGACCAGCCGGCGCTGCCGCTCCTCGCCGCGTTGCAACGAATCGGCCATCCGGTTGAAGGACCGGGCCAGGTCGGCCAGCTCGTCCCGGCCGATCACCGGCACCCGCTCGCTGAGGTCACCCTTGCCGAGCCGGTACGAAGCGGCGGTGAGCGCCCGGATCGGGCGCACCACTCGCCGGCTCACCAGCAACGCACCGGCCGCCGCGAGTGCGGCCACCAACGCGGCGGCGAGCAGGATCGGGCCGGCCGACAGCGGTTCCTCGTCATCGGCGCCGACGTAGACCAGCAGCGGCACCGGCGCGAAGTTGTCCTGGCTGATCCGGTTGGCGAAGATCGTCGCCAGGCAGCGAACCAGGGTCTGCCGAGCGGCGGTGGACAGCTCGAACAGCGGCGGCGAACCCTGCGCCGACTCCACCAGCGCGAGCGGGTCCAGCCGGTCCTGCACCCGCCCGTCGGGGGTGATCGCCGGCTCGATCGGGCTGACCGTGAACTCGGTACAGCGGCTCACCTGGGCCGCGTCCTCCCGGCGGAGGATGTCCTCCACGGTGCTCTGCCCCCGGCACGCCCTGACCACCCCGTACGGGTCAGCGGTCGAGGCGGGCAGGTAGCGAGGCACGCCGTTCGGGCCATCGACCGCGGTAACCGCCACATACGAGCGGGTGAGGCAGGCGGCGAACAGCACCCCGGACCGGTAACTGTCGATCTCCAGCAGGGTCGCCTCGGCCAGGGCCTGCTCGGTCCGCAGGTCCGGCGACAGTTGCAGGGTCGGGCGCGGATTGACCGGGACCGGCAGCGTGCTGACGTCCCGGGCGGATCGGCCGGCGAGGTGGTCGGTGTCCACCACGACCTCGTTGAACTCGGTGGTCAACCGGATCCGCTGCCCGGTCTCCACCCCCAGCTGGTAGACCGCGTCGGCGACGCCTTCCCAGGTGCCGTGGGTCCGGCCGTACTCGGTGATCCGGCTGGTGATCAGGGCGACCTGCTCGCGCTCGGCCGTGGCCGACTCGGAGACCTGCCGGGAGGCCTGCTCCAGGGTCACCCACGCGGTGACCGCGGTGGCGGTCACCGCGACCAGCACCACCACCGCGAGCACCCGCAGCCGGAAGCTCATGACCGGGGCCGCTCCGCCAACCGGTAACCACGGCCGTACACGGTCTGCACATACCGGGGCTCGGACACGTCATCCTCGATCTTCCGGCGCAGGTTCATCACGTGCGCGTCGACCGTACGCTCCAGCACGAAGTGGTCGAAGCCGAACGCCTTGTCGATGATCTGGGCCCGGGTGAAGACCCGCCCCGGCTCCGACGCCAGCACCTCCAGGATCCCGAACTCCTTCGCGGTCAACGCGACCGGCCGGCCGGCCACCCGTACCTCGAATCGACCCGGATCCACCTCCAGGTCGCCGACCACCAGCACCGCTGGGTTGCCGGTGTTGACCACCCCGGCGCGCCGCAGCAGCGCCCGGACCCGGGCCGCCAGCTCGCGCGGGCTGTACGGCTTGGTCAGGTAGTCGTCGGCCCCGATGTCCAGCCCGAGCAGCACGTCCTCCTCGGTGGTCCGGGCGGTGAGCAGCAGGATCGGCACGCTCGACTCGGCCCGCAGCACCCGGCAGACGTCCAGCCCGTCGAGCTTCGGCATCATCACGTCGAGCACAACCAGGTCGGGTTTGCGGGCGCGGCACTGGTCGAGCGCCGACCGGCCGTCCCCGACCACCAGCACCTTGTGGCCCTCCCGCTCCAGGTAGATCCGGATCAGGTTGGCCTGCTTGGGGTCGTCCTCGGCGACCAGGATCCGTGCGCTCACGCCCCATCTTCACTGGTCACGGCAAGTCGGCCGATGAAGAAGTTGTGAAGGTCACGTCAAAAACCCAACCTGATCAGCTTCACAATCCCGATCTCACAGGATCTTCACAGCCTCGACCTAGCCTCCGGCCCCATGACTGCCCCACCGGTGAGCTGCTCTGTCACATCGCTGGTCTTCGGGCTGCGCAAGGCCACCGCCTACGGCCCGCTCGCCGGCCAGGTCAGCGGGATCACCCAGGACTCGCGGCAGGTGCGACCGGGGATGGCGTTCGTCGCGATCGCCGGCGAGCACGCCGACGGCCACGACCACCTGGCGAGCGCGGTCGCCCGGGGCGCCAGCCTGCTGGTGGTGCAGGCGGATCGTCGCAGCCGCTGGGAATCGCTGCTGTACGAGGAACTGACGGTGCTCTCGGTGCCGGATACCCGGGAGGCGCTGGGCCGGCTCGCCGCCACGTTCTACGACAATCCGAGCAAAGGTCTCACGGTGATCGGCGTGACCGGCACCAACGGCAAGACCACCACCGCGTTCTTCATCGCCGGGGTGATCCTCGCCGCCCGGCCGCCGGTCGCTCTGCTCAGCACCGCCGGGACGATCGTCGCCGGCCGGTTCACGCCGAACCAGTCCCACCTGACCACCCCGGATGCGGTCAGCGTGCACCGGTTCCTCGCCGAGGCCCGGGCCGCCGGCGTCCGGTACGCGATCGTGGAGTCCACCTCGCACGGGCTGGAGCAGGGCCGGTTGGCGGAGGTCGACTTCCAGGTCGCGGTGCTGACCAACCTGACCGGAGACCACCTCGACTACCACGGCGACCGGGCGGCCTACCTGCGCGCCAAGGCGCGGCTGTTCGAGCAGCTCAAACCGGCCGGCACGGCGGTGCTCAACGGTGACGAGCCGGCCGCCGTACAGGTGGCCGCCCGGACCGCCGGCCGCCGGCTCTACTACGGCATCGACCACCCCGGCGAGGTCTTCGCCGACCAGCTGGTGAGCCGGGGCTGGCAGACCAGCTACCGGCTGCACGCCGCCGGCCGGGCCACCCGGGTCCGGCTCCGGCTGCCGGGCCGGTTCAACGTCGCCAACAGCCTGGCCGCCGCCACCACCGGGGTGGCGCTCGGCATCGACCTGGCGGAGATCCGGCGCGGGCTCGAGTCGGTGACCAAGGTGCCGGGCCGGATGGAACGGATCGCGGTGCCCGGCGGACCGGCGGTCGTGATCGACTACGCCCACAACGGTCACGGGCTCGCCGAGGCGCTGACGTTCCTGCGTACCGCGACCACCGGCCGGCTGATCGCGGTGTTCGGGGCGGCCGGCGACCGCGACCCGGCCCGCCGCCCGGAGCTGGCCCGGGCCGCCGCCCGGCTCGCCGACTACGCGATCGTCACCAGCGACGACAGCTGGCAGGAGGACCCGGCGGCGATCGCCGACGAGATCGCTCGCGGGTTCGCCGGCTGCGGGAAGCGGGCCGGCCGGGACTACGCGGTGGAGCTCGACCGCCGGAAGGCGATCGAGCTCGCGCTCGAAGCGGCTGGCCCGGCCGACACGGTGCTGCTAGCCGGGATGGGGCACGAGCGCTCGATGATGACCGCCGGCGGCCCGGTCCCGTGGGACGACCGGCAGGTCGTCCACGAACTGCTCGCCACCCGTGAACCCGGCGTCGCCGAACCCCGCTGCGCCGCCGACCCGAGCTGCGCCGCCGCCACCGAGCCGGTGCCCGCCGCCAACCCCTGACCTGGCGTTGTTCTCAGCTAGGCTCGCGCGAGTTCCCAGGTACCTGCGTAGCGTAGGTAGTCGCCGCCGAACGACTGCTTGAACCGGGTGAACCCGGCCCACCGGTGCTCCGGCTGGTCCGGCGGCGCCACCCCCCAGAAGTCCAGCCACCGCTGCCCCGCCGCGTGCGCGTCCAGCATGATCTGGGTCCGCAGCGGCGAGGCGGCGTGCAGTTTCCGGGCGACCGGGAACGATCCGGAGTGGACGGTGTACCGGACGGTCGGACTGTCGAAGACCAGCACCCCCGCCACCGGCTGCTGTTCGTGCTCGGCGAGGTAGAGGGTCATCGCGCCGCGCGGCATCATCGCCCGCGCCATCGTCCGGTAGTAGTCGTCCCGGTGCGGCGTGATCCCGGTCCGCTCCGCCACCACGTGGACCATCTCGACGAACACGTCCACGTCGGCCGGGTCGGTGCTGGTGTGGAACGACAGCCCCCGGTTGGCCGCGGTCCGGTACCGCTGCCGGTTCGCCTTGTACATGCCGCGCAGCAGCTCCTCCCGGGTGCAGCGCAGATTCCGGACCCAGGTCAACGACGGCTGGTAGTCCTTCGGGTTCCGCTGGAAGCCGCGGCCGGTGAGCTCGGCCGCCGGGTCCGACTCCGCCCCGAACGGCTCGACCCGCACTCGCTCGGCGCCCACCTCCCCGGCCAGCTCGACCAGCGCTGCGAGCGCGCCGCCGAGCCCGCCGGGTCCGGTCACGGTCGGCCCGTACGGCGCGTACAGCCGGGCCCCGCCGGCCTCGAGGTACGCCGCACAGCTCCAGCCGTCGCCGCGGCCGAAGAAGGTCGGCCGGTCCAGCGCAGTCTGGAAGGCGAACCAATGGCTGCTCTGCAAGAAATGCCCGTCCACCGCGAACAGGGCGTCGTCCCAGTCCGGCGGCGCCGCCGGCCGCCACGAGGTAGTCGATGCGCGCACGCCTCATCTTGCCTGGTAGCCGCAACCGCACTGATGAAGAAGTCGTGAAGCCGTGATCAAAGTTCCGCCCGCCCAGTTCCGGTCCCGCGGCCGCTGGGGCCCTCATCCCGGTTGTGAGGGCGCTACGACCCCCACCCAGCGGGCGGGCAGTCCGTGGCCGGCCGCCGGAAACCGAGTCAGCGCTGGGGTTCGTCGTCGCCGGCGAGGGCGGCCCGGAGCCGCTCCCGTTCCACGCGGCGCCGCTCCGCCCGGGCGGCGAGGTAGCTGGCGAACTCGTTGCGCCACTTGTCCAGCAAGAACCAGGAGGCCAGGAACGACACCACGAGCGCGATCAGCAGCTTCACCATCAGGCCGAGCTGCGGAATCCACCAGACCGCCAGCAGCGCCGCCGCGAACAGGCCGATCCGGCCGAGCGTGTACTTCACCAGCGGGTTCATTCGACGCTCCCTTCCCGGCGAGCCAGCCATCGAATCCCGTAGTACCAGTAGACCGCGTACACCAATGCCGCCGCGGCCGCCCCCGCCCCGCTGGAGATCAACGGCGGTCCGGGGGTGAATCCGGCGAGCAGCAGCCCGACCGCGATCCCGAGCAGCGCACCGGAGACCACCACCAGCAACCGCGCTCGCACCGCCCGCCACGCCCGCAGCTCCTCGATCAGGAACAGCCAGCCCGGCAGGATCAGCGCCAGCCAGCCGCTGGCCTGGCCGAACTCGCCCCAGCCGACCAGCCCGCCGGCGAGGTCCAGCACCAGCAGCACGACGAACCCGGTGACCAGGGCGGCGGCGGTGAGCGCGAGCAGGTCCGGCAGACCGGCCACCCGGCCGGCCTCGTCCCGCCGCGGAAAGGTGCGCTTCGGCTCAGCCATCGGCAAGCCAGGGTACGGGAGGGCGGGTGGGTCGCGGCGGCGGGGAGCGGCGCGGTTCCCGGGTCAACGGGCGTGGTCGGTGAAGAACTCCCACATCACCTGGGTGGCGTCGATGCCGTGCGACGGCTTGGGCCAGACGTGCGGCATCCCCTCGATCCGGTATTCGACCACCTCGCTGCCGTCCCGGCAGGTCGCCTCGACCACGGTCACCCGGTCGCCCGGCGGGTACTCGGCCGGTTCGCCGGCTTCGCATCCCAACCGGTCCCGCCAGATCTCCAGACCTTCCATGATCTCGCCGGTGTACTCGGAGTCCATCGACACGAACCCGACCACCGACACCGGCTCGGTGGGCTCGATCGTGGCCGGCGGATCGATGAGGTAGCCGCCGACCGGCGCGATCGCGGCGAACAGGTCGCCGGCCTCGGCGGCGAGCCGGTAGGTCATCGCGGCCCCGTTGGAGTGGCCGGCGGCGTAGACCTGGCCCCGCGCCACGCCCCACTCGGCCACCAGGTGCTCGACCAGGTCACGGAGGAAGTTCACGTCGACCGGGTCACCGCCGAACTCCACCCCGACCCCGTGCTCGCCTTCCAGCTTCGGCCGCCAGAACCCGTTGATCCCCTCCGGATAGGCGACCAGCACCCGCTGCTGCTCGGCCAGCCCCGCCATCCGGCTGCTGGAGCGGACCTTCCGGGCGCTGCCGTTGCCCGGGTGCAGCACCACGATCAGCGGCACCGGCTCGCCGGGCTGGTAGCTCGCCGGCACCTCCAGCAGGTAGTCGCGCTCCTCGCCGCCGGAGGTCAGGGTGAGCTCGTGCAGGCCGGGACCACCGGCGGCGGGCGAGCTGGCCGGCGGCGGTCCGGCCGGATCATCGGCCGGCCGCTGGCAGCCGGTCACGGCGAGGAGAGTGATTCCGAGCAGTACGGCGGTCGCGTACCTCATGTTCGTCTGGACGCGGCGGGATCTGGGCCGGGTTGCCTATTGATCCGGATGTGACTTGTGAGTAACAGTGTGACCAACCCTCCCGGAGGAGATTCCCCATGCGCGCCATCCCCGTGCTCGCCGGGGCGGTGGTCCTGGCTCTGCTCCAGCCGCCGGCCACTCCCGCCCACGCTCACAACTCCGGCCACCGGATCGACCTCGAACTGCTTTCCAGCGCCCCCGACCAGGTCAGCGGCGGTGACGCGCTGGTGCGGGTGACGCTCGGCGAACGGGCGCGGCCCGGCGAGGTCCGCATCACCCGCAACGGGCAGGACGTGACCGGCGCGTTCGCGGTGGACCCGGGCGGCCGGTCGCTGACCGGGTTGGTGGACGGGCTCCGGTTGGGCCGCAACGAGCTGCGGGCCCGCGCCGGCCACGGCCCGACCGCCCGGTTGACCCTGCGCAACCACCCGATCGAGGGCCCGATCTTCTCCGGCCCGAAGCAGTACCCGTTCCTGTGCCGCACCGAGCAGGCCGGGCTCGGCCAGCCGCTGATCGACAACCAGGACGGCGAGGGGATGCGGGTCTACGCGCTGGACGAGGCCGGGAACAAGACCGACCAGGTGCTCGGCTGGAGCCGCGACTGCTCGGCGGAGACCCGGATCGACTACCTCTACCGGACCACCAGCGGCGAGCTCCGGCCGTTGCCGGCGGACGGCTCGGTGCCGGCCGACCTGGCCCAGACCACCACTATGGACGGCAAGCTCGTCGACTTCGTGGTCCGGCGCGAGCGCGGCACCATCAACCGGTTCATCTACCAGATCGCGATGCTGGCGCCGCTGTCCGAGGCGCTCGGCGGGCCGGGCCCGGACCACTCGTCGTGGAACGGCCGGGTCATCTACGTGTTCAGCGGGGGTGTGGCGATCGGCCACGACCAGGGCACGATCCCCGGTGCCGCGACCGACCCCGGTGCGCTCGGGCTCGGGTATGCGTTGATCTTCTCGACCGGCACCCGCACCAACGTCCACTACAACCTGGTGCTCGGTGGCGAGACCGCGCTGATGCTCAAGGAGCACTTCATCGAGCGGCACGGGGTGCCGCGCTACACGGTCGGGGTGGGCGGTTCCGGTGGTGCGATCCAGCAGTACATCTACGGCCAGAACTACGGCCGGCGGTTGCTCGACGCCGCGATCCCGCAGTACTCCTACCCGGACATGGTGACCCAGACCATCCACGTCGGCGACTGCGAGCTGCTCGAGTACTACATGGACGTCACGGACGCCGGCAATCCGAAGTGGCGGGACTGGGAGAACCGGACCGCCCTGATCGGGATGAACGCCAGTGCGACCGTGCCGAACCCGTACACCGGCCAGCTGGGCTCGGACGAGTGCGTGAACGGCTGGCGCGGCCTCACCCCGCTGGCGCTCAACCCGAACTGGGCGCCGATCGATCCGCTGTGGGAGCACATGGACCCGCCGGGGGTCGCCGAGACCGTGCACTGGACCCACTGGGACGACCTGCGGACCATCTACGGGGTCGACCCCGCGACCGGGTACGCCCGCGACACCTGGGACAACACCGGCGTGCAGTACGGCCTGCAGGCGCTCCGGGAAGGAGTGATCACACCGGCGGAGTTCCTGGACCTGAACGCCCAGATCGGGTCCTGGAAGGATCAGCCGGACATGGTCGACGAGGGTTGCCCGTTCAACCCGGAGCTGTGCGCCGACCCGGCCCAGTTCGACCCGTGGAGCGCCCGCAACCTGCGGCTGTCGCCGGACGGTGGCCAGACGCCGGCGCCGCGGCAGCGCGGCGACCGGGCCGCGATCCGGGCGGTGCACGAGGCCGGGCTGGTGTTCACCGGCGACATCGACATCCCGATCATCGACTGGCGGCACTACCTCGAGGAACAGCTGGACATGCACAACTCGCGCCAGTCGTTCGTGGTCCGGCAGCGGATGCTCGACCATGACGGGCACGCCGGCAACCAGGTGATCTGGTTCACCGACGCCCGGCCGGAGGCGCGGTTCGACCAGACCCCGGAGGCGCTGGCGGTGATCGACCAGTGGTTGGCGAACATCGAGGCCCGGCCGTGGCGCGGGGTCGCCGGCAACAAGCCGGCCGACGCGGTCGACCGGTGCTTCGACACCGACGGCAACGAGATCGCCCGCGGCGACCGGGTCTGGGACGGCATCCTCAACCACCGGCCGGCCGGCGCCTGCACCCGGCTGTTCCCGATCTACGGCACCGCCCGGACGGTCGCCGGTGCGCCGTTCACCGGCGACGTCTACGCCTGCCAGCTGCAGCCGGTGCGGGCCGCGATCGCCCGTGGCGTCTACGGGGATTGGCAGCCGACCCGGGCCGAGCGGGAGCGGTTGGAGGAGATCTTCCCGACCGGGGTCTGCCGCTACTGAGCTTGACCGGGCCGCTAGCGCCCGGACCGTACACTCGAAGCCGTGCCCGCGCCCTCGGCCATCGATCCGCCTGATCCCCGGACCGCCGCCGACCCGGCCGAGTACATCGAGCGATTGAAGGCCCTGCGGTTCTGGGCCGGCGAGCCGTCGCTGCGACGGCTCCGGCAACTGGCCGGGACCACCCTGGACGCTCGTGGCAACCGAATCGACGCCTTGCCGACCAGCACCATCTCCCAGGTGCTGCGCCGGGCCCGGCTGCCGCGGATGGAGTTCGTCCGCGCGTACGTGACCGCCTGCCTGGCCGCCCGGGGCTTCGGCGCGGAGGCGACCGCCGAGCAGCTCGCGCGATGGCACGATGCCTGGTTGGCGGTCCAGTCGGATGATCCGCCCCCGCTCCGGAGCGCATCGACCCCGCCACCCGAGGCGCCCACCGCCGACCTCAAGCCCCGGCAGCTGCCGGCCGACCTGAGCACGTTCACCGGCCGGGAAGCCGAGCTCGCCGAGCTCGTCGCGCTAGCCACGGGCGCCGACGGTGCGGTAGCGCCGGCGACCGTCCTGATCAGCGCCATTGACGGGATGGCCGGCGTCGGTAAGACCGCGTTCGCGGTCCACGCCGCCCACCGGCTCGCCGGCCACTATCCGGATGGCCAGCTGTTCATCGATCTGCACGGCTACACCGAGGGCCTGCCGCCGGTGGATCCGGCCGACGCCCTCGACCGGCTCCTGCTCGCCCTCGGCGTGCCCGGCGAGCGGATCCCCGAACCGGTCGAGGATCGGGCCGCGCTCTACCGCAGCCGGCTGGCCGGCCAGCGGATGCTGATCGTGCTGGACAACGCGGCCACCGAGCAACAGGTGGCACCGCTGCTGCCGGGTGCGCCCGGCTGCCTGGTACTGATCACCAGTCGCCGCCGCCTGCTCGGCCTCGACGGCACGCACCCGATCTCGCTGGCCGTACTATCCAAACCAGACGCCATTCGGTTGCTGGCACGGACCGCCGGCCAGGAGCGGATCGCCGCCGAACCGCCCGAGGCGGCCGACCAGCTGGTGGAACTGTGCGGCCGGCTGCCGCTGGCGATCCGGATCGCCGCCGCCCGGCTGCGGTCACATCCCAGCTGGCGAATCGAGCATTTGGTGGGCCGGCTCGCTGACCAGCAACACCGGTTGGCCGAGCTGGACGCCGGCGATCGCAGCGTTACCGCCGCCCTCGACCTGTCCTACCAGCAGCTGACCGGCGACGAGCAACGAGCGTACCGGCTGCTTGGCGGCCATCCAGGCCCGGAAGCCGACCGGTACGCGGCCGCTGCGCTCATCAACACCACGGTCCCGCACACCCAGCGGCTGCTCGATCGGCTGCTTGAGGTGTACCTGCTACAGGAGCCCGCACCCGGTAGGTACCGGTTCCACGACCTGGTCCGGGCACACGCCGCGAACATCCGCCGGGACCACCCCGATCCGCGGCTGACTGCCGGCTTGGATCGGCTGCTCGACTACTACCGGCATACCGTCGCGCTGGCGGTGGACGCGGCCTACCCGTACGAGCGGGACCACCGCCCCCGGGTACCACCCGCGCGCACCCCGGTCCCGGACGTTTCCGACCCGGCCCGAGCCCGGAGCTGGTTGGCCACCGAACTGTCCAACCTGCTCGCCGCCGCCAGCTACGCCGCCGCGCACGACCGACCGGCACACCTGCTGCACTTCTCGGCGCTGCTGCGCCGGCACCTGCGCACCTGCGGCCGCTACCACGATGCCGCCGCCCTCCACCAGCAGGCGCTGGTCACCGCCCGCGCCACCGGCCGGCCAGCGGCCGAGATCGCGGCGCTGATCGGCCTCGGCCACATTCACCGGCTACAGGGCCGGTACGACCAGGCCGGCGACCATTTCGAGCAGGCGCTGCGGATCGCTGGTAGCACCGGTCATCGCGGCGGCGAGCTGGACGCCCGGATCGGGCTCGGCCACGTCGATTGGCTACAGGGCCGGTACGGCCAGGCCGGCGGCCAGTTTGAGCAGGCGGTACGGGTCGCTCGCAAGATCGGCCATCGCAGCGGTGAACTGGAGGCCCTGATCGGGATCGGCCACATCGGATGGCACCAGGCGCGGTATGAGTCCGCCACCGACCACTATCACCAGGCGCTGCGGATCGCCCGCGAGATCGGCCATCGCACCGGCGAACTCGACGCCCTCGCCGGGCTCGGCCAGATCTACCGACAGCAGGGCCGATACCGGCAGGCGATCGACCAGTTCCAGCAAGCGTTGCGGATCGCCCGGGACACCGGCAACCGCAACGGCGAGCTGAACGCGCTCGTGGGGCTCGGTCACCTCCACCGCTGGCAAGGCCAGTACCCACAGGCGATCGAATCCTGCCAGCGGGCACTGCGGATCGCCCGCGACGCCGGCCATCGGCTCGGCGAGCTGGTCGCGCTGACCGGACTCGGGCAGGCCCACCGGCTGCAGCACCGGTACGGGCCGGCGACCGTCCACTATCGTCAGCTGCTCGAGCTGGCCCGGGCGGGCGGCGACCGGAACTTCGAGTTCGAGGCGGCACAAGGGCTGGGCCGGATTCAGTACGCGACCGGCGAGCTGGAGTCCGCAGTGACCCATCACCACCGCGCGCTCGCGCTCGCCGGTGAGCTTGGTCAGCCGGTGGACCAGGCCCGGGCTCACGACGGTTTGGCGCACGCCCATCACGGCCTGGACCACCCTGAGCTCGCTCGCGAGCACTGGCAACGGGCGCTGGAGATCCTGACCAGGCTCGGGGTTGAGCGCACCGATGACCAGGAGGCGAGCACGGCCGCCATCCGTGGTCAGCTCGCCCGGCTCGACCAGCGACGGGTGCTCGACCGGGCGGGTTCGGGGAAACCATGGCGGTGAACCGACGGTCGGGTGTGGGCGGTTTCCCCGAACCCGGGTCGATTACCAGCCCGTGGACCAGCCGTCCAGATCCAGCGCCTTCACAATCGCACCCTGGTTGACCGCGAAGATCTTCCAGAAGCAGTGGCGATCCCCCGTCCCATGGCAGGGCACCTGGGCACCCGCGGTCGGCGCAGACATGTCGATCATGCCGCGGACGCCGAGCCGGCCGTCACTGCGCCGGTAGTAGACCGGTCCGCCACTGTCACCCTCCCCGGCGAGCGCGGTCCGATCGGTCCGGCCGACGATGAAGCCGGGGCCCACACCGAGGAGATACCGGTTAGTGTCCTGCACCCGGGCGTTGCAGCGCTGACCGGTCAACCCGCCGCTGGCGCACAGCAGTTCACCCTCCACCGGGTTGTCCGCGCCACCGATCGGCCGGTTGGCGAGACTGCCCCGCGTTTCGCCGACGTACGATTTGTGGCCGTAGTGCCGGCCCTTGATCATCATAGCGTCTACCTTGGAGCTTCCGCTACCGGCGGTGCCGACCCGGATGCCGTACGGCGTATCGAAGCGGTCATTGGGCCCGCAGTGCCGGGCGGTGAGGATCATCCCCTCGCCGTCACGGGTGGCGGGGAAGCCGGCGGTGCATAGGCGGCGATAAGTGTCGTCGATGTTTTCGATCACCGCACCGGCCCAGAACGGCTCGCTATCGCTCCACCGGTCCAGGTACGGATCCTCGACCGGCTCGGCCACCGTCACGGTGGTTGGAATCCGGGCCGCCAACGCGGTCGCCGGCTGGATGCCCACGGTGGTCGGGACCACCAGCTCGATGTGTGACCGGTCCCGGGCCGGCCCGATCTCCAGCGGGACCCAGCCGTCCACCTCCGCCCGCGCGAGCAGCCGTTCGATCTCGGCCAGCAGCTCCTGTTCCCCGTAGGCGACCGGCTGGATCCGTACGGTGATCCCGTCCACCGGCCGCGAGACCAGCTCACGCAGCTCGGCCGGGAGTTCTCCCGCCCACCGGAGCGTGATGGTCGACGGATCCGGTTCGAGCCGGACCGTCGCCCAGCCGGGGTGCTGCCCGAACTCGTCCTCCAGCCGGTGCGCCACGGCCAGCTGGCCGTCCTGCGCGATCTCCGCCGGCGTACGCCAATCCGTGTCGACGCCGAGCGTTGGTGGCGTGGCCGGCTGGGCGACCGCCAGGGCCGGATCGGTCAGCATCAGCACCGCCGTACAGCCGGCCGCCACCAACCCGGCAACCAGCCGCGGCCGTCGCCGCCTGATGCCCACATCGGTGGGTCGCAACATCGTTCGATTCATGACTGCATCGTCGGGAGCCAGGCGGCCGGCCGACAACCCCACAGACGCACGCAGCCGGAATTAGACAACTTTGGACGGCCGCGTGGTCGGGTGGGTGCCAACGTTGGACGGCGCGGGCAGCGATTACGCCAAATAGCAATGGTCCGGCCGGAGCTGCCGTGCGCCAGCTCCGGCCGGACCGCCGGGGTGGTGAGGTGGATCAGGTGTTGAGCACCAACGTGTTGGAGTAGACCCCGTCCTCGACCATCCCGCCGTGCCGGACCACCTGCGGATGGTTCGGGTGCGGCAGGTACTGCACGACGGTCTCAACCGCGAACATCCGAGTGCAGCCGCCGGTGGTCCGGATCGGCACGTCCAGATCGAGATGGACCTTGATGTGATGGACATCGAAGGTCGTGGTCTTGGATGTGGTGACGGCGCTGGTGCAGGCGGCACCGTTGGCGTCGAGCTGGGTCACCCGCAGGGTGGTCCGGGCGACGAACGGGCTGTTGCCACCGGTGGAGACCCGGGAGACCTCCACCCCGGTCCGGACCGCGATGCCGGTTGCGTCCGGCCGGGCCTCGAACCGGTGGTTCAGCACTTTGGCGATGTCTTCGCGGGTGCTGGTCTCCGGCCGGTCGTAGTCGACCCGCGGGTTGTGGCCAGCCGGGATCCGCCACTCCACGCCACCCGGCGCTGGCGCGGACATGGTGAGCCTGGTGCGGTCGCCACCGACCACGGTGAGGTACTTCCCCTCCGGGTTGATGTGCGTCGCGAACCCATTCATCGCGCACCGGTACTCACCGGTGACCGGCGGGGTGAACAGCCACCGCACCGCAACCACCCGGACCGACCCGTCGCCCGGGTGGTCCATGGTGGTGTTCACCGACTCGTAGGTGTTGCCCTCCGAGGTGCACCGGATCTGCACCCCCTGCAGCAAACCCGTGCTGGTATGAGCACCGTAGTGGCCGTACAGGTATCGCGGCTCCCCGGCGGTGAGGGTGGTCGGCGGCAGCTCGAGCACGGTCCGCCGGACCCAGTCCGCGTCGATCCGGGTGGTGATCGGGCTGTCGGCGTTGGCGCTCGGGACCACCACAATCATCCCGGTGCCGAACAACGTGGCCAGGACCAACCAGATCAGCCGAGTGCGTCCCTTGCCGGCGGGCCTACGATGCTGTCCCATGCTCCCCCTTCGTTGACCGGCCAGCCGGCGGCGGCCACCGGTCCTCAGTCGCGTGCCATCGAACGGGACCCGGCTGCGGCGGTCGCCGCTGCCGGGCACAGCACGAGATCATCACGGCGCTGCCGCCCGGGCAAGGCCTGGAACAAATCGAGCCGGGATTGGACACCCGGCTAGCGGCCGGGGCGTACGCTCACAACCGCGTCCCCATCGAGCAGCGGAGGTTCGACGATGAGCGAACCGGGTAGCGCCGCCGATCCGCCGGATCCCTCGCTGGCGGCCAGTCCCGCCGAGTTCGTCGAGCAGCTGCGGCAGCTCCGGCTGTGGGCCGGCTCGCCATCGTTGCGGCGGCTGCGCCAGCTCGCCGGCACCACCCGGGATGAGCACGGGGTCGAGATCGACGCGCTGCCGGTGAGCACCGCCTCGCACGTGTTACGCGGAGAGCGGATGCCCAGGATGGATTTCACGCGCGCGTTCGTCACCGCCTGCCTGCGGGCGCGGCGGCAGGACGAAGCGCAGATCGCCGCGGTGGTGGAGCGCTGGCACGACAGCTGGCTCCGGCTTCAGCAGCTCACCGCCGGGGAGCGCACCGCCACCCCGCAACCCCGGCCGACGACGGTACCCCGGCAGCTGCCGCTGGCGCCGGCCGGCTTCACCGGCCGCACCGACGAGGTGGCACTGCTGAGCAAGGCGTTGGCCGTCGCCGACCAGCCGGACCAGCCGATGATCATGGCGATCCATGGCCCCGGTGGGGTCGGCAAGTCGGCGTTGGCGCTCCACACTGCTCATTCGGCCGCTGCCGACTTCCCGGACGGCCAGCTCTACGTCGACCTGCAGGGGGCCACCGCCGGGCTGGCCCCGCTGTCGCCACTGGAGGTGATCGGCCGGTTCCTACGCGCGCTCGGGGCGGGCGGCAGCGACCTGTGCGACCAGCTCGACGAGGCGGCAGCCAGGTTCCGGACGGTGGTCGCCGACCGGCGGGTACTGATCGTCCTGGACAACGCCGCCGACGCCGGCCAGGTCCGGCCGCTGCTGCCCGGCACACCGAGCTGCCGGGTGCTGGTCACCAGCCGGCAGCCACTGTCCGGATTGGACGGGGTTCGGCAGCTGCATCTCGACGTGCTGCCGGAGCCGGAAGCGATCACGGTGCTGGCGAGGACGATCGGCGCGGAGCGGGTGGCGGCGGAGCCGGCAGCCGCGGCGGAGCTGGTCCGCCGGTGCGGCGGGCTGCCACTGGCGCTCCGGATCGCGGCGGCCCGGCTGGCCGCCCGGCCGGCCTGGCCCCTCGCCGAGCTGGCGCAACGGCTGGCGGACGAGCAGCGACGGCTCGACGAGCTCCGGGTGGCGGACGCCGACGTACGGGTGAGCATCGATGTCTCGTACCGCCAGCTGCGCGGTGGCGGCGACGCGAAAGATCTGGCGGCGGCCGACGCGTTCGCGCGGTTGGGGATCTGGGACGGCCCGGACCTGCCGCTGCCGGTCGCCGCCCGGCTGCTCGGGCAGCCGGTAGCCGCCGCCGAAACGCTGCTGGAACGGTTGGTCGACGCGGGGCTGCTGGAGAGCCGAACGGTCGGCCGGTACCACTTTCACGATCTCGTGCGGATCTATGCTCGGGAGCTCGCGGTGGCGAGCTGGCCGGAGCCGGAGCGGACCGCCGCACTGGCCCGCGCGCTCCGGTTCTATACCGCGACGGCCTGGCACACGCTGACCTACTTCCGCCGAGGCGGGCTGCGGCGGGAACGGGCCGACCAGCGCTGGACCGCCGGCGGGCAGGCACTGGCCAGCCCGGCCGAGGCGTTCGACTGGCTGGAGGCCGAACGGGCCAACCTGCTCGCGGCGGCCGCCCAGGCAGCGACCGTCGACGAACTCGATGCCGCCGCGATCCAGCTGGCCCAGGCGCTGTTCGGCTTCTTCCACGACTACCGCTACTGGCGAGACTGGGAAGCGGTCAACCAGATCGCGCTGCGGGTGGCCCGCCGCCGGCAGGATCCGGTCGCCGAGGCGCAGGCGCTCAACGACCTCGGCGCGAGCTGGCAGGTCCGGGGCGCACACCGCGAGGCGGTCGAGTGGTACCACCGCAGCCTCGCCATCCACCAGCGGCTGGGCGACGAGGCGGCGGCCGCCGCCACCCTGAACAACCTCGGTATCGCGCACCTGCGGCTCGGCGAGTACGACCAGGCGATGGCGTCCTTCCAGCGCAGCTTGGAGATCCGCCGAGCCGCCGGCGATCAGCGTGGGGGGGCCACCGTGCTGCGGAACCTCGGCGCGCTCTACCGCCGGATGGGCCGGCTGGGCGAGGCGGTCGAGTGTTACCAGACCGCGCTCCGGACAGTACAAGCGCTCGGCGAACCGACCACCGAGGCGACCTGCCTCAACGACCTGGGTATGGCGTACCGCCTGCAAGGACGATTCGAGGAGGCGCTCGGCTACCTCGACCGGGGCCTGCGGCTCAGTCGCGAGTTCGGCGTCCGGTGGTTGACCGCCGCCACCCTGGACAGCATCGGGACCGTCCATCATGAACAGGGCCGGTATCGGGAGGCGCTCGACTGCTACTGGCAGAGCCTACGGATCTGCCAGGAGATGGGCAGCGCGGACCACGAGGCGGACGTGCTCCAGAACCTCGGGCTGACGCTCCGGGCGCTCGGCGACCGCGCGGCAGCGCGCGGCCACTGGACCGAGGCGCTGCAGATCCGGGAGCGACTCGGACTGCCGACCGACGAGCTCCGCGCGCTGCTCAGCGACTGACCGGCTGCTCAGCGACCAAAATCGGTCAGAGGTGGATCGGCTGCGGCTCGGCCCGGCGCTCGGCGAGCGACGGCGGCGGCCCGTACTCCCGGACCACCTCGTACTTCGTGTTCCGCTCGACCGGCCGGAAGCCGGCGTCCCAGATCAGCTGCAGCAGGTCCTCACGGTGCATGGTGGACGGCGTCCCGTACGCGTCCGCGTCGTGGGTGATCTTGTATTCGACCACCGACCCGTCCAGGTCGTCGACCCCGAACTGGAGCGAGAGCTGGGCCACCGACAGCCCGTGCATCACCCAGAAGCACTTGACGTGCGGGACGTTGTCGAACAGCAACCGGGAGACCGCGAACGTCTTGAGCGACTCCACCGGCGAGGCCATGGTGGTCCGCTCCTGCAGCCGGTTGCGGACCACCCCGTCCGCCGAGTCGTGGAAGTCGTGCTGGTAGCGCAGCGGGATGAAAACCGAGAACCCGCCGGTCTCGTCCTGCAGCTCGCGCAGCCGCAGCACGTGGTCGACCCGATGCCGGGGCTCCTCGATGTGGCCGTAGAGCATCGTGCACGGGGTCTTGAGCCCCTTGGCGTGGGCCAGCCGGTGGATCCGCGACCAGTCCTCCCAGTGGGTGTCGTGATCCACGATCTGCTGCCGGATCTCCCAGTCGAAGATCTCGGCACCGCCGCCGGTGAGCGACTCCAGCCCGGCGTCGATCAGCTCGTCGAGCACCTGGTCGGCGTCGAGGCCGGAGATCTTCTCGAACCAGTGGATCTCGGTGGCGGTGAACGCCTTCAGGGTGACATCCGGCAGCGCCGCCTTCAGCTCGCGCAGCACCTTCGGGTAGTAGCGCCAGGGCAGGGTCGGGTGCAGGCCGTTCACGATGTGCAGCTCGGTGAGCTGCTCACCCTCCATCTCCTTGGCCTTGGCGACCGCCTCGTGCACCCGCATCGTGTAGGCGCTCTTTTCGCCCGGCTTGCGCTGGAAGGAGCAGTACGCGCAGGAGGCGCTGCACACGTTGGTCAGGTTCAGGTGCCGGTTGACGTTGAACATCACCCGGTCACCGTTCAGCTCGGTGCGCCGATGGTGGGCGAGCCGGCCGAGCCAGGCCAGGTCGTCGCACTCGTACAGGTCGATACCGTCGGCGCGGGTGAGCCGCGCTCCGGCGTACACCTTCTCTTCGATCTCTTGCTTGCGAGCTGCACTCAGGGTCACCGGCATGGTTCGAGCCTACCGCCGGCGGTTATCCTCCGGATTGATGGTAGTTTGTTCCATCAATGCCCATGACCGGTCCGGTTTCTGCCGCCCGTCCGGCATCGACAGGGTCGCGTCGATGCGGTAAATAGAAGGGGACCGCGCCGACCAGGCGCGGACAGGCCTACCGAACGGGGCGGTTGAGCATGGCCACAGCCGGACGCCCGGCGCGCCTATTGCCGCGCGTCGTCCTGTCTACTCTGGTCAGCGTATTCCTAGTGCTCACCGTCGCCGCCCCGAGCCAAGGACAACCCGGTCGAGTGCCCGAAGACGGGGCGCGGCCGGTCCCGGAGGGCCAGCTGCCGATGCCCGGCGGCGGACTCGCGCCGAACCCACCGGCCACCACCACGCTCGGCCCGCTCGCCGCCGAGATCGCGCAGAAGGAGATCGAGCTCCAGACCGCGGTCCAGCAGCTGGCGGCGATCGAGCCGCAGCTCACGCCGGCCGACACCGCCGCGGAGCTGGCCGAACAGGACTGGCTGGCGAAGAGCGCGGCGCTGGCAGAGGCCGAGCAGACGCTCGACCAGCTGGTCAGCGAGTCCTACCGGGGGATCGCCGCGCTGCCACCGGACCTGTTCATTCCGGAGCTGCCCGGCCTGCAGGCGCACGCCCCGGCGATGCCGGTGGAGGTGCCGATCGGGGCCGAGGCGGCCGCCCGTGGGTACATCAAGGCCCGGGACGAGGCGCAGGCCGCGGCGGCCCAGCTGGAGCTCGCCCGGACCAACGCCGAGACGCTGGCCGACCAGGCCGCCGACCTGGAGGCCCGGATCGAGCGGCTCACCGACGAGCTGGAGCGGCTGCGGGACCGCAACGCCGAGCTGCTGGTCGAGCAGGAGCGGGCGCGCGAACAGCGGGCGCAGCAGAACGCCGACGTCAACCCGGCGCCGGTCGATGGCTACCGGCCGCACCCGCGGGCGGTGCAGGCGGTCCGGTTCGCGCTCAGCCAGCTCGGCAAGCCGTACGTGTGGGGGGCCGAGGGTCCGAACGCCTACGACTGCAGCGGCCTGGTGTGGGCGTCGTACCGGACGGTCGGGCGGACCTTGCCGCGGGTCGCCGCCGACCAATACTGGGGCACCCGCGACAAGCTGGTCACCCGGTCGGCCGCCCAGGCCCGGCGCGGGCTGCTCGCCGGCGACCTGATCTTCTTCGCCTCCGGCCACAGCTGGCAGTCGATCCACCACGTCGGCATGTACATCGGCAACGGCCAGATGGTGCACGCGCCGAACTCGCGCGAGGTGGTGAAGATCTCACCGGTCTGGTGGGACCGGCTGTTCGCGGTCACCCGGGTGTTCGACGCGATCCCGCTGCCCGGCACCGACCCGGGCGCCGGCAACCCCGGCAGCCCGGGCCAGCCGAACCCGCAGCCGGGCACGCCACCGACCCCACCCGGCACCCGGCCGACCACGCCGCCGCCGGGTTCGGGCACCCCGACCACCCCGCCGCCGGGCTCGGGGACGCCGACCACGCCACCGCCGAACACCACCACCCCGCCGACCACCGAGCCGCCGCCGGTGCTCACCACCGTGCCCCAGGTCTCGGCCGGGATGTCGGTCGCGGACGTGCAGGCGGCGCTGGAGGAAGCCGGGCTGCAGTGGGAGGTCGGGGACCCGATCACCGACGGATCGTGCCCGGACGGGGCGATCGTGCTGAGCCCGCCGCCCGGCACCGAGGTCGAGCGCGAGACCACCGTCACGATCCAGGTCTGTGAGGCGACCACCCCGGACACCCCGGATCCGGAGGAGCCGGAGCCGGAGGAGAGCCCGAGCGAGACCCCGGCCAGCCCGACCAGCTCGTCGACGCCGACCGCGATCCCGGCCTGATCGCTGACTTAGCTTGACGCCGGCCCCGGCACCGGCTCACGGGCGACCACCGCGGTGACGGTGACTCCGGGGCCGTCCGGGTTGGGGTGGATCTCGACGGTCTGGGAGAGCTGCCGGCAGATCCAGAGGCCGCGATGACCATCGGTGTCGGTGAGGTCCGGTTTGGTGGTGCCGACCGTCGGGTCGGCGATGCCTGGCCCCTTGTCGGTCACCTGGCAGGTGATGGTGCCGTCTTCGTGCCACATCCGGAGCTGGCCGGTGCCGCCACCATGCCGGATCGCGTTGGTGGCGAGCTCGCAGGCGACGATGAGCAGCCGTTCGATCTGGTCCTGGGACGCGCCGGCCTGGCCGGCGTGGGCGGCGACCCGGGCCCGCAGGTCGCGCAGGCCGCCGATGTCGAACCGCAGTCGCAGCTCGGCCGGCGGTGGCCGGATCGGCTCCGGCCGGGGCCTCGGGGGCGAGCGGTCGGCGCTGGTCATGGCCGTGGTGTACCCGCAAACCCGGCCGGTCACGCCCGCTGGCCGGCATCGACCGGGACGGGCCATGATGACGGGGTGAACCGTCCGGCCATCCCGCTCGCCCGGCACCTGCTGCGGGTGCGGGACCTGATCGACCGCGCGTACGCCGAGCCGCTCGATCTCGCGGCGCTGGCCCGCAGCGCCGCGGTCTCCCCGTCCTACTTCAGCCGCAGCTTCAAGGCCGCATTCGGCGAGACCCCGCACCAGTACCTGATCAGCCGGCGGATGGAGCGGGCGAAGGCGCTGCTGCGGGCCGGTGAGCTGTCGGTCACCGAGGTGTGCATGGCGGTCGGGTTCACCAGTCTCGGCTCGTTCAGCAGCCAGTTCCGCCGGCTGGTCGGCGAGAGCCCGTCGGCCTACCAGCGGCGCGCCGACCGGGCGGCGCTGGCCCGGCTGCCCGCCTGCTACGTGAAGATGTGGACCCGCCCGCGCGGGCGAACCGGGTAAGTTCCCGCGAACTGACAAGGCTCGCCCGGGCGAACTGGGTAAGTTTCGAGAAGCCGGCCCGCGCCGCCGGCCGTACCGTCGGTCGCATGGAGAAGATCACATCGAGGGACGGTACGGAGATCGCGTTCGACCAGCTCGGCACGG
Source organism: Natronosporangium sp. (assembly GCA_036564175.1). Classification (GTDB taxonomy): domain Bacteria; phylum Actinomycetota; class Actinomycetes; order Mycobacteriales; family Micromonosporaceae; genus Natronosporangium. Next base: position 86,507 of record DATCKZ010000109.1, read on the forward strand.
GGCCGCCGGTGATCCTGGTCGCCGGCGCCTCCTGCGACCGAACGGTGGACGCGCCGATCGCCGAAGGGCTGGCCCAGCAGTTCACAGTGCTGAACTACGACCGGCGGGGCCGCGGCGACAGCGGCGACACGCCACCGTACGCGGTGGCCCGGGAGGTGGAGGACATCGCGGCGCTGCTCGACGCGGCCGGCGGGCGGGCGATCGTGATCGGCCTCTCGTCCGGGGCGGCGCTCGCCGCCGAGGCGGCCGCCGCCGGCCTGCCGATCGAGCGGCTGGTGATGTGGGAGCCGCCGTTCGCGATCGACCCGGCGGCGGTGGAGCGGGCCCGGGGCTACCGGGAGCGGCTGACCGAGCTGCTCGCCGAGGGCCGGCGAGCGGACGCGCTGGCCCACTTCATGACCTTTGTCGGCCTGCCGCCGGAGGCGGTCGAAGGCGTCAAGCAGTCGCCGTACTGGGAAGTCGGAGTCGGGCTCGCGGGCACGCTCGGCTACGACGCGGCGATCATGGGCGACTCGACCATCCCGATCGAGCGGTACCGCACGATCCGGGTGCCGTCGCTGGTGCTCGCCGGGTCGGAGAGCCCGGCCTTCCTGCGGCGGGCGGCCGAGCTGACCGCCGAAGCCATCCCCGGCGCGCGCTACCAGGTGCTCGCCGGACAGGATCACAACGTCGCCGGCGAGGCGCTCGCGCCGGCTGTGGCGGCGTTCACGAACCGATCGGAGCGGTACGCATGATCTCGGGAATCGCATTGGTATGCGTCAACGTCCTGGACATGGACGTGGCCAGGGACTTCTACGTCGGCAAGCTGGGCCTGAAGGTGGTGATGGACAAGGTCGAGGACGGCTTCCACTGGCTCGTGGTGCACCCGCCGGACCAGCCGGAGACGCCGCTGATGCTGGTCAAACCTGGCCCACCGATGGTGGGTGGCGAGGTGGCCGAGCAGATCGCCGCGCTGGTGGCGAGCGGATATCTGGGGCCGGGTGCGTTCGCCACCAAGGACTGCTGGGCAACCTACCGCGAGCTGCGGGACAAGGGCGTGGAGTTCGTCGAGGAGCCGTCCGAGCGGTTCTACGGCATCGACGCGGCGTTCCGCGACCCGTTCGGCAACCACTGGCGGCTCACCCAGCCGAAGCCGGTCACCGACATCACCGGGCCGTGACCTCGGCCCCGGACGGCGGCTGGATCGTGCCGGTCACCTCGGCGAGCGTGATCCGGCCGCCGTCCACCCCCGGCGCGGTCGCCTCGATCGTGACCGTGTCCCCGTCGGCCAGGAACCGCCGCTGCTCGCCGTCGGCGAGCGTGACCGGTTCGGTCCCGCCCCGGGTCAGCTCGACGAACGAGCCGACCTGGTCCGGCTCCGGGCCGGAGACCGTGCCGGAGGCGTAGAGGTCGCCGGTGCGCAGGCTCGCCCCGTTGACGGTCAGGTGGGCCAGCTGCTGGGCCGGCGTCCAGTACATGCTGGCGAACGGCGGCCGGCTCACCACCGTCCCGTTCCACCGGACGGTCAGCGCCAGGTCCAGCCCGTGCCGGGGCTCCTGGCGCAGGTAGGGCAGCACCGGCGGGTCCTGTGGCGGGGCCGGCACCCAGGCCGCGTCGAGTGCCGCCAGCGGGGTGATCCAGGCCCCGATCGAGGTGGCGAACGACTTGGCCAGGAACGGCCCGAGCGGCTGCCCCTCCCAGGCTTGCAGGTCCCGGGCCGACCAGTCGTTGACCAGCACCACCCCGAACACGTGGTCGGCGAACCGGTCCACCGGCACCGGCGCACCCAGCCGGCTCGGCACCCCGACCACGAACCCGACCTCGGCCTCGACGTCCAGCCGCTGCGACGGCCCGAACTCCGGCGGGCCGTCGCCGGTCCGGCGTTGACCGCTCGGCCGGACGATCGGCGTGCCGGAGACCACCACCGTGCCGGCCCGGCCGTGGTAGCCCACCGGCAGGTGCTTCCAGTTGGGCAGCAGCGGTGGCTGGCCGGGCCGGAGGATCCGGCCCAGGTTGGCGGCGTGGTGCTCCGAGGAATAGAAGTCCACATAGTCCGCCACCTCGAACGGCAGCACCGGGGTGACCGCGTCGAGCCGGTGCAGCAGCTTGGCCGGCGGGTCGGTGGCGAGCGCCAGCAGCCGCTCCCGGACCGCCCGCCAGACCGCCGGTCCAGCGGCGAGGAACGGGTTGAGGGTGCCGGCCTGCAGGGTTCCGCCGGCGTCGACCAGCCCGGCCGCCTCGGCGCCGGCCAGGTCGAGCGCGTGGTCACCGATCCGCACCGCCGGCCGCCGGCGGCCGTCGACCGTCACCACCCCGTACGGCAGGTGCGTGCTCGAGAAACCTTCGGTCGCGATTTCGGTCATGCGCTCAGCAACCCCAGCGTGGTCAGGTCGGTGATCGGCTCGGCGAGGCTGCACGAGCCGAATCCGATCCACAGCGGACGTTCCTCGGTCAGTCGGGCCCGGACCACCTCCACCACCGGCACCGGGTCGGTGCCGCCGAGCAGCTCCGCCACGTCGGCCACCTCGGCCCGGTCAGCGGCGACGAGCGTGGCGGCCAGCACGTTGAGGAAGCCGTGGTGGGTGAAGCCGGTCTCCGGGTCGGTGTACCGCAGCGCGTGATGCAGCCCGGCGGTCAGCTTGAACGGCAGGTCGCGGTCGCGGCAGGCGCAGATCACCGCGGCCAGCTCGACCGGGGTCGGGAACAGCTCGGCGGCGAGCCCACCGGTCCGGAACTTCGGCGCCACCCGAGCGCCGCCGGCGCGAGCGGTGGCGATCGTGTCGAGCGCCCCCAACAATCCCCAGGTCAGCGGGATCTCCGCGTACACGTCGATGGCCGGGCCGCGGGCCGCCGCCGCCAGCAGCGTCTGCAGGCCGGGCTGCGGGTCTTCGCCGCGCTTGGCCACCGCCACCTCGAACTGGGTCCACCGGTCCGACGCCGCGGCCGCCTCGAACGCGGCTTGGATGCCGGCCAGCCCGACGTCGCCGACCACCCCGATCCGGGGCAGCGCCGACTGGTCCAGAGTGGCCACCGCGGACTGCGGCAGCAGCAGCGGCCCGACCAGGTCGGCGTACCAGGCGGCGCGGTGCTCGGTGTGCTGCGCCAGCGCCTCCGGGACGGGCGCGCTGCCGGGCGGGAACACGGCGGCATCGTCGATCAGGCGCGTGAACAGCGCGGGGATCCGGGCGGTGGATGGTGGCACGGCCCGAACCTACAGCAACCAGATAGGCTGGAGAAGGACGCCAGCATAGTGGGACAAAGGGGTCACGTTATGCCGTACTATCGGAGAGTGGGCGAAGTCCCGCCCAAGCGCCACACCCAGTTCCGGCAGCCGGACGGCAGTCTGTACGCCGAGGAACTGATGGGCCAGGAGGGGTTCTCTTCGGACTCGTCGCTCCTCTACCACCGGTTCCTGCCGACCGCGATCGTCGCCGCCGAGCCGTACGAGCCGCCGGCGCAGACCCGGACACCGAACCGCCCGCTGAAGCCGCGGCACCTGCGTACCCACAAGGTGGACGCCGGTGGTGACGCCGTGCTCGGCCGGGTGCACCTGCTCGCCAACGACGACTGCCGGATCTCGTACGTGGTGGCCGACCGGCCGTCCCCGCTCTACCGCAACGCGATCGGCGACGAGTGCCTCTACATCGAGGAGGGTTCGGCGCGGCTGGAGTCGACGTTCGGCGTCCTCGAGCTGTCCGCCGGCGACTACGCGATCATCCCAACCTCGGTGATCTACCGGCTGGTGCCAATCAACGGGCCGGTCCGGATCCTCACCATCGAGGCGACCGGCCACATCGGACCCCCGGCCCGCTACCTGTCGAAGCGGGGTCAGTTCCTGGAACACGCGCCCTACTGCGAGCGCGACCTGCGCGGCCCGACCGAGCCGCTGCTGGTGGAGGGCACCGAGGTCGAGGTCTACGTCCAGCACCGGGTGCGCGGCGGCACCGCCTGGACCCGGCACGTGTTCGCGCACCACCCGTTCGACGTGGTCGGCTGGGACGGCTGTCTCTACCCGTGGGCGTTCTCGATCCACGACTTCGAGCCGATCACCGGCCGGGTGCATCAGCCGCCGCCGGTGCACCAGACCTTCCAGGGCCCGAACTTCGTGATCTGCTCGTTCGTCCCGCGCAAGGTGGACTACCACCCGCTGGCGATCCCGGTGCCGTACAACCACCACAACGTCGACTCCGACGAGGTGCTGTTCTACACCGGCGGCAACTACGAGGCCCGGAAGGGTTCCGGGATCGAGCAAGGGTCGATCTCGCTGCATCCGGGTGGGTTCACGCACGGCCCGCAGCCGGGGGCGGTCGAGCGCTCGATCGGGGTCGAGCGGTTCGACGAGCTGGCGGTGATGGTGGACACGTTCCGGCCGCTGGACCTGTGCGAGCCGGCGCTGGCGATCGAGGACCAGGAGTACGCCTGGACCTGGTCCCGCCGGCCGAGCTGAGGTCAACCCGGGTCAGGCGGAGCGGCTGTTGCGGCGGTGGCGCACGACCAGCGCCGCCACCCCGGCGATCGCCGCCAACCCGAGTGTCCACTCTGGCCCGAGCGCCAGGTAGGTGACGAGCAGCAGCGGGATCGCCGCGAGCGCCACCATCGCGGTGGTCCGTGGCCGGATGCCGGCCGGCTCCGAACCGTCCGAACTGGACTTGGACTTCGACTTGCCGGACTGCCGGGTGAACCGGGCCAGCAGGGCGGCGTACCGGTGCTGCTCGTCGCGGGCCACCCCGAGCGCCGCCTGCGCCACGGACAGCTTCGGGTCCAGCGCGAGCGCCTCCTGGTAGGCGCGCCCGGCGATCTCGTCCAGCCCGAGCCGGGCGGCGACCACCCCGAGCACCAGATGGGCGCGGGGCTGGTCGGGGTTGAGCCGGACCCCCTCCCAGGCCGCGTCCAGCGCCACCTGCCCGTTGCGAACCTCGGCGAGGATCGCCGCGGCGCTGGTGCAGGCATACCCGTTGCCGCGGCCGGCGCGGAGGATCTGCTCGGCTTGCTGGGCCGCCTCGTCGACCCGCCCGAGGTCGGCCAGCGCCATCCCCCGGGCGACCAGCGCCGGCACGTTGCTCGGGCCGGCCGCGACCGCCGCGTCGGCGGCCGCCAGCGCCCGCTTCGGCGACCCGGCGGCCAGCCAGATCCTGGCCAGCAGGGTCTGTGCCGCCACGTCGTCGCGGTCGGCGAGCGCTAGTTCCTCCGCGGCCTCCTCATACCGGCCGAGGTCGGCGAGTAGCTCAGCACGTTGCACGAATGACGAATCGGGCACGTGGAGAGCCTAGCGTGGGAGCGTTCTCATGGCACGGCGGAGTAGATGATCGCCACTGCGATCCCGGCCAACCCCTCACCGCGGCCGGTGAGTCCGAGCCCGTCGGTGGTGGTGCCGGAGACGGTCACCGGGGCGCCGACCGCGTGCGAGAGCACCTTCTGCGCCTCCGCCCGGCGCGGGCCGATCTTGGGCGCAACCCCGATGACCTGGATCGATACGTTGCCGATCGTGAACCCGGCGGCTCGGACCAGCCGGGCGGTGGCCGACAGCAGCGCGGCGCCGGAGGCGCCGGCCCACTCGGGCCGGTCGGTGCCGAAGTTGGCGCCCAGGTCACCGAGGTCGGCGGCGGAGAGCAGGGCGTCGCAGGCGGCGTGCGCGACCACGTCGCCGTCGGAGTGGCCAGCCAGCCCAGCCACCCCCGGCCATTCCAGGCCGGCCACCCAGCACGGCCGGCCAGGTGCGTACGCATGGACGTCGGTGCCGATGCCGACCCGTGGCACCCCAGCCATGTCTGCAGCCTAAAGGCTCGACCCGGCTAGTGGTGGGCGCCCGGCCGGGTGAGCATGGCTTCGGCGATCAGCAGGTCGGACGGGGAAGTGATCTTCATCGCCGCGGCGGCGCCCGGGACCGTGTGCACCGGGATGCCGAGCCGGGCGACCAGCCCGGCGTCGTCGGTGGCGGCCGCGCCGGTGGCGGCCGCGTGGGCCTTCGCCAGCACCGAGCGACGGAACCCCTGCGGGGTCTGGACCGCCCGCAGCGCCCCCCGGTCCGGGTTGCCGACCACCCGGCCGGCCGGGTCGACCCGGGCGATCGTGTCGACCACCGGGAGCACCGGGATCACCGCCTCGCGCCCGTCCCGGACCGCGGCCGCGACCTGCTCGAACAGTGAGGCGGGGGTGAGCGCCCGGGCGGCGTCGTGGACCAGCACGATCGGGAACTCGGGTGGGACCAAGGCCAGCGCCGCCGCGACCGACTGCTGGCGTTCGGCGCCGCCGGTGACCACGGCGACCTCGACGCCGGTGACGGTTTCCAACAGCGTCCGCACCACCGACTCGTGGTCGGGTGGCGCAGCCACCACCAGCAGCCCGACCGGCCGAGCCGCGGTGACCCGGCGGGCCGCGTGGACGAGCAGCGGCTCGCCCACGAGCGGCCGCAATGCCTTGGGTAGGCCGGCGCCGAGGCGAGCACCAACACCGCCGGCGGCCAGGATGACCGCCACGTCACGGTCACCGCGCTGACTGTCCAGCGTGGTCACCCGCTCGCCGCGTATCAGTCTGGAAAGCGAACCGCCGAGCGGCTACGCCTCGGTGAGCACCTTGTCGAGGAGGATCTCCGCCTCGTCCTTGCTGCTCTGTTCACAGAGAGCCACCTCACCGACGAGGATGTCGCGGGCCTTCGAGAGCATGCGCTTCTCGCCCGCGGACAGCCCCCGCTCCCGCTCCCGGCGCCAGAGATCGCGCACCACTTCGGCCACCTTCATCGGGTTGCCGGATGCGAGCTTCTCCAGGTTTGCCTTGTAACGCCGCGACCAGTTGGTCGGCTCCTCGGTGTGCGGAGCCCGCAGCACATCGAAGACCTTCGTAAGGCCTTCCTCGCCAACGACTTCGCGAACACCGACGATTTCGGCGTTTTCTGCGGGAACCCGCACCGTCAGGTCACCCTGCGCAACCCTGAGGACGAGATATTGCTTCTCCTCGCCCTTGACGACCCGGGTCTCGATTGCCTCGATGAGTGCGGCCCCGTGGTGGGGGTAGACAACGGTCTCGCCGACACTGAAAACCATAGGTTCGAAGCCCCTTTCGCTGTGTCAAGGGTAACACGAGGGGATCAGCCGCTCTACCCGAGGGACGGCCGTTCGCCCAGCTCAGCAAGCTGACCAGGGAAACCATGATGGCAGCCGAGGAGCCATCGGCGGTAATGGTGGCTTTCGTCCCTAATGCACTGAATAGCGGGAACCGGCGGGCGGGCGAGCGGCGGCGCCGGTGATCCACAAGTTGTGGTGGCACTCCGGCTTCGGATGCGCGACAGTAGGTGAAAGGCGTACCGGACCGGCGCCGAGGAGCTCGACACGATGGGCACACATCACAGCGGGAACGGCGACAACGGGCCGCCCGACGGCGACCGCCCACCCGATCCCGAGCTGCCCGAGCTGCCGGCCGAATGGGCCAACATCGAGATTCCGGACGACCTTTCTGAGCTCGCTGAGGAAGCCGAACAGATCCGCCAGGAGCTCGAGCAGGAACGGCAAGCGGCCCGGTCGGCGGGCCACCCGGCCGGCACCGGCGGCGGCGAGCCGTCGATCGGCGTACCGCTGCTGATCATGTCGGTCGCGGTCTTGATCACACTGGTCAGCCTGTTCGCGATGACCTGGAGCGGGTCGGCCCGGCTGCTGCCCGACCAGACGAGCACCGCGCAGCCCAGCCAGCTCCCGCCGGTCAGCCTCGCCGACCACACCGGCCGGCAGGTCGCGCTCACCGCCCAGGCCCCGCTGGCGCTGCTGCTGGTCGAAGGGTGCGAGTGTGACCGGCTGCTCGCCGCCACCGTGGCGGCCGCGCCGGCCGGCGTGACCGTGGCCGCGGTCGACCGGTCGCCACCGGAGCTGCCGGCCAACCTGCCGGCCACCCGGCCGGCGCCGCTGCTGCTCGGCGACCCGGAGGGCGCGCTCCGAGCCGAGCTCGAGCTGGGCGTGCCGACCGGCGCCGCCGCGGTGGTGCTGGTCAACCAGGCCGGTCAGGTCACCTACACCCACCTCGCCACCACCTCGGTGGAGGTGTTCCGGACCGAGCTGGTCGCGCTCGCCACCGAGTGATCCGGTCAGTCCGCTGTGGATAGCAGCGCGGCGTAGAGGGTCAACCCGGGCCCGAACGCCATCACCAGCACCCGCTGCCGGCCGGCCCGGCGCAGCTCGTCCAGGATCAGCAGCACGGTCGGCGAGGAACAGTTGCCATGCCGGGAAAGCACGTCCCGGGACGGGGCGAGTGCGGCCGGCGGCAACCCCAGCTCCCGCTCCACCACGTCGAGGATGTGCGGCCCGCCCGGATGGATCGCCCACCCGTCCACATCAGAGATCGCCAGCCCGGCGTCGGCCAGCAGGTCGGCCACGAACCGGGCGACGTGCCGGGCGAGCACGTCCGGCACCTGCGGCGACAGCCCCATCCGGAACCCGAGATCGGTAACGTCCCAGGTCATGTGGTCGGCGGTGGACGGGTCGGTCAGCGAAGCCAGCTTCCGCACCCCGTACCCGTCCTCGCCGGGAGCGACCACGACGGCCGCCGCCGCGTCCGAGAACAGGGCGTGCGCCACGATCTGTCCGGTGTCGACGGTCGGCGGCTGCAGGTGCAGCGAGCACAACTCGGCGCAGAGCAGCACCGCCGGCCGGCCGTGGGCGGTCACGAAGTTGGCCGCGCTGGCGAGCCCCGGCAGCGCCGCGTAGCAACCCATGTGGCCGACGAACAGCCGCTGGCAGTCGTCGGCCAGCGCCAGGTCCCGGGCGAGCAGGATGTCCAGCCCGGGGGTGGCGTAGCCGGTGCAGGAGCAGACCGCGAGCAGCCCGACCCGCCCCGGCTCGACCCCGGCGTCGGCGAGTGCGCCGCTGACCGCCGTCTTGCCCAGCGGTAGCGCCTCGGTCAGGAACCGCCGCATCCGCTTGCCGGTGCTCCAGTCGGCGACGTTCTCCAGGATCGGGCTCACCGCGGTGTGCCGGGTCGCCACCCCGGCGTTGTTGAAGATCCGCTTGGCCAGCGGCTGGGCCGGGCCGGCGTAGTGGCTGGCGAAGAACTCCGCCCACACCTGCTGCTGGCTCACCGCCGGCGGCAGTGCCACCCCGATCCCGGTGACCGCGGCTACCATCGCGGCGCGACACCGTCGTGGTCCGGGTCGCCGCCGAGCGCCGCCACCCCCAGCCAGTCCGCGCAGACATCGGAGGTGGCCGGCTGCAGCGACCCGCACCGAGCGTCCCGGAACAGCCGCTCCAGCGGGTGTCCGCGCCGGGAGGCGGACGTGCCCGCCGCCTCCAGCATCGACGCCGCCACGTCGGCGGCGGTGGTGCCGGCCAGCAGCTTCGCCCGCCACACCCAGGCCCGGGTCTCGGCGCTGCTCGGGTCGGCGTCCACCCGCCGGGCCGCCTCGAACACCGCCAGCCGGGCCGCCTCGACCGCCGCGTCCGCCCGGCCGATCCGGGCCCGGACCGCCGGCAGCCGGCCCAGCCCGCGCTCGGTCGCGTGGGCGACCGCGGCGTCCACCGCCGCCCGGGCCACGCCCACGTAGACCGCGGCGTAGCTGGCCACCAGCCAGTGCGGCATCAGCTGCGCCACCACCAGCGCCAGCCCCTCCACCCCGCCGAGCAGCGCGTCGGCCGGCACGGTGACGTCGATGTGGAGATCGTCGGAGCGGGTCGCCCGCATCCCGAGCGAGTCCCAGGTCCGCTCCACCCGCAGCCCGTCGGTGTCCGCCGGCACCAGGAACTGCGACACCACCGCCTGGTCATCGACCCGCCGGGCGGCGACCAGGTAGCCGTCGGCGTGCCCGGCACCGGAGACGAAGGTCTTCGCGCCCTTGATCCGGTACCCGTCGCCGGCCGGCTCGTAGGCGGTGGCGAGCTGGGAGAGCCGGGAGCCGACCCCCCGCTCGCTCATCGCCACCGCGTACCAGGCGCCCTCGGCCGCCGCCCGCAGCAGCCGGTCCCGGGCGGCGAGCGCCTCGGCCGGGACGCCGAGCGCGCTGGCGAGCGCCGGGTCCACCGCCGACATCGCCCCGGTCACCGAGGCGTGCATGTTGAACACCAGCGCGGTGGCGCCGTTGCCGCGGGCCAGCTCGTACGCGACCGCGGCGTACTCGGCGAATCCGGCGCCGGCGCCGCCGAGCGCGGTCGGGACCAGGATCCCGAACAGCCCGGCGTCCCGCAGGTCCGCGAAGTCGTCGACCGGGAACGTGCCGTCGGCGTCGTGGGCCGCCGCCCGGGCGGCGAACCGGGGCGCCAGCCGGGCGGCCGCCTCGACCAGGTCAGTCACCGCGGACGCCCCAGGCCTGGTAGAGGATCGCCGCCGACCGGCTCGGCACCATCGGCACCTCGCCCCGCCGGGTCACCAGCCACCGCAGCATCGGGCCGGTCGCCGGCTTCAGGCCGCGCACCCGCAGCGAGACCCCGTGCGCCGCGGCGGCGGCGACCAGCCGCGCCGGCCGTACGAACAGATCCGGATCGTGGATCCCGGGCGGCGCCAGCCCGGGCAGCCGCTCGCCCAGCGTGACCGCGATGAACCGGGCGCGCCGGGTGGCGTTGAGGGTGTCGGCGACCAGCACCCCACCGGGCCGCAGCAGCCGGCACGCCTCCCGGACCGCCGCCTCCAGGTCGGTGACGTGCTCGAACAGCTCACCGGCGCTGACCACGTCGGCGCACCGGTCCGGCAGCGGGACGGCGGTCGCGTCGCCGCGCACCACCGCCACCCCGTGCCGGGCGGCCTGCGCCAGCGCCGAGGCCGCGAGATCCACCCCGATGTGCCGATAGCCGAGGTGAGCGACGTGCGGCGCGAGCAGGCCGGCGCCGCAGCCCAGGTCGACCAGCACCGCACCGTCGCGCCGGGCCGGCGGGATCAGCGCGCCGCGCGCCTTCGCGATCCAGTGCAGCATCGCGAACACCCCGCCCGGCCGCCACCACTCGTCCGCCAGGTCGTCGTATTGCCGGACATCGTTCCGCGGCCGGACCAGCGTGGGCATGGTCCGAGCGTGGCACGAATCGCCGCGAACGACCAGACTGCCAGCATGCTCATCGGGTTGCTCCGCGCCACCCACCCGGAACCGGCGGCGGCGGTGACCGCGGTCGCCGGCGGGCTGGCGCTCGCCGCCGGGCACGGTCTCGGGTCGGCCGGCCTGGTCACCGCGACGGTGGCGGCGAGCCAGCTGGCGGTCGGCTGGACCAACGACGCGGTCGACGCCGACCGGGACACGGCGGCCGGCCGGACCGGAAAACCGATCGTCGCCGGCCGGGTCAGCCGCCGGGCGGTGGCGGTGGCGGCCGCGAGCGCGGCCGTCACGACCGCGGTGCTGGCGCTGAGCTTTCCGGCGCCGGCGGCGGCGGTTGCGCTGATCGGGCTGGCCGGCGGGCTGCTGTACGACTGGCCGCTGAAGCTCACGGTGGTCTCGGTGCTGCCGTACGCGGTGTCGTTCGCGGCCCTGCCGGCGTTCGTGGTGCTGGCGCTGCCGGCGCCGGTGCCGGTGTGGCTACCGGTGGCGGGCGGGCTGCTCGGCGCCGGCGCGCATTTCGCCAACACGCTGCCGGACTTCGCCGCCGACGCGGCCACCGGGGTACGGGGACTGCCGCACCGGCTCGGTCCGCGCGGCTCGGCGCTCGCCGCCGCCGGGCTGCTGCTGGCCGCCACCGCGGTGCTGGCGTACGGCCCCGCGTTCGGGTCAGCCGAGGGCTCCTTGCCGCGGTCGATCGCGGTGCTCGCGACCATCCTGGCGGTGTCCGTCGGCTATTCCACCGGGATGTTGTTCCGGGCGTTCATTGTGGTCGCGCTGATCGACGTGGGTCTGCTCATCACCGCTGGGACGGTGCTCTAGGCTGGTCCGCGTGAAACTGCGCCGTTTGAGAACGTGGGTGCTGGTAGCGGGGCTGGCCGCAGGGACCCTGCTGGCCGGTTGCGGGGCCGGGCCGGACGCGGCGACCGGCGAGACCCGACCGTCGATCCCGGGCGTCGACGCGGACGCCGGCGACATTCACGTCCGCAACGCGGTGGTGACCTTCAACCCGGAGGGCTACGCGCCCGGCGAGGACGCGCCGGTCACGCTCTCGATCGGGAACGTCGGTCAGGACACCGTGCGGCTGGTCGGGGTGACCTCGGAGAGCGCGGGCTCGGTGACCGTGGCCAGCGTGACCCAGGTCGGCCTGGTGTCGCCGCCGCCCGGTGGCGCGCCCGGTGGCCAGCAGGTGGAGGTGGCGCCCGGCCAGCTGGTCGCGGTGACCCTGACCGCGACCGGGCTACGGGAGCCGCTGACCGGCGCCGCCGTGCTGCCGCTGACGCTGACCTTCGACACCGGCGCGGAGCTGGCGCTCGAGGTGCCGGTGGCGCCGCCCGACCAGCCGCTGCCGCGGCCGGAACCGGTGGTCGAAGCGCCGGAGCACTGACCCGGGCTGGGTCAGGCGGAGCGTTTCAGCTGGTCAGACGTAGCGCTCGAGGATGGACGCCTCGGCGAGCCGGGACAGCCCTTCCCGGATCCCCCGGGCACGGGTCTCGCCCACCCCGTCGACCGCCTGCAGGTCCTCGACGGTCGCCCCGAGCAACCGTTGCAGGCTGCCGAAGTGGCCGACCAGCCGGTCAACCACTGTGGAAGGTAGCCGGGGCACCTTGGCCAGCAACCGGTAGCCGCGCGGGCTGACCGCGGTGTCGAGGGCCTCCGCGGTCCCCGGATAGCCGAGCGCCTTCGCCACCGCCACCAGGTCGATCAGATCGTTGGCCGACAGCAGGTCCAGGTCCTGCAGCGCGTCGGCGGTCGACCGGCCCGGCTTGTCCGGCAGGAAGTCGCGCACCACCAGCGTCCGCTCGGTGTCCACTCCGGACATCAGCTCGTCGAGCTGGAGCGCCAGCAGCCGGCCGTCGGTGCCCAGCTCGACCACGTACCCGGCGATCTCGTCGGCGATCCGGCGCACCATCTCCAGCCGCTGCACCACCGTCGCCGCGTCCCGTAGCGTCACCAGGTCTTCGATCTCCAGCGCGGAGAGCGTGCTGCTGACCTCGTCCAGCCGCAGCTTGTAACGCTCCAGAGTGGCCAGCGCCTGGTTGGCGCGGGACATGATCGCCGCTGAGTCGTCCAGCACGTGCCGCTGACCGTTGAAGTAGAGGCCGATCAGGTGCATCGACTGGCTCACCGAGATCACCGGGAACCCGGACTGCCGGGCCACCCGATCCGCGGTCCGATGCCGGGTTCCGGACTCGGCGGTCGGAATGTTCGGATCGGGCATTAAGTGCACGGCTGCCTTGATGATCCGGGTACCGTCCGAGGAAAGCACTACCGCGCCGTCCATCTTGCACAGCTCGCGCAAGCTGGTCGCGGAGAACTCAACGTCAAGCGGGAAGCCGCCGGTGCACATCGACTCGACCACCTTGTCGTAGCCGAGCACGATCAGCGCACCGGTCCGGCCACGCAGGATCCGCTCCAGTCCGTCGCGCAGCGCCGTCCCCGGCGCCATCAGGGCCAGGTTGGCGCGCAGCGGATCACCGGCACTGCCGGCCGCGGACACGAACCTGCCAGCGGTCCTGCCCGGGTCACCGTCGGTCGCCACCCGCATAGTCTAGAGACCATCGTCCGTACGGTGCTGGTGTGGTATAGGGGCAACCGCTAGTGTCCTTCCCTGCACCGGGAGGACGCCGTTGTGGTAGCCCCAACTGAGTCGCTGGAATGGCGGCGGCGGTTCCCAGCCCGCGCCCTTCGCCGGCTCGGTTACCTGGCAACCGGCGGCGGAGCCGTCGCCGCGGGAGCCTGGCTGCTGTTCGGGGCCGAGCCGAGCCGGCTCGCCTCCGGTGAGCGGAACCCACTGGCGCTCATTCCAGTGACGGTGGTCATACTGATCGTAATCGCCGCGCTGCCGTTACTGGTCGCCGTGGTGCGGCGGCCACTCATCGTGGCCGATCACTACGCGCTGATGGTCCGGCCCGGGATCGGCCGGACCCTGCTGCTGCCGTGGGCCGGGATCGCCGAGCTCGCCGCGGTCACCGCCCGGGACGAGCCGCTGCTGCTGGTGCGGTTCACCGCCGGCGGCCGGCTGGTCGACCGGCCGAACTGGCTGGACCAGCTGGTGCTGCGCGGCGGCGGCGAGGTCACCACCGGCTATCACCTGGCGGTACGGATGGACGAGTTCGTCGGTGACCCGGTGGAGCTGCTGGCCGCGCTCGCCGCCTGGGCGCCCGAGCAGGTGCTGGTCACCAACCGGCTGCAGCCCAGCCGGCGCCGGCGCGGCTGACTCCGGGCGGTCCGTCGGCGGGTTACCTCAATCGTCGTCGGGTTGCGCCGAGGCCAGCGCGGTCCGGCGCAGCGCCTCGGCCAGGTCGCGGACCTCCCAGACCCGCATCCCGTCCGGCACCTTCGCGGCGGCCGCACCGGTGCCCGGCGGCACCAGCGCCTGCCGGAACCCGAGCCGGGCCGCCTCGGCGAGCCGGCGCGGCACCGCCCCGACCCGCCGCACCTCGCCGGTGAGCCCGACCTCGCCGATCGCCACCAGGTCGGCGGCGATCCCGAGGTTGAGCCAGCCGGAGGCGACCGCCAGCGCGCAGGCCAGGTCGGCGGCCGGCTCGACCACCCGGATCCCGCCCACGGTCGCGGCGAACACCTCCCGGTCGTGCAGCCGGATCTGCGGCCGGCACCGCTGCAACACCGCCAGCACCATCGCCAGCCGGGCCGGATCCAGGCCGCTGACGGTCCGGCGCGGCGAGCCCGGCACCGCCGCCCCGATCAGCGCCTGCACCTCGGTGACCAGCGCCCGGCGGCCCTCCATCGCGACGCTCACACAGGTGCCCGGCACCGGCTCGACGTACCGGTTCAGGAACAACCCGGACGGGTCGGGCAGGCTGGCGATCCCGCCCTCGTGCATCTCGAAGCAGCCGACCTCGTCGGCGGCGCCGAACCGGTTCTTCAGGCCGCGCACCATCCGCAGCGAGGCGTGCTTGTCACCCTCGAACTGGAGCACCACGTCGACCAGGTGCTCCAGCACTCGCGGCCCGGCCACGTTGCCCTCCTTGGTGACGTGGCCGACCAGCACCACCGAGACGCCGCGCTCCTTGGCGACCGCGACCAGCGCGGCGGTGACCGCCCGGACCTGGGTCACCCCGCCGGGCACCCCGTCGGTGTCGGGCGCGCTGACGGTCTGCACCGAGTCGACGATCAGCAGGCTCGGCTTGACCAGGTCGAGCTGGCCCAGCACCGCCGACAGGTCGGTCTCGGCGGCCAGGTAGAGCTGGTCGTGCAGGGCGCCGATCCGCTCGGCCCGCAGCCGGACCTGCCCGACCGACTCCTCGGCGGAGATGTAGAGCGCCGGGCCGGCGTCGGTCGCCGCCCACTGCTGGGCGGCCTCCAGCAGCAACGTGGACTTGCCGACCCCGGGCTCGCCGGCGAGCAGCACCACCGAGCCGGGGACCAGTCCACCGCCGAGCACCCGGTCCAGCTCCCCGACCCCGGTCGGCCGGGCCTTCGCCGGTGCCACGCTGTAGGTCGCGATCGGCCGGGCCGGCTGCAGCGGCGCGCGGGCCGAGGCGGCCGACCGGCCGGCGGCGGCCACCGGTGCCGGCGCGCGCTCGATCACCGAACCCCACTCGCCGCACTCCGGGCACCGGCCCACCCACTTGGCCGGCTGGTGCCCGCAGACGTCGCATTCGTACGCGGTCCTGGTCTTCGCCACGCTGGCAGGCTACTCGGACGGTACGACCGGCACGGCTACTCGATCGTGATCGGCAGCGGCTCGCTGTAGGCGGTGCCGAGCCGGGCGACCAGTTCGTACTCGCCCGGCGGGACCAGCTCGCCACCCGGTTCCGGCCCGTCGCACTCGTCGCTGGCCCGGCCGCTCCACACCGTCCAGTACGAGCTGTCGAAGTCGGGCTCCAGCTCGGTCACCTGCGAGCCGGCCGGCGGGTTGCAGTCCCGGGAGGACCAGACCTTGCCGCCCTCGCTGGTGCGCAGGAACAGCTCCCGCAGGTCGCCGCCGATGTCCCGGTTGCAGGCGCGGTCGGCGGCGTTCTGGATCCGGATCGTGAACTGGACGCTGGTGCCCTGCGGGAACTCGGTCCGGTCCGCCTCGGCGGTGACCGCCAGCTCGTCGTCGGTGCAGGCGTTCGGGACCGGCGGGGTCGCGCTCGCCGTGCCGGTCGGAGTGCCGCTCGGGGTCGCCGGCGGGGACCCGGTGGGAGTAGAGGTCGGTGTGGCCGGCAGGGTGGTGGCCGGCGCGGTCGGCGCGCCGCTGACGGTCGGCTCCGGGGTGGCCGACTTCTCGGAGGATGCCGACGCCGACATGCACGCCTGGGCGACCAGGAACAGCACCAGCAGGACGCCACCGAGCACGATCGCGCGCCGCCGCCAATAGACGGCGGGTGGGAGGGGACCAACCGTCAGTCGCATGACCTCTCACGGTATCGAGACCTTCCGCGAGGACGGCCGCGACGCGCCGTCACCGGCAGAGCTTGCGCAGGGTCACAGATAGACCTTGCGCCGGTGTACGGCGTGCGCGCCGGCGACCCGGTCCAGGAACAGCAGTCCGGCACAGTGGTCGATCTCGTGCTGGATCGCCCGGGCCTCGAACGCATCGGTGGTGATCGAGACCCGCTCGCCGGACCCCGGCAGCTGGCCGGTCACCACCAGCCGGCCGGCCCGCTTCACGTCGCCGGTCAGGTCCGGCACCGACATGCAGCCCTCGCGGCCGACCTTCCACCGGGTCGCCTGCTCGATCTCGGCGTTGCAGAGCACGAACGCGCCGTGGCTGGTCACCGTCTTCGGATGACCGGCGACGTCGACCGCGAACACCTGCAGCCCGAGCCCGAGCTGCGGCGCGGCCAGGCCGACGCAGCCGGGCCCGACCCGCATGGTGGCGAGCAGGTCGGCGGCGAGTTCGATGATCTTCGTGTCGGCCGGGTCGACCGGCTCGCTGGGCCGGCTCAGCACCGCGTCCGGGGCGGTCACCACCGGCCGGACCGTTCCTTCGACACCGGCGAGCGCGGCCGCCGTACGCTCGGCGAGGCTCACAGCACGTCCAACTCGCCCGGCCGGATCGTCACCTCGACCCCCAGCTCCGCGGCGGTCCGGGTGAGCTCCTCGGTGACCTGGTCGACCTTGTCGTTGGGCAGGTCAACTTCGGCGACCAACACGTAGAGCGGCCCGACCAGCCGGGTGGTGAGGTCGGTGATGTTGCCGCCGGCCCGGGCGAGCACCCGGGTCACCGCGGCCACGATGCCGAGCCGGTCCGCGCCGTGCAGACTCACCACGTACGGCGTACCGGTGACCGGCTCTTCCGCCTCGGGCCGCACCTCCCGCACGGTGGCGAGCAGCCCGCTGCCGGTGCACAGCGGCAGCAGCGCCGCCTCGACCGTCTCCGCCGGGACGTCGCCGGTGCAGATCAGGGTCATCGCGAAATGCCCGCGCAGCCGGGTCATGGTCGAGTCGGTGAGGTTGATCCCGAGGCCGGAAAGGATTTCCGACACGTCGGCGACGATCCCCGGTCGATCAGACCCGATCACCGTAATCGCGAGCTCGTTCACTCGCCGCAGTCTAGTCTCGACCCGGCCGCCGGCCGGCCCGGCTGGAAATTTCCGGCGGGTTTCGCATTTCGGCCGGCTGGTCCGATGGTTCCTGGGCGCTATCGCGGTCGGCGGGAGCTGGGGTGGACCAGCACGGTCATGGCCAGCGGCTCACCGTCCGGGTCGTCCTCCCGGTAGCGGTCGAGCAACTCGTTGATCTCGGCGATGAGCCGGTGCTGCCGCTCCGGCGCGAGCGTGACCAGGCGCCGCGTCATCAACGACCGCTGGTTGCGCTCGGCCGCCTTCCCGAAGTTGACCCGGCCTTCGGCGACCGCCCGCCGGATGTCGGCCCGGGTCCACGACAGCAGCGAGTCGACGACCGCGACCGCGTACTGGTCCGGCGGCGACTCGGCGAGGAACCGGTCCGACGGCTTGTAGATCTTCGCCGATGCCTGGTAGATCTTCTCCGGGATCGCGCCGCGCTGCCGGGTCGCCACCACCCGGATCATCCCGGCTTCCTCCAACAGCCGGATGTGGTGGTAGAGCCGGGTCCTCGGCACCCGCATCGCCTCGGCGAGCTCGGTCACCGAGGCCGGCTCGAACAGCCGCTCGATCATCTCCACCCGCAGCGGGTCGACCAGCATCTCGAACGTCTCGGCGTCGTCGATCTCGAAGACCTCATCGGGTTCCGGCATACCATCAACCTATGTTCAACAGGGTTGAATATCAAGTTGCACTGAATGTATAGTGCGGTGACACCGATGCCAACTCAAGCGGGGGGATGACGATGGCACACCGGATCGAGCACCTGCTCTCGGCACCGCTGTTCGTGTCACCGCAGCTGGTCGGCGACCGGCTCTACTTCATCTCCAACCTCTCCGGCCGGCTCAGCCTGTGGGTGATGGACGCGGGCGGCAGCGTGCCGGAGCCGCTGTTGCCGCCGGACGTCGCGATGCTCACCCCCGATCTACTGGACGGTCCGAGCTACGTCGCGCTGCCCGAGCTCGGGGTGATCGTGGTGATGCTGGACCGCGCCGGTGACGAGCTGTTCCAGCCGTGCGTGATCCCGATCGACGGCGGGGATCCGGAGCCGCTGTTCGGCGACCGGTTCGCCGGCCAGCAGGTCCAGCTGATCGAGCTCGACCCGGACGGGCGGGGCAGCCTGCTGGTCGACCCGCGGACCCGGCCGGAGCTCGAGTCCTACCACTTCGAGGTGACCGGCCCGGTGCTGCACTCGCTCGGCACCTCGCGCTACCTCAACCTGCCGATCGGCCACGACCCGGCTCGCGACCGCTACCTGCTGGTCGATAACTACACGCCGAACGACACGACGCTGTGGCTGTGGGAGCGATCGGTCGGCGAGCGGCGGCTGCTCCACGGCACCCCGCTCGACCAGCGCGAGCCGGGGCAGCAGGTGCCGCTCAACGGGTTCGAGCACGGCTGGTTCGTCGGCGACGGGCAATCGATCGTGGTGGAGACCACCCGGTTCGACGATCTCGGCGGGCTGGGTTGGCTCTCGCTCGCCGAGCCGGACCAGCTGGCGCCGATCACCGTCACCGGCGCCGTCCATGCGGGCGTCGGGGTCTGGGATGCCGGGGCCACCCAACGGCTCGACGACGACCGGTTCCTGGTGAGCTACAACGTGGACGGTGTGTCGTGGGGCTATGAGGCGGTGCTCGACCTGCCGCACCGCCGGCTGGAGCTGACCCGGGTGCTGTGGGGCCAGCCGCCGCTCGCCGATGGGGTAGTGGAGCACAGCCACTACGACCGGGCCACCGGCCGGTTCGCGGTCGCCTTCTCCTCGGCGACCACCCCCGCCCAGCTGGTGACGATCGACCCGGCTGGCCAGCCGACCCCGGTGACCCGCAACCGGGTGCTCGGGATCGACTCGGACCTGCTCGCCCCCGGCGAGGACGCGTCGTTCGAGAGCCACGACGGGCTGCGGGTGTCGGCCCGGCTCTACCTGCCCGCCGAGCGGCTCGGGTTCACCGGGCCGCGGCCGGTGATCTACTACATCCACGGTGGACCCCAGAGCCAGGAGCGGCCGGACTTCACCTGGTTCTCGATGCCGCTGATCCAATACTTCACGCTGCACGGGTTCGCGGTGTTCGTGCCGAACGTCCGCGGCTCCACCGGTTACGGCCAGGACTACATGAAGCGGGTCGATCGCGACTGGGGCGGCCAGGACCGGCTCGACCACGTCGCCGCGGTGGCAAAGCTGCGGTCCGATCCCCGGCTGGACGCCTCCCGGATCGGTGTGATGGGTCGCTCCTACGGCGGCTACATGACGCTCACGCTCGCCGGCCGGCATCCCGAGCTGTGGTCGGCGGCGGTGGACATGTTCGGCCCGGCCGACCTGGTCGCCTGGTTCGGGCGGTTGCCCGAGTCCTGGCGGACCTACTTCCGGGAGACGCTCGGCGACCCGGAGACCGACCGCGAGGCGCTGATCGAGCGGTCACCGCGGACCTATCTCGGCGCGCTCGCCTGCCCGCTGCTGGTCATCCAGGGCGCCAACGATCCACGCGTGCCGAAGGCCGAGTCCGACGACCTGGTCGCCGAGCTGCAAGCGGCCGGCAAGGACGTCGACTACCTGGTCTTCGAAGACGAGGGGCATGACATCACCCGGCACGCCAACAAGGTCCGCTGCTACGAAGCCATCACCAGCTTCTTCCAGAAGCACCTGGGCGCGCCCTGAGCCGCCGCCGGTCGCGCCGCGATCAGGGGGACCCGGGCGGCCCGGTAGCATCGCGGCGTGACCAGGCTGGCCACCGCCGCGATCGAGTGGTACGGGGAGCACGCGCGGTCGCTGCCCTGGCGGGCACCCGGGGTCGGGGCCTGGCCGATCCTCGTCTCCGAGGTGATGCTGCAGCAGACCCAGGTGTCCAGAGTGGAGCCCGTCTGGCGGGAATGGGTGACCCGCTGGCCGACCCCGGCCGCGCTGGCCGCCGAGCCCGCGGCCGAGGCGATCCGGGCCTGGGGCCGGCTCGGCTACCCGCGCCGAGCGCTCCGGCTACACCAGTGCGCCCGGACCCTGGTCGAGCGGCACGGCGGCGAGGTACCCCGGACCCTGCCGGAACTGCTGGCGTTGCCCGGGGTCGGCAGCTACACCGCCCGGGCGGTGGCGGCCTTCGCCTACCGGCAACGCCATCCGGTGGTGGATACCAACGTCCGCCGGCTGCTCGCCCGCTGCCTGGACGGCGAGCCGGACGCCGGCCCGGCCACCACCGCCGCGGACCTGGCGGCGGCCGAGGCGTTGCTGCCGGCCGATCCGGAACCGGCGGCGGTCGCCAGCGTGGCGTTCATGGAAATCGGCGCGGTCGTCTGCACCGCCCGCGCGCCGCACTGCGGATCCTGCCCGCTCGCCGCGGCGTGCGCCTGGCGCGCGGTCGGCCGGCCGCTGCCGCCCGGGCCGAGCCGGCGGCCGCAGCGCTATCAAGGTACGGATCGGCACGTGCGCGGCGAGCTGCTGGCGGTGCTGCGAGCGGCCGACGGCCCGGTACCCGGTA
This sequence comes from Natronosporangium sp., assembly GCA_036564175.1. Taxonomy (GTDB): domain Bacteria; phylum Actinomycetota; class Actinomycetes; order Mycobacteriales; family Micromonosporaceae; genus Natronosporangium. Next base: position 107,461 of record DATCKZ010000109.1, read on the forward strand.
CCCGCTTGGACCTCGCCTGGGCGGACGCCGCGCAACGGCAACGGGCGCTCGCCTCGCTGCTCGAGGATGGCCTGGTGGTGGCGGTCCCCGGCGAGCGGTATGCGCTGGCCGGGGACGGCTGAAGCCCGCCCGGCAGCCCACCGGCTGGCGCCCGGCCAGAACCGCCGACCAACCAGCCGCGGCGCGACCGAGGCGTCCGATCGCGAGGATCGGGCCCGGTCGCGCCGCGACTGGTTACGTGCCGGTGGCGGTTACTCCGCCGCCTTGTCGGTGATGTCGCCGAGGTCGGCTGGCACCAACTGCGGGACCTCGGCGGCCGCCGCGGGTGGCGCGGCCGGCTTGTCGCTGCCGCGGAACACCAGCTTGGCGTGCTCGACGTCGGCCGGATCGCCCTCGCAGTCGACCACCACGATCTGGCCGGGCCGGAGCTCGTTGAACAGGATCCGCTCGGAGAGCGCGTCCTCGATCTCCCGCTGGATGGTCCGGCGCAGCGGCCGCGCCCCCATCACCGGGTCCCAGCCCTTCTTGGCCAGGAACCGCCGGGCGTTGTCGGTGAGCTCGAGGCCCATGTCCTTGTTCTTCAGCTGCTCCTCGATCCGGGCCACCATCATCTCATCGATGACCAGGATCTGCTCCTCGGTCAGCTGGTGGAAGTCGATCGTCTCGTCGATCCGGTTGAGGAACTCCGGGCGGAAGTGCTGCTTCAGCTCGTCGTTGACCCTCTGCTTCATCCGCTCGTAGTTCGACTCG
>DATCKZ010000110.1:0-13416 GCA_036564175.1 Natronosporangium sp.
TTTACCGCATTGCAAGCGGAGGGTGGGCGTTCGATGCTTTCCGTGTACCGAGAACCGAACCCGCGCTTGGAGGAGCCCGCGTGGCCGCTGCGATCGATGCTTGGCCGGACCGCCCAGGGGACTGGCCGGACCAGCCGGCGGATGGGGAGGACCCGCCAGCGGGTGGCGAAGAGCCGGCGCCCGCCGACCCGGGCCCGCAGCAGCCACGGCCGGACGACTACGAGCCGATCTAGACGTCCACACCTCACCACTCCCGATACGTCCGAGCCCTCGACACCACCCCCGCTGTCGAGGGCTCGGGCTATGTCCGGGGATGGATCACACAACGGGAATGATCACATTGTCGAGTGGGCGATCGCCCCACCGACGATGGTCAGCACCGACCGGATCGTCTTGAGATCCTCGTCCGGCACCGTGAAGTAGTCCTTGTTCAGCACCACCAGGTCGGCGAGCCTGCCTTCCTCGATCGTGCCGAGCCGGTCCTCCATCCGCAGGAACCAGCCATTCTCGGCGGTGTAGAGCCGCAGCACCTCCCGCCGGCTGATCTGCTGGTCGTCGTTGATGAGCTCGCCGCGAGCGTTCCGGCCGGTGGTGGCGTAGTACATGTGCAGCCACGGGTTCATCGGCGCGATCTGCATCCCGTCCGAGCTCATGCCGGCGTGGATGCCATTGTCGACGATCATCCGGAACGGCGGGCCGGCGCTGCCCGGGGTGCCGGCGAGATAGCGCCAGCCGGTGAGGCTGAGCCCGCCGCCGACCGCTTTCAGCCGATCCACATAGTCCTCGGTGATGAACGGCACGTGCCCGATCACCCACCGCAGATCGGTGATGTCGAACTCGGCGTTGACGGTCTCAAATCCCTGAATTTCGACCTGGAAGTCGGTAGTGGACAACGAATGCACCTCGCCCCGCCAGCGCGCCTGCGCGACGGACCGGGCCGCCGCCAGCCAGTTGTCGCCCAACCCCTGGGCGAAGAACTCGCCGATCCCGCCGGTCCGCAGCAGGTCGTCGCCGAAGAACGGGAACTGGTTGCGCAACCGCTCGGCCAGCGTCGGTACGTCCGGCTCCGGATCCATGTGCAGGAAATTGATCTGTACGCGAGCCGGCAGCTCGCCGTCGCGGTGCAGGCTCAAGAACGGTTGATGCATGGTGTAGTTGTCTTCGTGGGCGGCACCGTCGGCCGGTGTGCCGGTGGCCTGGAACGCGCCCTGGTCCAGGTGCGCGGTGACCCCGAGGCTGAGCCCGTAGCCGAGCGCGTCGAGCGCGCCGCGCCGGCGCTCGGCCGGGTTGAGCAGGGTCTGCCGCAGCGCCAGGGTGGCCTGCCCGGTCGGCGATCCGCCGAACCCGGCCGCGATCGAGCCGTCATCGCCGACCTCGATCCCCCGGCTCTCGAAGAACGCCTTGCCGAGCGAGTTGGTCGCCGACGGGCCGACGAACCCCTCCGAGACGTAGACCGGGTGGTCGGGCACCGCCTCGTCCAGCTCGGCCAAGGTCGGCAGCCGGGGCGGCTGGCCGGCCGGGACCAGCTGGTTGCGGTGGAAGCCGCCGATTGTGGTGATCCAGGCACCGTCCGGGATGCCGCGCGCCCGCTGCGCGTACATCTCCTGGACGTCCTCGATGGCGGTCGCGTTCTCCAGCGGCGTGTGGTAGCCGGGGCGGTTGCCCATCAGCACGATGTGGTTGTGATTGTCGATGATCCCCGGCACCACTGTGCGGCCGCGCAGGTCGATCACCCGCAGCCCGGGGCCGTGGCTGGGCACGCCGTGGCCGACCCGGGTGAACCGGCCATCCTCGATCAGCACCGCGGAGACCACCCGGTTGCGCCGGTCCATGGTGTGGATCCGGCCGTTCACCAGCGCCAGCCGCTCGCCGGTGCCGGGCGGCTGGTGGGGTGGCCGGCCTAGGGGATGGCCGGCGGCGGCTCCGGCCGGGCCGGCGATCCCGCCCGCGCCGGCGATCGCCCCGGCCCCGGCGACCGCGCCGGCGGTCAACAGCGTCCGTCTCGTCAACTCGCCCATGACCACCACTCCTTTGTGTGGTTGGGCGAGGAGCGTACAGTCTCACTAAACAGTGTGTCCAGTGATGCTAATCGGTTTCAGCACGGATTGTTCATAGGTACGATTCACGCTATGTCCGGCTTTTTGGCTAGGTAGAGGTAGTAGTCGACCGGCCGGCCCTGCCGCGCCACTCGCCGGACCAGTTGCTCGGCCGGCCCGACCCGGTCGCGCAATCCGGCCAGCAACGCCGGCGCCGGGTCCGCCGACCACACCACCAGCACCCCGCCGGGCCGGAGCGCCGCCGCCGCGCCGGCCAGCCCGGCCGGCTCGTACACGGTCGCGTTCCGCTCATGCACCAGGAACCCGGGCCCATTGTCCACATCGAGCACGACCGCGTCGTACCGCTCGGGTGGCCGGAGCGCCGCCCGGATGTCGGCGATCCGGACCCGGACCCGCCGGTCGTCGAGGGCGGCCGCGACGCCCGGCACCAACCCGGCGCGCGACCACGCCACCAGCAGCGGCTCGATCTCCACCAGCTCGACCAGCCGCGGCCGGTGGTCGGCGAGCAGCGCCGCCAGCGTCCGGCCCAGCCCCAGCCCGCCCACCAACACGTGGTGCGGAGCCGGATGCCGGGTCAACACCAGCTCGGCGAGCAGCCGTTCGGTGGTGGTCTCGGCGGTGTCCATCAGGAACACGCCATTGACGATCAGCTCGTGGACCGGGCCTGGCCGGCGGCGCAGCACCAGCTCGCCCAGCACTCCGTCGGCGCGGGCGACCACCTCCGGGCTGTCGTACACCCTGGCTAGTCTGCCAGGCTGACTCAGCCCGGCGGGTAACGAGACCTGCATCAACATTTGGCGTGGTCGGGACGACCAATGAACTGAAACATCCGGGCCCCGGTGGCGAGCGGCTGGGGCGCGCCATCGAATCGGTGTACCCCGACCCCGAACCCCTCCTCCTTCGGGCTCAGCCACAGCTGCGTGAACCCCGACTCCGCGAACCATGACGAGATCTCGGACTATCCGCACGACCTGTACGTCCCGGACGAACGCCCCGTCACCGCCTGACGACCCGCGCGCACCAGTACCGGCCGACCGCTACGAGCGAGATCAAGGGAAACTCCGGGCTGCGATAGCAGCGTTACAATTCCCATGATCATGGACTCCGGGATTGCGGGCGGCGTTGGCTGGACTGGTGGCAGCGTTCGCTTCGACGATGGTTTGCTCCCGCCGCCAAGGGCGCTCGGATGATCGACAATGCCACCCGTTCGATCCGGGTATGCACGCGTAAGGATCTGAAGGCATACCGCCGGTGGCGGGGCACCGCTGCTGGGATCACTTGATCGTCGCACCATTGTGGCCATTGCACGATGACAACCTCGGCACCCGCCGGTGGCGCTCGATCTGCTCGACGACGTGGTCGAGATCCCGATGGTCGGCACCGGCATCAGCCTCAACGTCGAGGTGGCCGGCTCGCTCGTGCGCTACAAGCTCGCCGGCCTGTCATGACCGGCGCGGGTCATGAGTCGGGCTCCGGACGCCGGTAGGCTTCCCAGGGGTCATAGTCCACTTCGAGCGGTTCCTGCGGTGGCCGCTCGCCGGCCGGCACGTGCTGCAGGTTGATCCGGATCCGGTACCAGATCGAGCTACTGCCCCGCATCCCGTCCACCAGCGTGTCGGCCGGCTGTAGGTACTTGGCGATGGTCGGGTGCCGGGCGTGCCAGCGGGCCAGCCCGGCCAGCGCCTCCTGCTTGGTCTTCGCCCGGGCGATCTCGATCAGCGGCACCGTCGGCTCGCGGCGACCGGTGCCCTTGGACGGTGGCTTCGGCGGCGGGCCGAGCCGCTCGGCCAGCTCCAGCAGCTGGTCCAGCGAGCCCGCGGCCTCGTCGATGCCCTGCCACGGGTCCCCGATCGCCGCGAACCGGTCCGGCACCGAGTCGAGCGTGTAGCGGCTCGGGTCGCAGTCGGGCACCTCGTCCCAGGTCAACGGGGTGGAGACCCGGGCGTCGCGGGTCGGCCGCACCGAGTAGGCCGAGGCGACCGTCCGATCTCGAGCGTTCTGGTTGAAGTCCACGAACACCCCGTGCCGCTCCTCCTTCCACCACTTGCTGGTGGCGAGGTCCGGGCGGCGGCGTTCGACCTCCCGGGCGACCGCCTGCGCCGCCAGCCGAACGTCCTTGAACGGCCACCGGGGCTCGATCCGCGCGTAGACGTGGAACCCTCGGGAACCGGAGGTCTTCGGCCAGCCGGCCAGGCCGTGGTCGGCGAGCACCTCCCGGGCCACCTGCGCCACCTCGACCACCTGCGGCCACGCCACCCCGGGCACCGGATCCAGGTCGATCCGCAGCTCGTCGGGGTGATCGAGGTCCTCGGCGAGCACCGAGTGCGGGTTCAGGTCGATGCACCCCAGGTTCACCACCCAGGCGAGCTGCGCGGCATCCCGTACCACCACTTCATCCGCGGAGCGACCGGACGGATAGTCGAGCCGGACCACCTCGATCCAGTCTGGCCGGCTGGTCGGCGCCCGCTTCTGGAAGAACGCTTCCTGGTCGATCCCCTTCACGAACCGCTTCAGGATCATCGGCCGGCCGGCCACCCCGCGCAGCGCGCCCTCGGCCACCGCCAGGTAGTACCGGACCAGGTCGAGCTTGGTGTGGCCGCCCGCCGGGAAGACCAGCTTGTCCGGGTTGGTGATGGTGACTTCCCGCCCGGCCACCTCCAAGATCTGCGACTTGGCCATGTCGCCACGATATGCCGCCGCACCGATGTGGTGAGATGCCTTCATGAAGCTGGCCTGCCAGCGCGTCTCCGCGCGCAGCTCCGGGAGCCCGCGTGCGTGACCTGGTGACGAGCCTGGTGTCGAGCGTCATCGCCGGCACCGCGGTCTGGTTCGGGCAGTGGCTGCTGCGCTACCACCGGCTGGCCCGCAAGCGCGCGTTCTTCGGCATCACCCCGGGCGCTGACTGCGTGCTGATCGCGCCGAGACACTTCTCGTCACCGCAGGCGTCCAGCGTGCACCGCACCGACATGACGGCGCTGGTTGAGCTCGCCACCATCGTCGACCACTGCGGCGGCCGGGCCGAAGTCTCCGCCGCCGGCGACGGCACGGTCCCGAGCGGGCTCGGCCGCCACCCCGAGTTCTGCGTCGGCGGGCCGAGCGTGAACCAGCGGACCGCCGCCCATCTGCGGGCGTTCCTGCCGGGGGTGCGGTACGAGGCGGACGAGCCGACGCTGGTCGTCGACGGCACCCGCTACCGGGGCGATCCGGCGCACGCCGAGTACGTGCTGCTCGCCAAGGCACCTGTCCCCGGCACCCGGCACCCGGTGTTCGTGATCGCCGGCCAGACCGCCCGGACCAACCTGGCCGCCGCCCGCCTGCTCGCCACCGGCCACCGCCGGCTGCTCCGGCGGTACGGAGTAGCCGGGCGGTTCTGTCTGGTCCTGAAACTCGTCGAGCCGGACAACTACGGCCCCGACTTCGTGGAGCTCGTGGCGGACGTGACCGAGACCGCGTTCGGCCCGCGCGAGCCGGTGCCGCAACCGTAGGCTGAACCCGTGCCCGACGATCCGGACCGGCCGGCCACCGTCGACGACGTGCACGACCTCGCGCTCGCGATGCCGCACGTCACGGTCGACTACGGGAGCAGGGAGAACCCGATCTACCAGGTCGGCCGGAAGTCGTTCGTGTTCTTCCGGACCCCGAGCCCGGACGCGGTCGACCCGGAGACCGGCGAGCGGTACGACGACCTGATCCTGATCTGGGTGGCGTCCGAGGCCGAGAAGCAGGCGCTGGTGCAGGACCCGGACACGCCGTTCTTCACCACCCCGCACTTCGACGGCCACCCGTCGGTGCTGGTCCGGGCCAGCCGGCTGGCCGAGCTCACACTGGCGGAGCTGCGCGAGGTGATCCAGGACGGGTGGCTGTCCCGCGCCTCGGCCCGCCGCGCCGCCGAGTGGCTGCGCGAGCATGGCGGCCAGCTCGGGTACGACGGTTAGGCCTGGGGTTGGTCGGCCGGGAGGTTCCCGGTTAGTGCCGCGCACAGCTGGTCCAGCTGGCCGAGGCCCCGGGCGATGGCCAGGTGGTGGGTGTAGTCCCGGGACTCGACGATCACCCCGTCCCGGACCCGGACCACGAAGACGCACGGCACCGTGAACTCGCGCCCGCCCGCGGTCACCGCGTAACTGAACTCGAAGACCACCAGCTCCGGATCGGTGGTCTGGTGGACCACCTGCGCCACCGGCTCGAACCGCTCGACCGCGCCGGTGAGTCGGGCCGCGCCGGCGAAGTGTTCCCGGAGCTCGGCCCGGCTCCGCAGCGGAGTGTCGCCGAGCGGGGCGAATGGATGCCGGACGTCGGTGCGCTCGGCGTACAGGCTGGCGAGCTGGTCGAGCTGTGCCTGCCGCTCCGGCTCGGTCAGGTCGCCGGCGACCAGCCGGCTCACCCCGGCGGCGACGGCGCGGACCACGTCCGCGGGTGTGGTTGGCTGACCCATCGCGATCTCCTCCTCGATAAACGGAGTCTCCACTCCGTTATATGCTAACCGAAGTCCAGACTTCGGTTGACAGGGAGCGGTGAAGTGCGGCGGGATGCCCAGGCGAACCGGGAGCGGATCCTGGCCGCGGCCGAGCAGGTGTTCGGTCAGCGCGGCCCGGCCGGCTCCACCGAGGAGGTGGCCCGGCTGGCCGGCACCGGCATCGCCACCATCTTCCGGCACTTCCCGACCAAGGACGCGCTGATCGAGGCCACCCTGCTCCGCCACTTCGAGCGGCTGACCGAGCAGGCCCGGCGGCTCACCGAGCGCGAAGACCCGGTCGCCGCGCTCCGGCGGCTGCTGCAGACGCTCATCGAATCCAGCGCGACCAAGTTGACGCTCGCCGCGCAGCTCACCGACGACCCGGCCAGCTCCGCGAGCCTGGTCGCGGCCTCCCACCGGTTGCGGGACGCCCTGCACGAGGTGCTGGCGCGGGCGCAGGCCACCGGGGCGGTCCGGCGATCGGTCCAGGTGGACGAGCTGTTCCTGCTGATCCGGGGGCTGTCCCAGGCGCAGCTCACGGCCAGCACCGACCCGGGCACCGTGACCAGGGCGATCGACCTGATCCTCGCCGGGTTGGCCGAGCCGGCACGGTAAGCCGCTGGCCCGGCCGACCTGACCCGGCGTCAGCCGGCCAGGCCGAGCCGGTCGAGGATCCAGGCGAGCACGAACGCCTCTTCCTTCCAGGCGTCGTAGCGGCCGCTGCGGCCGCCGTGGCCCGCCTCCATCTCGGTCTTCAGCAGATACGTGCCGTGCGACGCGACCGCCCGCAGCCGGGCGATCCACTTCGCCGGCTCGACGTACCGGACCCGGGTGTCGTTCAGGCTGGTCACCGCGAGGATCGGCGGGTACGGCCGGTCGGCCACGTTCTCGTACGGCGAGTACGACTTCATGTACTGGTACACCTCGGCCGACTCGAGCGGGTTACCCCACTCCTCCCACTCGGTCACCGTCAACGGCAGCGACGGGTCCAGGATGGTGGTCAGCGCGTCGACGAACGGCACCTCCGCCACGATCCCGGCGAAGTCCTCCGGCGCCAGGTTCGCCACCGCGCCCATCAGCAGCCCGCCGGCCGACCCGCCCCGGGCGACCAGCCGGTCCGGACTGGTCCAGCCGGTCTTCACCAGATGCCGGGCACAGGCGATGAAGTCGGTGAAGGTGTGCTTCTTGGCGAGCAGCTTGCCGTCCTCATACCACCGGCGGCCCATCTCGCCGCCGCCCCGGATGTGCGCCACCGCGAACACCACGCCGCGGTCCAGCAAGGACAGTCGCGGGATCGAGAAGTACGGGTCGATGCTGGCCTCGTACGAACCGTAGCCGTAGAGCAGCATCGGGGCCGGACCACCGGCCCGGACGCCCTTGCGGCAGACCAGCGAGATCGGCACCCGGGTGCCGTCCTCGGCGGTCGCCCACTCGCGGAACTGCTCGTAGTGGTCCGGGTCGAAGCCACCGAGCACCGGCTGCCGCTTACGGAGCACCAGTTCCCGGTCGGCCAGCCGGTAGTCGTACACCGACTCCGGGGTCACCATCGAGGTGTAGCTCAGCCGCAGCCAGTCGGTCTCGTACTCCGGGTTCGCGCCGACCGAAACCCGGTAGATCGGTTCCGGGAACGCGATGTCGTACGGCTCGCCGCCGGCCAGTGGCAGCACCCGGACGCCGGTCAGCCCGTCCCGGCGCAACGACACCACCAGGTGGCTGGCGAACGCGTCGACCGCGGCCAGCCGTACCCCTGGGGTGTGCTCGATCAGCGGCCGCCACGAGCCGGGGTCGGCGACCGGCGCCCACGCCAGCGCGAAGTCCTCGGCCTGGTCATTGTGGAGGATGAGCAGCCGGTCGCTGGTGTGGTCGTGCTCCACAGTGTATTCCACGCCTTGGCGGCGGGGGGCCACCACGATCGGCGGCGCGGTCGGGTCGTCGGCCGGGATCAGCCGGACCTCCGAGGTGACCGAGCTGTGCGAGTCGATCTGGATGAACCGCCTCGACCGGGTCAGGTCGACCCCCACCCAGAACCGCTCGTCGGTCTCCTCGTAGACCAGCTCGTCCGCCTCGACCGGGGTGCCGATCCGGTGGCGCCACACCCGGTACGGCCGCCACGCCTCGTCCACGGTCAGGTAGAACAGCGTCGAGGCGTCCAGCGACCAGGCCGATCCGTAGAACGTGTTGGCGATCTCGTCGGGCAGCACCTCGCCGGTGGTCAGATCCTTGACCCGCAACGTGAACCGCTCGTCGCCGGCGAAGTCCACAGAGTACGCCAGCCACCGGCCGTCCGGGCTGACGTCGAGCGTACCGAGCGCGAAGAAGTCGTGGCCCTCGGCGAGCTGGTTGCCGTCGATCAGCACCTGCTCGCCCGGCAGCGGCTGCCCGTCCCCAGTGGCCGGCGGGTCCACCTCGCCGGGCTGGACCTCCCGCCGGCAGTGGATCGGGTACTGCTGGCCCTCGACCGTCCGGGAGTAGTACCAGTACCGGCCGCGCCGCACCGGCACCGACAGGTCGTCCTCCTGGGTCCGCCGCTTGATCTCATCAAACACAGTGGACCGAAGCGGCGCCAGGTGGGCGGTGGCGGCCTCGGTGTAGGCGTTCTCCGCCTGCAGGTAGGCGATCGTGTCCGGGTCGTCCTTGTCGGCCAACCACGCGTACTCGTCCACCACGGTGTCGCCGTGGTAGGTCCGCTGCACTGGCACCCGCTTGGCAACCGGCGGGGCGTCGGTCATGAGTCGCTCTCCTTCACGGCTGGGACCGGGGCCTCCGCCCGGACCCGGATCGGTGGTGCGGCGGGTTCGTTCCGCAGCACCAGCAGGGCGATGTCGTCGCGCGGCGGCTCGGCCGAGAACCCGATCGTGGTGGCTCGCAGCCGGGCGGCCATCACCTCCGCCGAGTAGCTGGCCAGCGGCGCGACCGCCTCGCGGAGCCGCTGACTGCCGAACAGCTCCCGACCGCGGCGCCGCTCGGTCACCCCGTCGGTGTAAAAGACCAATGAGTCGCCGGGCGCCAACCAGAGCGTCTCACCCGGGCACTTGATGGTGTCGAGCAGCCCCAGCGCCGTACCCCCGGATCCGGCCGAACCGGTCCGGCCGTCGGCGCGGACCAGCACCGGCCGGTCGTGGCCGGCCAGGTGGAGCACCACCTCCAGCCGCTCGTCGACCGGCCGGACCGAGGCGAGCGCGAGCGTGCAGTACCGGCCCCGGCCGCGCTCCACCAGCGTCTCGTTGATCCGCTCCAGGATCTCCGGCAGTGGCCGGCCGCCCCGGACCAGCGCCCGGATCACCTCCCGGACCAGCCCGGTCACCGCGGCCGCCTGCACCCCCTTGCCGGAGACGTCGCCGATCACCACCAGCCACTGGTCGTCCCGCAGCTGGATCACGTCGTAGAAGTCGCCGCCCACCTCGGCCGCGTCGCCGGTCGGCACGTACGCCGCGCCGAACCCGATCCCCGGCACCGACGGCAGCTTCGGCGGCAGCAGCGAGCGCTGCAGGGTCCGGGCGACGTTACGCCGCTCGGCGTGGATCCGGGCGTTGTCCACCGCCAGCGCCGCCCGCCGGGCCACGTCCTGCAACACCGCGATCTCGTCCGGCTCGTGCCGGCGCTGCGGATGCCGGCCCACCGACAGCGTGCCGAGCAGCTGGCCGCGGGCGATCAGCGGGATCGCGAACCCCTCGGTCGGGGGCGGCAGCGGCACCTGGCCGCCGGCCCGCATCGCCCCCGGCAACCGGGACAGCACCGAGTCCGGGCCGGTCTCCTGCAGGCTCGCGTACAGCTCGGGCAGCGCCTGCTCGTCGGCGTGCGCGGCGGTCTCCAGCTTGAGCCGGCCCCAGGCGTCGGTGGTGTGCACCGCCGACCACTGGCCGAGCCTGGGCACCACCAGCTGCGGGATCAGCGCCAGCGTCAGCTGCACGTCGAGCGACTGGGCGAGCAGCTCGCTCGCCTCGGCGAGAAAGGTGAGCCAGGTCTGCCGCCGCCGGTCGGTCCGGCGCAGCCGGTCGTTCTCCAGGGTCAGCGACAGCCGCTCGGCGACCAGCGCCGCGAGCGCCTGCACGTGCGCGCTCTTCGGCGCGTCGATCTCCAGCTCGCCGGTGGCGTTGCCGCCCAGTCCGAGCGGGATCCGCAGAGTCGGTACGCCGGTGCGGGGTGCCCGGCCGTACCGGGCCAGCACGGTCATCCCGGCGCCCTCACCCAGGTCGCACCGGACCACCCCGCCGCCCGCCCCGACCAGGTCGACCAGCTGGGTGAGCAGCGCCTTGGCGAAGTCGGCGATCGGGTCGTCGGCGTACGGATCCTGGGTGATCGACAGCAGCGCGTTGACCGCCGGCGCGTCCGCCACCAGCCGGGTCCCGTCGCCGGGGGCGCCGAGCCCGGCCAGCGCCATGTCCGTGCCGGAGGGCTCCGGCTGGCCGTCCCGGCGCAGCCGGAACCACACTCCCTTGCCGTGCTGGTGGTGGGTGGTCCCCCAGCGGCTGGCGAAGTGATCGACGAGCAGCAGTCCCCGGCCGCGTTCGGCGAGGTCGGCGGGCGGGCCGGGCGGTTGCCCGGCGGGCGGGCTCGGCGGCGGCTCGGCGGCGACCACCCCACGGGCGTTGTCCACCACCATCACGGTCAGCCCGGTCGGGTCGGCGACCACTTCCAGCTCCAGGTCGGTGCCGGCATGAACCACCGCATTCGTGGACAACTCGGTCGTGAGGAGTAGGGCCGCGTCGAGCAGCTCCGTTGCCTTGGCCTCCTCCAGCACCGACCGGACCACCGCCCGGGCCGCCGCTGGCGTCCGTCGATCGGCGGGCAGCTTGACCCGCCGGGCCACCCGCTCGCCGCTCCCACCTGGCTCAGCCACGCGCTAAGTCTCCATGACATTCCCGTCGGTATCCAACCCCAGGTCGCGCGAGCCGCCCCGGAGCAGCCATCATGGGAAGACCCCCTAGCTGGAGGAGTCTGATGCCTACCACCGAGTGCGAAGCGCTGCTGGGCGAGCTGGCGGCTGCGCTGCGCCGGGCGCGGGCCGGGGACCTGAAGGTACGGCTGCCACGCGGGGTCGGTCCCGCCGGGGAGGTCGCTGACGCCTTCAACGAACTGGTAGCGCTGCAGCAACAGCAGCAGCAGGACCTCAAGCGGATCGGCCGGGTGGTCGGTCGGGAGGGCCGGCTGACCGAGCGGATCGACGATGAGGCGTACGAAGGAGCCTGGGCGGAGGGGATCAAGTCGATCAACTCGATGATCGACGATCTGGCCACCCCGGCCACCGAGATCGCGCGGGTGATCGATGCGGTGGTCGAGGGCGACCTGACCCAGCACATGCGGGCCGAGATCGAGGGGCGGCCGCTGCGCGGCGAGTTCCTGCGGATCGGCCGGGCCGTCAACCGGATGGTCGACCAGCTCTCCAGCTTCGCCGACGAGGTCACCCGGGTGGCCCGGGAGGTCGGCACCGACGGCAAGCTCGGCGGCCAGGCGAACGTCCGCGGCGTCTCCGGCACCTGGCGGGACCTGACCGACTCGGTCAACACGATGGCGTCGAACCTGACCGACCAGGTCCGGTCGATCTCGCAGGTGACCACCGCGATCGCGCACGGTGACCTGTCCCAGAAGATCACCATCTCGGCCCGCGGTGAAGTCGCCGACCTCGCCGACACGATCAACTCGCTCACCGACACGCTGCGGCGGTTCGCCGACGAGGTGACCCGGGTGGCCCGGGAGGTCGGCACCGAGGGCAAGCTCGGCGGCCAGGCCGAGGTGCCCGGCGTTTCCGGCACCTGGAAGGTGCTCACCGACAGCGTCAACTCGATGGCGTCGAACCTCACCGACCAGGTGCGCAACATCGCCCAGGTGGCCACCGCGGTGGCGCAGGGCGACCTGTCCCAGAAGATCACGGTGCAGGCGCAGGGCGAGATCCTGGAGCTGAAGAACACCGTCAACACCATGGTCGACCAGCTCTCCAGCTTCGCCGACGAGGTCACCCGGGTCGCCCGGGAAGTCGGCACCGAAGGTAAGCTCGGCGGGCAGGCGCAGGTCAAGGGGGTCTCCGGCACCTGGCGCCACCTCACCGAGAACGTCAACCAGTTGGCTGACAACCTGACCGCGCAGGTGCGCAACATCGCCCAGGTGGCCACCGCGGTGGCGCAGGGCGACCTGTCCCAGAAGATCACGGTGCCGGCGCAGGGCGAGATCCTGGAGCTGAAGAACACCGTCAACACCATGGTCGACCAGCTCTCCAGCTTCGCCGACGAAGTGACGCGGGTCGCCCGCGAAGTCGGCACCGAAGGCAAGCTCGGCGGGCAGGCACAGGTGCAGGGGCTGTACGGGACCTGGCGGGACCTGACCGACAACGTCAACTCGATGGCGTCCAACCTCACCAACCAGGTCCGCAACATCGCCCAGGTGGCCACCGCGGTGGCCGAGGGCGACCTGTCCCAGAAGATCTGGGTGGACGCGCGCGGCGAGATCCTCGCTCTGAAGACCACCGTCAACACGATGGTGGACCAGCTCTCCAGCTTCGCCGACGAGGTGACGCGGGTCGCCCGAGAAGTCGGCACCGAAGGCAAACTCGGCGGCCAAGCCCAAGTCCGCGGCGTCTCCGGCACCTGGCGCGACCTCACCGACAACGTCAACTCGATGGCGTCCAACCTCACCAACCAGGTCCGCAACATCGCCCAGGTCACCACCGCGGTGGCGCAGGGCGACCTCTCGCAGAAGATCACCGTCGAGGCGCAGGGCGAAATCCGGGAGCTCAAGGAGACCGTCAACACCATGGTCGACCAGCTCTCCAGCTTCGCCGACGAGGTCACGCGCGTGGCGCGCGAGGTGGGTACCGAGGGGAAGCTGGGTGGTCAGGCGGAGGTGAAGGGCGTCGCGGGGACGTGGCGCGACCTCACCGAGAACGTCAACCAGCTGGCCGGGAACCTGACG
>DATCKZ010000111.1:0-39371 GCA_036564175.1 Natronosporangium sp.
AGCTGCGGCACCACCAGCGGCATCAGCCCGTACGGCAGGGTGGCGTCGACCAGCCGCTCGTACGTGACCATGCCCTGGACATCGGCGGTCCGTGCGTCCGGGTCCACCGCGAGCACCCGGTCGAACGGCGCCGCGTCGAGCACCGGGCCGGTCGCCGGCGGCCGGAACCGGAACAGGTTGGAGGTTTTCTTCGTCAGCCGCACCGGTGCGCCGGGTGGCAGCGCCGCATACTGCGCACGCAGTGCCGCGACCGCTTCGGCGTGTCCCTGTCCCACATCCGTACGGTACCCGACCCGCCGGACGGTTAGCCCAGGTCAACAGCTGGCGAGCGGGCGGGTACCCGGCGGTCGCGGTTGCGACACCAAATCCACGCGAATCGCTGACCGTTACCTGCCGGTGCGGTCGTTTATGGTGGCGTTGTCACACGGGGGTGGGTACGCGAACAGGGGGCCACCGTGTCTGCACGCCGCGCCGCTACCGCCGGATTCCTCACCCTCGCCGTAGCGATCAGCCTTGCGCCCGCCGTACCGTCCGCCGCGCAGCCGCCACCGGCCGGGGCGGTGGTGATCAGCCAGGTCTATGGCGGCGGCGGCAACGCCGGCGCCCGGTTCACCCACGACTTCGTCGAGCTGTTCAACCGGGGTGACGCGCCGGTGGACCTGGCCGGCTGGAGCGTGCAGTACGCGTCGGCGGCCGGCTCGACCTGGCTGGTGACCGGCCTGTCCGGCACGCTCGCGCCGGGGCAGTACTACCTGGTCCAGCAGGCGCAGGGGGCCGGCGGTGAGCTGCCGCTGCCGGCGCCGGACGCGACCGGCACCACCGCGATGGCGGCGACCAACGGCAAGGTGGCACTGGTCGACTCGACCACCCCACTGGCCGGCGGCTGCCCGGCCGCCGACACCGTCGACTTTGTCGGGTACGGCGGCACCGCCAGCTGCTTTGAGGGCAGCGGCCCGACCGCCACGCTGGCGAACCCGGTCTCGGCGGTCCGGCTCGCCGCCGGCTGCCAGGACACCGATGACAACGCCGCCGACTTCGCCACCGCGAACCCGCCGACCCCGCGCAACACCGCCACCCCGCCCGCGCCGTGCGGCGGCGACCCGGGCGAGCCGGCGGTGGCGGTGACCTGCCCGACCTCGCCGGTGCCCGGGGTCGACCTGAGCACCACCCAGGGCTACCCGGCGCAGCGGCAGCTGACCGCGACCGCCACCGCCGGCACGGTCACCGACCTCGCGGTCGAGGTGGTGCCGCCGGCGGCCGGGATCACGGTCACCGACCTGCTGCCGGGCAACCCGGCCACCGCCACCCTGGCGGTCGACAACCAGGTCGCGCCGGGGGAGTACCTCGCCACCGTGACCGCCACCAGCGACGGTGGCGAGCAGGGCAGCTGCACCGCGGTGATCGAGGTGCTGCCGCTGGTGCCGATCGGCGTGGTGCAGGGCGCGATCGTCGACGGGCAGACCGACTTCACCTCACCGCTGCTCGGCCAGCGGGTGGCGGTGCGGGGCGTGGTCACCCAGCTGACCCTGGAGGGCAGCGGCAACCGCGGCTTCTTCCTGCAGGAGCGGGCGGACCGGACCGACGGCGACCCGCGCTCGTCGGACGGGGTGTTCGTCTTCAACGGCACGTTCCGGACCCTGCGCACCGAGGCCGAAGGGCCGGCGCGCGGGCAGGTCGGCAACGACTGGCCGGTGACCGTCGGCGACGAGATCGTGCTGCGCGGCGAGGTCGGGCAGTTCTTCGGGATGACCCAGTTCAGCGGGAGCAGCAGCTTCGTCTGGGACATCACCGCCACCGGGCTGGACGTCGAGCAGGTGGTGGCCGTCCCGGAGATCGACCCGCCGGACGACGCCGCGGCCTCGCTGGTCTACCACCGCCGCCACCTCGGGATGCAGCTGCGGGTGCCGGCCGGCAGCCTGGTGGTCTCCGGCCGGGACGTGTTCTCCGGCACCGACGCCGAGGTGTGGGCGATCCGCGGCGACCATCCGGTGGCGCAGCGACCTGAGCCCTACCAGCGGCGGGTGTTCCGGGATGTGCATCCGCTGGACAACCAGCCGGCGACCGGCTTCGACGACGGCAACGGCTACCGGTTCGTGCTCGGCAGCTTCGGCGTGAAGGGCAATGCCGACGATCCGGCCGCGGTGCTGGCGCCGGCGAGGACGTTCGACACCATCACCGCCGCCAACCGCGGTGGCGTGTACCTGTCGTTCGGCAAGTACACGGTCAACGTGGTCGACCAGCTGACGCTCGACACCGGCGGCGCCGACCCGGCCGCGAACCACCCGCCGCAGCCGGTCGACCGGGCACGGGAGCTGGCGATCGCTTCGTACAATGTAGAGAATCTGTACGACTTCCGGGACAGCCCCAACTCCGGCTGCGACTTCGTGGGGAACCCGGGGTGCTTCGCGGACGGCGAGAGCGTGCGACCGCCGTTCGACTACGTGCCCGGCAGCGAGGCCGAACACCAGGCCCGCCTGGCCCGGATGGCGGCGCAGATCCGGCTCGACCTGCACAGCCCGGACGTGGTGCTGGTGCAGGAGGCCGAGGCGCAGGACGTGTGCCGGGTGGACGGTGCCGGCCTGGCCTGCGACCTGACCAACCCGGGCGAGGCGAACACCGGCACCGACGGCCGGCCCGACACCCTGCAGGAGCTGGCGCTGACCATCGCCGCCCAGGGCGGCCCGACGTACCAGGCCGCCGCCGACCTGGACAGCGGCGACCTGCGCGGGATCACCACCGGGTTCCTCTACCGGACCGACCGGGTGGAGCTGCTGCCGCCCGGTGACGGGCTGCTCGGCGCCGACCCGCAGATCGACTACCCGGGTCAGCCGCTGCCGTTCAACACCGACGTGCAGAACCCGAAGGCGTTCAACGCGGCGCTGCCCGAGGACGTGGCCGCGACCTGCACATCGGACGGTCCGACCTCCTGCGACGGGCTGACCGTGTTCAGCCGGCCGGCACAGGTCGGGCTGTTCCGGATCTGGCGGGACCGGATCGGGCTGTCCAGCTGGACCGACGTCTACCTGGTGAACAACCACCTCAGCTCTGGGCCGGACGAGCGGGTGCGGCAGCGCACCGAGCAGGCGACCTACAACGCCCGGATCGCCGAGGCGCTGCTGGACGCCGACCCGCAGGCGCGGGTGCTGATCGGCGGGGACTTCAACGTCTTCCCGCGGCCGGACGACCCGTACCCGCCGGGCGCGCCGATCGAGGGGATCGGCACCGGCCCCAGCGACCAGCTGCGCCAGCTGTACGGATCGCCGATGACCAACCTGTACGACGGGCTGCTGGCCGCGTCCCCGGCGTCCGCATACTCCTTCGGCTTCCAAGGCCAGGCCCAGACCCTGGACCAGCTGTGGGCCAGCCCGGCGCTGCTGGCCGAGCTGGTCGACGTACGGTCGGCCAAGATCAATGTGGACTGGCCGACGGATGCGGCCGGCGAAGCTCCGGCGTACGGCCGGTTCGGGGTGAGCGACCATGACCCGGCGGCGGCCCGGTTCACCGCCGCGGCGAGCTACGACAAGCTGCGGGCGCTGCTGGACGAGCTGGTGGCGCGGGGCGGACTGCGGCCGCCGGTGGCGGCGGCGCTGCGGGCGCTGCTGGACGCCGCCGAGCTGCTGGCCGACCACGGGCAGCCGGCCGCCGCCGACCTACTGCTGGCGGCCGCGGTCACCTCGCTGCGGCTGCTGGAGCTGCTCGGCCGGGTGTCGCCCGCGGTCGCCGACGGCCTGACCGCCGAGATCCAGCAGCTCCGGAGCTGACGGCTCGGCCACTGCTTGACAGCGGCGAAGGTGACCGTTGGACATCACGGCTGCGGCTGACCGGCCCGGACGGCGCACCGGCGTTCGTGGCCGTGGGTGGCCGGGCATGCGGCGGCGGTGGTGCGCGCGCTCGGCGCCCCCTCGGAGGTGACCGGTGGGGCTGGCGGCCGCGCAGTCTGACTCGGCGTGACCTGACGACGGCCGCTAGCCGGTGACGGCCTGTTCCTCGAGGAATCGCTCGACCAGGCCGCGTACCACCGCCGCCATGCTGAAGCCGTGCTCGGTGCACCAGTCGCGCAGCGCCGCGTGCCGGGTGGCCGGCAACCGGATGGTCACCATCTGGTTGTCGGTGGCCGGTGGCAGCTCGGTGGCGGCCCGGCGGACCCGCTCCGCCAGCTCGGCGGGGGACTCGCGGTGCGTCGGGAAGCCGCCGCCGGTCGGCAGCCATTGGACGCCGACCGGCGCGGGCCGCAGGGCGCGCAGCAGCCACGCGGTGATCTCCCGGCGCGCCTCCGGATCCGCGCGTTCCAGCAGCTCGGCCAGCAGGTCGGCCGGGCTGCGCTCGCGATCGCCGCCGGTTGGGCCGGGCTCCGGTGTGGTCATGCCAGGATGATAGCCAGGGTGATAGCGTTTCGCTATCGTCCGCTACCGCACCCGGTGGCGGCCCGATCGCTGCCATCGAGGAGTCTGATCGTGACGTCGACCAGCAACGAGAACCCGTTCTTCGCGCCGAGCGAGCTGCCCTACCAGCTGCCTCCGTTCGACCGGATCCGCGACGAGCACTACCTGCCCGCATTCGAGCGCGGGATGGCCGAGCAGCGGGCGGAGGTGGCGGCGATCGCCGCCGACCCGCAGCCGGCCAGCTTCGAGAACACGCTGGTGGCGCTGGAACGCTCCGGGGCGACCCTGCGGCGGGTACAGGCGGCCTTCGACCTGGTCGCGGCGGCCCACACCAACCCGGCCGTCCAGCAGATCGAGCAGGAGATCGCGCCGAAGCTCGCCGCCCACCGCGACGCGATCTTCCTCGACCGGAAGCTGTACGAGCGAGTCCGCTCGCTCTACGAGGCGAAGGAGCGCCTGGACCTCGAGCCGGAGCAGGCGTGGTTGCTCGAGCGCTACCACACCGAGTTCATCCGCTCCGGCAGCCAGCTGTCCGAGCCGGACCAGGATCGGCTGCGTGAGCTCAACCAAAGAATCTCGTCGTTGCTGGCCGAGTTCCGCAGCCGGCTGCTGGCGGACACCAACGAGTTGGCGGTGACCGTGACCGACCCGGCCCAGCTGGACGGCTTGCCGGAGACCGCGATCGCGGCGGCCGCCGAGGCGGCCCGGGACCGCGGCGTGGATGGCTACGTGCTGACCCTGATCCTGCCCACCCAACAGCCGGCGCTGGCGTCGTTGCGCAACCGCGAGCTGCGCCAGCGGCTGTACGAGGCGTCGGTGAGCCGCGGCTCGCGCGGGAACCAGCACGACACCCGGGAGGTGATCCGCCGGTTGGTCAAGCTCCGGGCGGAGCGGGCGGCGCTGCTGGGGTACCCGAGCCACGCCGACTACCAGATCGCCGACCGGACCGCCGGCTCGGTGGCGGCGGTGGCGGAGATGCTGGCCCGGCTCAGCCGGGCCGGGGCGGCCAACGCCGAGGTGGAAGCGGCCGACCTGCAGAAGTCCATCCAGGACGACGGCGAGAGCTTCGACCTCAAGCCGTGGGACTGGGCGTACTACGCGGAACGGGTGCGGCGGGAGCGGTACGATGTGGACTCCTCGGAGCTGCGGCCGTACTTCGAGCTGGAGCGGGTGCTGCGGGACGGGGTGTTCTTCGCCGCCGGGGAGCTGTACGGGATCCGGTTCACCGAGCGCCATGACCTGCCCGGCTACCACCCGCAGGTCCGCGCCTTCGACGTGGTGGACGCCGACGGTTCACCGCTCGGGCTGTTCCTCGCCGACCTGTTCACCCGGGACTCCAAGCGCGGCGGCGCCTGGCACACCACGATCGTGCCGCAGTCGCGGCTGCTCGGCACCCGGCCGGTGTCGGTGGTGAACATGAACGTGCCCCGCCCGCCGGACGGTGAGCCGGTGCTGCTCACGATGGACGAGGTGAAGACGCTGTTCCACGAGTTCGGGCACGCGCTGCACGCGCTGCTGTCGGACGTGACCTACCCGCGGTTCGCCGGCACCAGCGTGCCGCGCGACTTCGTCGAGTATCCGTCACAGGTCAACGAGATGTGGATGCTGTGGCCGGAGGTGCTGGCGAACTACGCCCGGCACTACCAGACCGGTGAGCCGTTGCCGGACGAGGTGGTCGAGCGGCTGCGCCAGGCCGGCCGGTTCAATGCCGGGTTCGAGGTCACCGAGTACCTCGCCGCGTCGCTGGTCGACCTCGCCTGGCACCGGCTCTCGCCGGAGGAGGCGGCGGCTGTCTCCGATGTGGATCAGTTCGAGGCGGACGCGCTGAAGGCGGCTGGGGTGGCACTGCCGGCGGTGCCGCCGCGCTACCGGTCGCCGTACTTCGCCCACGTCTTCTCCACCGACGGCTATAGCGCCGGCTACTACTCGTACGTCTGGAGCGAGGTGCTGGACGCGGACACTGTGGAGTGGTTCAAGGAGAACGGTGGGCTGCGGCGCGAGAACGGGGACTGGTTCCGCCGCCGGCTGTTGTCTCGCGGCGGCAGCATCGACTCGATGGTGGCGTTCCGGGAGTTCCGGGGCCGGGACCCGGAGATCGGCCCACTGCTCGAACGGCGCGGCCTCAACTGAGCCCAGTCCGCTGGAAGCGAACCCGGAAACCGGGTGGTCGGCGGAATCGCTGCGCGAAGCCGCCCGGCGCCGGTACCGTCAAAAGCGTGCAAGCCCGGCAATCCGGGAATGCGTAGAAAGGGGCTGATGATGGGTATCGGCGATAGACTGGGCGACATGGCCGACGACGTCGTGCAGAAGGCGGGCGGCGCCGAGAAGGCCAAGGAACACCTCGCCAAGGCTGGTGACGCCGCGAACCGGGCGACCGGCGGCAAGTACGAGCGGCATGTCGACAAGGCCGAGGAGGCCGCCAGGTCTGCGCTCGACAAGCAGGCCAAGAAGAAGAACAAACCCAAGTAGCGCCGACGCGCGTTCACCTGATCACCCGATCACACCCGGACCGGGTCGCCCGACTCGTCGCAGGCGACCCGGTCCGCGTGGTCGGTCTACATGCGACCAGACCGGTCCGGCTACTCGGCGGTGAGGGTCCAGTTGCCGTCGGCCTGGATGTGCAGGATTGCCTGCTGCGATGTGAACACCTCGTCCGCCGCGCCGTCGACCGGGCCGATCTCGTTGAAGACCAGCACATCCTGGTACGACTCCCGGTCCGCGGAGTAGGCCCAGACCACGAAGTTGCTCTCGCCGTCGTGGGTGGCGAGGACGGTTTGGATGTCGCCGGCTGCCGCCGGGTCGATCTGCAGCACCGTGTCGCCGCTGCCCTCGGTGACGTCGGGCCAGACCGGCGCCTCGCTGACGTCGAGGATCTCTACCGTCCACTCACCTGAGGCGTCGGTGATCTCGATCGCGCTCCCTTCTTCGCCGAAGAAGTTGAGCGGCTCGATCGGCCAGGTGCCGGTGTAGTCGAAGGTGTTGAACGGGCTGCGGCCCATCGAGTTGACGAACTCGCCCTGGTCGTCGATGAGCGTGGCGCTGAAGTAGCCGTCCCCGGTGTAGGTGAACCTGGCCATGTGCAACGAGTCGGACGGCAGGTCGAGCGGGATGATGGTCGGGCCTTGGCCGCTCTGCTGCTCACCGGGGCCCAGCCCGTCGCCACCCGGGCCGGGACCCTGGGACGGATCCGTGGTGGGTGACTCGGTCGGCGGGGTCCCGGTCGACGGGGCGGCGTTGGTCGGTTGCGGTTGCGGCGGGTCGTCGCCGGAATCGGTCAACAGTGCCGTCCCGGCGCCGCCGAGGCAGCCGACCAGCAGCACCGCCAGCACCGTGCCGGTGATCGCCCACCACTGCTGAAACCACGGCTTGCCACCGGTGGCGGCGGCCGGCGGTGCGCCACCCGGCGGATACCCGGCGGTGGGCGGGAACGGGCCGGGCGGCGGGTACGAGCCGCCGGGCTGCCCGCTGCCCGGCGGGGTGCCGGCCGGCGATTGCGGCGCCCCGGGGGAGGCGGGGGAGGGCGTACCCGCCGTGAACGGCGAGCCGGGTTGCGCCGGCTGGCCGCTGCCCGGCGTCGGCACGGTGGGGTTCGCCAGCGAGGTCGGCGCGTCGTGCACGGTCGGCGCCGGTGAGGCGGGTTCCGGGGCCGACCCGGCCGGCACCCAGAACTGCCACCCGGGCGGGGCCGGCGGCCAGCTGGGGTCGGGGGCCCAGCCGGGCGGCGGCTGCCATCCCTCCGGCTGCTCGGGCCAGCCGGGCGGTGGGTTGAACTTCCAGCTCATCGGGGTGCTCCCTCGGTCTCCCTCACGGCGGGCGGGGTCAGGTGCAATGGTCGGCGGTGAAGGTGTCGTACGCCTCGTCCACGCGGTCGTACGACGCCTGGACGGTGTCGAAGTTGTCCCGGTCGTCCTCCACCATGCTGGCGGCCGCGTCGATCTCGTCCGCGAGCGTCTCGAGCCCTTCCTGCTGGGCGGCGTCCACCCCCTCGAGCTGCCGGATCTGGTCGGCGGCGGTCCGGCGGCTCTCGATGACGGTGTCGTAGTAGACGTCCGGGTCCGTCTCCTCGAGCGGGGCGGTCGCCATGTTGAGCATGATCACGCCGACCTCGAGGCACACCTCGCTCCCAAGGGGTGGCGCCTGGAGCGGCGGCCCGGACGGCAGTTCCGCCGGCCCGGCCGGCTGAGACTCGATCGGCGCGACCGGGGTCTGGCTCGCGCCCGGGTCGAGCGGGCCGGAGGCGTTGTTGTCCGAGTCGTCCGCCGCGTTGAGTGCCGCCCGGGTCACTCCGTACCCCACGGCGACCCCGACCACCAGCGCGGCGATCAGGCCCAGGATCCCCCACCATTGGCCGAACCAGGGCCGGCTCGGCTTGGCCTGGGTGGCGGCACCATACGGCGGGGGCGGGCCGCCGGGGGCGCCGAACGGCGACCCCTGGGGGGCCGAGCCACCGGCCCCGAACGGGGGTGCGCCGGACGAGAACGGTGGCGCCGGCGTCGTGCCGAACCCGGCGGCACCGCCGCCCGGCGGCGCGGCCGGTGGCGGCGCTGGCGCGGCGGCCGGTGGCGGTGCGGCCGGCGGGGACGTCGGCGCGGGCGCCGGCGACGAACCGGCAGGCACCCAGAACTGCCACCCGGGCGGCGGCGGTGGCCAGCTGGGGTCGGGCGCCCACCCCGGCGGCGGCACCCAACCCTCCGGCTGCGCTGGCCAGCCGGGCGGCGGGTTGAACTTCCAGCTCATCGGGTGCTCCTTCGGAATGAGGGGTGACGCCCGGCGGCGGGTGGCGCCACGCCGCACCCGCACCGATTGCGCGTAACCGCAAACTACCTGATGCTCGCCAACCCGGAGGCGGCCGGCACGCCAGAGGCTACCGTGACGGCCGGATCAGCGGTACGCAGCAACGCGCCGACCGACCTCACCGGGCCGGCTCCGGTCACTCGCCGGTCCGCCTGCTCCGCTGCGCCAGCAGTGCCACCCCGGCGACCACCAGCACGGCCGCGGCGACCGCCAGCACCACCGCCGGGAGCGCCCCGAAGTCCCGCCCGCCCGGGCTGCCACCGGGTTGGTCCGCCGCGCCGGTCGGTGGCGGTACCTCGGCGGTGACCGCCTCGACCAGGTCGAGCTCGCGGAACCCGCCCGGCCCCGGGTCACCGGCGGTGAAAGCCAGCCGGTGCACCACGCCGTCCGCGGAGAGCTCCGGGTAGGCGGCCCGGATCAGCGCCACGGCGCCGGCGACCACCGCGGCCGCCGTCTCCGCCCGGCTGTCCTCTGTGTACCCGCCGGCCGGGGCGGTGGTCAGCACGGCTACGCCGGGCGCGGCGAGGGCGAGCCCGCCGGCGGCAGCGGCTGCGCCGGTGCCGCCGGCGAGCTCGCCCTGCTGGTCCACCGCCGCGACCGCCACCACCGCCGGGTTGCCGGCCGGGTACCAGACCTCGACCGAGTCCGGGCCATCGCCGGAGTCGTCGCCGACCCCGGCGACGATCACCACGTCGGCGGCCCGGGCCGCGTCGATCGCGGCCGCGAACACGTCCTGGCTGGCCCGGCCACCGGCGTAGCAGATCACCTGGGCCCCGTTGGCGACCGCCCACTCGATCCCGTCCACCGCGAGTTCCACCGCCTCCTGGTCGGACAGCTCGTCGCTGTTCACCCGGACCGGCAGCAGGGTGGCGCCGGGCGCGATGCCGAGCACCCCGCGGTTGCCGGGTTCGGAGTCGGTGAGCCGGTTGCCGTGGCCGACGATCACGCCGGCCAGCGCGGTGCCGCCGGCGGCCGCGGTCCAGGCGTCGTCGTTGGCCGGGTCGGCGAGGTCGACGCCGGGCAGCACGTTCTGGTGCAGATCGGGGTGGTTACCGTCCACGCCGGAGCCGACCAGCGCGACCGTCACGCCCTCGCCGCGAGTGCGTTCGTGCGCGTCGGCGAGGTCCAGATAGTCCAGATGCCATTGGCCCAGCCGGATCTCGTCCGGCTCGTCGGGGACCGGTGGCATCGGCGGCAGCTCGGCGGTGAGCGCGGCGACGATGTCGACCACTCCGTACCCGTACTCCTCGTCCGGGCCGACCGGGCCGGTGTCGGCGGCGGTCTCGACCAGCCGGTAGATCACCTCGTCGGCGGTGAGCTCCGGAAACGCGGCCCGGACCAGCGCGGCGGCACCGGCCACGATCGGGGCGGCGAAGCTGGTGCCGCTGGCGATCGCGTACTCGCCGCCGGGGCGGGTGGTGACGATCCCGTCGCCCGGCGCGGTGAGCTGGAGCTCCGGGCCGGTGACCGAGAACGCGGCGCGCTCACCGTCCTCGTCGACTCCGCCGACCGCCACCACCGATTCCAGCGACGCCGGGAAGGTCACCGCATCCGCGTCCGGCCGGTTGCCGGCCGCGGCGACCACCACCACGCCGGCCCGCCGGGCCGCCTCGATCGCCCGCTGATCCACATCGGAGTGATCGGAGGAGAGTGAGATGCTGATGACGTCGGCGCCCTCGGTCACCGCCCGCTGGATGCCCTCGGCGACCAGGTGGGTGGTGGGCTGCTGGTCGTCGTCGGCGTCGCTGGTGGCCCGGATCGGCAGGATCCGCGCGCCGGGTGCCACCCCGAGCACGCCGTCGCCAGCGCCCGGACCGTGCCCGTGGCCGGCGAGCACCCCGGCGACCAGCGTGCCGTGCTCCTCCGGCGTCCAGGCGTTGTCGTTCTCCGGCTCGACCAGGTCGAACCCGGGCAGCAGGTTGTCCCGCAGATCGGGGTGGCTGGCGTCCACACCGGAGTCGATGATGGCGACCGTCACCCCCTCGCCGCGAGTGATCTCGTGGGCGGTGGCAAGGTCGAGGTAGGGCACGTGCCACTGCTCGTCGCGCACCTGGTCGGCCCGGGCCGGGCTGGCCGGCACCGGCACCAGGAACGCCGCCACCACCCCGGCGGCCGCGAGCCGGCGAGCCCTCCGTCGCATGCCCATCACCTCCGCGCCAGCAATCGGCCCGGACCTCCGCGCAGCGGCCGGGTCCGGCAAGAGCGTAGCTAACCGGTTGTCGGCCCGGCTATACTCGGCAACGTGCGGATGACTCTGCTCCTTACCTAGCCGCGCTGGCCCCCGGGTCAGTGCGGCGCCCCGGTGTGTCCCACGGAAATCCGACCCGGGAGAGCAGAGCAGATGACTTCTTCCTATGACTTCCGCGCCATCGAAGCGAAGTGGCTACCGGTCTGGCGGCGGTTGGACCCGTTCGCCGCGCGGCATCGCGCCGGCCAGGGCCGCCAGCGCCGGTACCTGGTGGACATGTTCTCCTACCCGTCCGGCGACCTGCACATGGGCAACGCCGAGGCGTTCTGCTTCGGTGACCTGCTGGCCAGGTACTGGTTCCAGCGTGGCTACCACGTGCTGCACCCGATCGGCTGGGACGCGTTCGGCCTGCCGGCCGAGAACGCCGCCATCCGTGGCGGTGCCCACCCGGCCGAGTGGACGTACGCGAACATCGAAACCCAGGCCGCCTCGTTCCGGCGGTACGCGGTCTCGGTGGACTGGTCGACCCGGCTGCACACCTGCGATCCGGATTTCTACCGGTGGACACAGTGGCTGTTCCTGCGGTTGTACGAGCTGGGTCTGGCGTACCGCAAGGCATCCTGGGCGAACTGGTGCCCGACCGACCAGACCGTGCTGGCGAACGAGCAGGTGATCGATGGCCGCTGCGAGCGGTGCGGCAGCCGGGTCACCAAGCGGGAGCTGACCCAGTGGTACTTCCGGATCACCGCGTACGCGCAGCGGCTGCTGGACGACCTGGCGCTGCTGGCGGATGGCTGGCCGGAGCGGGTGCTGGCGATGCAGCGCAACTGGATCGGCCGCACCGACGGGGTCTATCTGGACTTCCGGATCGACGGCCGGGACGAGCCGGTGACGGTGTTCACCACCCGACCGGATGCGGCCCCGGGGGCGCGCTGGCTGGCGGTCGCGCCGGAATCGTCGCTGGCCGAGGAGCTTTGCACCCCGGAGTGCCGGCCGGCGTACCTGTCCTATCTGGAGGAAACCAAGCAGCTGACCGAGATCGAGCGGCTGGCCACCGAGCGCGAGCGGACCCGGGTGTTCCTGGGCCGGTACGCGGTGAACCCGGCCACCGGGGACCGGCTACCGGTCTACGCCGCCGACCACGTGCTGCCCGACTACGCCACCGGGGTGGCGCTGGAGATCCCGGACGACTACCAGCCCGGCGGCGCGGCCATGGTCACCGGCGAGCCGGCGGTCGTCTACCGGCTGCGGGACTGGCTGATCTCGCGGCAGCGATACTGGGGCTGCCCGATCCCGATCATCCATTGTGAGGCGTGCGGCGAGGTTCCCGTACCGGTCGAAGACCTGCCGGTGCGGCTGCCCGACCTGCGCGGTGCGGACCTGGCGCCGCGCGGGGTGTCGCCGCTGGCGGCGGCGACCGACTGGGTGACGGTGGCCTGCCCGAAGTGCGGCGGCGAGGCCCGGCGGGACACCGACACGATGGACACGTTCGTCGACTCGTCCTGGTACTTCCTGCGCTACCCGTCACCGGACTATCAGGACGGACCGGTCGACCCGCAGGCGATGCGGGAATGGCTGCCGGTCGACCAGTACGTCGGCGGTGCCGAGCACGCCACCGGTCATCTGTTGTTCGCCCGGTTCATCACCAAGGTGCTGTACGACATCGGGCTGGTGCCAACCCCGGAGCCGTTCACGAAGCTGCTGAACCAGGGCCAGGTCATCAACCAGGGCCGGGCCATGAGCAAGTCGCTGGGCAACGGCGTCGATCTGGCCGAGCAGCTGGATCGGTACGGGGTGGACGCGGTCCGGCTGGCGATCGTGTTTGCCGGCCCGCCGGCGGAGGACATCGACTGGGCTGAGATGTCGCCGGGTGGCGCGCAGCGGTTCCTGCAGCGCGCCTGGCGGCTGGCCGGCGAGGTGACGAGCCCGGTCGGCGCCGACCCGGCCACCGGGGACCGGTCGCTGCGCCGGGCCACCCACCGGACCATCGCAGAGGTCACCGAGCTGGTGGAGAGCTACCGGTTCAACGTGGCGGTCGCCCGGCTGATGGCGCTGGCGAACACGGTCCGGCGGGCGGTCGACCGCGGCTGCGGGCCGGCCGACCCGGCGGTCCGGGAGGCGGTGACGGCGCTGGCGGTGATGCTGAGCCTGGTCGCGCCGTACACCGCCGAGGAGATGTGGCAGCGGCTGGGGCACCAGCCGACGGTGGCGCTGGCCGGCTGGCCGGCCGCCGACCCGGCGCTGGCCGCGGTCGACACGGTGACCTGTGTGGTGCAGGTGGCCGGCAAGGTCAAGGACCGGTTGGCGGTGCCGCCGGGGGTCACCGCCGACCAGCTGCGCGAGCGGGCGCTGGCCTCGCCGGCGGTGCGAGCCGCGCTGGCCGGCCGGCCGGCCGACCGGGTGATCGTCCGGCCGCCCCGACTGGTGAACATCGTGCCGGCCGCCGGCGGATAGCGGCGAGGCCGGCCGGCTACTGCTGCTGCTCGACCAGCTGGTCGGACTCGTCGCGCTGGGCCGGGACCGGCGGCGCCGACGACGGCTCCGGGTTCGGCGACGGCATCGGCTCGTCCAGCCCGTTCGGGTTCACCTGCGGCTGGTCGACCCACAGCGCCCGCAGCTGCTGCTGCATGAACGACTGCAGCCGGTTCCGGTACTCCCGGTCGAACCGCTCCAGCGCCTCGATCTGCTGCTGCAGCGCCTCCCGCCGGCTGGCCAGGCTGCCGACCACGTCCTCGTACTTCTGCTGCGCGAGGTGCTGCAGCTCGTCCGCCTCGGCCTGCGCCTGCTTGGCGATCTCGTCGGCCCGCATCCGAGCCTCGGAGAGGATCTGCTCGGCGTCCTGTCGCGCCTCATCGGCGTACCGGCGGGCGTCCTTGGCCACCTGCGCGGCCGCCGCGTGCGCGTCGGCCCGGGCCTGCTCGGCCTCTCGCTGCAACTGCTCGGCGTTCGCCTGCGCGTCCCGGATGATCTGTGCCGCGGTCTCGCGCGCTTCGGCGCAGATCCGGTCGGCCTCCCGCTTGGCGCTGACCAGGTGCTCCTCGGCGGTGCGCTGCGCCAGCGTCAGCACCTGCAGCGCCTGGTGCTGGGCGGCGGCGTCCGGCGCGACTTCCATCGGTGGCATCGGCGCCGGCTCTCCACCCGGCGGGTTGCCGAGCAGTCCCTTGACTCGCCCTTTCATCCCACTGTCAGACACGTCGACTACCGCCCCTCCTCGCCGGATTGCCCGGCGCTCGCGAGCGAACCCTGGGTGGCGGCAGAGTATCAGGCCGGGCCAACACCAGCGAATCGGGACATCAGCCAGCAACTCCGCCCGATGAGCCGGGTCCGGGTGGGCCGAAGTCGATCCGCATCACCACCCGGCGCTTGCTGGGTTGGCTGAGCTGCCGGAAACCGGCCTCCTCGAACGCCTGCCGCGGTCCGACGTGGAGCTCACCCCAGGTAATCTCCTTGCCCGGCTCGGTAATCATCCCGTAGCCCTCGACCGCCCGGGCGCCGCGCTCGCGAGCGAACTCCGCCGCCGCCCGGGCCAGGTGGTAGGTGAGCCCCCGGCCCCGGAACCGGGTGCGGACCACGAAGCAGGTCACCGCCCACACGCTGGGGTCGTCCTTGCCCTCGGCCCGGCCGCGCCAGGGGATCGGGGTGGTGCGCAGTTTCGGGTACGCGGTGCGGGGCTCGACAGCCACCCAACCGGCTGGCTCGCCAGCGACGTAGGCGACCAGCCCACTGGTGGTCGGCGCATCCGGGTTGCCGCAGCCGGTCTGCGCCTGGAAGGCCGCGGTCCGCTCCGGCAGCGTGGAGTCGCGCCACAGGTACTGCACCACCTTGAACCGCTGGCACAGGCAGTGACTGGCGTTGCGCCGGCTGAAGATCGCCTGTAGGTCCTGCCAGCTGGCCTGGTTGGCGGGCACGATCGTGAGCTGCTCGGCCGGGATCATGGCGGGCATGCTACGGTCCGTTCCGGACGTTCTGCTTCCGGATTGCGAGGACTCGCCGTGCAGCCCGACCCGAGCCCGACCGCCCGGGCGCTGCTCGCCCTCCAGCTGATCCAGACCAGCCCGGGGATCACCGCGGACCGGCTCGCCGCGAAGCTCGGGGTGTCGGACCGGGCGGCCCGGCGGTACGTGGGCATCCTGCGCGAGGCCGGCATCCCGATCGAGTCCACCCGGGGAGCCTACGGCGGTTACCGGGTCGGTCGCGGGCTGCGGCTGCCGCCGCTGATGTTCACCGGCGACGAGGCGCTGGGCCTGGTGATGGCGGTGCTCGACGGCCACCACGAGGCCGGCGACCCGGCCGAGCCGGTCGGCAGCGCGCTCGGCAAGCTGCTGCGGGCGCTGCCGGCACCGGTGGCGGCGCAGGCCGAGGCGGTCCGCCGGGCCGCCACCGCGGCGCCGGACCGGGCCGCCGCCCGGCCCCACCCGGCCACCGCCGCCACGCTGGTGCAGGCCTGCTCGGACCAGCGGCGGGTACGGATCGACTACCGCACCGACGCCGGGGCGGAGTTCACGGCCGAGGTGGAGCCGTGGGCGGTGGTGGTCCGGCACGGCCGGTGGTACCTGCTGTGCCGGACGGTCGGCAGCGACGCCCAGCGGGCGTACCGGGTGGACCGGATCGGGGCGGTGACCATGCTGGCCGAGCGGTTCACCCCGCCGGCCGCGCTCGACCCAGTGCCGATGCTGGAGCAGCACCTCGCCGCCGGCTGGGAGTACCAGGTCGAGGTGGTGATCGACGCGCCGATGGCGGCGGTGGCGCCGCGGGTGCCGCGGATGCTCGGCCAGCTGGCTCCGCTCGATGACGACCGCACCCGACTGGTCGGCAGCACCAGCAATCCCGGGTGGTACGCCGAACAGCTCGCGGTGATCCCGGCGCCGTTCCGGGTGGTGGCCGGTGACGAGGTCCGGCGGGCGGTGCGCGCGCTCGGCGAACGGCTGCTGGCGGCGGCTACGGCCGGGGCCGTGGCGTGAGGCCGCGTGAGGCGGCCGGCTGACGCCACCGGCGCGCCCCCTCGCGGGCGGCGCCAGCCGGCCGGGTCTGGTTACCGTGGCCGGCCGGTGAGCCGGCCGGTGTCGTGCACGATCCGGCCGTCCACGATGGTCAGCTCGGAGCGGATCCGCCGGATCTGGTCTTCCGGCACCGAGAAGTAGTCCCGATCCAGCACCACCAGGTCGGCGAGCTTGCCCCGCTCGATCGAGCCGAGCCGGTCCTCCATCCGGAGGAACCAGGCGTTCTCCAGAGTGAACGCCCGGAGCGCCTCGGTCCGGGTCAGCTGCTGGCCGGCGTTCACCTGGTCGCCGAACGAGTTCCGCCCGGTCACCGCGTACTGGAGGTGCGGCCACGGGTTGAGCGGTGCGATGTGGACCCCGTCGCCGTGGATGCCGGCCTTGATGCCGTGGTCCACGATGGTCCGGAACGGCGCCCCGACCCCGCTGGCGCCCGGACCGGCGTCCACCCAGCGGAAGGCGGCCATCGAGACCCCGCAGCCGAGCGCCTGCAGCCGGTCCAGCAGGTCGGTGGTGACGAACGGCACGTGGTGCACCATCCAGCGCAGGTCGGTGATCCCGAACTCGGCGTTGACCGCTTCGTACGCCTCGACCACCTGCTGCAGGCCGGCCAGGTTCTGCACGCTGTTCTCGTTGCGCCAGCGGGCCCTCGCCACCAGCCGCTGCGCCTCGAACCAGACCTCGCCGGCGCCGAGTGGCGCTGCCCACTCGCCGATCGACCCGGTCATCAGCATGTCGTCGCCGAAGAACTGGAACTGGTTGCGGAGCCGCTCGTTCAGCTCCGGCAGCGCCGGGTCGCTCTGGTTGTGCAGGAAGTTCATCTGCAGCCGGATGATCGTCTCGCCCCGGCGGTGCAGATCGAGCCATGGGTCGTACATCCGGTAGTGGTCCAGGTTGGACAGCACCTGGCTCGGGTGCAGCGGGCCCGGGGTGGGGAAGAGCACCTGGTCGAGGTGGGCGGTGAGCCCGACGCTGGCCGAGTAGGCCATCGCGTCCCGGGTGCTGCGCAGCTTGTCCTCATAGGTCTGCATGGTCCGCAGCAGGTAGAGCGCGGTGGTGGAGGGCGTCGGCACGCCGAACCCGCCGGTGGCGATGCTGCCGTCCTCGCCGACCCGGATCTTCACCGCGTCCGGGTGCGGCAGCGGGCCGGCGTCGATCTCGTCGAAGAACTGCTTGCCGAGCGTGTTGGTGGCGCACGGGCCGGTGAACCGGGTGTAGAGCAGCACCGGCCGGTCCGGCACCGCCTCGTCGAGTTCGGCCCGGGTCGGCAGCCGGTGCTCGGTCCACTGGTTGGTATGGAAGCCGCCCATCGAGGTGATCCAGGCACCCTCGGGGACGTCCCGGCGGCGCGCCGCCAACGCCTCCTGCACCTCGGCGATCAAGGTGGTGTTCTCCAGGATCGTGTGGTACCCGGGCCGGTTGGCGAGGCTGACACTGTGGATATGGCTTTCGATGACGCCGGGCACGACGGTCCGGCCGCGCAGGTTGATGACCCGCAGGCCGGGCCCGTGGCTCGGCACGCCGTGGCCGACCGCGGTGAACCGGCCGTGCTCGATCAGCACCGACGAGACCACCCGGTCGTGTCCGTCCAATGTGTGGATCCGGCCGTTGACCAGCGCGAGCCGCTCCGGCTCGTCACCGTGGCCGTGCCCGCCGGGTCCACCGTGGTCGCCGTGGCCGGCGGCCGGGGCGGCCGCCAGCCCGCTGCCGGCCGCCGCCGCGGCGGCGATCGCACTGGCCCGCAGTACGTTGCGCCGGGAGATGCTGGGTTGACTCATCGCCGAGCGGTCCTTTCTGGCTGGACACTGATCGGTGTCCGGCAGCGTACACTCCTGCTGAACAGTGTTAAGTGATACTGTCCGAACCTTCGGGTGACGCTGAAGCAAACTATCCGCTCATATCCGGGTTTTCCGGGCGAACCCCCGACCCGGCTTGTTAAGCGTTAGCGCACATCAAGGCCGTGGGTACGCTCCCATCGCCCCGCTACGCCAAGCTCCTGCTGATCGGCTCCACCGGGACGGTCCGAACCGCCGCCGCAGGTGTTCACCGAGACCCGGCGAGGTCCGCCCCGGCCCGCTGACCTGGGACCAGTCAGCCCGGCAGCTCGGCCAGCTTGGCGGCGATCTCGGCCGGGTCCGGCGCACTGGTCATCTCGGTCCGCACGTCGGCCGCGGCCGCGGCGAGCGCGTCCCGGGTGACCAGCCGGCGCAGCAGCGACGGGGTGACGTTGCGGCGGGCGCCGACCAGCCCCACCCCGCGCCGATAGACCAGCCCGGCGTTGTGCCGCCGCTCGCCACCGTCCGGCACCACCAGCTGCGGTACACCGTGGACCAGTGCGGTGAGCACGGTGGCGGCGCCGCCGTGGTGCACCAGCCCGGCGCAGGTGGGCAGCAGCCGGCTCAGCGGGGTCCACTCCACGATTCGGACGTTCGCCGGCAGCGGCGGCCGGATCCCTTGGTCCGGCCGCACCAGCACGAACTCGGCGTCGACCCGGGGCGCGGCCCTGACGACGGTACGCATCAACGCGTGATCGGACTCGCCGGGGTTGCTCGCGACCACCGCGATCCGCGGCTTGGCCGGCGGCTCCTCCAGCCAACCGGCGGTGACCAGCCCGCCGTCGTAGGGCACGTACCGCATCCGCCAGCCCGGCCGCTCGCCGACCATGCTCGGCGGGGCGAGCCGGATCACCGCGCTCGGCGGCGCCGGCGCGGCGACACTGTGCCGGCCGCAGGCGTAGCTGAGATGGCCGGTGGTGGTGGCGAACGACAGGTGATGTCCATCGTAGAGCGTGGTGTCGACGAGCACCCCGGGGACCTGCCGGCGGGCGGCGACCAGCGCCCCGACCGGCGCGAGCGCGTCGTGGATCACCAGGTCGGGCCGCCACTCGTCGGCCACCGCCACCGCCCCGTCCGCGAGCTCGTCGTTGATTTCCCCGAACAGCGTCACTACTCCGCGCGGGCCGGCCCGGCCGGCGCGCTCCGCCCGCGCCAGCACCGGGTTGCGCAGCGCCATCCGGCGCATCGTCCGACGTAGATCGAAGCTGCGGGCGATGTTCACCACCGGCAGGCCGGAGTCGGCCACCCGTACCCCTTCTCCGGCGGTGGCAATCACCACTTGATGGCCGGCGGTGCGGAGCTCCCATGCGAGCGGGACAAGCGAGCACGCGTGCCCGAGCAGCGGCGCGGTGATGACCAGCACTCGCATCGACGCCGATCCCTTCCAGTCGTCCTGGTTCCGTCCGTATCTCCTACCCTACGGCGGACAACAGCGGATCGCCGTACCCGTTAAGCTCATCGGACGTGAGCGACGGGGAGCAGTCCGTAGTCGGGGTGATGATTGACCGGCCCGGCTCGGCCGACCGCGACGACGCGCTCTGGGTCGGCCGGGCCGGCGACGGCTGGCGGGCCCGGGTCTACGTCGCGGACGTCGCCCGGGTGGTGCCGCTCGGCGGGACCGTCGACGTCGAAGCCTGCCGCCGCGGCGAGACCGTGTACCTACCGGATCGCACGATCGGGATGCTGCCGCCGGCCGAGCAGGACGCGGCCACGTTGCGGGCCGGCACGCCCAGTCCGGCCTGCGTCATCGACATGCGCATCGATCCGGCCGGCGAGCTGGTCGACGTGACGATCGGGCCGGGGACGCTGACCGAGCCGATCGAGGCGAGCTACCAGGAGGCGGCCGACGCGCTGACCCAGCCGGCGCATCCGTTGCACGGCCTGCTCAGCCACGCCTACGAGTTGGCCCGGACGCTGCTCGCGCGCCGCCGGGCCGCCGGCGCGCTCGCCGTCTACGACCTCATGCGGGGCTGGGCGACCGATGAGGACGGCCGGATCGTGACGCTGGCGGAGACCGAGCGCAACGCCGGGTATCTGATCGTGAGCGAGCTGATGATCGCCGCGAACGAGGCGGCCGCCCGCTGGGCGGTCGAGCGGGACCTGCCGCTGCTGTTCCGCAACCACCGGGCCGGCACCGCCTCCCGCGCCGAGCTCACCGACCAGCTCGCGGCCGCCAGCCTCGCCGGCCGGCTGGACACGGTCCGGCAGCACCTCGCGATGGTGCTCCGGCCGGCGGTCTACGAACCCCGGCTGGGTGGCCACTTCGGACTGAACCTGCCCGCCTACACCCACGTGACCAGCCCGCTGCGGCGGTACGCGGATCTGGTCAACCAGCGGATCCTGCTCGCCGCGGCGGCCGGCCGGCCCAGCCCCTACCAGCCGGCGACGCTGGCGGAGACCGCCGCCGCGATCAACCTGCGGGTGGAGGCGAGGCGGGCGCGCCGGGTGGCGAGCCTGCGCAGCGCCGCCCGGCAGGAGATCCGCAACCAGCTGGTGGAGGACGACTACCGGCAGCTCGACGACGGCACGTTCGGGAAGCTGCTGCGGCTCGCGGTGACCGAAGACCGGTGGAGCGAGGCGCTCGCCGCGGAGGTGATCCGGCGGGTGGACGAGGGCCGGCTGCTGCCACGCGACGCCGCGACCCCGTTGTTCAGCGGTGCCGAGCAGTGGCGACCGGTCCAGCGGCGGTTGCTGCGGTGGCTCACCGAGGAGCCGGCGCATGCGGTGACGGTGCTGTCGCTGTACGGGCAGCGCGAACTCACCGGTGAGATCCAGTGGCGGGAGCGGCCGGTCGGCACGCCGCAACAGCCACTGTTCGCCGTGTCCGCCGCGGTGGCGGGACGGCGCTCGCCGGAGCGCACGGCGCCCTCGAAGCGGGCCGCCCGGCAGCAGGCCGCGCTCGCGCTGGTGGCGCAGCTGGCCGGGTTGCCGGACCCGTCCCGGGACATCGCCCCGCCGCCCCGGCCACCGGCCCGCGCCCGGACCATCCCGGATGGACACCCGCCGGCGATGGCGGTGAACGAGCTGGCGCAGACCGGCCGGCTGGCCGAGCTGCACTGGTCGTATCGGACCGGCGGGGCCGCCCACGAGCCGGTGCACACCTGCACGGTGAATGCCCGGGTGGTCCGGACCGGGGAATCGCTGACCGCGACCGGCCGCGGCGGCACCAAGGCCGCGGCGAAGGCGGCGGCCGCGGCCGCGCTGCTGGCCAAGCTCCCGCCCGGCGACTGACCAGCGTGGCAGGGCGGGCCGATACGATCGAGGCGTGCGGCGGGCGTTGGTGGTGCGCGGCGGCTGGGAAGGGCATGCGCCGGTGGCCTGCACCGACAGCTTCCTGCCGTTCCTGCGCAAGCACGGGTACGAAGTTGAGATCGCCGAAGACCTGGCGGTGTACGAGGACGCCGGGGCACTGTCGAGCGCCGAGTTGGTGGTGCAGTGCTGGTCGATGGGGGAGCTCACCGACGCGCAGGCGCGCGGGCTCGCGGCGGCGGTCCGCGGCGGCACCGGGTTCGCCGGCTGGCACGGCGGGATCGTGGCCGCCTTCAACGCGCTGCCGTACCTACAGCTGACCGGCGGCCGGTTCGTCTACCACCCGCCCGGGTTCGTGGACCACGAGCTGACCGTGGTGCCCGGTCGCGAGCACCATCCGATCATGGCGGGGATCAGCAAGGTCCGGCTCACCACTGAGAAGTACTGGGTGCTCACCGACCCGCTCTGCGACGTGCTGGCGACCGTCACGTTCCCGCCCGACCACCCGGGCGACGCCGAGGACGGGGGAGACCAGACCCCGTGGCGGCGGGAGGTCACGGTGCCGGCGGTCTGGACCCGCGAGTGGGGGAGCGGCCGGGTGTTCGTCTCCACGGTCGGCCACCGGCTGGCGGATCTCGACGTCCCGGAGATCCGCGCGATCACCGAACGTGGTCTGCTGTGGGCTGGACGCCGGTGAGAATGCTCACGGAACCTCCGTTCGGAGGGGTTCCCCATCCGCCGACCGGACAGATACGATGGCGGGTGCCGGATACGGATGCTGGTCAGCGGGGTGCCTGTGAGGTCAAGTTTTGGTTCCGGCTGGCAAAGCGTCGCACATGGGCATACGCTCAGTTGCGGCCCCAATCCGGTGTGTCCGACAGGGTGGGCGGAGGTGCTGGCGTGAGTCTGTCGATCAAGACGACGAAGTCGTTCAGTGGAGAAGTGGAGATCAGCCCGCGCGGGGAAATCGACGTGGACACCGCACACGAGGTGCGGGAAGCAGTGGCGGCCGTGATGAACAACGACCGGCCGACCCAGATCAACCTGAACTTGCGCGAGGTGAGCTTCATCGACTCGGTCGGCATTAGCGCGCTGGTATCGGGATTTCAGGCCGCCGAGGTGAGCGGCATCAAGCTGGTGGTCACCGAGCCGAGCCGGTTCGTGCACCGGCAGCTGTGGGTCACCGGCCTGCTCGGGCTGTTCGGTGCCCCGGAGCCGGCGGACGGGCCGGAGCCCGCGGCGGCGGATCGCTAACAGTGGTCGCCGGCTAGGCGACACCTGACCTTCACCAATCGGCGGGGGTGCAGCCGTCTGTGCCCACCGGCTCGACCTGCAGTGTGGCGTGCGCGATCCCGTACTTCTCGCGCAGCAACGCCCGGGCGCCGGCGAGCACCTCGCCGAGGTGGTCCGGCCGGTCGATGGTCAGGTGCGCCGAGGCCACGTCCATCCCCGAGGTGAGCGTCCAGACGTGCAGGTCGTGCACGTCGCAGACGCCCGGTACGGTGGCGAGGCTGCTCGCCACCTCGCCGATCGGCACGTGCTTGGGGGCCGCCTGCACCAGCACCCGCAGCGCGGCCCGGCCGAGCGACCAGGTGCGCGGGATGATGAACAGCGCCACCGCCACCGCGAGCAGCGGGTCCGCGTACCACCAGCCGGTGAGCAGCACGATCCCGGCGGCGGCCAGCACCCCGATCGAGGCGAGCAGGTCGCCCAGCACCTCCAGGTAGGCGCCGCGCACGTTGAGGCTCTCGTGGGCGCCGGCGTGCAGCAGCCGGAACGCGACCAGGTTCACCACCAGCCCGCCGGCGGCCACCGCCAGCATCGGCCCGGCCAGCACCTCCGGCGGGTCGCCGAACCGGCGGGCCGCCTCCACCAGCACGAACCCGGCCACCGCGAACAGCAGCACAGCGTTGGCGAGCGCGGCGAGCACCTCCAGCCGGTAGAGCCCGAACGTCCGGTGCGGCGCGCCGCCCCGCTGGGCGTGGCTGGCGGCGTAGATCGCGGCCAGCGCCATCCCGATCCCGAGCACGTCGGTGGCCAGGTGGCCGGCGTCCGAGAGCAGCGCCAGCGAGCCGGTCCACCAGGCGGCCACCGCCTCCACCACCATGAACGCGGCGAGCAGCCCGAACGCCAGCCAGAGCCGGCCGCGGTGCTGATGGCTGCTGCTGGTCATGGCCTTACCCTAGCGAACTCATGCGCTTATCGCGATATGTGCATCAGACCGGCGACCGGTCACAGGTTGGCGATCGGCCCGCGCCGCGCGGTCAGTCCCGCCAGCGCGCCGTCCCGACCGTGATCAGCCGCTGGGTGGCACGGGACAGGGCCACGTAGAGCGTACGCATGCCGGCCGCCCGCTGTTCGGCCTGCGCGACGATCTCCGCCGGCTCGACCAGCACCACCCCGTCGTACTCCATGCCCTTCGCCTCCAGGCTGGTAACCACCTGCAGCCGGGAGTCCGCGTCGGCCAGCCAGCCGGCGACCTGGTCCCGCCGGCCGATCGGGGTGATCACCCCGACCGTGCCCTCCACCGCGGCGAGCAGCTCGGTGGCGGCGGCCCGGACCGCCGGCGCCAGGTCGTCGACGATCCGGTCCTCCGGCGGCACGCCGGTGCGCCGGACCGCGGTCGGCAGCGCGGCGTCCGGCGCCACCTTCCGGATCACCGAGGCGGCGAGCTCGAAGATCTCCACCGAGTTCCGGTAGTTGGTGCTGAGCGGGTACCGGTAGGTCGGCCGCTGCCCGAGCGCCGCGGCCCGGGCCCGGGCCAGCTCCGCCGGATCACCGGTCCAGGCGCTCTGGGCCGGGTCGCCGACCACCGTCCAGGAGGCGTACCTGCCGCGCCGGCCGAGCATCCGCCACTGCATCGGCGAGACGTCCTGCGCCTCGTCCACCACCACGTGCGCGAACGTCCCATCGTCGGGCTCGTCGTCGGCCTGGTCGGCGGGGACCGACATCGGCCGCCCGTCCGGCCCGAGCCGGTTGACGGTGCGGAGGTGGGCGGCCGGTTGCCGCGGCTGCCGGCGCGGGCGGCGCTTCGGCCGGGGCGGCTGGCCCAGCAGCGTGGCCAGCTCGTCCAGCAACGCCACGTCGGCGACGGTCGGGCCGTGCCGCTCGAGCTCGGCGAACGACTCGGCCAGCGCGGTGACCTCCTGGTTGGACAGCACGCCGTCGCCGAGCCGGCGCAGCCGGGCGGGGTCGGCGAGCCAGCCGAGCACCTCGGCCGGTCGCAGCAGCGGCCACCAGGCCCGCAGGAAGTTGCGGAAGTCGGGCCGCTCGCTGAGCTCCTCCTCGAACGCCGGCCGCTCCGGCTGGTACCTCGGGGCCTGGCTGGTGACCTCCTCCCAGAGCGCGTCGAAGATGCCGTCGAACGCGGCCCGGCGTACCTCGTTGCGCCGCTTCTGGCCGGACAGCGCCCGCAGCCGGATCCGCTCCAGGGTCTCGTGGTCGATCCGCAGCAGCGTGTTCCGCCAGATCAGCCGCAGCTCGGTCGGCGCCCCCGGCACCTGCTCGCGGACCGCCCGGCGCAGCACCGTGACCATCCGCAGCGAGCCCTTGACCGCGGCGAGCGGCGCCGGGTCGACCCGGGTCGCGGTCACCCCGTCGACCAGCTCACCGAGCGCGCGCAGGGTCGCGCTCTGCTCGCCGAGCGACGGGAGCACGGCGGCGATGTAGTTCATGAACACCGGCGACGGCCCGACCACCAGGATGCCGCCGCCGGCGAACCGGGACCGGTCACGATAGAGCAGGTAGGCGGCGCGGTGCAGCGCGACCGCGGTCTTGCCGGTGCCCGGTCCACCCTCGACGATGGTGACCCCGTTGGCCGGGGACCGGATCGCCCGGTCCTGCTCCTGCTGGATGGTGGCGACGATGTCGCGCATGCCGGGGCCGGTGGCCCGGCTCAGGCTCGCCAGCAGCCCGCCGTCGCCGACCGCCGGCAGGTCGGAGTTCGGGTCGAGCAGGTCGTCGTCGAGCCCGACCACGGTCTCGCCGCTGGAGCGGATCATCCGGCGCCGGATCACCCCGCGCGGGTCGGCCGGGGTGGCCTGGTAGAAGTCGGCGGCGGCCGGTGCCCGCCAATCGATCACCAGCGGGGTGGTGTCGGCGTCCCGGACCCCGAGCCGGCCGACGTACTGGACGGTGCCGCCGCGACGGTCCAGCCGGCCGAAGACCAGCCCTTCGTGCTCGGCTTCCAGCCTGGCCCGCCGGCGGGCGGCGTGCAGCACCACCGCGTCCCGTTCGACCAGCGCGCCCAGGTTGCCGACCCGAGCGAGCTGGTAACCGTCCCGCTCGTTCTGTTCGGCGGTGCGCCGAAGCTCCGCCAGCCGCCGGTAGACCCGGTCCAGATGGCGCTGTTCGACTTCGATTTCCCGCTGCAGGCTGGTAGTCACGAGAGGCGAGCGTACGCGGTCGGGGTGGGCCAAAGATCGCCCACCCGGACGAGGTTTCGCCGGTCGTGACCGGCTACCGTGGAATTGTGAGCCGGCGGGTGCTCAGCCCTCGAAGACGCCGGCCTCGACCAGTCGCTTCTCGGTGGTGTCCCAACCGTGGCCGGGGTGCGCCTCGGCGAGCGCGGCCAGCTCCGCCCGGATCTTGGCACCGTGACCGGCCTGGCTGAGCGCCCGGATCTCCTCGACGAACGCCTCCGAGTCGGTCCGCAGGTGCGCGGTCCGGCCGTTGGTCAAGTTGCGAACGTAGGCGTACCGGCCGCCGTTGAGCGGGATCAGGTACTTGAACTCGCCCAGCACGCTGAGGGCACCGGCCTGGTTCGCCGCCTGGCCAGCGCGGACCGAAGCGCGGGCGGTCTTCGAGGTGTTGCTCGCCACGGGGGACTCTCCTGGTTGCAGTCAAATGGGGATCTTGGCGGCAGAAAAGCCATCAACATGGTACCCGACCGCTGGAGCTGGCCACCCGAGTGGCCGAAACCAACCCACCAGTATCTCCGTTTGACTGGCGTAGCTCGCGTCACTAGGTCATCATGGTTGTTCGAGCGCAGGGCAGGCGTACCGACCAAAGCGACAGGCCGTAGGGGAAGACGAACCTGTCGTAGTCGGGAGGTCACCGTGCCTACGCGTGGTGTCGTGTATGTGCACTCGACCCCGCTCGCCGTGTGCCCGCATGTCGAGTGGGCGGTCGCGCGCGCCCTCACCGCACCGGTCAGCCTGGAGTGGAGCCCGCAGCCCCTCGACCCCGGGGCTCGCCGGGCCGAGTTCAGCTGGACCGGCCGGCCCGGGACCGGTGCGGCGATCGCCAGTGAGCTCCGACGGTGGCCGATGATCCGGTTCGAGGTCTCCGAGGAGCCGAGCCCGGGTGTGGACGGCGAGCGGTTCATGCACGTCCCCGGCCGCGGGTTGTTCCGGGCGACGGTCGGCGCCGCCGGCGACATCCAGGTCGGCGAGCATCAGCTGCGGGCGCTGATGGCCCAGGCGAACGGGCCGGAGGCGCTGGCGCACGCGCTGGACCGGGCGCTCGGCACCGACTGGGACGCGGAGCTGGAGCCGTACCGGCACGCCGCCGACGGCGCGCCGGTGACCATGCTGACCCGGGTGGGGTAACCGGCCAGCGAGCCGGCTGGCCGGCCGGGCGGCACCGGTCGCGGCGCAACTGGGGGTTCGGGCTCGGCGGACCGCCCAGTTGCGCCGCACCCGCGGGGTTGCGGCCCTCGGCGACCTTCTGCCGACTCTCAAGCCCATTGCTGGCGGTCGCTGGCTCTATCGACTACTGTCGCCATTCATGATCCAAAGTCGCCACGTACCGTTGAACTCTCAAAAGTGGCGGGTTATCGTGTGATCGACAGGTCAGGAGGACGGGGGATCTCATGTTCGCCAATGCCCCGGCTGGCCCGGGTCGGCCGGTTGACCGGATGCCGACGCTGTTTCTCAGCCATGGCGGGGTGACGCTCGCGGACGATCCGGTGTGGACACAGGAGTTGGCGGACTGGGCGGCCCGGCTGCCCACCCCGGAGTCCATCCTGGTGGTCTCCGCCCACTGGGAGGAGGCGCCGCTGACGGTGGGCGCCACCGA
The DNA here is from genome assembly GCA_036564175.1 of Natronosporangium sp. Classification (GTDB taxonomy): domain Bacteria; phylum Actinomycetota; class Actinomycetes; order Mycobacteriales; family Micromonosporaceae; genus Natronosporangium. The sequence goes on from DATCKZ010000111.1 coordinate 27,464, forward strand.
GACCAGCCCACCGGTGTACGACCTGACCAGCCTGCCGCCGAACTTCTGGGACGTGGCCAAGGGGGACGGTTCGGTCGGCTACCCGGCGCCGGGCGCCCCGGACCTCGCCACCGAGGTGGTGACGCTGCTCGGCGCCGCGCACCACGACCCGGACCGCGGCTTGGACCACGGCGCGTTCATGCCGCTGCGGGAGATGTACCCGAAGGCCGACATCCCGGTGCTGCAGATCTCCTTGCCGAGCCTGGACCCGATGGTGCTGCTGGAGGTCGGCCGCCGGCTCGCCCCGCTCCGCGACCAAGGGGTGCTGATCATCGGCAGCGGGTTCACCACCCACAATCTGAACTGGATCAATCCGGCCGGCGGCAGCCTGATCCCGCCGCCGGCCTGGTCGGTGGAGTTCGACGACTGGGCGCATCAGACGGTGGCGGCCGGGGACGTGGACGCGCTGATCCAGTTCGAGCGATTGGCGCCGGCGGCCCGGATCGCCCACCCGCGCACCGAGCATTTCGCTCCGCTGTTCGTGGCGCTCGGTGCCGCGCTCGACCGGCTGGAGAGCAGCTCGGTGGTGGAGGGGTTCTGGTACGGGCTGTCGAAGCGCTCGTTCCAGTTCAGCTGACCGCCGCCGGCGCGAGACCGGCTACTCCGGCTACTGGCCGAGCCGGCCGTCGATCCGCTCCCGCAGCAGGTCGGCGTGGCCGTTGTGGCGGGCGTACTCCTCGATCATGTGCACCAGCACCCAGCGCAGCGACAGTGGACCGCGCTCGTCGCGACGCTCGCCCTTCCCGACGATGTCCAGGCTCGGCGCCTGCGCGATGAACCGGTCGGCGAACTCGATCTCCTCGCGCCACCGCCGGAACGCCTCCTCGACCAGCTCGGGATCGGCGGCCGCGCCGTCGAAGTCCTGGTCGGGGGTTTCGGCCTTCCGGTAGTAGCGCGGCGCGTCCTCCCCGGCCAGGTACCGCCGGAACCAGCCTCGCTCCACATCGGCCAGGTGCCGGACCAGCCCGAGCAGCGACATCGTGGACGGCTCGACCGCCCGCCGGGCAAGCGCCGCCGCGTCCAGGTCGGAGCACTTGAGTGCCAACGTGTCCCGGTGCCATTGCAGGAAGCTGACGAGCATGGTCCGCTCGTCAGCTTGTCCTGGTGGGTCGGTCCGGGGATCGACGTCGGGTTCGATGAACATGTCAGCTCGGTGCTGCGGGCTCGTCATCGCTCCATCATCGACGAGCCGGCAGCCGGGCCGCCATCGGATTAGCCGGTGATCACCAGCTTGCCGTTGGCGCGCCGCGCGACCAGGTCACGGAACGCGTCCGCGGTCCGGGCCAGCGGGTAGGTCTGGCCGACCACCGGAGTCAGCTTGCCGGCCTCGATCAGCTCGGCGAGGCTGGCCAGGTCCGGCTTGCGCGGCAGCGACACGAACGGTAGGAGCCGCTGCCGGCTGAACATGCTCCGGAGCGCGGCCGGGACCGACCGGCTGAGATCGCCGACGATCCGGCCGCCACCCTCACCGCCGGCGAACAGCAGGGTGCCGGCCGGCGCGAGCGCCGCCCGCAGCTTGGGGACCGGCCGGCTGCCGGCGAGGTCGACAATCACGTCGTACGGCTGGTCCGTGCGCAACGGGTCGCCACGGGTGTAGTCGATCACCTGGTCGGCGCCGAGCTTCTCGACCAGCGCCACCTTGGACGTGCTGCACACGCCGGTCACCCAGGCACCGCGCGCCTTCGCGATCTGCACCGCGAACGTGCCGACGCCACCGCCGGCACCGAGGATCAGCACCCGCTGGCCGGCCCGTACCTTCGCCTTGTCGAGTCCTTGCAGCGCGGTCATCCCGGAGCTGGGGACCGCTGCGGCCTGCTCGAAGCTGGCGTTGGCCGGCTTGGGAAGCAGGGTGTCCTCGGTGCCCATCGCGTACTCCGCGAACGCTCCCTTGCACCAGCCGAACACCTCGTCGCCGGGCCGGAACCCGGTGACCTGGGCGCCGACCGCCTCCACCACGCCGGCGAGGTCGGTGCCCCGGACCGGCACCCGCGGCCCGCGCAGCCCGAAGCCGATCCGGCCCAGCAATGGCGTGCCGGTCAGGTAGTGGTAGTCGCCGTAGCTGACGCTGGCCGCCCGGACCCGCACCAGCACGTCCCGCTCGCCGACGGTGGGCTGCGGCAGCTCGGAAAGGGTCAGGACGTCTGGACCGCCGAACCGGTCGTGGGTGATCGCCTTCATCTCCCGCTCCTTCCTCACTCGACCGTGCGCAGGATCTGCTCGATCGCGGTGGTCCGCGACCGGAGCTCGGACACGTCGGCGGCGATCCGCTGCTGGGCGTCGAGGGTGTTCTCGGCCAGCTGCTCGTATCGCTGCACCAGCCGGCGCAGCTCTTCGTCCTGCTGGGCGGCGATCTTCGTCTTGCGGAACTCGAGCACGACCGCGGCCGCGCCCATGGTGAACAGGAACACCACGACGATCACGCCGAGGATGAGGATGACCGTGGGCCAAGCCATCAGGGGTTTTCCTTTCTGGTGAGGGTCTTCGCCGCCTCGGCGAGCGTGGCGGCGGTCAGGTGGATGTCGAAGTCGGCGACCTCGTAGTACTTCATGGCCTTGCCGTCCTCGGAGAGCTCGAGGTGGCCGACCACCAGGCCGGCGGCTTCGAGCCGCTGCAGGTGCATGTGGAGCAGCGGTCGGCTCACGCCGATCTCACGGGCCAGGTGGCTGACGTAGTCACGGCCGCCGGCCAGCGTCGCGACGATCCGCAGCCGGAGCGGGTTCGCCAGCGCCGCGAGCATCTCGACCAGCTCATCGCCGGTGGGCCGAGTCTGCGTCATGATGCTCCTTCACGTGTAAGAAAATCCTTACACGTGAAACCGTAACATGTTGGCTCCCGCCGACGCAACCATCGGCGGATGGCCTGCAGCACCGGCGTACGGACAGGGCTATGCGGATGGTGAACGGCGTGCGGCTCTACTGCGAGGAGCGGGGGAGCGGTGCGCCGATCCTGTGCGTGCCCGGCGCGGGCAGCTCGACCCAGCTGTGGGAAGGGGCGATCGAACAACTGGCCCGGCTCGGTCGGGTGATCGCGTACGACCGGCGGGGTTGCTCACGCAGCGAACGGCCGGACGGCTACTCGCGGACCAGCGTCGCCGAGCACGCCGCCGACGCGGCCGCGCTGCTCGACGCCGGGCCGGCGGTGCTCGAGTTCGTCCGGGACGTTCTTTCCGCGCGGATCTAGGAGTTGTTCTCTAGGAGTTGTTCAGCCCGATTTGCCGGGATCCAGCCTGAACAACTCCTAGATCGACGCGATCATGAGCCTCAGAGCGGGATGTTGCCGTGGGCGCCGCGGGCGGCCGGCGCGGCGGCGATCGCCTCGGCGATCCGCTGCCGGGTCTTGGTCGGCTCGATCACCTCGTCGACCACGCCGATCTCGAGCGCCCGGTTGACGCCGCCGGCGACCCGGACCTGCTCCTCGATCAGCTGCGCCCGCAGCGCCTCGCGCTCCTCCGGCGGGGCGGCCGCGAGCTTCTTGCGGTGCAGGATGTTCACCGCGGCGCTCGCTCCCATCACCGCCACCTCGGCGTTCGGCCAGGCGAACACCGTGGTCGCACCGAGCGCCCGGGAGTTCATCGCGATGTACGCCCCGCCGTACGCCTTGCGGGTGACCAGGGTGACCCGCGGCACCACCGCCTCGGCGAACGCGTGCAGCAGCTTGGCGCCGCGCCGGACCACCCCGTCCCACTCCTGGCCGAGGCCGGGCAGGTAACCGGGGACGTCCACCAGCACCACCAGCGGCACCCCGAGCGAGTCACACATCCGCACGAACCGGGCCGCCTTCTCGGCGCTGGCCGCGTCCAGGCAGCCACCCAGCCGGAGCGGGTTGTTCGCGATCACGCCGATGGTCCGGCCGCCGAGCCGGCCCAGGGTGGTCACGATGTTCGGCGCCCACTTCGGATGCAGCTCCACCCCGGGCGCGTCCAGCAGCGCCTTGACCAGCGGCTTCACGTCGTACGCCCGGTTCGACTCGGCCGGCAGCAGGGCGCCGAGGTCGGTCTGGTCGGTGACGTCGGCCGGGGTCAGCCGGCCCTGCCGGCCGAGCAGCGCGGCCAGCTGCCGGGCGGTCGCCAGCGCCGACTCGTCGTCCTTGGTGGTCACGTGCACCACCCCGGAGCGGCGGCCGTGCGGCTCCGGGCCGCCGAGCCGCTCCATGTCGACCTGCTCACCGGTGACCGACCGGACCACCTCCGGGCCGGTCACGAAGATCCGGCCGTTGCCGCTCATCACCACGATGTCGGTGAGCGCCGGACCATACGCGCCGCCGCCGGCGGTCGGGCCGAGCACCACCGAGATCTGCGGGACCCGGCCGGAGGCCCGGACCATCGCGGCGAAGACCTGGCCGACCCCGTCCAGCGCCACCACGCCCTGCGGGATCCGGGCGCCGCCGGAGTGCCACAGGCCGAGCACCGGCACCCGCTCCCGGACCGCGGTGTCGATCGCGTCGACGATGTGGCGGCAACCTTCGTACCCGGTGGCGCCGCCCATGATGGTCGGGTCGGTGGCGAACGCGATCGCCGGCGTGCCGTCGATCTCGCCGCGCGCGTACAGCACCCCGGAGTTGTCGCGCGGCACCAGCAGCCGGAGCGTGCCGGCGTCGAACAGAGCGCGCAGCCGCACCTCCGGGTCGCGGTGGTCAACCTGCGTGGTGGTGGCTGGGACGGTGGTGGTCACGGTGAACCTGCCTAAGGTCGGGTGAACAGGATGGCGACGTTGTGGCCGCCGAAGCCGAACGAGTTGTTGAGCGCGGCGGGGATCTCCATCGGCCGCGGCTGGTGTGCCGCCACGTCCAGGTCGAGCCCGTCATCGGGGTCGTCCAGGTTGATGGTCGGCGGCACGACGCTGTGCTTGATCGCCAACACGGTGGCGATCGCCTCCACCGCGCCGGCCGCGCCGAGCAGGTGGCCGGTCATCGACTTGGTGGCGGTCAGCACCGGGTGGTCGCCGAGCGCGGCGTGCAGCGCCACCACCTCGGCGATGTCCCCGACCGGGGTGGAGGTGGCGTGGGCGTTGACGTGGGTGACATCGGTGGCCGCGACATCGGCGTCGCGCAGCGCGGCCTTGATCGCCCGGGCGGCGCCGGTGCCCTGCGGGTCGGGCTGCACGATGTCGAAGCCGTCCGAGGTGAGGCCGGCGCCGGCCACCCGGGCGTAGACGCTGGCGCCGCGGGCGGCGGCGTGGTCGGCGCGCTCCAGCACCAGCATCGCCGCCCCCTCGCCGAGCACGAACCCGTCCCGGGCCTTGTCCCACGGCCGGGAGGCCCGCTCCGGCTCGTCGTTGCGGGTGGACATCGCCCGCATCGAGGCGAACCCGGCGATCGGCAGCGGGTGGATCACCGCCTCGGTCCCGCCGGCGACCACCACGTCGGCCCGGCCGGAGCGGATGATGTCCAGCCCCAACGCGATCGCCTCGGCGCCGGTCGCGCAGGCGCTGGCCATCGAGTGGACGCCGGCCTTGGCGCCCAGGTCCAGCCCGACCCAGGCGGCCGGGCCGTTGGGCATGAGCATCGGTACGGTGTGCGGCGAAACCTTGCGGGGGCCGGCGCTCTCGAGGATGTCGTCCTGGGCCAGCAGGGTGGTGGCGCCGCCGATCCCGGAGCCGACGCTGACCGCGAGCCGTTCCCGGTCGAGGTCGTCGGTGAGGCCGGCGTCGGTCCAGGCCTGCCGGGCGGCGATCAGCGCGATCGCCTCGGACCGGTCCAGCCGGCGCAGCTTCACCCGCTCGAGCACCTCGGCCGGCTCCACCACCAGCTCGGAGGCGATCCGGACCGGCAGGTCAGCGGCCCACTCCTGGCGCAGCGCATGCACCCCGGACTTGCCGGCGAGCATCGCCTCCCAGGTCGACCCGACATCTCCACCGAGCGGGGTGGTCGCCCCGAGCCCGGTCACTACCACATCCGTACGGTTGCTCATGCGTTCTTTTCGATGTAGCTGATGGCGTCACCCACGGTCTTGAGGTTCTGCACCTCGTTGTCCGGGATCTTCACGCCGAACTTCTCCTCGGCCGCCACCACGACCTCGACCATCGACAGCGAGTCGACGTCCAGGTCGTCGGTGAACGACTTCTCCGGCGCCACGTCGTCGGGGGTCACCCCGGCGACTTCCTCCAGGATCTCGGCGAGGCCGGCGCTGATCTCGTCACGGGTCATCTCGGTTGGTTCCTCTCGTGGGTGTATCTCTGGTTTGCCGGCGCCTGGGTGCAGGCACCGGTGGGGTCTATGGGCACCGGACCACTTGGCCGGCGTAGGTGAGGCCGCCGCCGAACCCGAACAGCAGCACCGGTGCGCCGCTCGGGATCTCCCGGCGCTCGACCAGCTTGGACCAGGCCATCGGGACGCTCGCCGCCGAGGTGTTGCCGGACTCGACGATGTCCCGGGCGACGATCATGTCGCCACCGTTCAGCTTCCGGGCCAGCGGGTCGATGATCCGCAGGTTCGCCTGGTGCGGCACGAACGCGGCCAGCTCGCTGGGGTCGATCCCGGCCTTCTCGCAGGCCTGCCGGGCCAGTGCCGGCAGCACGGTGGTCGCCCACCGGAACACGGTCTGCCCCTCCTGCTGGATGTACGGCCGCCAGCCCTCGATCACGACCACCTCGCCGCGCTCCGGGGCGGAGCCCCACAGCACCGGGCCGATCCCCGGCGGCTCACCCTCAGCGGTGGCGGTGACCACCGCCGCGCCGGCGCCGTCGCCGAACAGGATGCAGGTGGCCCGGTCGCTCCAGTCGGTGAAGTCGGTCAGCTTCTCGGCGCCGATCACGATCGCGTTGCGGGCCGCGCCGGCCCGGATCGCGTGGTCGACGGTGGCGAGCGCGTACGAGAAGCCGGAGCAGGCGGTGTTGATGTCGTACGCACCCGGTGCCTGGATGCCGAGCTTGGCGGCGACCCGGGTGGCGACGTTCGGGCAGCGGTCCACCGAGCTGCAGGTGGCGACCACGACCAAATCGATGTCGGCGGCGGTGAGGCCGGAGCCGGCGAGCGCCTTCTCGGCGGCGGCCGCGGCCAGGTCGGCGACCGTCTCGTCGTCGGCGATCCGCCGGGTCACGATCCCGACCCGGCTCCGGATCCACTCGTCGTTGGTGTCGACGATCTCGGCGAGCTCGTCGTTGGTGAGCACCCGCGACGGCTGGTAATGGCCGAGCGAGATGATCTTGCTGCCGGTGGCGGTCAACTGAGTCCTCCGATGCGGGCGAGGGGCTGGCCCGGCGCGACCGGGTCGTCGTGGTGCGCGAGCCACTCGGTGAGCGTGCCCGCGTCGTGTGCGGTGACCGGGACCGGCCCTTGCTTGGTGGCCACGTGTCCGATCACCTGCCCGGCGCTGACGTGGTCGCCTTCGGCCAGCCCGGCGGCGGGCTCGAAGGTGCCGGCACCGGTGGCGACCGCCACCCGGAACTGCGGCGCCGGCTCGTGGCTCGGGGCGCCGCCGTGGCGGGCGATCAGGTCGCGGGCGGCCGGCAGGTCGTCGGGCGTGTTCAGGGTGACGATCTCCAGCCCTTTGCCGAGCTCGCGCTTGAGCAGCCCGGCCAGGGTGCCGGCTGGCGGCAGCTCGATCACCGCGCTCACGCCGAGGTCGGCGAGGGTACGCATGCAGGCGTCCCACCGGACCGGCGCGGTCACCTGCCGGACCAGCCTGGTGACCAGCTCGCGGCCGTGGTCGACCGCGCTGCCGTCCAGGTTGGACAACAGGATGGTGGTCGGGTCGCTCGGCGTGATCCCGGCCGCGAGCGCCTGCAGCGCCTGCTCGGCCGGGGCCATGTACGGGGTGTGGAAGGCGCCGGCCACCTGCAACGGGATCACCCGGGTCTTCGCCGGCGGGTCGGCCCGGAACTTCTCCAGCCGGTCGCTGGCGCCGGCGGCCACGATCTGCCCGGCCCCGTTGCGGTTGGCCGGGTGCAGCCCGTGTGCCTCGATGCCGGCCAGCACCTCCGCCTCGTCGCCGCCGAGCACCGCCGCCATCCCGGTCGGCTCGAGCGCGCAGGCGGCGGCCATCTCCCGGCCCCGGACCCCGGCGAGCGCGACCGCCGCCTCGCTGGACAGGACGCCGGCGATCGCGGCCGCGGCGAGTTCGCCGACGCTGTGGCCGGCGACCGCCGCCACGTCCGGGATCCCGTCGTCGGCGCCGTTGCCGGCCAGCGAGCCGGCAGCGAGCAGTGCGGCGGCGACCAGCAGCGGCTGGGTCTTCGCGGTGTCCCGGATCTCGTCGGCGTCGGCGGCCGTGCCGAGGTGGAGCAGGTCGACCCCGGCGAGCACCGACCACCAGCGCAGTCGCGCTTCGGCGGTGCGGTCGGCGGCCAGCCAAGGGGTCAGGAAGCCGGGCTTCTGGGCACCCTGGCCGGGTGAGACTACGGCAAGCACGCCTACGACTGTGCCGCCTTAACGGCCATTGGGGACCAGCCGGCACGTACCAATCTCTACTACTGGTTTTGTAGCTTCCCTACAAGCTAGTGCCCTGGGCTGGGCGGATCCAGCCGGCCGAGCGCCAGCGCGACCCGCAGCGTGAACGCATCCCGGGCGTCGGTGGGGGTGAAACCGGTCACGTCGGCGATCCGCTTGAGCCGGTACCGGACCGTGTTCGGGTGTACGTAGCAGGCCCGGGCGGCGCTCTCCAGCACCCCGCCGGCGGCGAAGAAGGCGTCGAGCGTCTCCAGCAGCTCGCCGCCGGCCCGCACCAGCGTCCCGTACACCTCGTGCCGCAGCGTCCACCGGGCCTCGGAGTCGTTCGCGAGCGCCCGCTCGGGGAGCAGGTCGGCGGCGGCGACCGGCCGCGGCGCGGCCGGCCAGGCCGGCGCCGCCCGGAACCCGGCCAGCGCCGCCCGGGCCGACTCGTTCGCCTCGTCCAGGTTCGGCACCGCCGGGCCCACCACCACCGGCCCGTCGCCGAAGCCGGACAGCAGCTTGCCGGCGGCGGCGAGCGGGTCGGGGGCGCCGCCGATCACCACCACCAGCCGGTCCCCGTGCACACCGCCGATCGCCTCGATCCCGATCCGGCGGGCCGCCCGATGCAGCCCGTGCAGCACCGCGGTCACCTCGCCACCGGGCGAGCGGCCGACCGCGACCGCGATCGGCGGAGTGTCGCCCCAGCCCAGCGCGGCCGCCCGGCTGGCCAGCACGTCCGCCGAGTCACCCCGCAGCAGCGCGTCGACCAGCAGCGCCTGCAGCCGGGCGTCCCAAGCGCCGCGGGACTCGGCGGCCCGCGCGTACACCCGGGCGGCGGCGAACGCCACCTCCCGCGAGAACCGCAGCACCGCCCGCTGCAGCGCCTCCTGCTCGCCCGGTGCCGCCAGCCGCGGCACGTGCTCCTCGGTGACGTCGATCGTCACCTTGATCAGCTGGACCGTCTGCTGCAGGCTGATCGCCCGCGCCAGCGCCCGCGGCGCCGCGTCGAAGATCTCGTCCGAGACCTCCTGGTTGCGGTCACCGGCGGCGCCCCGGCGCAGCCACTCCACCAGCGACTGCACGCCGGCCTGCGCCACCAGCATCACCCACGAGCGCTGGTCGGCGGGCAGCTCCCGGAACCACGGCAGCGTCTCGTCCATCCGGGCCACGCTGGCGGTCGCCAGCGCCCCGGCGGCCCGCTCGATCCGCGGAATGGTCCCCGCCAACTCGTCCGTCACAGCCCCCTCCGCCCGACCCCGGACGATCATGAGCAAATGTACCGACTTGCCGGGGGTGGCCGGCCAGCCGCGGCCAGACCGTGGGGCCGGCGGGGCCGGCCGGCGCGGTCAGACCTTGCGCCGGATCAGGAACGCGATGCCGCCGAGGCCGGCCACGATGGTGACCACCACGGCGCCGGTGAGCAGCATGCCGCGCCGCCACTCATCCAGGAAGCCGAACGCCTCGGTCGGCGCTTCCTCGGTCGGCTCCGGCACCGGCCCGCCCCCGCCCCCGCCACCGCCGGGTGGCAGCGGGGTGCCGGCCAGCGGCACCCCGGCGCTGGTCAGCGTCTCCGGCAGGGACAGCCGGGCGTGGAACCAGCCTTCCCGGACCGTCCGGTCACCGGGCTGTTCGGCCGGCCGGAACGCCTTCGGGCCGCCCTCGGCCATCGGGTAGAGGTGGAACCGGTGCCGGGCCTCGCCGTCGAGGTAGACCTCCAGTGTGTACTGCTCGCCCAGGGTCGCCAGGTCCTCCGGCTCGCGGGTGTCGCTGCGCCGGTTCACCAGCCAGTTCACCTCGCGCCAGAGCGCGGCGCACAGCTCCGGCTGCTCATCGGCCTGGATGGTCAGCTCCTCGGGGAGGCTGTCACCGGTGATCGTGACCTGGCTCAGCTCGTTGTCGGCGAGCGCGAAGGCGGATCCCGGGCCGGCCGTGACCGCGGCGGCGAGCAACGCGAACCCGCCACCGGCCAGCAGCCGGCCGACCAACCGACGCCTCATGTCGACGCCATCTCCGTCCCCGCTCGGGTGCCACTGCACTCAGGCGTTTCCCCGGGCAAACCCTCGCTAACCAGCAGTCCACCTGAGATCGCCGCGGCACACCACCGCGGGACGCTGGCGCGGGAACTGTTTCCGGCCGGCGATCGACCACCCACATGGGTACTGGCTAGGTGACGATGGTAACCGGCCGTCGGCAGGTTTTGGGGTGCAGAACGATGGCAATCGGGACTCGGGCGTTGGCAATCGCGGCGATTGCGGTGGTCGCGCTGGTCGCCGCGCCGCCGCCGGCGTTCGCGCACAACCCGCTGACCGGCAGCGATCCGGAGGATGGGGCCAGCGTCGAGCAGGCGCCCGACCAAGTGGAGCTGTCGTTCCTGGCGGCCGTGGACGCGAACAACGCCGAGTTCGACGTGACCGGACCCGACGGATCGTCGGTCCTGGCGGGATCCGCCGAAGTGGACGACAAGTCGGTGCCGGCGACCTGACCGGGCTGGCTGGTTAGCTCGCCAGCCGGGCACGGGCGGCCCGGAGCCGGGCGAGCGTCTGCTCGCGGCCCAGCACTGCCAGCGACTCGAACAGGGGCAGCCCGACCGTGCGGCCGGTCACGGCCACCCGTACCGGCGCCTGCGCCTTGCCGAGCTTGAGCCCGCGCGCCTCGCCGACCTCGGTGAGCGCCGCCTTGAGCGGCTCCGGCTGCCAGTCGGCGAGCCGCTCGTACGCCCCGATCGCGGCGTCGAGCAGGTCGGCGGCGCCTTCCTTCATCGCCTTCGCCCAGGCCGCCTCGTCGATCGCCGGCTCGGCCAGGAACAGGAAGTCAACGTACGGGATGATCTCCGACAGCACCGCCACCCGGGTCTGGGCGAGCGGGGCGACCGCCGCGAACACCGCCGGGTCGAAGTCCTCCGGCCGCCACGGCGGTGCCGGGATGGTCTCGGTGCCGGTCAGCCACGGCTGGCAGGCGGCGACGAACTCGTCGACGGTGAGCGCCCGGATGTACTCGCCGTTGAACGCCCGCAGCTTCTTCTCGTCGAAGAACGCGGGGGAGGGGTTGACATCGGTGATCCGGAACTCCTCCTCGATCACCGACCAGGGCACGATCTCGCGGTTGCCGCTCGGCGCCCAGCCGAGCAGCATCAGGTAGTTGCGCATGGTGTCGGCGAGGTACCCCTCGTCGCGATAGGACTCCAGCGCCACCTTGTCCCGCCGCTTGGACAGCTTCTGCCGCTTCTCGTTGACCACCAGCGGCAGGTGGGCCCACACCGGCGGGGTGTGCCGAGCGCCTCCCACAGCAGCTGCTGCTTGGGGGTGTTGGGCAGGTGCTCCTCGGCGCGGATGACGTGGGTGATCCGCATCGTCATGTCGTCGACCGCGTTGGCCAGCAGGAACACCGCCGAGCCGTCGGCGCGGGCGATGACGAAGTCCTCCATGGTCGCGTTGTCGAAGCTGGGGGTGCCGCGGATGAGGTCCGCCACCGTGGTCACCCCCTCGTCCGGGGTGCGGAAGCG